>DASWXP010000001.1:0-16892 GCA_036405415.1 Minisyncoccota bacterium
GGCGCGCATCGTGGGTGGCACCATATACCGCATCCATGATTCTCCGGACGCGGACCGTATCGAGAACCTCGCTGCATTCCTGCGCGTCATGGGATACCAGCTCCCGGTCCAGGCCGGGAAGGTGAAGGGTGAGGATATCAACGCGCTCCTCAAGGAAGTTGCGGGCAAGCCTGAGGAATACCTCATCAAGACCGCGGCGCTCCGTTCCATGGCGAAGGCGGTGTACTCGACCAAGAATATCGGCCACTTCGGCTTGGCGTTTGAGTTCTATACGCACTTCACCTCCCCGATCCGTCGCTACCCGGACCTCTTGGTGCATCGCCTCGCGAAGCACTACACCGTAGAAGGCGCCTTCGATAAGAGCGAGTACGCGGAGCTCGATGCGCTCGCGACCCGCTCGTCCGAGCGCGAGGCTGCTGCGGTGGAAGCGGAGCGCGATTCCATCAAGATGAAGCAGGTTGAATACATGGCGGAGCACATCGGCGAGGAATTCGATGCGGTTATCTCCGGCGTCTCCGATCGCGGCATCTTCGTGGAGCTCACCGAATCCCGCGCCGAAGGCATGATCCGCGTGCGCGAGCTCGGCGACGACTACTTCGTCTATGACGAGAAGCGCTACCGCCTCATCGGAGAGAAGTCGAAGACCGAGTTCGCGCTCGGAGACCCGATACGCGTGAAGCTCGTGGACGCACGGCTCGCAGAACGAGAGCTCGACTTCGCGATCGTCAAGAAATAGGAAAAGGCGCCCCTCGGGCGCCTTTTCTCTTATGTGCTCTTCCCGTCGTGCTTGAAGCGGTTGAGCGTATCGATAGCGATACCGTCCAGAGTGCGCAGGTTGATCGCGATAGCTTCCGTGCCGTCAGGCTTAGTGCCTCTCGAGAATGGCTGCGCGCCGCAGTCCGTACAGAAGAGGTGGTCAATCACATGCTTGTTGAACTTGTACGTCTTCAGCTCCTCCTCTCCCTGCAAGACCTTGAAGTTCTCAGGATTCGTAAACTGGAGGATGAGGCCCTTCATGCCGCAGTACGAGCAGTTGCATTCCATTGCAGGCTGCGAGAGGTCGAGCTCGACCTCGTAGCGCACGTTCCGGCAATGGCAGGCTCCTTGGTATGTCTTCATACGGGTATCCTAGCGCGCTTCGAGGATGCGCGTAAGCGCGAGTGCATAGGCGGCTTCGCGCATCGTGATGCCGCGCTCGTGCGCGAAATCCGCCACGTCCCGGTACGCGTCGCGCATCGTAGCCTTCAGCCGCTCCGTGACGCGCGCACGGTCCCAGGTCTCGCCCGAGCGGTTCTGGAGCCATTCGAAATACGAGACCGTGACGCCGCCCGCGTTCGCGAGCACGTCCGGGATCACGCCGATGCCGCGGGCCGTAAGAAGGTCGTCCGCTTCCGGCGTGACCGGGCCGTTCGCAACCTCAAGCACCACGGTAGCCATGACCGAACCTGCGTTCCTCTCCGTTACCGCGTCCTCAAGAGCCGCCGGTACGAGCACGTCGCACGCAGTTGCGATCACATCTTCCGCATTCCCAGGCGAGCCGTATGCGGTAGCGTCATGCACTGACTTTCCGCCTTCCTTTAAGGCGAGCACGGCGTTCACATCGATGCCTGATTCGTTGAGCAAGGTGCCGCTGCTGTCCGCAAGCGCGACTACTTTCCCGCCGTCCTTGACCACGAGACGTGCAGCCTGTGCACCCGCGTTCCCTGCGCCCTGGATCGACACCTCAACGCCTTCGAGGCTCCGGTGCTGATCCTCGAGCACCGCTTCGAGCACATACAGGGCGCCGTCCGCAGTCGCGGTATCGCGCCCTACGATGCCGCCTTTCTCCAAAGGCTTCCCCGTGATCATGGCAGGGGCTGGCGCGCCGGTTATCTTCTCGTACTCGTCGAGCATCGTGGCCATGACGTGCGGATTCGTGTATACGTCCGGCGCCGGTACGTCCGTATCGGGACCCAGATGTTCCGCGAACGCCTGTACGTACGCGCGAGAGAGCCGCTCCAGCTCTCCTTCCGAGAGGTGCTTCGGGTCTACGGTCACGCCGCCTTTGGCGCCTCCGAACGGGATGTCCACGACCGCGCACTTGATAGCCATCATCGCTGCGAGCGCGGATACTTCGTCCTCGTCCGCCTCGGGATGGAAACGGATGCCGCCCTTGTACGGGCCGCGAGAATTGTCGAACTGCACGCGGTACGCAGGGAATTCTTTCGTGCTGCCGTCATCCATCGCGACCTGCAAGGTAGCGCGCAGCACCCTGTCCGGATTCAGGAAGGAAGCGCGTTCTTCGTCCGTGAGGCTGAGGAGGTCGGCAGCTTTTCCGACGTTGTGCGTGAAGTAGGCGAAGGCTCCCATACCGGCTTACGCGTCCTTAAGGTACGCAAGCATGGTCTCAGCATCCGACACCTCGAACGGATCATCCTCGCAGTTGTCTGAGAAGCCCGGCTCGATGAATGCCTTCTTGATCACGCCATCCTCCACGAGAAGCGAGTAGCGCCATGAGCGATTGCCGAAGCCGAGGTTCTCCTTCTTCACGAGCATGCCGAGCTTCTGCGTGAACTCGCCGTTCCCGTCCGGAAGCATGCGTACCTTGGAGAGGCCGAGCTTCTGGCCCCACTGATACATCGTGAACGCGTCGTTGACGGACAAGCAGATCACGTCGTCGACGCCCGCGGCCTGGAACTCCTCGTACTTCGCTTCGTAGCCCGGAGCATGCGTCGAGGAGCAGGTCGGCGTGAACGCGCCCGGAAGGCCGAACAGCACCACCTTCTTGCCTAGGAAAAGATCCGCGGTGGTCACGTCCTGCCAGCGGAACGGGTTCTCTCCGCCCACGGACTCGTCCCGCACGCGGGTCTTGAACGTCACGTCTGGTACCTTCTTCCCGATCAGCTGGTCTTCAGTCATACGTAATAGCTAGTTAGTACAAAAAGCATACGCCTTCCTCAGGAGGCGTCCATGGGGATAAGAATATCGACCTCGGGAGGCTATTTTGCAACCGCCATCGCCTCCTCGAACTTCACCGAAAGGAGCTTCGAGATGCCGTCTGCGCCCATCGTGACGCCGTAGAGGATGCCCGCGCGGCTCATGGTCTCGCGGTTGTGCGTGATGACGATGAGCTGGGACTTTTTCGAGAGGCTCTCGATCATGTCGCCGTAGCGGCGGCTGTTCGCCTCGTCCAAGGCGGCATCGGTCTCGTCGAGGATCAGGAACGGCGGCGGGTTCACCTGGCTCATTGCGAAGATGAGCGCGATGGACGTGAGCGCGCGCTCGCCGCCTGAGAGCTGCATGAGTGCCTGCACGCGCTTCTTCGGGAGGTTCACGGATATCTCGATGCCCGGCTTCTGGTATTTCCCGCGTACAGGCTTCTCCTCGTATTCCTCCTCGTCTTCGTCTTCGGATCCCGGCTGCGCGAGCTCCTCGAGCACGAGACGCGCGCCGCCGCCGCCGAACATGAGCGAGAAGAACTCACCGAAGGACGCGTTCACCTTCTGCAGGCCGTCCGCGAACGACTTCTGGAGTTCGGTATCAAGGTCCGCGATGAGCTCCTTAAGCCCTGCCGCGGACTTCGCGAGGTCCTCGAGCTCCCCTGCGAGGAACGCTTCGCGCTCGGTAGCCTCCTTGTACTCGGTGCGCACGTCCTCGCCGCCTCCCCCTGCTTCTTCGACACGGATCTTGAGCCGCTCCATGGAGCGCTTCCTGTCTTCCTGCACGCGCCTCTCTTCCTCAGGAAGCCGCTCGAGCGCTTCGTATGAAAGGGCGTTCACGCCAACCAAGGCCACGATCTCGCGCCTTCCCTGTTCCATCTCCTCGGAAAGATAATCGAGCTCTCCCATGCGCGCGGAGAGTCTCGCGCGCTCGCTCTCGGCGGTAGCCTTCTCGTCCGCGAGCTCGAGCAATCTTCGGTTCTGTTCGCGTCCGGTCTCCTCGTATGCCATGGATGCTTCGCGCGCCTTCGAAAGCGCGCTTCGTGCCTGGGACACCGCGTCCTCGAGCGCGTTGTCGCGCACGGAAAGCTCCGCGCGCTTCGCTTCAAGGTCATGCGCTGCCTGCTCCTCTTCGAGGAGGATGTCGTCGTTTCCGGTGCCGTACCGCTCGAAGAACGCGAACACCGCGGCACGCAGCGTCTTTAGGGCTGCATGGATCGCTCCCGGCTCTGCGTTCTCGACCGCGTCCGCTTGGCGCTCCACTTCCTCACGAAGCGCCTTCAGGTCCTCGCGCGGCACCTTCACGTACGGATCGCGGGCAACCATAGCGCTTCGCTGCTTCGCGGCGTTCAAGGCGCCCTCGATGCGCCCTATCTCGCGTGCGAGCTCCGAGCGCTCGCTCGTAAGGCGATCGAGCTCGCGCTCGGCCTTACGTACGGCTTCTCCCCGACGCATGCCTTCGGCGTCCGTGGTGACGCGTTCCTCGAATACTGCGAGTTCCGCTTCAAGAGAGGCGAGCTTCTCCTTAACCACGCTGAGCTTCCCTTCAGTCCCGCGACGCTCCTCTCTCAGGTACGCTTCCTCGATAGCGAAGTACGTCTGGCTCGCTGCGCGCAACTCCTTTGCGAGCTCCTCTGCGCGATCGAGGCGCTCCACCTGCTTGGCGAGGAACCTGATGTGCGGTGCGATCTCCCTGCGGAGCGCTTCTACCTGCGCGACGTTCTCTTCAGTGCGCTCGAGCTTTCGTTCCGCCTCCTGCTTCTTGAACTCGAATACGCGGAGCCCGAGCGCGTCCTCGAGCATCGAGCGGCGCTCGCGCGGCTGGGCCGTGAGAATGCGGTCCGCTTCGCCCTGCGAGATGATGTGATGCCCCGTCTCGCCGATGTTCGCGGTTGCGAGCAGTTCCTGCACGTCCCGAAGGCGCACCTTCGATCCGTTGATCGCATACTCGCTCGCCCCGTCGCGGAACACCGCGCGCTCAACCGAGACCTCGTCGAACTCGAGCTTCGGGAAGATGCGCTTCGTATTATCGAAGTAGATGGTCACGGCAGCGCGGTTGGCACGCGGCGCCATGTTGGAACCGGACCAGATGAGGTCCTCGCTGCGCTTCCCGCGCATCGATTTCATGGACTGCTCGCCGAGCGCGAAGCGGAACGCTTCCGCTACGTTGCTCTTTCCCGAGCCGTTCGGACCCACGACGCTCGTGACGCTCGACGAGAAGTCGAGCGTAGTCTTCTTCGCAAAGGACTTGAATCCCGCTATCTCAAGACGCTTCAGCATTTCAAAAACAGTATAGCGTATGGAAAAGCCGCCCCGTGCCTTTGCAGACAGGGGGCGGCGTGCACGTTCGTGCAGGTTTACTCGGGCTTGCGGATCATGTTGCCGACCGTCCAGCCGAGGGCGATCAGGCTCGCGAACGCGAGGGCCATGCCGAGCTTCACGGCCGCCTCCGGGTTGAACCCCGGATTGTAGGCGTCGCTCAGCATGAACACGACGCCGAGGGCCAGGAGCAGCGTGACCATCCAGCGCGCTTCGCTGATCTCGTGGCCGTACCAGCACGCCGCGATGGCGGCGACCGCGCCACCGGCCACGGCCGTCCACATCACCACGTCTCCGAGGGGATAGACGACCGAGGCCGCATACGTCGCGGCGCATACCAGGCCCGCCGTAACGGCGAGCCAGAACATGACGAAACGGTTCATTACGAGGTTCTCCGTACCGGCGCAGAAGGCGCAGGCTCTGCAAAAACTATATTGTATTATTTAGAAAATGTCAAGAGCTGCCTGGGCTGCTGCCTGCTCCGCCTCCTGCTTGCTCTTGCCGTCGCCGCGCGCAACCTCTTCGTTTCCAAGGAACACGCCGACCGTGAACTTCTTGTCGTGGTCCGGGCCCTCCTCACGGATAGTCTTGTAGGTAGGCGTGATGCCGCGCTTCTCCTGCGCCACCTCCTGAAAGTGGCTCTTACCGTCCTGCCAGCTGCGGTTAGCGAGTATCGCATCGATCTTCGGGTAGAGGTGCTTCGCTACGAACGCTTCCGCGCTCTCGTATCCCTGATCGAGGTAGATGGCGCCGAGGATCGCCTCGAACGCGTTGGCGAGGATGTTCTCGCGCGCACGGCCCGTATCCTTGCGCTCGCCCTTCGAAAGCAGGAGCATGTCGTTGACGCCGAGGGCTTCGGACGTTTCTGCGAGCGATACGGTGTTCACGAGCGCGGCGCGGTACGCCGTAAGGTCGCCTTCGGGCTTCGTCGGGAAGCGCTCGAACAGGAAGCGCGTAACCGCGAGCTCAAGCACCGCGTCCCCGAGGAACTCGAGGCGCTCGTTGTGGTTCCCGCCGGTGCGGTGCTCGTTCAGGTACGAGCGATGCGTCAGCGCCTCGACCAAGAGGTCGAGGTTCTTGAAGGAGACGCCGAGCGCCGCCGCATGTGCCGAGAAATCAGACATTGGGGCGGATTATACCAGAATATGGCGGAGAATCAACGCTTCGTGTCGAGAAGCTTCTGGACCGCTTCCGTGACGATCGGAAGCATGTCGTCATAGAAATTGAGCTCGAGTATGTCGGTAAGGCGGAACCAGCGCGCATCATCGAGTCCGCCCTTCTTCTCGAGCGTGAGCTCCATGTACGGGGACTCCGCGAGGAAGTACGACACGTGCTTGCGGGTCTTCCCCTTCTCAGGATGCGACGCTACGTATTCGTTCTCGCCGATCTTCGCCTTGATGACAGCAGGAAGCCCGAGCTCGTCCTTGAGCCCGTCCACGGTTCCCTCTTCTACCGACATACCTTCGGGAATCTTTCCTTTAGACAGGGTCCAGTGTCCGAACACGTCATGCACGAGCGCGAGATAGTACTGGCCCTCGTGATACGCGTAGACGATGGCGCCTCCGAGCTCCTCGACCGGAAGGTCCTCACGACGCACGCGGTCCTTCTTTCCTTTCTCGTCCTTGCCCGGCTCGCCGAGCTCCTTATATACGGCGCCGAGCACGCCGTTCACGAACCGGCCGGAAGAATCTCCGCCGAATACTTTGGCGAGCTCGATAGCCTCGTTGATAGCGACCTTCGCCGGCACCTGCGTGCGATCCGCAAACAGGAGCTCGTACAAACCGATACGGAGGATATTGCGATCCACCGGCGCGATGCGCTCAAGTGGCCAGTCCGGTGCCGCTTTCGTTATAACGAGATCGAGGTCCGCACGTTTTGCGAGCACGCCTGCGAGGAGGGTTTCCATGAATGGCTTATCCGTATCATCTCCGCCGAACTCATCGACGTTACGCTGGAGCGCATCGGTCGCATCAACGTCAGACAGGCGAGAGGTATCCCACTCGAAGAGAGTCTGGAGAACGACTGAGCGCGCAAGATGTCTATTGGCCATATGGAAAGAGCGTGAAGACAGTATAGCGGTAAAAGCACAGCACCCGCCAGAGGCGGGTGCTGTGCATATCTTTTCTGGAGAGACCTAGGAGCCTGAGCCGCCTCCGAAACCAGAGCGAGTCGTGGAGCGACCCTTCGTGCTCTTGCTGAGGATGGAGGTCTTCTTCTGCTCCTTCTTCTCAGCCTCAGGCTTAGTGTCGATCACTTCGATCTGAGAGCGCTCGCCGCGACCCTCCTTCTTGCCCTTAGCCTTCTTCGCCTTAGGCTGCGCGATCTGCATGCCCTTGTACATGCCGGTCGCTTCGTCCACGCGGTGCGGGAGGCGGAGGTTGCCGGACTCCCTGTCCTTCACGATAGCACCCTCCGACAGCGCGTGATGGCTGCGGCGGTTGCGGGTGTGAGAACGGGTATGGCGCATTCGTACGGTCATAGTGGGGACACCATACCATACGGCATTTATTTGCGGAAGGGGTACGGTTTTCCTTGGTATTTCCCGAGGCTGGTGCTATAGAGAATATACTGCCCTCGTTCGCATTAACGAGCGGCAGCGGCCAGAGACCAGCATGAGCAGGCTCTGTCCGGTTCAACCCAACCTTCTAACCCGAACTGTGTAGGATTATCGGGATATGAAAACGAGGAAGAGCCAAACGGACCCACCCCCGCGAGAGCGTGTCTCTCTCCCGGGAAGTTAACTGAAGGGAGGATCTTTCAAATCATGAGCGCCTGACACTGCGCTCTCGCATAGGTCTGTACAGACGACGCAATCATCTGCACTGACCTGTGCGCCTAAAGTCAGGGCAACCTGGCTTCGAGGGCTCGGCTTCGGCCGGGCCCTTACCTATTTCAAAACGTTCCGGAGGAAGCTCTTCCGGTGTGCTTCGCACGGACCATGTTCCCGGATCGCGTCCCGGTGCGCCTTCGTGCCGTATCCCTTGTGTACCGCGAATCCATATAAAGGATATGCGGTATCGAGCTTCTGCATGTACCGGTCTCTGGTTACTTTCGCCGCGATGGACGCGAGCATGATGGCAGGAACAATCCCGTCTCCTCCTATGACGGTCTCCTGCTTGTATTCCGGCGGCGCCTTCAGGGAGCCGTCGAGCCATACCTTCCCGTGCTCAGGATCAGGGAGGAGCTTGCGCACCCCTTTCCATACGCCGTGCCGCACCGCGTGCGCGATCCCCTTCCCATCTATCTCTTCAGCGCTTATGAGCGTAACGGTGGCGCGCACGTGTCCGTCGCGGATTGCCTGCTGCAAAAGCGCAAACAGCGCTTCACGCTTCTTCTCGGAAAGCTGCTTCGAGTCGTTCAGTCCCGGGAACGCGGTGAGTATATCGAATCCTTCTTCTACGGCTACGGCGCCCACAGCAACAGGTCCCGCTAGAGGACCGCGTCCCGCTTCATCCACCCCGACGACGATCATACGCCTAGTACGGGTTGCACAGGCACCATTCCCGCGTCTGTATATCGCTCCTGCACCAGTTCACCCCCGAGAACGGACGGCAGGTTCCTGGGTATCCGTTCGAGGGAGTCGCAGCCTCGAGAACCGTAACAAGCATCGCGCCCTGTGTGCTGCCGGCGCCGTAGGTGTAATAGCGATAATCGCTTCCGGTCGGTCCGGTCGGCGCCGAACTTATGAGCCCGGCATCGATGATCGGCTGCCAGATGGTCTGCCAATTAGGTGAGTTTGAGTAGGTCGCGCTGCTCGGGGTCGGATTCGCTGGATAGGTGCCAGTCTGGAGATAGTACGCCTGCATCGCGGTCTGCATCTGGCGCAGCTCCGACTGGCGGCTCGAGTCGCGCGCTCGGCCGCGCGCCGTATTAAGGGATGCGAGCACTACCGACGAGAGGATGCCGATGATGGCGATCACCACCAGGAGCTCGATGAGCGTAAATCCGCGCTTCCCTGCCATAGAGAAACGATATCACACGCGCTCGGGCGGGTCTGGTATTCTTACCCCATGCCGGGATTCGTCCATCTCCACGCGCACTCGCACTACTCCTTCCTTCAGGCCCTCCCGAAGGTCCCGGAGCTCGTGAAAGCCGCAAAGGCCGAGGGTATGGACGCTGTGGGACTGACTGATGCAGGGAACCTGCATGGCGCCGTCGAGTTCTACAAGCAGTGCGAGAAGCAGGGCGTGAAGCCCGTGTTCGGCGTAGACGCGTACGTCGCGCCAGGGTCGCGTCATGACCGCGAGCACAATGAGAAGCGCTCCCGCATCGTGCTTATCGCGCTCGATAACGAGGGATATGGGAACCTCATGAAGCTCGTGACGCGCTCCTTCCTCGAAGGATTCAATGAGCGGCCGCGCATGGACCGCGAGATCCTGCGCGAACACGCAGCCGGGCTCGTCGCGCTCCTCCCCTCGTTTGCAGGCGATGTGGCGCTCGCGTTCAAGGCGGGCGACCCGAAAGGCGCTGCTGCCGCGCTTGCCGAGTATCAGAGCATCTTCGGAAAAGAAAACGTGTACCTTGAGATATCGCACCACCCACGCGTGGACGGACATGAAAAACGCATGCAGGAGATCGTGCAGCTTTCAAAGGATTCTGGTGCTCCGCTCGTAGCGCAGCACGACGTGTACTACCTCAAGCCTGACGATCGTGAGGCAACTGAAGTTTTGCGCCGCATCGGCCAGGGCGAGCGCGGCAGGAACGAGGACGAGGACTTCTCCTTCGTCACGGAGAAGCAGATGCGCGAATGGTTCAAGGACGTACCGGAAGCCGTGGACGAGTCCAGACGCATCGCGGACCGCTGCGAAGTAACGATGGATCTCGGCAAATGGAACTTCCCGAAGGTGGACGTACCGGAAGAAAGCACGCACGCGGACGAGCTCCGGAAGCGCACCTACGCAGGGATTTCCATGCGCGGCATGGAACGCACCGAAGAGGTCGAGCAGCGCATAGAGTATGAGCTCGACGTCATCATCTCCAAGGGCTTCGCGCCGTACTTCCTCGCAGTGTCGGACCTCCTCACGTTCGCGAAGTCCGCAGGCATCATGTCCACAACCAGAGGTTCCGCGGCCGGTTCCCTGGTCTCGTACCTAAACGGCATCACGAACGTCGATCCCCTCTTCTACAAGCTTCCTTTCGAGCGCTTCTTGAACCCGGAGCGCCCGAAGGCGCCGGATATCGACATGGACTTCGCCGACAACCGTCGCGACGAGATGATCGCGTACGCGCGTGAGAAGTACGGCGAGGACAATGTCGCGCAGATCGGCACCTTCGGTACGCTGATGGCGCGCGCTGCTGTGCGCGACGTATCACGCGCACTCGGCCACGCGTACCGTACCGGAGACCGCATCGCGAAGCTCATCCCCATGGGAAGCCAGGGCTTCCCCATGACGATCGAGCGGGCGCTCGAGCTCGAGCCGGAACTAAAACAGCTCTACGACGAGGACGACGACGTGCGGCAGATCGTGGACCTCGCGCGGCGCATCGAGGGCTGCGTACGCCACACGGGCGTGCACGCGGCAGGCGTGGTTATCGCGCCTACGCCGCTGTGGGAATGGACGCCGGTGCAGTTCGATCCGAAGAACCCAGAGAAGCGCATCACGCAGTTCGATATGCACGCGGTGGAGGACGCAGGGCTTCTCAAGTTCGACTTCCTCGGCATCAAGAACCTCGCCATCCTTTCTGACGCGGTTGAGCGGGTGCGCGAGACGCGCGACATCTGGATCGATATCGAGAACATCCCGCTCGACGACGCGAAGACCTATGCGATGCTCGCGCGCGGCGAGACCGAAGGCACCTTCCAATTGAACGGCTCGGGCATGACCCGCTACCTCAAGGAGCTGCAGCCGACCACCATCCACGACATCAACGCGATGGTGGCCTTGTACCGCCCGGGACCGATGGAGACCATCCCGCAGTACATCGAGCGCAAGAAGAATCCGCGGCTCGTGAGCTACATGGACGAGCGCATGAAGGACTACCTCGACGCGTCCTATGGCCTCCTGGTGTACCAGGACGACGTGCTCCTCACCGCTATCACGCTCGGCGGCTATTCGTGGCTTGAGGCGGATACGCTGCGCAAGGCTATGGGTAAGAAGATCCCGGCAGAGATGGAAGCGCAGAAGGAGAAGCTTTTGAAGGGCTTCAAGGAATACGGCAATCTCTCGCCCGAGAAGTCGGCGAAGATCTGGCAGCTTATCGAGCCGTTCGCCGCGTACGGATTCAACAAGGCGCACGCAGCCTGCTACGGGAAGGTGGCGTACCAGACCGCCTACATGAAGGCGAACTATCCGGTCGAGTACATGGCCGCGCTCCTCACGGCTGACGCCGGGGACACCGAGCAGATCGCGATCCTGGTAGCCGAAGCCGAGCGCTTGAAGATTCCCGTTCTCCCGCCGGACCTGAATGAATCAGGTGCGGACTTCACGGTTGCCGGAGAGGGCAAGGACACCATCCGCTTCGGACTCACCTCTATCAAGAATTTCGGCGAGGGCATCTCGCGCGCCATCATCCAGGAGCGCGAGCGGGGCGGCGCCTTCCGCGACCTCTCGGACTTCCTCGCGCGCGTCGGCTCGAAGAACCTCAACAAGAAGTCGCTCGAGTCCTTGATTAAGTCCGGAGCGATGGATTCCATGGGCGAGCGCTCGCATCTTCTGTCTCATATCGAATATCTCCTCACCTTCCACAAAGAAGCGACCGCGACCGCAGCGCAGGATTCCCTGTTCGCGTTCGCCGCACCGACGCTTACCCTCCCTCCCGCGCACGGCGAGACCTCCCTCGCTGACAAGCTCTCCTGGGAGAAGGAGCTTCTCGGCATCTACGTGTCAGGGCATCCGCTTGACGCGCACACCGACAAGACCGCCAAGGCCGGCACCACCATCGCGCGGATCAAGGAGGACCCGAAGCAGGGCTTCACGGTTATCCTCCCGGTGCTCGTTGATGAGGTGAAGCTCTTCCTTACGAAGAAGGGCGAGAAGATGGCATTCGTGAAGTTCTCCGACAAGACCGAGAGCATCGAGGGCGTCATGTTCCCGAAAGTGTTCCAGGAGAAGAGCGGTATCGTGGTCCCGGGCAACTGCCTCCTCGTGAAGGCGAACATCTCCGGCAGGAACGGCGAGACCTCGCTCTCGGTTGAGAACGCGAAGTTGCTCTAGCTTCCTTTAAAACCCTGGCGTGGTATAAATCCGCCAGACAAACTGAACGCATGGAGGAAATCATGCTTTACGAGAGTTTTGGAATGAAGCGTATGCGCAGCAACGCGCAGGACTATCTCGGACCGCAGTGGTCCGATGCGGAACGAGCTGAGTTCCGGAGGGTCGCAGGACTCGAAAACCCGCTGTACATCAAGAGGACCAGGGAAGGCGCGCCCGACCTCGCGTCCTTCCTCAGTGGGCTCCCGAGCTACCTGCTGCCCCACGATCGCGCTCGGCGCGCCATGAGCTTCCTCATGGATCGTCAGTACCGGGGATTCCCTCCCAATCCTTGTCCCTGCTACTAGCGAGCAGGAGATGCGGCGGCTCTCCCTGAGCCGCCGTTTCCCTTTTCATGCTATCCTCCCTCCATATGGCTTCCCTCGAAGAAAAGCGCCACACGCTAGCCCATTTACTCGCTGCAGCGGTCCTCGAACGCTACCCGCACGCGAAGGCCACCATCGGGCCTGCGATCGATACCGGCTTCTACTACGATTTCGATTTCTCGGGCGGCGACGCTCCGAAGGAAGCGGATCTCATAAAGCTCCAGGAAGCGATGGAGGAGCTCCTTCCGTCCTGGACCCTGATGTCAGGGACCGAGGTCTCAGAGAAGGATGCGCGGGACCGGTTCAAGGACAACCCGTTCAAGCTCGAGATCATCGACGGCATCAAGGAGGCTGGCGACACGATCACGCTCTATACCGCAGGCGCCTTCACAGACCTGTGCCGCGGCGGCCACAGCGAGAAGCCGGCGCACGACCTGAAACCAGGCTCGTTCGTGCTCGAGCGCATCGCGGGCGCGTACTGGCGCGGCGACGAGACGAAGCCTATGCTCACCCGCATCTACGGCCTCGCGTTCGATACGCAGGAAGAGCTCGAAGCGTTCCAGAACCAGCAGGAGGAGGCGCGGAAGCGCGACCACCGGAAGCTCGGCGCGGAACTCAAGCTCTTCACCCTCTCCCCGCTCGTAGGTTCCGGCCTCCCGCTTTTGCAGCCTAAGGGCGCCTTGATCCGGCGCGAGATCGAGGAATACCTCTGGGAACTTCATAAGGACCGCGGCTACGACCGCGTCTGGACGCCGCATCTCGCGAAAGAGGACCTGTACGTGACGAGCGGGCACGCATCGAAGTTCGGCGACGAGCTATTCCGCGTCTCCGGCAAGGAGGAGAAGTTCTTCATGAAGCCGATGAACTGCCCGCACCACATGCAGATCTTCGGGGACAACCAGTTCTCCTACCGCCAGCTGCCGGTGCGCTACTTCGAGCCGGCCACCGTCTATCGCGACGAGAAGACCGGCCAGCTCGCGGGCCTCACGCGCGTGCGCGCCATCACCCAGGACGACGGGCATCTCTTCTGCCGCGCGTCCCAGATCGGCGAGGAAGTGGGTGCAATAGTGTCCATCATCAAGCGCTTCTACGGCACCATGAAGATGCTCGACGGGTACTGGGTGCGCCTCTCGGTCCGCGGTCCGGAGGGCCAGTACCTGGGGTCGGACGAGGTATGGGAGAAGGCCGAGGCTGCGCTCGAGGACGCCGCTAAGGCGAACGAGCTTCCGTATGACCGCATCGAGGGCGAAGCCGCGTTCTACGGGCCGAAGCTCGATTTCATGTTCAAGGACGCGATCGGCCGCGAATGGCAGCTCGCCACCATCCAATGCGACTTCAACCTCCCGGAGCGCTTTAACCTCGAATACACAAACGAGGAGGGCCAGAAGGAGCGCCCGGTGGTCATACATCGCGCGATCTCAGGATCCCTGGAACGCTTCATGGGCGTCATGATCGAGCATTTCGCAGGCGCCTTCCCTACCTGGCTCTCTCCTGAGCAGGTCCGCGTGCTTCCGGTATCTGAGAAGCACGAGGCGTACGCGGATGGCGTGCTTGACACGCTCAAGGCAGCCGGCGTTCGTGCGGTGCTCGATGCTGGAGATTCGCTCGGGAAGCGCATCCGGAACGCGAAGCAGCAGAAGGTGCCGTACGTGCTCGTCGTAGGAGACAAGGAGGCGGACGCAGGGAGCGTATCGGTGGAAAGCCGCGACCGCGGACAGGAAGGATCGGCTTCCCTTCAGGAGTTCGCAGCACGCATCCAGACTGAGATCAGCGAGCGCCAGTAGAAGCGATAGATGTGCGAAAGGCGCCGATATTCTTTCGGCGCCTTTTACATTGGATCCGGCAGGCGGCTAGATGCTGTTGAGAATCGTGTAGATGGACAGCATCGCCGCAAGACCGGCTGCTCCGCCCCAGACGATATAGCCGCTCCCATGCATACATTCAGGAACCTTGATACGCGGCATAGTACTGTTCCTCCTTCGCTATGGAGTCTAAGGAACAACTCCCTACCCTTTTAGCGTACACCTCGTTAGGTTGCCGTACCCTGGGCCTAGTGCATAACGTAAAGCGCTCCGGAAATCCGGAGCGCTTTACGTTTGAGATCTGCTTAGCCTGCTACGACGCCAAGAGCGCGCGTGAGGGCCATCTTCACGCCCGTCATGCCGCTCGAGTAGCTGCCGTCTACGGCTCCGGAGAGCGAGTGGACGATGCGCTCGAGGAAGGATGGATGGCATCCGTTCGTGAGCTCGGCGATGTCAGGGTGGCAGGTCGTACCGTCGATGCATGCGCGGTACGCATCATCGAGCGCGCAGGCCGCATGCGATACGAAGAGCTCGGTATCCTCGCCCTCGCGTGCCATCTTGCGGACCATGCCGAAGACCGTGTCGCGATCGCCGTCGAGAAGCGCCTTGATGAAGTCACGGACGTTCTCATTGATCGGCGTGGCTGCTACCGGAGCGGCTGCGCGGACCGGAGCCGCTGCCGGAGCCTCCTCGCGGACGGACTCCATTACTACAGGTGCTGCTACCGGCGCTTCCGGCTCGTGATTGAGCTCGATCTGACGAGAGAGACCCTTCACGATGTCGTCGATGGTGAGGCCGTCGCCTGCAGCGAACGAGCGGAAGCCGTCGTGCGCGCTGAAGCCCGCGCGTGTCGGAGCAGCAGGAGCGCTGTGCGCAGCCGGGGCGTGCCCGTGGGACGCAGCAGGAGCGTGCGCGCTGTGCGCTGCAGCATGGCCGTGACCGTGATCTGCCGGAGCGTCGCTGTTGAGCGCGTCCTTCACGTTCGATCCGAAGCGCTTTACGCGAGCGAATGCGAACGGAACGGCATTGAAGAGCACGAGGTATGCGAGCGCTGCGCTCCATCCGATGAGCATGAGCCAGTAGAGGACGGTGCCCCAGGTACCGAGCTCGAGACCGGTGTACGGAACCTCGGAGAGGTACACGAACGAGAGCGGCTCCTCGAGATCGGGCACGTAGGAATCGATCACCACGCGCGGGCTGCGGCGTCCGCCGCCGCCGCCTCCACCGCCTCCATTATCAACGGAGATGGAAACGCGACAGTTGTCGTTGGTTATGGAACCGTTTACGGTTGCAACGTATGTCTTGTCGTCACTCGGTGTCACGGTGCGTGACCCTCCAGCGACAGGAGTTACGTCTCCAAGATCAGTAATGGATACGGTGTTGGCTCGGTTAGTCACCCACGTGAGGGTCACCGATTCGCCCTCGCGAATCGAGGTCCGGTCTGCCGTAAGGCTTACACACTGCGGGCCCTGCTGGATAGTCGTGACCGTGACCGTGGTCTGACAGTTCACGGAGCCGGTAGCGCCAGTGACGGTCGCTACATACGTTGTGGTCTGCGTTGGACGCACCACTACCGAACCTTCAGCGGTCGGCGTTACCGTACCCACGCCGTTATCGATCGAGATCGAGGTCGCGTTGAGGGTCTTCCAAGAAAGGGTTACCGCGTCGCCAGCATTGATGACGGACGGCGTACCGTTAAGGAACACACACTGTGCCGGCGCGTTAGTCGGAACCACGACTACGGAAGCCTGGCAGTTCACGGAGCCGCTAGCGCCAGTGACGGTCGCGGTGTAGGTCGTGCTCGTAGTCGGATTGACCGTCACCGAACCAGACTCGGTCGGAGTTACCACGCCTACGCCGTTATCGATCGAGATCGAGGTCGCGTTACGGGTCTGCCACGAGAGAACGACTGCCTGTCCCGGAGTGATGCTCGTCGGGGTCGCCGAAAGGAGAACACACTCTGCAGAGTCAACCGGAGGTGGTGGCGGAGGTGGTGGCGGTGGCGGAGGTGGAGGCGGTGGCGGAGGTGGAGGCGGTGGCGGTGGCGGGGTGCAGCAAGGAGGCTGCACGATCGGCGGCGTAGGCGGGGTTGGTGGCGGTGGCGGAGGTGGAGGCGGTGGCGGGGTGCAGCAAGGAGGCTGCACGATGACCTGTGCCATGATCTTCTCCGGAGTCGTGACTCCGGTTGCGAACGCAAGTGCCATACCGCTTACGAGCGTGATGAGCACGGCGAACACACCGATCATGATCGGTCGAGACTTCACGTATCCGCTTTTCGCGATGATGCTTTCCATAGTGTTCTCAGTAATGGTGATAAGAAATAACGCCCTGCTGCAG
>DASWXP010000002.1:0-622084 GCA_036405415.1 Minisyncoccota bacterium
CAGACGTGACGTTCAAGACCCGCGTGCGGGACGAGTCCGTGGGCGGAGAGAACCCGTTCCGCTGGCAAGACGTGACCACCACGGAGCTTTTTGCAGGTAAGAAGGTAGTGCTATTTGGTCTTCCGGGCGCATTCACGCCGACCTGCTCCTCGACGCATGCTCCGGGCTACGAAGCGAAGTACGAGGAGTTCCAGGCTGCCGGCGTGGACGATGTGATCTGCTTGTCCGTCAACGATGCGTTCACGATGTATCAGTGGGGCCAGAAGCTCGGCCTCTCCAAGGTGCGTATGCTTCCAGATGGCAACGGCGAGTTTACCCAGAAGCTCGGCATGCTCGTGAAGAAAGAGAACCTCGGCTTCGGCAATCGTTCATGGCGCTACTCGCTCCTTGTGGAGGATGGCGAAATTAAGAAGGCATTCATCGAGCCAGGCTTCTCCGACAACTGTGAGGAGGATCCGTTTGAGGTGTCGGACGCCGAGACCATGCTCAGGTATCTCCAGAGCGCCTAAGATCCTTGCCATGGCTGCGTTCGCATACTTCAAGCACAACGTCGGGAAGGCAGCAGATCTCCTCAATCTCACGGACGAGGAACGTGCCTCGTTTATGAATCCGGACAGGGTGCTACGCGCTACCTTGTCGGTCGCGATGGATGATGGGAACACCAAGGAATTCCCGGCATACCGCGTGCAGTTCGACAATTCTCGCGGTCCGTACAAGGGCGGAATCCGTTTCCATCCCGACGCGGATGAAGACGAAGTATCTGCGCTCGCAGCGATGATGGCTATTAAGTGTGCAGTCGTGGACATTCCATTCGGAGGAGCGAAGGGTGGCGTAACCGTAGACCCGAAACATCTCTCAGAAGGAGAAATCGATAGGCTATCGCGTGCATATGTTCAGGCATTCTCGGAGCACTTGGGTCCTGACACGGACGTGCCGGCGCCCGACGTATATACGAACCCACATATCATGGCCATCATGCTCGACGAGTACGAGAAGATAATTGGCGCATCAGCCCCTGCCATGATCACGGGAAAGCCGCTTGAGAATGGCGGTGTTGTTGGGCGTGATACAGCAACCGCAGACGGCGCCCTGTATGTGCTTGAAGCGGTGCTTGAGGATCAGCACCGGAGTCTCGAAGGGGTCGAGGTATCGATCCAGGGTGCAGGGAATGCAGGTGCCCAGGCTGCGCGGCTCGTGGTTAAGGACGGAGGTAAGGTCGTCGCGCTCGCGGACAGCCGCGGCACTCTGGTGAACGAAGAGGGCATTGATGTCGACGCGGTGCTCGCGCTGAAAGAAGACGGGAAGTCAGTGCATGACGCGACTGCATACGGCTCGCCTGGGAACGCGGAAGACGTGATAGCCGCAGCGTGCGACGTGCTCGTGCCGGCGGCACTTGAGGACGCGGTTACTGAAAAGAATGCAGGCTCGGTCATGGCGACTGTGGTGCTTGAAATAGCGAACGGTCCGGTTACGCCGGAAGCGGATGACCTCCTTACGGCCCGCGGCATCGGCGTGATCCCGGACGTGCTCGCGAACGCGGGCGGCGTGACAGTCTCGTACTTCGAATGGCTGCAGAACCGCTCGGGCGAGACCTGGGACCGTGCTCGCGTCACGGAGCGTCTCAAGGCCACGATGCGTGACGCGTACCGAGACGTCGCAGATTTTGCGCACGAGCGTGGCATCACTATGCGCGAAGCAGCCTATGCGCTCGCGCTTACACGTATTCTTGAAGCGCGCTAGGATAGTCCCATGAAAACATACGAAGGAGCCTGCCATTGCCGGAACGTACGCTACGAAGTCGAGCTCGACCTCTCGCAGCCCGCGATGGAGTGCAACTGCTCACACTGCCAAATCAAGGGATTCATCCTTCAGTTTACGAGTCCGGACAAGTTCAAGATCCTCCAGGGCGAGGAGGAGCTCAAGGCGTACCGCTTTAACAAGCATGTGATTGAGCATCTCTTCTGTACAGACTGCGGTGTACAGCCATTTGGAAAAGGAAAGAATGCAGACGGTAGCGATGCAATCGCAATCAACCTCCGCACGCTCGATGGAGTCGACTCAGAGACACTGAACCGAGTCCCGTACGACGGGAAGAACGCGTAAGAGAAAAGGCGCCTTCGGGCGCCTTTTTCTATTTTCGTACGATCGCGAAGTCGAGTTCTCGTTCTGCGAGCCGCGCATCAACGAGACGGACTCGGATAGGGTCGCCGAGCGCAAATTCGGTCTTCGACTTCTCTCCAATGAGACGGTACCGCTTCTCGTCATAGACGAAGTAGTCGTCTCCAAGCTCTCGCACCCGGATCATGCCCTCGGCGCGAGATTCCGTAAGCTCCACGAAGATGCCGCGATCGGAGACGCCCGAGATAACCGCATCGAACTCCTCGCCGATGTGCTCACTCATGTACTCCACCTGCTTCATCTTAATGGAGTCGCGCTCTGCTTCTACGGCAGCTGCTTCGCGCTCAGATGAGCGGGTCGCGAGTTGATCGAGCTCTGCGTACTCGCTCTTATCGAAGACGCCTTCAACGGTGTAGTGCTTCGCGAGGCGATGCACGAGGAGGTCCGGGTAGCGGCGGATCGGGGAGGTGAAGTGCGTGTAGAACTCGAACGCGAGGCCGAAGTGGCCGATATTCTTGGTCGAGTACACCGCCTTGGCCATGGAACGGAGCGCTGCGGTCTTGATGAGGTATTCCTCAGGCTTGCCCGCTACTTCCTTGAGGAGCGCGTTGATATCCTCGCCCTTGACCTTTCCGGCTTGGACCGGGAGCTGGTATCCCATGACGCGCAGGAATGCGGCGAGATTCTCGATACGGTCCGCGTCCGGAGAATCATGGATGCGGTATATGGTGCCACCCACGATGCGCGCCTTCTTCATCTCGTCCGTGAGGAACTCGGCGATAGCCTCGTTGGCAAGGAGCATGAAGTCCTCGATGAGGAGGTTCGTGTCCCGGCGCTCCTTGAGGACGATCTCCTTTGGCTTGCCGGTCTCGTCGAGAAGGATCTTCACTTCAGGAGTATCGAACGCGATAGCGCCCTTGTTCGTGCGGCGCGTGCGGATCTTGTCCGCGAGTGTCTTCAATATATTGAGCTCGTTCAAGAGAATGCCGTCCTGCGTGTCGAGGACCTCCTGTGCTTCCTCGTACGTGAAGCGCTTGTCCGAGTGGATGACGGTAGGACCGTACCAGCGGGAGACGATACCGGCTTCCTTATCGAGCTCGAACACCGCGGACATCGCGAGACGGTCCTCGTTCGGGTTGAGGGAGCAGAGATCGGTAGAGAGGATGTGGGGAAGCATCGGGATGGTGCGGTCCACGAGGTACACCGAGGTAGCGCGCTTCCTGGCTTCGCTATCGATCTGGGTGCCCGGGCGCACGAAATGAGAGACGTCCGCGATATGGACCCCGATCTCGTAGTTCCCGTTCGGGAGCTCCTTAACCGAGAGCGCGTCGTCGAAGTCCTTCGCATCGAAGGGATCGATGGTGAAGGTGGTGGTGCCGCGGAAGTCCTTGCGGGTCCCGTTGGCGATGCCTTCGGCAGCACCATCTTTCAGCATCTGGCGGCCATGCTCCTCGAGGTATTTCGCTTCCTGCATGACGCCAGGAGGGAAGTCGGAGCGGAAGCCGCTCGAAAGCGCGAGGGCGCGCATCTCAGTCTCATGTTCTCCGGCCGGGCCGATGATCTCCTCGAGCTCGCCCCACGGGTACGGCTGATGGGATGCCCAGCCCTTGAAGCGGATCACGACCTTGTGCCCGATAGGGAGGGACTCGCCCTTTACTACGAACGGGACGTACATCTTCTTCCAGTCCGGGATGAGCATGATGAGGTTCTCCTCCTTGTTCTCGACGAGCTTCCCGACGAAGGTCTCGCGAGCGCGCTCCGTGACCTCAACTACGCGTCCTGCAGGGCGCACCTTGCCGGTGCGCTTGTCGGTGTCGTTCCCGACGAACTGCACCTTTACAGTGTCTCCGGGGAAGGCGCCGCCGAGGTTCTCTCCGGCGATGAACATGTCCTCCTCGTTCGGGTCATAGGTGAAGAATCCTTTCCCGGTCTTGATAATGGTGATGGGACCCTCGTAGACGGTGTCCTTCTGTATAGCCATGGGTAGAACTGTAGCAGACATACCTGTATTTGCTATGATTTATAGGTCGACGTTCTCCGTTGACACACGGTGAGGAGGACTTGGGGCGGCTCCGGCCGCCCTTCTTTTTATTTCTTTGACGGAAACACCCCTATTTGGTACAGTTCCGCCTACATATGTTGATGATCCGATTCCAGCGCATTGGCCGCAAGAACGACGCTGCGTTCCGCATGGCCGTACTCGAGAAGACGGCCGGCCCTAAGGCCGGCAAGTACGTCGACCTCGTCGGTACGTACAACCCGAAGACCAAGGCTATTACCTACAAGGCAGACCGTATCAAGGACTGGATCTCTAAGGGCGCTCAGGTGTCCCCGTCCCTCAAGAACCTCCTCATCAAGGAGGGCGTGCTCGAGGGCAAGAAGGAGGCCGTGATCCCGAAGAAGACGCTCGAGAAGAACATCGCGAAGAAGCGCGCCGAGGAGGAGGCGGCTGCAGCGAAGGCCGCTGAGGAAGCTGCGAAGGCAGAAGCTGCAGCGAAGGCAGAGGCAGCAGCCGCCGCTGAAGCGGCAGCAGAGGAGGCAGCTCCCGTTGCTGAAGAGACTCCTGCCGAGGAGGCAAAGGAGGAGGCTGCCTAAGGCGCCCCAGGGACACCACGTCCCATTACCCGCATATCCGATTACGCTGACACGACTCTATGGAACAGGATCACGCATACCTCGATTACACGATCAAAGCGCTGGTTGATAACCAGGACGCGGTCGTGATCACCCGCTCGGTTGATGAGATGGGCGTACTCCTTACGCTCACCGTCGCTCCTGAGGACATGGGCAAGATCATCGGCAAGGACGGCAACATCGCCAAAGCGATCCGCACCCTCCTTCGCGTGGTTGGCATGAAGCATAACGCGCGCGTGAACCTCAAGATCAACGAGCCGATCGGCGGGAAGCGCGTCGAGGATGACCGCTCGCTCGACGAGGTGCTCGGCGACATGCGCTAGACTTGAAGACGGCGGAAGCCGTTTTTCGCTATGATCCGATTCCATCTCGTAACCCTCTTCCCGGAAGCCTGCGACGCGTATCTCTCCGCGTCGATTCTCGGGCGCGCCCGCGAGAACAAGAAGATACGCGTGGACTATCAGAGCCCGCGCGACTATGTCACCAACCGCTGGGGGAAGGTGGATGAGCGTCCCTATGGAGGAGGACCCGGCATGGTCATGACGGCGCTTCCGGTCGCGAAGGCGGTAAAGAAGTCGTTCGGCCGAAGGAGCGGGAAGAAGGCTATCGTCTGGTTCAGTCCGTCCGGCAAGCAGTTCACGAACAAGGACGCGGACTTGCTCGGCAAGTATGACGAGGTGGTATTCGTGTGCGGGCGCTACGAGGGCATCGACGAGCGTGCGAAGAAAATCTGTACAACCATGGGTACCGTGAAGACCTATGCGGTTGGCGAGGCGGTCTACACGGGCGGCGAGGTTCCGGCTATGGCTATGATCGACGCCATCACGCGCAGGCTTCCGGGCGTGCTCGGGAAGGATGCGTCGGTAGAGGAGCGACGTATCGCGGCGCCTGACGTATACACGCGTCCCGAGTCTATCGAGTGGGAAGGGAAGGCGTACAAGGTTCCTAAGGTCCTTCAGACCGGGAACCACGCGAAGATCGACGCGTTCCGGGGAAAGAAGCGGAAGCCTAAGTAGGACACATTTTTATGAATTGACAATACCGCCGTATGGTGGTATTTTAGTGAACGAGTCCGGCAGTCGCCGGAAAGTCAACGGGGAACCTTCGATGTTCAGAATCACAACTCGCTGGATGATGGCGATCGTCGCCTTCATCAGCATCGTCTACGCCTTGCTCGCCTTCGCCGGCTTCGACCTCGCCAAGGTCGGAAGCGGCCTGGGCGGGATCCTGTTCTGGTCGACGGCGGCCATAGGCTTCACCGCGTGGGTGGTCGTCGGGCTGAGCAAGCCGGACGAATTCGGCCGACGCGTCATGCAGCGCCTCGTTGCGCTCAGCATGGGGACCGCGTTCGTGGCCCTCATCCTGAAAGCGGACGCTCTGTCCTTCTGGGACGGCTTCCCGCTTTTCATAGTGGGTGCCTGGGTGACCTCGCTCGCCATGAGCTGGGTCATGCCGAAGCACGACCTCCCGGCCACCACCGACGGCTTGTTCATCGCAGCGATGACGCTGATTCTCGGCGCCGGCGTGTTCGTCTTCCGGGCCGGGTTCGACGGCCTGTGGGCCGAGCATCCGCTCGTGGGCTCGCTCGCGATCGTGTCAGCCTTGCTGCTGATGTTCGGCGGCGTGGTCTTCGTCCACTCACGGGCGGGACGCTTCCCGATCCGTGAGGCGGTCGCCTAGGTCAGACGGCCGACTGTCGCTCAAAAGGGCGGTTTCCTTCGGGAGACCGCCTTTTTCCTTATTCCCCAGGCGCTCTTGACCCCACCCCCGTCTTCACGGTATTTTTAGGGAACGAGATTGAGTAACGGGGGATAGTCGGGCGGGGCTGAAAATCAGGGCGAATATTTAAAAACAGCGTCTCCAGAAACGAAGGGGCGCGGCACGTATATATACGTGCCCATTCGGCGTTTAGGGACACTAACCATACATCCGCACATGCAGCAGAAGAAGCTCGTGCAGAAGACGTTCGGCGCGTACCGCGCGCCTCGCGTCGAGTTCCCGGACCTCGTAGGTCACCAGCGGGAATCGTTCCAGTGGCTCCTCAAGGAGGGCCTCGGCGAACTCTTTAAGGAGTTTTCGCCGATTCCTGATTATTCCGGCAAGAAGTTCGAGCTCCGTTTCGACGGCTTCGAGATCGGCGCCCCGAAGGGCACCGAGGAGGAGGCACGCGAGAACATGCGTACCTACGAGGCGCCCCTCAAGGCGTCCGTAACCCTCATCAACAAGACCTTCGGTTCTGAGAAGACCCAGGAGATCTTCCTTTCGGACATCCCGATGATGACGCCGCACGGCTCCTTCATCGTATCCGGCGTCGAGCGTGCCATCGTGCCGCAGCTCGCGCGCTCCTTCGGCGCATTCTTCATCGCCGAGGAGAACAAGGGCCGCCAGTTCTTCGGCGCGAAATTGATCCCGGCACGCGGTGTCTGGATCGAGATCGAGAGCGACGTCGACGGCGCGATCTTCGTGAAGATCGACCGCAAGCGCAAGTTCCCGGTATCGAACCTACTCTCCATCTTCGGCGCAGGCGTCCGTGAGGAGATCCTCGCGAAGTTCAAGGGTGACGAGGTCGCGACCCGCGCGATGCAGCTCACCCTCGCACATGACACCGCACAGAGTCTCGACGACTCGTTCGTGGAGGTGCACCGCCGCATGCGCGACGGCGACCTCGCGACCCCTGAGAACGCGAAGCAGTACGTGAACTCCTTGTTCGCCGCTGAGCGCTATGACCTCTCCAAGGTCGGCCGCCACCGCTTGAACGCCCGCTTCTCCCTCCCGACCGATAAGAAGGCGCTCGATCAGCGCGCGCTTACCCTCGACGACCTCGTCCGCATCGTGGGCGAGATCGCCCGCATGAACCAGGACCCGAACGCGGTTCCGGACGATATCGATCACCTCGGCTTCCGCCGCGTCCGCTTCGTAGGCGAGCTCCTTCAGGCCCGCATGCGCGTGGGCATGTCGCGCATGAAGCGCAACATCCAGGACCGCATGTCGACGATCGAGAGCGAGACTTCGCTCCCGATGGCGTTCGTGAACCCGCGTCCGCTTTCAGCGTCGGTCCGCGAGTTCTTCACCGCCAACCAGCTCTCCCAGTTCATGGATCAGCAGAACATCCTCGCTGAGCTCGAGAACATGCGCACCCTTTCGGCCCTCGGTCCGGGAGGCCTTACGCGCGAGCGCGCAGGCTTCGAGGTGCGCGACGTGCATCCGTCCCATTACGGACGCCTCTGTCCGATCCATACGCCAGAAGGCGCCAACATCGGCCTTATCCTCCGCATGGCGCTCCATGCGCGCACCAACGAGTTCGGCGTCCTCGAGACCCCGTACGCGAAGGTTACGAAGGGCGTGGTTACCGACACGGTCGAGTACCTAAACGCGCTCGAGGAAGAGGAGCATGTGATCGCGCATGCCGCGACACCGGTAGACGAGAAGGGACGCATCGTTCCGGATAGCATCGAGGCGCGCCGCGGCGGCGAGCCGGCAGTAGTGAAGCGCGAGGAGATCGACTACATCGACGCATCGACGTACCAGATGTTCTCCGCGGCTACCGCGATGATCCCGTTCGTCGATCATGACGACGCGAACCGCGCGCTCATGGGTTCGAACATGCAGAAGCAGGCGACCCCGGTCCTCATCCCGGAGGCGCCGCTCGTGGCTACGGGTATCGAGAGCCATGCGGCTCGCAACACCGGCCGCCTCGTCATCGCCGAGGAGGCGGGCGAGGTTACGTACTGCGACGCGCGCAAGGTCGTGGTCACGCCGTCTAACGGAAAGCCGCATGAGTACAAGCTCCAGGGCCTCACGCAGACCAACCAGAACTCCGCGTTCATGCAGCGTCCGATCGTAAAGACCGGCGACAAGGTGAAGAAGGGCGACGTCCTTGCAGACGCGACCTCTTCCGATCAGGGCCAGATGGCGCTCGGACAGAACGTTCGTGTGGCCTTCATGAGCTGGAACGGTGCGAACTACGAGGACGCCATCATCGTGTCCGAGCGTCTCGTGGAAGAGTCCAAGTTCACCACGGTGCACATCGAGGACTTCGAGTGCGCGGTCCGCGACACCAAGCTCGGCGCTGAGGTTACGACGCATGACATCCCGAACGTGGGCGAGATGCGTCTTAAGAACCTCGACGAGGAGGGCGTGGTACGCATCGGTGCGGAAGTCCGTCCGGGCGACATCCTCGTGGGTAAGGTAACGCCGAAGGGCGAGACCCAGCTCACCCCTGAGGAGCGTCTCCTTCGTTCGATTTTCGGCGATAAGGCCAAGGACGTGAAGGACACCTCGCTTCGCATGGAGGGTGGAAAGCGCGGTCGCGTTATCGGCGTAAAGGTATTCAGCCGCGAGCAGGGAGACCAGCTCGAGTCGGGAATCATCAAGAAGATCGTCGTAACGGTTGCGCAGGTACGTAACGTATCGGTGGGCGACAAGCTCGCCGGACGCCACGGAAACAAGGGCGTTATCTCCCGCGTGCTTCCGGTAGAGGACATGCCGTACGACAAGGACGGCAACCCGGTAGACATCATCCTCACGCCGCTCGGCGTCCCGTCCCGCATGAACCTCGGACAGATCCTCGAGCTTCATCTCGGTCTCGCAGCTAACTCGCTCGGATACCAGGCGATCGTGCCTCCATTCGCAGGCGCAACCGCAGAGGAGATTCGTGAGGAGCTCGTCTCCGCAGGTTTCGATAAGAGCGGCAAGATGCAGCTCTTCGATGGCCGCACGGGCGAAGCGTTCGCGCAGCCGGTATCGGTGGGCTACATGTACGTCTTGAAGCTCCATCACATGGTGGAGGATAAGATCCACATGCGCTCCATCGGACCGTACAGCCTCATCACCCAGCAGCCGCTCGGCGGAAAGGCGCAGAACGGCGGTCAGCGCTTCGGAGAGATGGAGGTGTGGGCGCTCCTTGGGTACGGCTCTGCCTACACCCTTCGCGAGATGCTCACGATCAAGTCCGACGATATCCAGGGACGCTCGGCGACCTTCGATGCGATCGTGAAGGGCGAGCCGGTATCCCATGCGGGAACTCCGGCATCCTTCTCCGTACTTACCAACCAGATCCGCGGCCTCGCGCTCGACATCGAGCCGATCGAGGACTATCAGGCGGACGCCTAACGAAATAGATCATGGCAATGCACAACATGAATTCCGGGAAGCGCCCGATGATGCCGCGTTCAGCGGACTGGGACGCGCTGCGTCTCTCGCTTGCGTCACCTGAGCGCATCCTTAGCTGGTCCCGCGGCGAGATCACCAAGCCTGAGACCATCAACTACCGTACCCAGCGCTCTGAGAAGCACGGGCTCTTCGACGAGAAGATCTTCGGTCCTGAGCGCGACTACGAGTGTTACTGCGGCAAGTACAAGGGCATCCGCTACAAGGGCATCGTCTGTGACAAGTGTGGCGTGGAGATCACCCGCTCCATCGTGCGCCGCGAGCGCATGGGCCACATCGAGCTCGTGACGCCGGTAGCGCACATCTGGTTCCTCCGCTCCATGCCGAGCCGCATGGCGCTCATCCTCGGCGTCCCGTCTGCGGACCTCGAGAAGGTTATCTACTTCGCAGGCTACATCGTCACGAAGGTAGCTGAAGACGTGAAGAAGCGCCTTCTTTCTGAGCTCGAGAACGAGTACAAGACCAAGCACAAGGCAGCCAATACGGATGCTGAGCGCGACTCCCTCAAGGAGCGCATGACCGCGGCGAAGAACGACATCGAGTCGGTCGTCGTGGGCAAGGTGTTCGACGAGATCACCTACCACCGCTTCTCGGTGCGCTACGGCACCCTGTTCGAGGCGAAGATCGGCGCAGAGGCTATCTACGACCTCTTCAGGAACCTCAAGCTCGAGGACCTGAAGGAGAAGCTCGAGGAGCGCTACCCGAAGGCAGCCGCTGCTGAGCGCGAGAAGCTCGCAAAGCGCATCTCCCTCATCTCGGCGATGATCGCGTCGAATATCCGCCCTGAGTGGATGTTCATGACGAAGATCCCGGTCATCCCGCCGGCGCTCCGTCCTATGGTCGCGCTCGAGGGTGGCCGTCACGCGACGTCTGACGTGAACGACCTTTACCGCCGCGTCATCAACCGCAACAACCGCCTTAAGAAGCTTCTCGACATCCATGCTCCTGAGGTGATTCTCCGCAACGAGAAGCGCATCCTTCAGGAAGCGGTCGACGCGCTTCTTGATAACTCCATCCGTAAGGGTGGCGCGTCAGGCGGCGCGCTCACGCCGGCGCAGCGCCGTCCGCTGAAGTCGCTCGCAGATTACCTGAAGGGCAAGCAGGGCTACTTCCGCCAGAACCTTCTCGGTAAGCGCGTGGACTACTCGGGCCGCTCCGTTATCGTGGTCGGTCCTGACCTCGAGCTCGACGAGTGCGGTCTTCCGAAGCACATGGCGCTCGAGCTCTTCCGTCCGTTCGTCATCGCAGGGCTTCTTGAGCGCGAGCTCGCCTTCAACATTCGCGGTGCAGGCCGCTTGATCGAGGACGGCGTCGCAGAAGTCTGGGAGATCCTCGAAGAGGCGATCCAGGGCAAGCACGTGCTTTTAAACCGCGCACCGACGCTTCACCGCCAGGGTATCCAGGCGTTCCGCCCGCGCCTCATCGAGGGCGACGCGATCCAGCTCCATCCGCTCGTCTGTCCGGCCTTCAACGCCGACTTCGACGGAGATCAGATGGCGATCCACGTGCCGCTCTCAGAGGAGGCGCAGTGGGAGGCAGCGAACGTCATGTCCGCGAACAAGAACATCCTCAAGCCGGGTTCCGGCGAGATGATCGTCATGACGCAGAAGCCGCTCGATATCGTGCTCGGCACGTACTGGCTTACGAAGAAGGTGGACGACGCCAAGGGCGCCGGCACCTACTTCCAGAGCCCGAACGCGGCTATCCTCGCGCACGAGTATGGCGCTATCGATCTGCGCGCCCCGATCAACGTGCTCCCGGTAGCAGGAAAGGAGAAGTACGCGAACATCTCTGAAGGAACCTTCGAGACCACCGTCGGACGCCTCCTCTTCAACACCGTCCTTCCGTCGGACTATCCGTTCGTGAACGACGCGATCTCGAAGAAGGTGATCACCGGCATCATGCAGGACTGCATCAACCGCTACGGCATCGATGCGCTTCCGGGCATCGTGAACAAGGTGAAGCGCTTCGGCTTCGAGTACGCAACCAAGTCCGGCGTGACCTGGTCGCTTGAGGACGTGACCGTTCCTGAGGGCAAGGACGCGATCGTGTCCGAGGCTCGCACGAAGGTCGCTTCCATCGAGAGCGACTACGAGAACGGCCTCCTCTCCGAGGAGGAGAAGCGCCGCATGGTGATCGAGGTCTGGCACGGCGCGAAGACCGAGGTTGAGAAGCTCGTCGAGGACGCGCTCAACCCGGCCGGTTCCGTCCATGACATGGTGCGCTCCGGCGCCCGCGGTTCCATCGGTAACCTCACGCAGATGGCCGGCATGAAGGGTCTCATCCAGAACACCGCCGGCGAGACCATCGAGGTGCCGATCGTGTCCTCGATGACCGAGGGCTTGAACCCGGTCGAGTACTTCATGTCGACCCACGGCGCGCGTAAGGGTCTCACCGACACCGCGCTCGGTACGGCACGCGCCGGATACCTCACGCGCCGCTTGTTCGACGTCGCGCAGGACTCCATCATCACGGAGGAGGACTGTGGTACGAAGCGTGGCATCACCATCAACCGTGTCTCAGCATCCGGCATCAAGATCGACTTCGCGGAGACCATCCGTGGACGCGTGCTCGCCGCTGAGGCCGCAGGCCTCAAGAAGGGCAAGTACCTCTCCGCAGAGGACGCAGCGCAGATCGCAGCCGACGAGTCCATCTCATCCGTATCGGTCCGCTCGCCTATGGCATGTGAGACGCGCTACGGCATCTGCGCCACCTGCTACGGTATGGACCTCTCGACCCAGCAGCTCGTTGATCTCGGCGAGGCTGTGGGTACGGTCGCCGCGCAGGCTATCGGCGAGCCGGGAACCCAGCTTACGATGCGTACCTTCCATGCCGGCGGTACCGCGTCCGTAGGAGGCGATATCACGCAGGGTCTCCCTCGTATCGAGGAAGTCTTCGAGAAGCGCTCTCCGAAGAACGCAGCAACCATCTCCAAGTTCGACGGCGTGGTCGTCGAGGTCCGCGATCAGAACCGCGACAAGGTTATCGTCGTCACTCCGGAGAAGGGCCAAGGCAAGAAGGACGGCTCGAACACCGAGTACGTGCTCAACTACCCGCGCCAGTCGTTTGTGAAGGAAGGCGATTCCGTCGTGAAGGGCCAGTTCCTCTCGGACGGTTCTGCTGACCTCGACGAGCTCTTCGAGCACGCGGGCCGCGCTGCCGTACAGGAGTACATCATCGCGGAGACCAGCAAAATCTACGAGCTCCAGGGCGCGAGCGTATCGCGCAAGCACCTCGAGGTAATCGTGAAGCGCATGTTCGCGAACGTGAAGATCGTGGAGACCGGAGATTCGGACTACTCGGTGGGCGACGTCGTCGAGCACTGGGAGTTCGAGGAGGAGGTCAAGGCTATGGAGGCGGAGGGCAAGATCCCGCCGAAGGGCAAGGAGATGGTGCTCGGCATCAAGATGTCGGCGCTCTCCCGCCGCTCGTTCCTCTCGGCCGCATCCTTCGAGCAGACCACGAAGATCCTCATCGACGCGTCGCTCCGCGGTTCCGTGGACACGCTCCGCGGCTTGAAGGAAAACGTGATCCTCGGTCGCCTCATCCCGGCTGGTACCGGCTTCGCAGGCTCCAAGAAGCGCGCTGCGATCGATGAGATGCAGGCACGCCGTGCTGTCGAACAGCAGCGCCGCGAGGCAGAGCGCCTCGCGATGGAGGAGCAGGCAACTGCGTAATCTATCAATGTGTGAAGCAGAAAGCCCGCCTTTTAGGCGGGCTTTCTGCTGTCTGGGCACGGTCATGCAATACGCGCTAAAATGAGGGAACGCATGGACACCGTCGAGCAGATCAAGGCCAAGCTCTCCATCGTGGACGTCGTGTCCCCGTACGTGAAGCTCACGAAGTCCGGAAGGAGCTGGAAGGGGCTCTCCCCGTTCAACAAGGAGAAGACCCCGTCCTTCTACGTGAATCCTGAGCGCGGCACCTACTACTGCTTCTCCTCGGGGCAAGGGGGAGACCATTTCGAGTTCGTCCAGAAGATGGAAGGCGTGGACTTCAAGGGAGCGCTTCATATCCTCGCGGAGAAGGCAGGGGTAGAGATCGTATACACGGGAGGGCCGTCCAAGGAATCGAAGGACAAGAAGGACCGCCTGTACGAGGCGATGGCGCGAGCCGAGACCCTGTACGCGGACCTGCTCAAGGAAGGGAAGAAGGTCGAAGGGAGCGCGTACGCGTACGCGAAGTCTCGCGGGCTTACGGAAGAGAGCATCGCTTCCTGGAATCTTGGGTTCGCTCCTGAAGCGTGGCGCATGACGCTCGAGAAGCTTCAGGAAGCCGGGTTCTCGAATCAGGAACTCATCCAGGCGGGGCTCGTGAAGGAGGCGGACGAGAAGAAGGGTACCTTCTATGACCGGTTCCGGAACCGGCTGATGTTCCCGATCCGGGACAGCGCAGGACGCACGGTTGCGTTTACGGGCCGAGCGCTCGATCCTAACGATCAGGCGAAATACCTCAATTCTCCTGAGACGGAGCTCTACAAGAAGTCAGAGATCCTCTTTGGCATGGATCGCGCAAAAGACGCGATACGCCAGCGTGGGTTCGCGCTTCTGGTTGAAGGGCAGATGGACCTTCTCATGCTCCATCAGATAGGCTTCACGAACACTATCGCCCTTTCCGGTACCGCGCTCACGCCGCAGCACCTCTCGCTTATCAAGCGCTACGCGGACAACCTCATGCTCGCGCTTGATTCGGATAGGGCGGGGCTGAACGCGTCCATGAAGAACGCGATTGCGGCCTTGCGCGCGGGGATGCGCGTGAAGGCGGTGAAGCTGCCCGCAGGAAAGGATCCTGCGGACCTCGCGATAGAGGACGCAAAGGACTTAACCAAGCGCATCGCGGACGCGAAGCCTATCGTCGAGTTCTTCCTCTCGGTCCTCGCCGAGAGCGAAGGAGACCAGCATCGCCTTATCCTCCTTGCGGAGAAGACGGTCCTGCCGCTCCTTGCGGCTATCGAGAGCCCTATGGAGCGGGAGCATTTCGTGAGCATCGCGGCGCGTGCGCTCGGGTCTACGCCTGAGGCGATCCGCGCGGGCTTGGTGCGCCTCCCGAAAGAGCCGGGAGAGGGGAGGATGCAGACGGTGACGCTTCAGGGGAAGCCTGCCCCGGTGCGCACTCCGGTACAGAAACTCGGCTCGAGGCTCCATGCGCTATACATGCAGTACCCGAACAGTCTCATTGCTAAGCGGGTAGAAAATGAGTATAGTAGGGTCATCGGCGCACCGTTCCCAGACGAGCCCCCTCCCGAGAACGAGATTTTCGAGGCAGGAATAGACTATGGCGAGGCTCCTGGGGAAACGGACGCGGACGACCTCGTTCGCGCATTCGAGAAAGCACACATCGCGGAGCAGCTCCAGGCTGCGACCGCGCGCTTGCGCGTAGCTGAGACCGCCCGCGACGAAGCCGCCATCAGAGAGGCAGAGCAGGAATGCCAGAGACTGACGAGACTCCTTGCATCGTTTTGATACACCCTTACTAACCTCATACGGAAACCAACCATGGCTACCAAGAAGAAGGCGGCTAAGAAGCCCGTTAAGAAAGCAGTGAAGAAGGCCGCTCCGAAGAAAGCGGTGAAGAAGGCTGCGCCTAAGAAGGCCGTAAAGAAGCCGGTCAAGAAAGCAGCGCCGAAGAAGGCGGTGAAGAAGGCTCCAGCTAAGAAGCCGGCGAAGAAAGAGCAGCTCAAGAACATCGTGCGCGTCGCTGCCAAGGGCGCAAAAGCGAAGGCTGCTGCGCAGAAGGTAGACAAAGCAGACCTCCTTATCCAGAAGGGCAAGGAGCGCGGCTACATCACGTACAACGAGATTCTGAAGGAGTTCCCGCATGTCGAGGACGACATCATGTTCCTCGACGAGCTCTACGAGCGCTTCACGACCGCCGGCATCGACATCCTCGAGGGCGGCATGCTCGCGGACGATACAGATCAGTACCTCGCAGGCCGCAACATCAAGGGCCGCGATTCTGGCGCGTACGACTCGATCCAGATCTACCTCCGCGAGATCGGTCAGTACCCGCTTCTCACTGCTTCCGAAGAGCGCGAGCTCGCGCAGCGCATCGAGAAGGGGGATGACGAGGCGCGTAACATCCTCGCGCGTTCGAACCTCCGCCTCGTGGTGTCTATCGCGAAGAAGTACGTGGGCCGCTCTCCGGACCTCACGCTTCTCGACCTCATCCAGGAAGGGAATCTTGGCCTCTTCAAGGCCGTAGACAAGTTCGACTGGAACAAGGGCTTCAAGTTCTCGACCTACGCTACCTGGTGGATTCGCCAGGCTATCACGCGTGCGCTCGCGGACCAGTCCCGCACCATCCGCATCCCGGTGCATATGGTGGAGACCATCGCCAAGTACAAGCAGGTATCGCGCCGCCTCGCGCAGGTACTCGGCCGCGACCCGCAGCCGGAGGAGATTGCTATCGAGATGGCGGTCGAGGTTGAGAAAATCTACCAGATCGAGAAGATCAACCAGGACACGCTTTCCTTGGAGAACCCTATCGGTTCTGATGACGACGATCGCTCGACCCTCGGCGACTTCATTGCGGATGATAAGATTCCATCTCCTATCCAGGAGTCTTCCGAGCGTATCCTCGGCGAGCAGGTGCGCGATATTCTTGAGGACCTAAGTCCTAAGGAGCGCAAGATTCTTGAGATGCGTCACGGACTTCTCGACGGTGTGTACCACACGCTCGAGGAGGTTGGAAAGGAGTTCGGCGTCACTCGTGAGCGTATACGCCAGATCGAGGCGAAGGCGCTTGAGAAGATCAGGACGCATGAGAAGAGTAGGAGGTTGAAGAGTTACTAGAATGAAGCCCGCGAATGCGGGCTTTACCTTTAGTTTATGAAGTAGTTGTAAAGAGAGGTGGTTACTAACAAGTGCCGATTTGTTGTGTAAACCATTGTAAAGTAGATTATGAACAACATGAGCGGTAAGCAGGAATACTATCGTGCAGAGGATCTCGCAGCGAAGCTCGATGTGAACATAATGACTATCTACCGCTACATCAAGGTGGGGAAGCTACGTGCATACAAGCTGGGTAAGGAGTTTCGGATTGAGAAGGTAGAGTTTGAGAACTTCCTAAAGAACGCGAGTACTAGATAGCTATGGAAAAAGACGAAATCAGAAAAATACTTGCGGACAAAGACAATAAAATCCTTCGACTCGAGAAGGAGGTTGAGCGTCTCAAAAGATCTTACAGAGATGGTGTTTATGGCCTTGACTGGCTTGATGTGCCTGAAGCATTTGAGAATGACGTAGAGAACAAAATGCCCATAGTAACGGCAGTAACTGAACTCGATGTAAAGGGAAAGGAGGAAGAGCCAACACATCTACTCATCGAAGGAGAAAACTATCACGCGCTAACTTGTCTAAACTATACTCACAAAGGGAATGTGGATTTGATTTACATTGATCCCCCCTATAACACAGGATCAGACGGTTTTCGATATAAGGACAAACGAATACTCGATAAACATCCTGACGGAACAGACGTTCCTACGGATCATCCATTGAGACATAGCTACTGGCTTTCATTCATGCGAAAGCGTCTCGAACTATCAAAGTGGCTACTGAAGGAAGAGGGACTTATATACGTTTCTATAGACTACCGAGAAGCCGCAAACCTCGAGCTGCTTCTAAACAGCGTCTTTGGTGAGGCGAATAGAGTGAACGACATCGCTGTTCAAATGAGCCAACTTACAGGTCTCAAAATGAAACACGTTGCAGAAGGAAATAAGTTCCCAAAAATAAAGGAGACATTGTTTATCTATGCAAAAAATGCTGCCTTCGCAAAAATGCAAATACCCAAAGTGCTTAAATCTGCCACCGGAAAGGATGGCGAGATGGAAAAATACTTGAAGTATTACTCAAATATTATCGAAAACCCAAGTGATCCTTGTGAAAAATGGTCAGTTATTTCTGTCAAGAAGTACATAGAGAAGAACGCTCTAAAAATAGACGTAAGAAAACTAAAACAACTCAACGAATGGAAAATCGCGAATGCAGAGCGACTGATTTACCGAACGAATAACGATGTGGTGAAGAGGTTTGCTGCCACAAATCCAGTAGCGCCTGAGATTTGCGAGGTCTCCTCACCTGATGGAGAAAAATATATAAAGTGGGGCGATAAGAGAATGTTGTTTCTCTCGGATTACTTGAGTGTTTACGTTGGAGACATATGGTATGACATATCAACCATAAACCTGAATAAGGAGACATTCGGTCTACCCACTTTTACAAGCGGTCAAAAGCCTATAAAACTCATCAAAAGGTGCGTAGAGACCATTCCAAACAAAAACGCAATCGTACTCGATTTTTTTGCTGGCTCGGGTACGACAGGGCATGCTGTACTTGATCAAAATAAAGCTGATGGTGGGAAGCGTCAGTTTATTCTCGTTACCAATAATGAGGGAGGCATTGTAGATAAGTTTTGTTTACCTCGAATGCAGCGTGCATTGTCAGGATACGAGAATTTTGCTGGGTATGGAGGGTCGCTGAAGTATTACCGCATCGGATTTGTTGGGGAGCATAGTGTTCTCAATGCGAACGATAAAGACAAGTTGACGCTTGCTCATAACGCGACTGAGCTTCTTGCGATCGCAGAAAATACACTAGAATGTGTAACAAAGAACAGCCACTTCGAAATTTTTGAAAGCAAAGACCGATACACAGCTATTTATTTTAAAGAGAGCTTTGATAAATTTGACGACTTCAGTAAAAAAGTTCTCTCACTTAAGAAGCCAACAACCGTCTATATCTTTAGTTGGGAAAACGACCCATTCGTGGATGAGTTCGAGGACAATCCAAACATAACTGTTAAGACCATCCCGGAACCTATACTTGAGATCTACCGCCGCATCCACAACCTATAAAAGTTATGTCGACACCAAATCTGCTAGCATTCCAGAGAAGTGCGATCGAAGCGTTGACGATAGTGTTTGTTCAGCAATGGAAAAAAGCTGGCAGACAACTTCCAGTTGTTTTTAAATCTCCAACAGGTAGCGGCAAGACGCTTATGGTGGGGCATTTTATACGCGGACTCAATCACCTTCCTCAGTGGGACGAAGACAAGGCGTTCATTTGGATCACGTTTAGTGATGATCTTGCAATGCAGAGTCGTGACAAGTTCAAAGAGTACTTCAATAATAATCTTGAGAATGGACTACTTACTGTCGCAGATATAAATCAAGGCCTACTCAAATCAAATGACATACTTTTCTTGAACTGGCAAAAAGTTGTGTCTGAAGCAGCGGAAAGCCGAATACTACGCAGGCCAGAAAAGCTCGACCCTCTCTATAAAGAGCGAGGGAAGTACTTCGAGGATGTTATCGATGGAACAAAAGCAAAGAAGAGAGAGATAGTTCTTATAATTGATGAGGCTCACAAGAGCAAAGGAACTCGTCTTGCTCAAAACATCATCGACTATATAGACCCTAAGATCATATTGCATATCTCAGCAACGCCAGAAGAGGTAGACGAACTTGAGGCGCACCGGCAAAAGAGCTTCGTTGAAGTAGAGCGCGAACCAGTGGTGACACAGGGTCTTATAAAAGAGAAGATCATTCTTCAAAGTGACGAGGATCTGATGGGTTACGGAAAGAAGGATCTCGACGAAGTACTACTCGATTTAGGGCTTGGCAAGCGCGAGCAACTTAAGGCTGAGTTCAAAGCAATGGGTAAAGACGTAAACCCTTTAATGCTTATCCAGCTACCAAACGACGACAAAGAACTAACTGCGACTGGAGATAAAACAAAAGAGGAGGTCGTCTCGGCATACCTTAAGCGTAAAGGAATACCAGAACACAGAATCGCTAAATGGTTTGATAAGAACAAAGTAAACCTCGATGGCATAACAGCGAACGATAGTGAAGTTGATTTCCTACTCTTCAAGCAGGCAGCAGGTACGGGTTGGGATTGTCCCCGCGCAGGTGTACTTGTAATGTTCCGTGAGATTAAATCAAAGAAGTTCTATACCCAAACCATTGGACGTATACTGCGAATGCCAGAACCACACTTGAAGGATGACTATAACAACCATCCGGCACTTCGACTCGGATACCTCTACACCAACTACAAGCGAAAAGAAGTAGAGATACCAGATCAATCTCGAAACAACCAACCCATCACTCAGAAGGCACTGAGAAAGATTGGAATAAGGAATGTCGACCTTCCGACTATTTATGCTTCCCGTGTCGACTATGGTGACATCCCGCGCTCCATGATCTTCCAAAAGAGCTTCACTGACTCAATGAATTCCTATTTCGGGCTCACTTCAAAGGATCTACTTGGGACGGCACAGGACAAGCTCAAAGAGAGAGGTGTTGATACAAGCTCATCACTCCCAAATCGCATTGTTGCAAACGCTGAATTTGAAGACTTCGATCAGCTAGCTTATGACTTCGTTAAAAAGGGTGATGATGTCTCACTTGAGATGTCAATTAACGACGTTGAAAAGACATTCAACTACCTCTGTTACAAACTTTTAAGGGAACAAAGTGACGAACAAGCTAAGTACTCAAACATTGCTCGATCGTGGAGTGTGCTTAAATCCGCAACACGACTTTGGATGGAAAGTGTATTTGGATCTAACAGCGATTACTACTACCGTGTGTTCGTGAAGGATATCCAAAAGGATGCCTCAAGCGTATTCCGCCCAGCAATAACCAAAGCACTACGGGACTTCAAGCCAATGCGTGAGAAGATGATAGAGGAAAAGAGGAAGAAGCTCGAAGAGGCGCAGACTCATTCGTTCACAATTCTTGATGAGTATGGCTACACGGACGATTATGAGGAGCTCTCTCAAGCATTGTGCGTACTCGAGAAGTTCTTCGTACTTCCGGATTATCCAGGTCGCGATAATGAGCTGAAGTTCAAGGATTATATTGACACCAAAGAAAAAGAGATTGAATGGTGGTTTAAAAATGGCGACTATGGAAAGAACTATCTAGCCATCCCTTACCGAAATACAGAAGATAAGAAAGATGTGCTCTTTTATCCCGATTGGGTGATACGCTTCAAAGATGGCCGTATAGGCATATTTGATACCAAGGATGGCAACACAGCGACATCGCAGGAGACGAAAGATAAAGCAATTGCACTATCAAGGTGGATCAAGCAACTCGGTAAGAATTACATTGGGGGTATCGTCATTTTTGAGAACGGTATCTGGTATTGCAATGAAGGCTCGAAGTACGAGTACATCAAAGGCAGATCAGTAAATACTGATGAGAATTGGAAAAAGTTCGAGGACCAATTAAGTAAGTAATGATTCTTCCAGAAAGAACTTTAGAGCTGACGCATAAGCATCCGCTCTGCGCTATAGGGAGCTTAAACTCTATTTGATACAGTAGACTCATGACGCAGGAGACCGCCTTCCTAGAAGCCTATGGCCGTCTCAACGAGGCCCAGAAGAAGGCCGTAGACACCGTCGAAGGCCCGGTACTCGTGGTAGCGGGACCAGGAACCGGAAAGACCCATATCCTCACGCTCCGGATCGCGAACATCCTCCGGTCTACCACGGACACCTCTCCTGAGAACATCCTCGTCCTCACGTTCACCGATTCTGCGGCACGCACCGTCTCCAAGCGCCTCGGCACCTTCATCGGCGACGAAGCCGCTCGGAAAGTAAACGTCTTCACCTTCCACGGATTCGCCGGAGAGATCCTCAGGAGGCACCCCGAAGCATTCCCCGAGTTCGCGGATCAGCGGCTCATGGGCGAGGTAGAGCAGATACTCGTCTGGCGCGCGGTGCTTGAGAACGCTACCGACTCGAAGCTCCGTACCCCGAAGTCTCCGTTCCATTATCTCAAGGACCTCAAGTCCCTCGAGGACTCGCTCACGCGCGAGTGCGTATCAACCGACGACTACCGCGCCTGGCTCGACCGGGAAGAGCAGTCCCTTAAGGACGATCCGAAGCTCGTATACGCCAAAGGCGAGCGCGCAGGGGATCTGAACGCAGCCGGGACTAAGCGCGCAGAGCGCCTCATAAAGGGCCGCGAGGCCGCGGACCTCATCGACGCGTACCGCGCGCTCAAAGAAGAGCTCGGCGTGTACGGATACACCGACATCCTCCGGATCGTGACGGACGCGCTCAAGGAAGACGAAGCCCTGCGCGCAGAGCTCCAGGAACGCTATCAGTATGTGCTCGCAGACGAGCACCAGGACGCGAACGCATTGCAGCATGCCTTGCTCGACGCGCTCGCCTTCGACGAGCACCCGAATCTCTTCATCGTGGGAGACGAGAAGCAGGCAGTGTACGGATTCCAGGGCGCGGACACCACGCACTTCGAGACATTCACGAGCCTCTACCCGAGGACGACCGTGATCCCACTCACCGAGAACTATCGCTCCTTCCAGGACATCCTCGACCTCTCGCACGGGCTCCTCGCGGATCTCCCGTCCTCAACCGGAGGTCATGTTGAGCTTTCCGGCTTCCGCGGGAAGGGCGGCACTGCCCACATCCTTGCGGCAACCGACGCGCTCGCAGAAAGGGACCAGGTAGCGACCTTGGTACAGGAGGCGATCAATGAAGGCGTACAGCCTCACGAGATCGCGATAATCACGCTCAAGAACCGCACCGCGGACCTCTTCGCGCTCCATCTGCGCGCTCGCGGCATAGCGGCGCTCCGGGCAGGGGACATAGACCTCGAAGGGAGGCCTGCGATCCGCTTCTTGCTTGCCGTGATGGACGCGGTAGCGGACCAGAACGCGCCTCATGCGCTACGCGAGGCGCTGCTTGCGCCGTGGTGGCAGGCACCTCTAGAAGATCGTGCCCGGTTCCTGCGCACGCACGGAGACTGGGAACTCGAAGAATCCCTCAAGGAAGCATTCCCTGACATCGCTGCCATCGTAGCGGGGCTGCGCGAGAAGGTGCTCGTGGTGCCGCCTTTGAACGCATTCTCCTACATCCTCTCAGACTCAGGCGCCCGCTCGTACTTCCTCTCTTCAGGAGAGACCGTGCACGAGGATCTGCCCCTGGTGCGCCAGCTCATGACCCATATCGAGGAGCTCGCAGCCCGGGATCCGAACGCTTCCTTCAAGGAGGTAATGGAGAGCTTCGGAAAGGCGCGCGAGCACGAGGTAGGCGCTATAAAGACCTCGCGCACGCAGCAGGAGGGATTGGTAACGGTGATAACCGCGCATAAGGCGAAGGGCATGGAGTTCGAGCGCGTGTTCGTGACCGCCCTCTCCGCCCGCGAGTGGGAAGGGCGCGGCAAGTCCTCGCTCGTCCCGTCGCCATTCTCAGCGAGCCGCGAGCGCGAAGAGCTCATACGCCTCTTCTACGTCGCGCTCACGCGCGCCAAAGACCGGCTCGTGCTCTCGTTCCCGCGCGAGAGCGCGGACGGGAAGGACGAGGCCCCCATGTCCCTCTTGCCGCAGGGCCTTCCGGAGATCCGGGTATCAGAGGATCCGCTGCCAAAGCTCCACGCGGTCGTGGACGCGCCGAAGCTCGTATGCGAGCTCACGCTCGCATACCTCGCGCACGAAGGCCTCTCGCCGTCCGCGTTCAACGAATATCTCGAGTCTCCGGCGACATTCTTCGCCAAGCGCGTCCTGCGCCTCCGGGAGCCGGAGAACCGCAGCATCGTGCTCGGGAACGCCGTGCACGCCGCTATCGCTGCGTACCTGCGCGCGAAGGACGCGCCGGAAGAGGAGCGCGAAGCGGCAGCGTACGGGGAACTCGCACGCTCCTTCAGGAAATCCCTCCTCCCGCGCGGCGACACCTTCGCGGCGCTCGAGCGCCAGGCACGCACCTGCCTTGCGGCATACCTCTCAAGCGATCTCCTTATGCGCGAGGCGGTTGCGGTAGAGGAAACGTTCCGCCTCGAGCGTACCGTAGGCGCGCATCAGCTGCTTCTCAAGGGCAAGGTAGATGCCGTATTCAAGGGCGAGCGGGGAGAATGCATCGTAGACTTCAAGACCTCCTCCACCATAGACAAGAAAGACCAGGAGAAGTTCGAGCGCCAGATCGCGTTCTATGACATGCTGCTGCGCAATAACGGGCACCATACCGAGGACGGCCTCATCATCCAGGTAGGGGACGAGATAACGGAGTATCCCGTAGCGCTCAACGGCGAGACCCGCACGTCCTTCGAGGCATGTCTCAAAGACGTGCTTGAGGAACTCGTCTCCGGGAAATGGAGGGAAGGGGAGCCGAGCCCGTATGACGACCTCTTAGGACTATTTGACAAATAATAAATACGATGCTATCGTATTTTCCTGTTCATTTTTAGTGCACGGAGTGTGCAATGCTGCACGAAATCAGATCGAGACAACAAACGGTCCAAAGGATCCTCGAGACTCGCGACCGACCGCTCGGATATTTCCTCCTCAAGATCGAAAAGGTGCTCCCGCAGCTGGAACGAGCTGTCGAGAAGATCATCGAAGGAACGTATGGAAGCTGCGACGACTGCAGCAATACCATCCCTGAAAAACGTCTTGCGGCAGTTCCTGGAGCAACTCGCTGCACTCCGTGCCAGACCCTCTTTGAGGACTCTCGGCACTAGGCCGCCATCGGAAGATCGGCGGCCTTTTCTGTATCCTTCGTTAAGAAACCTCGATATACGAATGCCGGCCCTTCTTTCCCTTCATTCTCATATTCCCAGAGCAAATCGAGCTCTTCCTCGGTCATGAGATTCCTGGGGAAACTTCTCAACGGTATGCGTACGGTTATGAACCGTATCGCATCCTTAGGCACGAACCCTGCAGCGCTGCGCACCCGGCTTCGCTCTATGCCGCCAAATATCTGCGTTGATTCCGGCAGCTGCTCAAAATAGAAGTCGTCCGGTTTGCGGAAACCATACACAGTAACGATGCCATCGAGATGGCCGTATCCTTCAAGAAACGCGTTATCGATACCACGAGTGCCATCCTGCTTAGGATTCCAGACTACAGAATTCGCATAAGGCTGTCCTCCTACGAATGAAAGCGAAAGGGGTTCGCCTGTCGTGACGAGATGCATAAGCTGCTCGGGATTCTCACGGCGTACGACAAGAGTTTCAGAGGGCAGCGCTCGATACATCTCAGTGATGTTATCGAACTCTTCGTAGGTTTCAGAGTCTCGAATACTCTTTAGTACGCGCTCAGCGTTCTCAGAGGACTCGTTTCGCAGACGAGACCTTTCGTTTGATGAGTGTCCTACGCTTTCTAAACCCATACCCTAGCGAACCTTCGCCAACGAATCCTCGATGACGCGCTTCATGTCCTCGTAGGTAAGCGCTCCCTGGATAGCCACCGGCTCCTGGCCGTCGACCATGACGACCGTATACGGCGCTCCCTTGGCGCCTGCATCGAGCGCGTTCTGCGTGTCCTCGTACACCTTCTTCGTGAAGCGGCCGTTCGTAAGGCACTGCATGAACTCGGCCTCAGGAAGCCCGAGTCCGCGGGCTACCGACTCGTATCCCTCTACCGGGAACTCGCTCTCGCCGGGAGCCGCGCTCTGGAGCGCGTCGATGAAGCGCCAGAACGCGTCATCGTCCCCGAGGAATCCGGCGCACTCGGCAGCCTCCGCATGCGACGCGGCGCCCGCGTGCTGATCAAGGAGCGGGAAGTGGCGGTACACCCACGCGACCTGGCCGCCCGCAGCGTACTCGCTCATGAGCTGCTGCATCGTGGCCTGGAACTGCTTGCTGTACATGGAATCGATGTCCGCGTACTCGATGATAGCTACCGGAGCTTCCGGGTTGCCGATGATGCGGTCCGCAGGCGTGACCGGCTTCACCATGTCAGGGTCGCCCGCGCCTATCTTCGGGCTCTTGTCGGTGCGCACCGCGTATACGGTGAGGGCGAGCAGCAGCCCCGCGAGCACGATGGCGCCCGGGAGCAGGTAGTCGCGACGGATGTTCTGGATGTTCATGAAAAAAGGATAGCATGCGAACGTGAACAGCCCCGCGCGAGCGCGGGGCTGTGCCTGTTCAGGCGGCGAGTCGCAGCTCATCCCTTTCGGGCAGCAGCTCGTTGCGGACCTTCACCCGGCTGACATTCCTGCTGGAAACCTGCTGCCACAGGAAGTCCGCGACGCTCCTTGTCAGGTTCTCGTCGCGCACGTCCGTGAGCGTGCAGATGATCGAGCCAGGGGAAACCGACGATCCAGGAACCGGATGCAGGCTGAACCCCGGAAACTCCTTGAGGAATCCGGCGAGCAGGCTGTCTTGCTCGGGTTCGCTGAGGTCAGCGATGATTTGAAGATATGCGCGCATGTAACCCCCTATGGATAGCGCAAACGGGACACCTGCGATGAAAATAGCACGAAACCTATATAAATCAACTATAGCCCCAAGGTATGCGTGAACGCGGCAGCCTCAGGCGGCTCCTGCCATTTGCTCGTATCCATCTTGAGATCCCGGGCCTGGTTGAGGTCCTTGAACTTAAGCGCGCCATTCTTGAGCGCGTAATCGTAGAGCTGGCGGGTGATCCTCACGTCCATGATGCAGTACTCGCGCACCTTGTCGTAGAGCCCTTCCTGCCACCAGCGCACCGATTGGAGCCCGTCTCCGGACTTGCCGACCTTGAGCGTCGCTTCCGCAAGGGACTGAAGCCGTATCCTTCTCCCGAGCGCCTTCTGCACCTCGACCAAAAGGTCGATGGAGCGGATCTTCGTGAGGTCGCCCGGATAGTACTTGTTCAGAAGCGGGATATCGAACGAGTCCGAGTTGAATCCGATCAAGGTATCGGCCTGCTCGATGATAGGCCAGAGCTTCGGGAGCTCTTCCTGGGAATAGGAGGAGAACTCTCCGGTCTCTGAGTCGTGGATCGCCACAACCGCAAGGTCCAGCCGCGTCACGTCCTGGCGCGCCATGGTAGGGAGCACGTTTGCCGTCTCGATGTCGAACGTGATCTCGCGCATGCTACTCGTCTCCGTCGAACCGAACCTTGTAGATATGGGCGGCGATGAGATCCGTACCGATCTCGATCTCTTTGCCACTGGCAAGCGTCTTTAGCTTCGCGCGCTTGTAGAGTGTCTCTTCCTCGCCGATGGCGACGAAGTAGGGGATGCCGCGGCGCACCGCCTCCTTCACCTGGTCCCCGAGCGCGCGACCTCCGGTGTGCACGAGCACGTTCAAGCCGTCTGCGCGCATCTGGTCCGCGAACTTCTGCGCACGAGCAATATCGTCCTCAGACGGCGTGCCAACGAACAGGTCTGCACCCGGAAGCACCTTCGGAAGAAGATTGTGGGTCGTAAGGAAATCCATCAAGGTCTCGATGCCGAGTGCGAACCCGACCGCAGGGATCTCCTCGCCTCCAAAGAGCGCTACGAGCTTGTCGTACCGTCCGCCGCCGAGAAGCGAGCGTGGGTTCTCCGGATTCGTATCGAACACCTCGAACACGAGACCGGTGTAATACAAGAAGCCGCGTGCGATCGTAGGATCGAGCTCCACATTGTCCATGCCGCGCTCCTTGAACGCTTCGATAAGGCCGAGAAGTTCCTGGTATACGGAATCGACGCCTGCATCTGAGCGAGCTTCGACAAGCTCGAGCGGATCGGTGCCGTTCCTGCGGTACGCGGCGCGTGCCTCTTCGAATGCTTCTGGCGTCACCTTGTCCTTTCGGTCCACCAGAGACAGGTATTCCGTAACCTGATCTGGAGAGAGCCCGAGCACCGCGCCTGCCGTATTCATGAGCGTCCTTGATCCTATACGGATCCTGAAGTCTTTCGTGGTCGCGCCGAACGCCTTCAGTATCTCGTACGCCATAACCACGGCTTCGCCCTCAGCCATCGGGCCTTTGATGCCCACGATGTCTACGTCCGCCTGATAGAACTCGCGGGAACGCCCCTTCTGCGGGCGCTCGTAGCGGAAGCGGTTCCCGATAGAGAACCAGCGGGCAGGGAACACGAGCTCCCGGCGCTTCCCGGCGATCATGCGCGCCAAGGTCGGCGTCATCTCAGGGCGCAGCGTCACGCGCCGCCCGCCGCGGTCCTCGAAGGTATAGGTCTGCTGGCTTACGATCTCCTCGCTGGTCTTCGCCTCGTAGATCTCTGCGCGCTCCAAAGGAGACGCCTGGTATTCCTCGAAGCCGTAGGAGCGGAGCGTCCCGCGGATCGTATCGAACGCACTTTGTACCTTCGCCCAGTCCTCAGGGTAGTAGTCGTGCACGCCCTTGTAGCTTTCGGTCGAGAGAGGCTTGCGGTCGGTCATGTATGGATTCTAGCAAACGAAACGCCCCGCCGACACAGTGGTCGACGGGACGCGGGCCTCAGGCGCAGGCTGCGCCCCCGAGCATCAGGTCCAGCCTCAGTTCTTGAGACGGATTCCTGTTGGCCCGTGCCACCTTGTGGCAGTGCCTCGTCAGGGGACCCTTCGGGTCCAGAGGAAACGGACGTTGCCGGCTGCTCATGGCGGCCGGCTTCTGGTGCGAACCTATCACTTTCTTTTTCTCCCTTGCTGGTTCCGTCGATGATTATAGCACGGAATCGCTAGGTGTGCATCCCTATGAAGGTGGCGCTTTTGTCGCGGTACTGCGCCGCGATCTCGCTCATGATGAGGTCGCGCATGCCCTGCGGGTCGTCGATGCCGTCCATGACGAAGTTCTTGGACGCGGTGCCCGCGGTCTGCACCCGCACGTGCCCGTACCCGAGGAGGTCCGCGAAGATCCCGTTCACCTCCGTCGTGACGTCCTGGACGCGGATCAGGTGGAAGCTCGCCACCTCGCGCGCGAAGAAGCCGTGCTGCCGGATGCGCACGATGCGCAGCGTCGTGATGACCCAGTGGTTGAGGTAGTACTGCGTGAACGAAGTGAACGCGCCGATCCACAACGACAGCCACCACAATCCGAGGAACAAGCGGAACCACGGATTTCCGGGCGTGAGGCTCTGAAGCAGGGGCGCGGTTCCCGGATTCGCCGCGGCCATTCCCGTAAGGAAGGAGATAAGCAGCGTCGGGAGGAACGCGAGGAGCGCGTACGGGAGGAGGGACAGGAGAAGCGCGAACCAGTGCTTCCTGACGGTCCTGATCACGCGCTCGCCCTCTTCTAGTTGGAATTCTTCCATAGGCTATAGGGGAAGGCCGCTTCCGGCATAGCTTGCGAGCAGCCACGATACCGCTACGTGCGTGATGAGCGCAGGGATCGCTACCGCAGAGCGGTGCCCGTAGCGCAGCCAGTGGTACGCGGACACGACCGTATAGACGAGCCACACCGCCGCAAGCGCGAGCAGGATGATCGATATGACGCTCTGGACGTTCGCGCCCGCAAGGAACGCGGGCACGGGAAGCGGATTCAGGGGCTCCTGCATCACTTGTAGTATCCCACGGCCACACGGGGGCGGCCATACAGGTCCGTGCGTATCTCAGCGCTCTTTGCGCCATGCGTAAGAAGCAGCTCCCGCGCTTCCTCGATGTTATCGATATCGCATTCCATCCAGAGCTCGCCGCCCTCATTTATATGAGCCGGCGCGTCTTCTGCGATCCTACGGATAACCGAAAGGCCGTCTTCGTCTGCGAAGAGCGCTTCTGTAGGCTCATACGTCGTAACGCTCGCGTCGAGCGTCCTCTTAGAAGGGATGTACGGAGGGTTGGTGGCGACGATATCGAACCGTTTTCCGACAATCGCTTCGAAGAGGTCGCTTTGGTACATCGTTGCGCGATCCGCATCAAGGCCGTTCGCCTCGATGTTCTTCTTGATCTGTTCTACGTGCGAACTCACGAGCTCCGCGAACGTAACCTTCGCATTCGGGAATCGCGCGAGCACCGAAAGCCCTATAGCGCCCGAACCTGCGCACAGGTCGAGGAGGGAGAACGGGCGGTCCTTGAAGCGCTCCTCAAGGCGCGCGCACAGCGCCTCCGTCCACCACTCCGTCTCAGGGCGTGGAATCAAAGGACGTGAATCAAGCCCGATGCGAAGACCCAAGAAGGGGACCCAGCCGATGATATAGGCGAGCGGCTCGCCTTTCTCAAGGCGCGCGAGGTCTTCGGTAAGATTGGCGTTCTGGTCTCCTGCGTACTTGTCGCGGATAAGGAGGTCCTGGTCGGTCATATACCCACTCTACCGGATTCGATACCTACGGGAAGGGTATAGTGTCTCCATATGCATGCCTTCTGGAATCTTATCTTCACCCTCTTCTTCATAGCGCTCGTCGCGCTCTCGTTCTCCTGGCTTTCGGGACAGGGGCTTCTCGTAACGGACATTCCAGCGTTCCATCTCGTATTGCTTTCGTTCGCGACATTCCGCCTCGTGCGCCTCTTCACCTACGACCACATCATGGAGCCGGTACGCTCCTGGCTTTCCAGGTTCCAGGAGCGCACGTTCCTCGGCACGGGCGCCGCGCTCCTCAAATGTCCGTGGTGCACAGGCATGTGGTTCGCGTTCCTTGCGTACGTAGGATACGCGGCGCTCCCGAGCGTGGTGCTCCCGATCGCGCTCATCCTCTCGGTCGCAGGCATCGCCTCCTTGTTCCAGCTCCTCGCGAACTTTATCGGCTGGAGCGCCGAAGAGAAGAAGCAACGCGTAGAGCGCATGTAAAAAGGAAAAGGCCCCTCATAAAGAGGGGCCTTTTCCGTAAGGGAGACTAGTAGCCGCCCTGGTAGCCACCGTTGGAGCCGCCGCCGAAGCCGCGACCACCACCGAAGCCACCACGGTCACCGCCGCCGAAGCCGCGACCACCACGGTCACCGCCAGCTGGGCGGTCACCCTGAGGACGTGCCATGGAGACCGAGAGCATGCGCCCGTCGAGCTCCTTGCCGTCCCAGCGGTCGATAGCAGCCTGGGCCTCAGCCTCGGATGCCATCTCCACGAAGCCGAAGCCACGGGAACGACCGGTCATGCGGTCCATGATAATGCTTGCGGACGTCACTGCGCCTGCCTCCTCGAAGGCGGTGCGGAGCTCATCCTCGGTCGTGCGGTACGGGATACCTCCGACGTAAAGTTTGCTGTTTGCCATGTGGCTGTTGAATTCTTTCTTGAGTAACCTCGCCGATGCCGAACGCCAGGAGCAATTTGGAGTTTCTGCGAGTTCTTTTGAGTATGCTATAGATTCGCTGAAAACGCAATGAACGGGGCGCAGGAGAGGGGATAAGAGCCCGGTCAATTTGAAAACTACAATATATGTGTTAGAATATTCTCAGAGCGCCTCGAGGCGCTTGTTGCTTTCACAGGGAACTACGAACGATGAAATATGCTCAGTATCCTGAGAGATACCAAATCCAGGACGCCGAGCGGCAACTGGAAATGCTGAGAATGCTCTGGCCGTCACTGGACACGAGCTTTGCTGAGGAATACGTCCGGGATATGCTTCCCAAACTCCGGATCCCGAAGGGTGCTGAAGGCCTCTTCTGCATCGTGAATCCCGCATTCTTCGGAGAGCGGCATGAAGCGGTACGGGAGATCCTGAAAACCCTGGGCGAGCGGGCGGGCAGAAGCCGCGCAGCAAGACGTGTCCGCAAAAAGACCACGTCACGCTTCGTCAACGAGCTGGCTGTTCGGCACAAGGGCAAGCTGGGCGCGGACTCGATCCGTGTCCGGACGCACACGGACCTCGCGGAGCGAGCAATCGCACTGCATCAGCCGGGCGACGTGTGGGTCATACCCGCGCAATTCGGCCGGCTGCACCGGACCCGGTCCGCAACTCGTGTTCGCGAGCGGATCCTGGATCAGACCGAAGCACCCGGGTCGGAATTCGGCCTCGGCATCGCTGCGGTCGGATGCATGACGCTGTTGCACCCGAATCGGTTCACGGCGTGCTCGCCGCTCCAGGCTGAATGCATGGGCGACCGCGTAGCACACTCTCCGCTGCGTCCGATGGTCTTCAGGCGCGCCGACGAGAGAGAAGCCGACTTCCGGAGACGTGAAGCGAAAAGCCTCGAAAGGAGCCTGAACTTCACTCCGTTCTTCGGGGTGCACAATCGCCAGCTCATCCTCGATGCGTTCGATTCGGACTTCAATGTTCCCACCGCAGGGGTCGTTACGGGATTCGTCCCGTACCACTGATTCCTCAAAGGCCGCCTCTCCGGAGGCGGCCTTTTCAATTACTTCGCGTGCGCCTGGAGCTCGCGTATCGAGCGGTTCCGGTGGATGAGCTCGTCGTTACGGATCGACTCGAAGAGCTCGTACTCGTTCCGAGGATACCTGCCGTAGAAGGCGAGGAAGTCGGACAGGACCGGCGTATCGCGCAATCGCGCGCCCTCGCGGGTGAGGAATTCCTGGTACTGGTGGTACGCGTGGTTCTCGAAGAGATAGTTCAATTCGAGCGCCGCGCGTCGGGAGAGCATGTAGAGGACGTAGATGGTCCAGAAATAGAAGAAGGCGAACAGGAGCGGGATGAGCGCGTGGCGGATCGGGCCGTCGCACTTGAGGCGCTTGCAGATGTGCGCGAGCACCACGACGTGCATGGTCTCGTTGTCCTGCGCCTCGCGGGAAAACCGGGAGGTCTTGGTGAGCTCGATGGCGCGCTCCTCGTTCGCGTAGAGCGCGGTCAAGAGGGAATACGTCGCCACCTCCCAGGACTGATACGGGATGCGCGCGATGACCTCGATCGCCTTGAACTTCGAGTACGACGGCTTCTTGCCGTACACGAGCGTGCCCGAGCCGACGAGGATGGCGCCGAGCACCCGCGCTACGATCCCTGGCTTGTACGCGTCATACGCGCGCGCGTACTCGGCGCGCAGCACCGGGTCGTTTAACTCTTTTACGAGCGCTTCATGCGCGCGGAACTCCTCCTCGTTCATACGGGTAATCTATCACGCGCTGATCATGGACCGCTCGATATCCTCGAACGTGCCGCCGACCTTCTTTCCCGGATTGAAGATGCTGTTCGGGTCGAATATCTCCTTCGTGCGCGCAAAGAGCGCGACCATCTCGCTCCCGAAGAGCTGCGTGAGGTACGGCGTACGGATGATGCCGTCGTTGTGCTCGCCGGTGGTGGTGCCGCCGTACTGTATGACGAGGTCGTAGACTCTCGGAGAAAGTTCGAGGATAACCTTTCTGGTCCTTTCGTCCTTCATGTTCATAAGCGGGATGATATGGAAATTCCCGTTCCCGATGTGCCCGGCGATGGTGTAAAGGAGATCGTACTCGGCAAGGAGCGCGTTCAGTTTGGGCATGAACTCTGGATAGGAAGATGGCGGCACCACGAAGTCGTCGATGAACGGCGCGGCGTAGAGTCCTTTCGCGTTCTTCCGGAGGAGCGCGAACGATTCGCGCCGCACCTTCCAGTATTTCGCGGCCGCCTGCTCGTCGCGCGCGATGCGCGTCTGTACCGGAAGGTCCGCGAGCGACAATTCCGCCTTCCTCGCCTGGAACAGCGCCTGCTCGCGCGCGTCCTCCGAGAACTCGGCCATGAGGACGAGCTTTGGCACGCCGCCTTTGAGCACCATGCCGAGTTCAGGCAGGAAGGAGAGTCCGAGCTTAGTCGCACCCGCGAGCCCCATCTGCGAGAGCATCTGCGGCAGGAACTTCATCGCGAGCTCGAAGGTGTGGTCGTCATAGGACTCGAAGGATTCCGGATTGAAGGGAAGCACCCGCTTCACGATCTCAGGAAGGATCGTGATGTCGTCGAGGAACACCACGAGCATGCTCCGGTATCCCTGCTCCTTCACGAGCCGGAGCTTCGCGCGCGTCATAAGGGCGAGCGTGCCCTGCGCGCCGCACAAAAGCTTCGCGAGGTTCATGCTCCCGTCCTCCCGCATCACGTCCCAGAGCGCGTAGCCGGCTGAGTTCTTCGAGACTTTGGGACGCGCTGCTTCGATCGCCGCGCTGTTCTCCATGATGAGCGCGCGGATGTCGCGATAGATGCGGCCCTCGAGCGTATCCTCTGATACTTTCTCATCAACCTCCTCCTTCGAGAGCTCTTTGAACGTCGCCTTCGAGCCGTCTGAGAGCACCACGTCCATCTCGAGCACGTAGTCTCGCGTTTTCCCATATTCAAGGGAGCGTTCGCCTCCGGAATCGTTGTTCACGATGCCGCCCATGGCGCAGAGCTCGCGGGACGCGGGGTACGAGGGCATGAGCTGGCGGCCTTCCTTGAGCGTGGCCTTCTCGAAGTCGCGATAGAAGGCGCCGGGTTCGGTATATGCGTAGCCTTCGCGCACCTCCACCGCACTCATGTACTTCGTGAACACCGCCACTACGGAATCCGTGAGCGGGCCGCCTGACATGTCGGTGCCCGCGGCGCGCGCCGTAACGGACGCATCCATGCCGTCCTTCTTCGCTCCTGCGATGGTACGCACGAGCGTCGATACGTCATCCGCATCCTTCGGATACACCACAACGGACGGCGTGCGTGAGAAAACGCTCGTGTCGCGCGAGAAAGAAGCGCGGGACTTCGCGTCGTCTAGGACGTCTCCTTTGATCGATGCGCTGATGCGATCCTTGAGTCTCGTGTCAGTCACTGACGCCAAGTATAGCGCGACTACGCGCGCTTGCGGTGCGCGATCGAAGACCAGTACGCGGCGAGGATGAACGCGAGGCCGATGGTGCCCGTCAGGATCTCAGGCACGTGCGTCACGAGGCCTGCGAACATGCACAGCGCGAGCCCGAGGATCGCCCAGTGCGCGCCGTGCTCGAGGAAGGTGATCGTCTCGAGGGTTCGCTTGCGCACGAGGAAGATCGTGATGGAGCGCACGAACCACGCGCCGATGCCGAGACCCGCGACGATGATCGGGAGCGAGGTCGTGAGCGCGAACGCCGCCACGACGCTGTCGAGCGAGAACGCCGCGTCGAGCACCTCGAGGTACATGAAGAGCGCAAGCCCACTCTTGGCTACCACACCCTCGTCCACCTCGATGGAGAACGCGCTCGTGATGCCCTGCATCACGATGAAGAGCACGATGCCGATGATGCCCGCGACGAGCACGGTCGCTTCCGTGCCTGCCGGAACGAACAGGGAGATCGCGCCGATCGCGGAGAGCGCGACCGCGATCTCGATCGCCTCGATCCGGCCCCACTTGGAGAGATGATGCTCCACGACGCGTAGCCAATGCGTGGTCTTCGCGCTGTTGAAGAAGTACTTCAATGACACCATGAGGAGGAACGCGCTGCCGAAGGCGTAGATGCCGTACTTGGCGCCGGAAAGGAGCTCTCCGTATGCGCCCGGATCGCGAAGCGCGAGCTCGGCAACCGCCCACGGACTCACCAGCACGCTCGCCGCCACGATGAGGACCGGGAGCACGAGGCGGGTGCCGAAGACCGCGATCAGGATGCCCCAGGTGAGGAAGCGGTTGCGCCACTTCTCGTCCATATCCGCGAGCACGCGCGCGTTCACTACCGCGTTATCGAACGAGAGCGTGACCTCGAGGACCATGAGGAGAAGCGCGGTCACGAACGCGCCGAACCCGAGATAGAACCAGATGAGTCCGAGGATGATCGCGGACACCGCGATCGGCACGGAAAAGAATTTCAGCATATCGGAAGATTCTAGCAGATGCAGACAAGGGCCCGGCGTGGTGCCGGGCCCTTCAAAGCCTTATTGCTTAGTTTCGGCGCATTTCGCCTTCGTACCAGATGCGGATCGCGCCCACGAAGCCGAGTCCGCCGAGGACGGCCATGGCCCAGAGCGTGAGACCTTTCGGGAGCTCATCCAAAAGGTAGAGTCCGAGCACGATACTGAACGGCAGAAAGAGCGCCACCGGTTCCCAAACCGCACGCTTCCTCAGAAGCCGGAGATAGACGAACGCGTAGAGCACGCACAACGCCAAAACCGGAAACGGCGGGACGATGTCCAGGTCTTTCGTAGCGATCGTAGCTCCTGCGACAAGGTAGAACAGTATTTCCTTCCAGACAGGTGATTCGCGCTCGAGTGCCTGGAAGAAGAGCGGAGCGAGCATCCAGAGCAGGACGAACGCCACCACGCCGTTCTCGTGCGCGAGTACGCCGCATATCTCGATGGCGGCGATGCTTGCGCACAGGGCGCTTATGCAGAGCAGAATCGCGCTCAAGGCGAACGCTTCGGAGCTCTTCACGTCGCGAGGCGGCAGCCACGCGCCAGTGAGGATGAGACGAGCCCGCTCATGCGCGGACAAAGCACGATTTCCATCGGTTTGAATACGCACGAGCATGGCACAGGTCCTTTCGGGTTATCTGGAGGGGTCTGGGCAGCACTATACGCTCGTTTCAGGCCCTCGCAACCCTACGGATGGTGCCCGGCAACCTTGAAGTTGAAGTGGAGATTGAAGAGGTAGTTCCCGATGCCAACCACACCCGCAACCAGTATGCGCGCGAGGAGGTAATGCATCGCGAAGAGCGTGACGAGGAGCGTCACGGCGCCCGCGATGAACACGGACCCTCCGATAGCGAACAGGATGAAGAACAGGTAGCCGTGATCGATCCTCCGTGCCGTGCCCTTGAACACGAACCTGCGGGAGACGAAGTAGTTGAGGGAGACCGCGATAGCGAACCCGAGCGCGGTCGAGAGCCAGTAGGGGACGGACAGGAATTCCGTCATGAGCCATATGAGGAGAAGATCGAACGCAAACGTAGACCCGCCCACGAGGACGTACTTCATGAAGCGACGCAGCGCGCGGGCGTTCGGCATGTCCCCATGATAGCCCGGAAAAGAGTCGGTGGTATACTGCCCGGGCTATGACCGATTCCGCGCCCGCCATCCTCGTTACCGACCTCAGGAAGACCTATAAGAAGGACGGGAAGACCGCAGGAACGGAAGCCCTGAAGGGCGTATCGCTCGAGATCCCGAAGGGGACCTTCTTCGCGCTCCTCGGCCCCAACGGCGCCGGTAAGACCACACTCATCGGCATCCTCTCAGGACTCGTGAAGAAATCCGAGGGAGACGTGTCCATTGCGGGCATCTCCATAGACAAGCATCCGGACCAGGCCAAGGCGAAGATCGGTCTCGTACCGCAGGAATTCAACTTCAATATCTTCGAGCGCGTCATCGACATCGTCGTCGATCAGGCCGGCTATTACGGCATACCGCGCGCAGAAGCGCTCCCGAAGGCCGAGCAGGTCTTGAAGGACCTCGGGCTCTGGGAGAAGCGCGACGCGAAGAGCCAGGCGCTCTCAGGCGGCATGAAGCGACGCCTCATGATCGCACGCGCCTTGGTGCACGAGCCGGAGATACTCCTTCTGGACGAGCCGACCGCAGGCGTGGACGTCGAGTTGCGCCGCGGCATGTGGGACTTCCTGCGCGAGCTCTCGCGGAAGGGAACGACCATCGTGCTCACGACCCACTATCTCGAGGAAGCCGAGCTCCTCGCGAACCGCGTCGCCATAATAAACGGCGGCCAGATCATCGAGGAGGGCACGGTGAAGGGCCTCCTCACGAAGCTCAACTTCGTGACGCTCCTCCTCGATACGACCGAGCCGGTAAAAGACGCGGCGCTCGTCCTCCTGCGCGACCTTGATATAGAGCGCATAGACGAGAGCACCCTCAAGCTCACGCTCAAGCCCGGAGAGACCGTTAACGACGCGATCAGAAAGATCAGCGCGACGGGCATCCAGATCGCCAATATCAGGAATTCGGGAAGCCGCCTTGAGGAGGTCTTCGTGAATCTCATAGAAAAGAAATAACATGACTCGCTCACCGCTTCTCATCGGGTACTTCACGATGGTCCGCAAGGACTTCGTCCGCATCCTGCGCATCTGGTCCCAGACCCTGCTTCCGCCGGCGGTCACGACCGGACTCTACTTCGCGATCTTCGGCACCTTCATCGGCAGCCAGGTAGCGGCGGTCTCCGGGTTCCCGTACATCCAGTTCATCGTGCCGGGCATCATCATGATGTCCATCATCACGAGCGCCTACATGAACGTGGTATCGACGTTCTACTTCGCGAAATGGACGCATACGCTCGACGAGCAGCTCGTGTCCCCGATGCCGAGCTGGGCCGTCATCGCAGGCTTCGTCTCAGGCGGCCTCATCCGCGCGTTCCTCACGGGCGTGATCGTGGTGCTCGTCTCGCTCTTCTTCACGCATCTCTCCATCTTCTCGTTCGGCATCCTCTTCGCTGCCGTATTCCTAACGGCCCTCTTCTTCTCCATCCTCGGGCTCGTGAACGGCATCTTCGCGAAGTCGTTCGACGCGATCTCTATCGTCCCGACCTTCGTCCTCACCCCGCTCACGTACCTCGGCGGCGTCTTCTACTCGATCGAGCAGCTCCCTGAGTTCTTCAGGAACCTTTCGCTCGCAAACCCGATCCTCTACATGGTCAACGCGTTCCGTTACGGATTCCTCGGGGTCTCGGATATCGCGCTCTCGACCTGCTTTGCGGTCATGGGCGGTCTCGTCGTTGTAGCGTTCGCGGCCACGTTCTGGATATTCAAGACGGGAGCAGGGTTCAAGCAGTAAAGGTTTAGCCGTGCGAAAAAGCTCGTTCGAACTGGGCGAGCTTTTTCATATGAAAACGGCCGGGGCCTCGCTAACGGTTAACGCAGCGAGGCCCCGGCATCAATCCTTAAGTTTCCGTATCATACAGGCGCTTCTTGGCGGTTAGCGTCTGGTAAGGATTCTTCCCGTCGCATTGCCGTGCATCGTCTCCGTGGGGATGCGCGGCGTAAATAATAAGGAGAAGGAAAGAACACCCGAGGCGCTGACACCGGAGGCGCGTACGCTCACCGCATCATCCTCGGACACGTACTCTAGCTAATACGGAATGAACCCGTTGTGAACGGGTTCATGAAGGCTCAGGAGAAGTTGAAGGAGACTTCGTTGGGTCCCTGGGTACCGTCAGACAGGGGATCAGGGAGGTCGCCGCTCTTAGCAGCCGGAAGCGTGACGCTTATCTCCGTACCGACGCCAGGCGTACTGCGAATGGAGATCGCGCCCTTATGCAGCCGTACGATCTCGTTCACGATAGCGAGGCCCAGGCCTGAGGTGCCCGTTCCCACCCCGCGCGCACGCGAGGTGTCCGCGCGATAGAACGGCTCGAAGATATGGAAGAGGTCCTTCTGCTCGATGCCGATGCCAGTGTCGCGGACCGTGACCTTCACGGTGCTCGAGGTCTCTCCCGGCCCGACGCATACCGACACGGTCCCGCGCTTGTCTTTCGGGGTGTAGTTTATGGCGTTCTTCACGAGGTTTGTGACTACCTGCTCGAGCGCAACCGCGTTGCCGTGCACCATGCGCGAACCCTCTATCGAGGACTCGAGCGTCACGTTCCGGGAAGCGGCGAGCGCCTGGTGCCGCGCGAGCGCGGTCTCCGCGATGTCGCCCACATCGGTAGCCTCCATGGTCATGCGGCGCGGGCGCGTGAGGGTGTCGAAGGAGAGGAGGTTGTTGATGGTCTCAGAGATACGGTCCAATTCGGAAAGGGTGTCCGTGAACGTCTCCTTCACGTTCGCAGGGAGCGCAGGATCGAACAAGGCAACCTCCGTGTTTGTCTTGATGATGGCGAGCGGCGTGCGGATCTCGTGCGCGATGTTCCCGATGAAGCGCTTCTGGAACTGGAGGCTGTTGCGGGTCGGCCAGAGCGCGAACCGGGCGATGAGGTACCCGAAGATGACATTGAGAAGGATGAGGACGGAGGCGAGCACGAAGTACGTCTCCCAGGATACCGTGAGCACGGCCTCGGCGATGCTCTCGTTGCTTGCCGGGGAATCGGTGAAGATGCCCTGGATTATGCGCTCGCCGATAGCAGAGATGGTCCTGTCCTGCACGAAGCCTACGCCCCACACGAAGAGGACGATCGTGAGGAGGGCGAGCGCGAGCTGGAGACCCACGACATACGTCGCGGTCTTCAGAAACAGGCTGCCGCGCCACCTATCGATTAAGTCGGTAGCCCACGCCGCGGATGGTTTCGAAGAGGGGTGCGTCTGCATAGGTATCGAGCTTCTTCCTGAGATTCTTCATATGTACATCAAGCACGTTCGAGAAGCCAGGGAAGTCGAAGCTCCACACGTGGTCGAGGATGCTCTCGCGCGTGAGGGCCTCGTCCGGATGGCGCATAAAGTACTCGAGGAGGGAATACTCCTTGAGGGTGAGGGAGACGGGCTTTCCGGCCTTCGTCACGGTGCGTGCCGACGAATCGAGCTCGATGTCGCGCACGGTCATCTTCGTCGGAAGGCTCTGTTCAGGGCGGCGCAGCACCGCGTTGATGCGTGCTACGAGCTCCTCGAAGGAGAAGGGCTTCGCGAGGTAGTCGTCAGCGCCCGAATTGAGGAGCTCCACCTTGTACTCGGTCTCGTCACGGGCCGTGAGGATGATGATCGGAGTCTTCACTCCCTCGGCTCGAGCTTCCCGGGTGATGGTAGCGCCATCTATGCCGGGGAGCATGAGGTCGAGCAGGATGAGGTCGTACTCGTCCCTATAGAGGAGGATGCGGGTCTTGGCCTTCTCGCTCTCTGCGATCCAGTCCACGGCGAATCCCTTCGATTCGAGACCGCGCTTCAGGCCTTCTGCGAGCTTTGCTTCGTCTTCAACGATGAGTATGCGCATAGCGGGAGAGTTATGACTAAGGATTAGGTGTACGAAGACTGTATCTAGTAAAGCATGAAGCGTTCATGAAATGGCATAGAAACGAAGAATCCCGCCGTCTGGCGGGATGTTTGGCGCGCTACGCGGCGCGAGAGAACCGTCCTGAAGGGGATTCAAAAGACCGTTCTCTCGCGCCCGCGATTTACGCTTTCAGCGGCTCTGCATGCAGCCTCCCGAGCTACGTTAAAAGGACACCACCGGTTGGGCGTCGCCTGGGCAAGAGCCCTGTGGCGAGTCACTCGGCCCTCGGTACGGGGAATGTAGCACGGATTTGCATGGCTACAATGCACGGTTGTGTGAGCTGTCTGTCCTGTCATGAAGGATGTAGGAATTTGCACCTCTAGACGGCTTACCTTTGCCGTATTTTGAAGTTGTGTCTTGCGCTCTCTAAAACCTGTTTCCTCCCACACTGTCCACACGGAAGATTCGATGAAGAGCATTTAGAATAAGGGAACAACCCAGCCGAATGCAGTCGAGAGGGCGGGTGGACATGCCAAGGCATCCCACACACGCGCTCGAAGTGGTCCGAAGCACCCTGCCAGCGTCCGAGCTAAGGCTGACTTATTAGGTGCGGTGTAACCTACGGGATTACCTATGAAGCAGGTCAGGAAGCGGAACGGGAGCGTCGTCGATTTCGAGACGACGAAGATTACAGATGCGATGCGAAAGGCGTTCATCCATGCCGAAGTGGCGGCAGAGGAGGACGCCTTGAATGCGCTTACGGCGCGCGTGGTCGCCGATATCGAGGCGAAGTTCGGCGAGGAGCAGGTGCCGTCCGTTGAGCACGTGCAGGACCTCGTGGAGCTCGCGCTCATGGAGGCGGGAGAGCTCCGGGTGGCGAAGTTTTATATTGTGTACCGATACGAGCACCAGAAGGTGCGTGAAGAGAAGAAGCAGGAAACGCTTGAGAAGATCGAGGAGGAAGGGCTCCTCATCAAGACCGCAAGCGGCAAAGAGCAGCGCTTCAGCGAGACGAAGATCCGCCAGACCCTCGAGAAGCTCGCCAAAGAGATCGATCCTGCGATCATCGACGTGGACGGCATCCTCGCGCAGCTCAAGTACGAGCTCTACGAGGGCATGACCACCGCGGAGGTGAACAAGGCGCTCATCATGGTGGTGCGCTCCATGATCGAGCGCGATCCTGCGTACTCGAAGCTCGCGTCCCGCCTGCTTCTCAACCGTCTCTACGCCGAAGTGTTCGGCGCGGACTTCGACACCAAGAACCCGAAGGAATCCTTGGAGCGCGTATTCGCGGAGAACATGAAGCGTCTCGTTGCCGAAGGGAATCTCGACGAGCGCATGGCAGAGTTCGACTTCGCGAAGCTCGCGAGCGCCATGAAGCTCGAGAACGACCAGCTCTTCGAGTACATGGGTCTCGAGATCATGATCTCCCGCTATTGCATGGAGGATCCGAAAGCCAAGCGCACCCTCGAGATCCCGCAGATGCTCTGGATGCGTGTGGCTATGGGCCTTGCGATCGCAGAGAAGCCGGAAGACCGGGAAGCGAAGGCGCTTGAGTTCTATGACGCGCTTTCGAACTTCTACTACACCCCAGGAGGCCGCACGCTCTTCCAGGCAGGCGCCAAGAAGGCGCAGCTCTCTAACTGTTTCCTCAATACCGTCCCGGATTCCCTCGATGGCATCTTCAAGTCCGTCTCTGACAACGCGCAGTACCTGAAGTGGTCTGGCGGCACGGGCACCGATTGGACCCCGGTCCGCGCTACCGGCTCCTTCATCAAGGGCACGGGCGTACCGAGCCAGGGCATCGTTCCGTTCCTCAAGATCGCGAATGACGTGAACCTCGCCATTAACCGCTCCGGAAAGCGCCGCGGCGCGGGCTGCGTATACCTTGAGACCTGGCACCATGATATCGAGGACTTCCTCGAGCTTCGTAAGAACACCGGAGACGAGCGCCGCCGTACGCACGACATCAATACCGCCAACTGGATCCCGGACCTCTTTATGAAGCGCGTGCGTGACAATGGGGAGTGGACCCTGTTCTCGCCGAGCGAGGTGCCGGATCTCCATGATCTCTATGGCGCAGCCTTCGAGAAGCGCTACATGGAATACGAGGCCATGGCAGACCGCGGGGAGATCGAGCTCTGGAAGCGCATTCCGGCAACGGACCTCTGGAGGAAGATGATCGGCATGCTCTTTGAGACCGGGCATCCGTGGATCACGTGGAAGGACCCGGCGAACGTGCGCTCGCCGCAGGATCATGCAGGCGTGGTGCACAACTCGAACCTCTGCACCGAGATCACGCTCAACACGAACGCCGAGGAGACCGCCGTCTGTACGATCGGCTCCTTGAACTTCGCGAAGTTCGTGACGGTCGGCGAGGACGGACAGGCGCGCTTCGATCACGACCTCGTAGCCAAGTACACGAGGATCGCGATCCGCATGCTCGACAACGTGATCGACCTCAACTTCTACCCGACCCCGGACGCAGAGCGCGGCAACATGCGCCACCGCCCGGTCGGTCTCGGGGTGCGTGGTTACCATGACGCGCTGTACGGCCTCGGCATCCAGTTCGATTCAGTGGAAGCACTCGACTTCGCGGACGAGAGCATGGAGGTGGTCGCGTACTACGCGATTCTCGGATCCTCCGAGCTCGCTAAGGAGCGCGGCACCTACTCGACCTACAAGGGTTCCAAGTGGGATCGCGACATCTTCCCGCAGGACACGATCGACCTTCTTGAGGCTGAGCGCGGCGAAGCGATCACGCTTGCGCGCGGCGGCAAGCTCGACTGGACCCCGGTCCGCGAGCACGTGAAGCAGTTCGGTATGCGCAACTCAAACACCATGGCGATCGCGCCGACCGCCTCGACCGCGAACCTCGTAGGCTGCATCCCGTGCGTGGAGCCGATCTACAAGAACATCTACGTGAAGTCGAATAAGGAAGGGGAGTTCGTGGTCGTGAACAAGTACCTCGTCGAGGACCTGAAGCAGGCAGGGCTCTGGAGCGCCGGGATGCTCAACCGCATCAAGTACGCGGACGGGTCCATCCAGCAGATCGAGGAGATCCCGACGGCGCTCCGCGCGAAGTACAAGGAGGTGTTCGAGATCGACGGCAAGTGGCTGGTCGAGGCTGCGGCTCGCCGCGGCAAGTGGATCGACCAGTCCCAGTCCTTGAACATCTTCTACAACGGCACTTCGGGCAAGGACCTTTCCGACATCTACTTCAAGGCGTGGGAGATGGGTCTCAAGACCACCTACTACCTCCGCACCCTAGGCGCGTCCCAGGTGGAGAAGTCTACCGTCTCGACCGCCGAGTACGGCTCGACCCACACGCGCGGAGGGCAGCCGCTCTCGGCAGTGGTAGCCGCTACCTCGGTAGAAGAAGTCATCGCCGTGATGCCGGTAGCTGAGGAAGCGCCTCAGATAAGCGTCCCGTCCGGATTCTCCCCGGACGAGTGGAAGGCGAAGATGGCCCGCGTCGCCGCAGGCGAGGAGGCGGGCGTGTGCGAGAGCTGCGAGAGCTAGTGCGGCAGCGAAAGCGCTGACTTACAGGAACTAACCAACCATTACCTATGCCCATCCAGAAAGGCGCTGCAGCCGTCGACATCAACAACCGCAAGGTTATAAACGGCAAGGATGCCGACGTGATGCAGCTCTACCCGATGCGCCACACGTTCGCGTGGGACGCGTACATGGCCGGAAACGCCAACCACTGGCTCCCGACCGAGATCTCGATGCAGCGCGACATCGAGCAGTGGAAGTCCACGACCGTGCTCTCGGATGACGAGCGCAAGGCGTTCGAGACCGTGCTCGGCTTCTTCACGACCGCGGACTCTATCGCAGCCAACAACGTAGTGCTCGCGCTCTACAAGCACATCACGAGCCCTGAGTGCCGCATGTATCTCCTGCGTCAGGGATACGAAGAGGCGATCCATACGCACGCGTACCAGTACATCGTGGAGAGTCTCGGCATGGATGAGAGCCGCATCTTCAACATGTACCGCGAGATGGACGCCATCTACAACAAGGACAACATGGTGCTCTCCCTTAACGAGGGAATCTTCGATCCTGAGTTCAAGACGGGTACGTTCGAGAACGATCAGAAGTTCCTTGAGAACCTCATCGTCTTCTCGCTCGTGCTCGAGGGCATCTTCTTCTACTCGTCGTTCGCGGTTATGTTCGGCTTCCAGCGCCAGAACAAGCTCACGGGCGCGGCAGAGCAGATCCAGTACATCATGCGTGACGAGTCGCAGCACCTCAACTTCGGCATCAACCTCATCAATACGATCAAGGAGGAGCAGCCGGAGCTATGGAGCCCTGAGTTCCAGGCGCACGTGATCGACCTCATCAAGCGCGCGGTTGTCCTTGAGTACACGTTCGCGACCGAAGTCTTCCCGAAGGGCATCTTCGGCATGAACGCGCAGGGCTTCAAGCAGTACATCGAGCACATCGCGGACCGCCGTCTCCAGTCCGTAGGGCTCCCGAAGCAGTACAACGTGGAGAACCCGTTCACCTGGATGAGCGAGGCTGTTGACCTCAACAAGGAGAAGAACTTCTTCGAGACCCGCGTGACCGAATACAAGGTTGGCGGGCAGTTGAACTGGTAAAGAAAAGGCCGCGCATGCGGCCTTTTTCCTAACACAAAGAAACTTATGAATATCGTGGACTACCTCATCATTATCGCCACATTCTCAGCCATACAATTTCTGGCCGCTACATGGGTGAAGGGCAAGATCGAGACTTCGATCAAGCACGCATATGATAAGAAATTCCTAGAGTACCAACATCAGCTTGCAAGGAGGCAAAAGTCAGAGCAGCTTGCTTATGCGTTTGCGAGATGGATTAAATACAGAGGAGCAGAGGAGAAATGGCTCTCTGAAAGAGAGCTCGTCGATTACTATGAAGAACTCACGCGTCTATCCTATGAGTTGATTCTATATCTGGAGGACGAAACCTTGCTTACCGAAGTAATGAAGAAGTTCCAGAACCTAGATGATTCAAAGAGTACCGAGCAGATTATTGTAGAGGTGAGGAAGCTACTTCAAGGCAAGGAAGACAACCTGTTTACCTTTGAGAATGTGGTCTCTTGGCCTAAGGACATATCGTTCCTTACAAGAGGACCGCGTTCCTAACTGCATTCACTTCTTACCCCAACGCCACTTCGGCTCCTCGCCCCATTTCGTGCAGATCCTGAAGAGGGAATAGGACAGGAGGGCGATAACCGCCAGGAACTCGAGGACCCCGAAGGCGATATCGCGGAAGCCGACCTTAGCCTCTGCGGCAGCACCGATCCACCCGAAGAATACGAGGAAGGAAACGGTGAACAGGAGAGCGAAAAGCACGGTCACGGCCCATCCTTGCCAGGAGATAGGGAACCAGCCCCAGCCGTATTCCTTGGCGCGGAACCAGAGCTTCCGAACCTTCCTTTTGTGTTCGCTCATGGGCTTATAATACAGCAAATAGGCGGTTTTTCAACCCTTCTGGGGGTCTTGACGAGCCTGAAATGAACCCTTCCTGAACATGAAGAAATTGCTTTCCAACGCTTGACAGAGGATGTCAAATGGGCTACTATGGGCCTTGTCAGGCCGTCCGAAAGGGCGGCCTTTCATTTATGCCAGTTATCGCAGTAGTAGCCCTTATGGGCTTCTTGTTCTCACCGGGCAGCGCAGGCGCCCCGGCATACGCAGAGACGGTCTCTGCGCCGGTGGCGGTCTCGCAGGAGGCTGAAGAGCCTTCCAAACGCCTGGCCACCTCTAAGGAGGCGGCCTACACCTACACGGTGAGCATGACCGCGTATAATGCTGTTCCAGGTCAGACGGATAGTAACCCATTCGTCACGGCCAGCGGCATGTATACGCACACGGATGTCGTCGCAGCACGCTCGCGCGACATGGCGGCCGAACTCCCGTTCGGCACGGTGATCCGTCTGGAGCGTAGTGCGAAGGACACCCCGTCCTGCCGGTTCTCGGAAGTCGAGCATCTCATCGGGTACCGCATCATCGCGGATACCATGCATGAGCGCTGGACCCACAAGATCGACGTGCTTCTCGATCCGACCGACAAGGTCGTCGTCGAGGGACGCGCGGTCAACCCGGCAGTGGCGCTCGGTGTCTGTGGCCAGGTCACGGCTACGGTTGTTGGAAAGGTCGACATGTCGAACCCTCCGACTACCCAGGCTGAGCTTGCTGCCATGTTCGCAGAGCCGACCTACGCGGTACGGTAAGGTATAAAGGAAAGCACTCCTTCATGAAGGCCCGGCGCTCGTAAGAGCCCGGGCTTTCATGCGTTTGCTATACTGAACACCAGTATGAACATCACGACAAAAACTTTCCTCGCAAGCGCGCTTCTCGCGACGCTCGCATTCTCATCTGCGCCCCAGGCGCACGCAGCGTCATCCATAGAAGTATCCGGCTGGATCCCGTACTGGAGAACGGAAGCGGGCACCAAGGACGCGAAGAAGAACCTCGCGAAGATGACGGAGGTGAACCCATTCGCGTTCAGCGTTAGGGCGGATGGAAGCATCGCAGACACCCTCAAGATCGAAGGCAAGGATTGGCAGCGCCTCATCCGGGACGCAGAGAAGAAGGACGTGCTCGTGATCCCGACCGTCATGTGGAGCGATACGGACAACATCCATACTGTCCTCTCGAACCCTGCTACCCGTGCAGCGCATGTGGAGGCTATCGCTGACCTTGTCGAGAAGCATGATTTTGATGGCATCGATATCGACTACGAGGGCAAGAAGGCGGAGACCCGGACGCACTTCTCCGCGTTCCTTCGTGAGCTGAAAGACGCGCTCGGCAGGAAGCAGCTCGACTGTACGATCGAGGCCCGCATGCCGCTCTCGGCGCGCTTCTCCGGTACGCCTCCGGCAAACATCGAGTACGCGAACGATCTTCCTGAGATCAACAAGGTCTGCGACCGCGTGCGCATCATGACCTACGACCAGCAGACCGCGGACGTGGAATTGAACGCGAAGGCCCGCGCGAAGAACGACGTGTACGCGCCGGTTGCGGACGTCGCATGGGTGAAGAAGGTGGTCGATTACATGGGGGCTGATATCGACAAACGCAAGATGACGCTCGGCGTCGCTACCTACGGCTACATATACCAGCTCATGCCGAACACGAACGGCAACGGGTACGGCTACATCAAGATGGAAGCGTTCAACCCGAAGTACGCCACCGACCTCGCAAAGAAGCTCAAGATAACGCCGGAGCGAAACTCGGCAGGAGAGCTTTCCTTCAGCTACGTCCCTAAGGACCAGCCGTCATCGCTGCCATCACAGGCTGAGCTCGTCCGCCTTGCGCCGAAGGGAACCTCCAGCGCAAACGCAGCCGCCGCAGGCGCGCTCGTCCTCGCGAAGAAGGAGGGCCGCCAGGCACCGGTTACGTACGTGACCTGGAGCGACTCGGTCGCTATCAAGCAGAAGGTGGACCTCGCGAAGCGGGAGGGTCTCGCCGGCATCGCTATCTTCAAGATAGACGGCGGATCCGATCCGAAGCTCTGGAGCGTCCTCAAGTAGCGAAAAGAAAAGCCCCGCGAGAGCGGGGTTTTTCTTTTAGTTTCCTTCAGTTACTCGGGGTTCGCGCAACAATTCAAACAATGCCTGATAGAGATGCGGTTGCACTCTCCACTGGGTAGAATTGCCATTATTGAGCATGACTATGATGTCTCGCTTTCCCATCTGGCTAAGCTGCTCTTTCATATCCGTAACCAGTTCTGGGGAGATACGGGAGGGGGTTTCTTCTGCGATCGTGCCAAGCACTACAAGCATGTCAGAAAGCTTGGCACCATTGATTTCAAGACCATCGAAGACGATTTTCGTCTCTTGTTTCGCAGGTGTAATGACAGCATCGGGAACAGGTTCGTAACTTTCGTTTGCTGGAATTGGCTTTGGTAGTCGTTCGCTCATGAGTGCAAGTATACCGCTAATCAAAAAGCTCTCCCAAATACCCGTCTATGACCCGCTGGTCGAGCTCGTAGAACGCTTTCTTGTCGTCGTGGAGCCGCTCGGCCAGGTCCTTGCCAACGAACCGCCAGTGCCAAGGCTCGTATTGGTAGTATCCGTTGTTCTTCGGATAGGAGAGTATGAACCCGTAGCGCCATGCCCGGCTCTCAAGCCATTCGAACTCTTTCGTGCGGTCGAACCCTACGAACATACCGCCGATCGCAGGCGTCGTGAAATCAACCGTGGTGCCAAGCTGATGCTCTGAATATCCCTGGTCCGCTGAGAAGGCGTTCGCTCCTGAGCCGTAGCGGACCTTGTATCCGGCCTTGAGCGATGCCTGCGCATCGAAAGAGCGGTATCCGGACGCTACCTTTAGCGACAAGCCTTCTTCCTTCGCGTCCTTGAGCAGGTCCTCGAGGAAGGGAAGCATGCCCTCGTGCACTTCGTAGGTCCTGCCGCTCTCGAACCCGAACTCTTCCGGAATCGTAGAGAGCGACGGCGGCGCATAATTCTCGTTCAGGAAATAGACCTTCGAGTACTTCACAAGCAGCTCAGGGTCCATGGACACCTGCTTCGTGAGCGTCTTCACCGTGTCCTTCGCGTCATCGAGATCGTCCTTAAGAGTCCCTGCTTTCTGCTGCTCGCGCTCGAGCGCTTCCTTGAGGAGCGTACCCTCCTGCACCTTCGCACGAAGCTCCTCGGAGAGCGCGGCAAGCTCGGAAGCGTGCTCCTGCTGGGCAGCGGCGAACGACGCGCGGAGCGCAGAAAGCTCTCTGGACAACGAGAGCGCCCAGACCCCGAGCGATAGGGAAAGGATCCCAAGCGCTACAGAGACTCCGGCGAGTACCCGGACCCGCATACGCTATGCAATCTCCGCGAGCACCGCCTCTATCTCCTTGAGGCCCGCAGGCTTCACGAGATGATGCGAGAACCCGGCCTTCTCAGCTTTCCGGAGGTCCGATTCTTGGCCGTATCCCGTAAGCGCGATAAGCGACGCCTTCACGGACTCATCCGTCCGGATGGCGCGCGCCACGTCATAGCCTTCGATATCCGGGAGCCCGATATCGAGGATGATGGCTTTCGGCTGGAACAAGGGAGCTTCGCGGATAGCGGATTCTCCCGAATACGCCGTCTTCACGGTGTGGCCGCGCAGCGTAAGGAGCTTTGCGAGCGCGTCCGCTGCCGCGCGGTTGTCGTCAACGATGAGGATCCGCATGCCGCTTTCCATGCCTCTATCATGCGCGCTTTAGGTTGAACGCGCAAACCGCTTGCGCGGGTGCCCGCTGGGGCCGTAGTATGGGGAAACTATGCCTTCTTCCAAATTCACCCCGATTGCCGTGCCGCTTCACGTGAAGCGATCGAGCGCGGGACTCGGGCTCTTCGCGGGCGCGCCTATCAAGAAAGGTTCCTGCGTCATCGAGTACGTCGGCCGCGAGCTCTCCGAAGAGGAATCCACCACGAGCAAGAGCAAGTACCTTTTCGAGATATCAAAGAAGCGCACGATAGACGGGAAGCCGAAGATCAATAAGGCGGGCTACATCAACCACTCCTGCGAGCCTAACTGCGAGACGGAGATAAGCAAGGGCCGCGTGTTCGTGATGGCTATCAAGAACATCAAGGAAGGGGACGAGCTCACGTACGACTACGGCGAGGAGTACTGCCTCGAGCACTGCGTGCCGTGCCGCTGTAACGCGAAGAAGCACCTCTACAGCACGTAGCATGACGACGCTCGACGCTCCTTCTAAGGTCTATATCGCTGATTCTTCGATCGCGGGAGCCGGGCGCGGGGTATTCGCAAAGGAGACCATCACGGAAGGCGAGCTCATTGAGGCGTGCCCGGTCGTGGCGCTCGAAGACCGGAAGGACCGCGATCGCCTCAGGAAGACGGGCCTCGTGAACTACTACTTCCTCTGGGGAGAGAAGCGGGATCATGCGGCCGTATGCCTCGGGTGGGGCGCGGTATACAACCATTCCTTCTCGCCAAACGCGCGCTTCGAGAAGCACTTGGAGGACAATCGGATGGATTTCCATGCGATCCGCGATATCGCTCCCGGAGAGGAGATCGTCGTGAACTACAACGGAGACCCGCGCAACACGAGCCCGCTCCTCATCCCAGGCATCCCAGCCGAAGCCGGCGGAATGCCCGAGTATAAGACCCCGCGCATTATCCGCGGCATCGTTCGCCGTGCACGCCTCGCGCTCTCATGGTTCGCGAAGCGTCCGGTCGGCTCGTTCGCGCTCGCGCTCGCGGCCGCCGCTTAGGTGTAGCGCCCGTTCCAGTACGGATCCGGATCGAACGTATTGTCCGCGTCGTTGCGATCGAGGTCCCGGAACCCGAAGAGTCCCTTGCGGACGCGCTTAGGCGCGAGGTGCACGTGGCCGCTCTCGCTGCGCGCGATCGGCGTGCCAACCGATACGCGCGCGCCGTCTTCGACGAGGGTCGCGGAGAGGTGCAGGAACGTGAGTTCTGCGTAGGCGCGCTTCCCGTCCGGGAAATCCGAGGGGGTAGCGGACACGATCGAGAGGAATACGCCGGCGCTGCCTTTGTGATGTCCTGAGAACGTCACGATCCCCTCGATAGGGGAGCGTATCTCATGGTTCTCCGTGATCTCTATATCGATCCCGTTGTGCTTCTTGGAGCCGATCGCGCCCCATGCGCGCGATACGGCATGCGGACGGATCGGATAGTACAAGGATAGCTGCGCCATTGCCCCTATCGTACCGCATTCATGATGTCTTCAGTAGCGAAGTGTCACGCTGTAGCAGTATTCAATAACCCGCACCTATGCATCCGTACGTCGCTCCATCCACTAAGCCCCTCTATCGCGGCACCCAGATCGTCTGGTACGTGCTCGGCGTGATCGAGGCGCTGCTCGCGTTCCGCTTCGTGCTCCGTCTTCTCGGCGCGAACCCGGACGCAGGATTCTCATCCTTCATCTACGGGCTTTCGTTCCCGTTCACCTATCCGTTCTCCGCGGTATTCGGCTCCACCGTAGTATCTGGCAGCGTCTTCGAATGGACCACGCTGCTCGCTATGGCGGTGTACTGGCTCGTCGCCTTCGGCATCGTGAAGCTCCTCTCGATGAGCCGGGCCGTAACTACGCCCGAAGCGGCGCAGAAGCTCGAGTCGCAGGTATAGAAAAACGCCCCGGAGCTGTCCGGGGCGTTTTTCGTTAGCGGCTGCGCCAGGCGTCCTCGAAGGCTTTCTGCGCGTCCGCATCAGTCGCTCCCGGGTGCTGCTGCTTGTATTCCTCGAGCCAGCGCGCCATGGCGTCAAAGTTCCTATCGAACGCTTCCTTGTCAGGAGCCGCTTCGCGCGCCTCGATGTAGCGCTCGAAGTCCTCGTGGCGCTGGTTCATATGCGCGATGGCTAGGCCGGCGAAAAGGCCGATGATAGCGCCAAGGCCGATAAGGAGATAGGTGGTCTGCTTGTTCATGGGATGCATCATGCCCTAGCATTCATGAAGCGTGGCTGAAGCCTTCATTATCGAGAAACCGTCTTTGCGATTGCGCGAATAGCATCCGCATCAGATTCCTCTACGCTCTTGTTGAGCGGCGCGTGTACGATGAGGACCTTGGTTGCGGTCGCGCCGGTCTCGAGCACGAACGCGTAGAACGGTCCGCGATCGACTTCGGTAACGGTTCCGGAAGGGAGTTCTGTGAGCGCACCGGTGAGGTAGATCTCGAACCCTGGCATGCCAGAATTCGTCACGAACGGCACGGCGCTCTTCACGCCGGTGCAGGAGAACGAGCCGGTCGGGCCGTCCGCGGCGCAGAGGTTCGCGAGCTCTCTGGCTGCGGTGTCTTGAAGTGACTCACCAGGCTCCCCAACGAGCACCATCGCGCGCACGTCAGCGACGCTGTCGATGCCGCCTTCGATAGGGGTACCTATGGACGCCATGTCATCCGTGTATTCGAGGATGGAAAGGTTCTCCGGATAGGAGAGGGAGAACCCGTGCGCGTCGCTAGTGTATGCGCTAGCTTCGGTCTGAGCCTCTGGGGCCGGAGTCGGCTGGTTCGGGGTTAGGAAATAGAGGAAGCCCAGCACGCCTATAAGAAAGACGATGCCGATGAGGATGGTGAAGGTGCGGTTCATATGGGCCAGTATACCTAAGGGAATAGCGGCCGCCCAAGAAAGGCGGCCGCTATGTGTGATCGATCGCGACGATGTGGATCTCGACCCACGCGTTAGGGTCGCCATCGCTGTCCTCGTCATCTTTCCGAACCCGGTACATATCCTCAGCCATGAACTCTGTAATGGTCAGCTCGTACCAGTGTGACGTCGCCGAAGTGATGATTCCAGGATAGACGGACGAAGGGTAGTCCGGGTTCTTTCTCCCGATGGGGAGCGGCACCAGGACTGCTGAAGGCTCAGAGACACCGAAGTGATATCCGAGTTCTTTCGCGAGGCCGCGAACCGCGGCGTTGAAAGGTTCCTCCTGATACTTGCACGTCTCGCGGATGGCGTATTCCTGCTCCTTCGTGACGATGGTTCCGTTCGGATAACTGCGCGCGACCTCGACCCAGCTCCGGCCCCGTGCAGGGTCGACAATCACGATCTTCACGTTCGTGACGATCCGCTTGATGAATCCGTCCGTGTCGCGGACGAGCACTATCTCGCGTCGCGTCACTTCCTTGTAGAGATCACGCAAGCCTTTCGGGCTCGTGTTGAATGCAGCAAGGTCGATTCCTCTCCCGTGCGCTATGAATGCGACCATCTCCTCAAACGACGAGGAGGGGTCGAAGGTGAGCTTCTCGCCCATGGACGCCTCCTCTTGCTAAGGTCCGGGTTGACTATACCTCAAAAAATAAGGGAAATCAAGCTCTACGCGATCTCAGGGATCGCTTCCATAAGCTCGGCGAGCCCAGCAGGCTTCACGAGGAACCCGTCGAATCCGGCCGCTTTTCCGCGGGCCTTCACGTCGTCCGTGCTGAATCCCGTGAGGGCGATGAGGCGGCCTGTGTAGCCTTGCGCGCGCAGGGTCTCAGCTACCGAATAGCCGTCGCGGTCCGGAAGCCCGAGATCAAGCAGCGCTATGTCAGGACGCTCGTTGAGCGCCTGTTCGATGGCCTGTCCCGCGTCATACGCGTAGGCGACGCGCGCGCCGCGCAGCGACAGAAGCTTCCCGATGCCCCAGGCTGCCGCGTCATTATCATCGACGACGAGCACCGAAGGCCCGGAGTCTCGCGCCGCAGCCTTGATGCTGGTCTCGGTTCGGTCGGCCGTACCCGCCGCATGCTCGGTAAGCGGAAGGCGCACCACGAACCGGCTGCCGAGCCCTGCGCCGTCGCTCAGGACGCTGATGGAACCTTCGTGCGCGGTGACGAAGTTATGCACGAGCGCGAGCCCGATACCGAGCCCCTTGCGGGTGCGCGAGCCCTGCTCGATCTGCTGGAAGGGGAGGAATATCGTATCGAGCATCTCCGGAGGGATGCCGATCCCCGTATCCTTCACCGTTATCTCGGCAGAGTCGCCGTCCTTGCGCAGCGTAATATCGATCGGGTCCCCGGGGTCTGAATACTTCGAGGCGTTCGTTATGAGGTTCGTGAACACCTGCTCGAGGCGCACCGGATCTCCCATCACGTAGAGCGCTTCTTTGGGGGCTCGGATCGAGACGGTCTGGTGCCGGTCCTCGATGTAGGTCTCGGTTGAGACAATCGCCCTGCGCAGAATCGCGTTCAGTTCCGTAGGCTCCTTCTTGAGAGAGAGCTTGCCCTCGGAGATGCGGGAGATATCGAGGAGGTCATCGAGCAGATGGCGCACGGTCTGCATGCGCTCCTCCATCATGATGAGCGTCTCCTGGTCCTCGTGATCCTTGGCGCGCGTCTCCTTCATGAGCTCGATCGCGCTTACGACAGGCGCAAGCGGATTCCGGAGCTCGTGCGCGAGGATGGCGATGAAGTCGTTCTTCGCGCGGGACTCGGACGAGATGCGCGAGACCGCGTTCTCCAAGGTCGCCATCTGCGAGCGGATGAGCCGTGTGGCGATGCGGCGGTCTTCCTGGAGCGAAGAGATGATGAGGAAGATGCCTGAGAGCACGATCATGAACGTTTCCACCTGGAAGATGCGATCGTTAAGTGGCTGCGGATCCGGCGTTATATAGAGGCTTGAAAGCGCCGCGAGCGCGACCAGGATGAGCGCGAGCGTGGTGAAGCGCGGACGAAGACGGAGCGCTATCCAGAAGAGCGGGATGAAAAGGGTGTAGACGAGCGGGAACGGACCGATGGCGGTGATATCCGCGATGAATATCGCGTAGCATACGCTAAGAAGCCCGCCGAAAACGATGAGCGTCTCGAGCGTCTCAGGGAGGGATCGCGCGAACCGCGGCTTCGCGAACCAGCGCAAGATGAACGGGACGATAACCACGAAGCAGAACACCGTGCCCGTATACCAGTAGAGCCAGGACAGGCTCCCGAACGGCTCGCCCGTAACGAAAGTATTGAGCCAGCGCGTAAAGACGCCGAAAGTCGGCACTACCACCGACGAGATCATGGCTGCGGCGAGCGTGATCAAGATGTCGCGCGTGCGCCTGAATAAGGGGTCGACGCCGGCACGCCTGAGGATGGTCGCGCCGAACCCGGCCTGAAGCGCCTGGGCGAATGGCATGATAAGGAGGTACACGAGCGGAGACCCGAGCACGAAGTTGCTGATCAGTGATGCGATGTACACCACGGGCCAGATGCGCGCGCCCGCGAAGAAGAGTACTGATACGGCGATCGCGGATGCAGGGAAGAGGATGGCTATGTTCGGCAGGAACATCGATGAAACCCAGAGCGCGCCGAGGTATAGGAAAAAGAGGAGGAGACCGATCTTCCAATGGCGACGTACCGCGCGAAGGAGGAAGGAAATCATCGAAGTCTTGGTCATGGCGGGCACTATCCGCTTTTATTCATGAAGTCTACATGAATAGGCTCTGATAGAGTACCTCCATGCATCCCGAACTGCTGCTCGTAGACAAGCCTAAAGGCATCACCTCCTTCGGCGTAATCGCGCGCCTACGGAAAGCGCTCAATACGCGCAAGATGGGGCATGCGGGCACGCTTGATCCGCTCGCGTCCGGTCTCATGCTCGTGGGCGTCGAGAAGGGAACCAAGAAGCTTGCGGAACTCATCAAGCTCCCGAAGACGTATGAGGCAGAGATCGTGCTCGGAGAAAGGAGGAGCACGGGAGACATGGAAGGAACGATCCTGGAAGAATCGGTAGCAAGAAACATCTCTGAAGACCTGGTGCGAAAGGCGCTCTCAGACATGGAAGGCATCATCGAGCTCCCGGTGCCCGCGTTCTCTGCGCTCAAGAGAGACGGGAAGCCGCTCTATGTGCGTGCGCGCAGAGGCGAGATGGTGGAGACGCCCATTCGCGCCATGGAGGTTCGGAGCGCCGTGCTAGATCGTATCGAAACGCACGGAGACAGGACGCATGCATTTATTACATTCGATGTAGGAAGCGGCACGTATATCCGCTCGCTCGCAGAAGAGCTCGGGAGAAGGCTCGGGCATCCTGCGACACTCGGAAACCTGAGGCGCACGAGGATAGGGGAATTCGATATCGAGGACGCGCAGGCATTGCCGTAGCGTTCATGCGCGCTACAGCACCCATGCGCTTTCATGAGCGCATATGAACAACGCACAAGGATACCCGCGGACCGGAACGCAGCTGCGAGAAGAAGCGAAGCGCAAGGAATCAGGGAAGGCAGGGCGCGTCGCACAGAAGGGCGGAGCGCCTACCTCGAACAAGGCGAGAGGAGGGAAAGGCGCTCGCTAAAAGCAAAAGAGACCCTTGCAGGGTCTCTTTTATTTTGCTCCGCGGGCAGGATTCGAACCTGCGACCAATCGATTAACAGTCGACCGCTCTACCGCTGAGCTACCGCGGAATGGTAGCTGCCCTCCGGGGGAGGGCTAAGGCACATAGTAGCGAAAATCCCCGATTCGGCAACAGAGGGCTTGGTATACTGGAAGCATGATCCTCTATGTTAAGAGCGGCTGCCCGTTTAGCGCGAAGGTCCTCATCGAAGCCTCTCTTATCGGCGTAGAGCTCGAGGAGCGGAACATCAAGGACGAAGCCTTCAAGGAAGAGCTCCTCCAGAAGGGCGGAGAGCTCCAGACGCCGTATCTCGTGGACGAGGAACGCGGCGTCGCTATGTACGAATCAGACGCCATCGTCGACTACCTTCATGCGACCTTTACTGACGGTCCGTAAAGTAGAGGGATACCAGGTTCTCTAACTCCGAGATTCCTATGCAGATCCACTTCAAAGGTACGAATTATGAGCTTCCTAGCCGCATAACCGCGCTCGCGCGCAGGAAGGTGGAAGCGCTGGGGAAATACCTCGGAAGGGATCGCGAATACGCGAGAGCGTACATAGACCTCGGGAAGGAGAGCGAGGCGCACCAGAACGGCAAGTTCTGGAGGACTGACATCAATCTCGATGCGGACGGAAACCGCTTTTACGCCAAAGCGGTAGAAGAGAGCATCGAGAAGGCGATCGACAAGGCCGTGGCCGAGCTCGCAAGCGAGATCAAGACCGCGCGCAAGCGCCAGCAGAGCCTCGTCAGGAAAGGCGGCGGCGTGATCAAGTCGCTTATGCGCGGCTTCCAGGGATAAAACCCTGCGCGAGGAGGTTCGCGTAGTCGGTCTCAGGCTTTCCTTCAGGCACCACTCGGAGCGGCACGAACGTGCCGCTTTCGAGTTTCGCTGAGCGCACCTTCACGCGCATGCGCACACCGTCCTTCTCCATGAAGAAGTACGTACCCGGAGATTCTGCATACGCGCGATACTTGCTCCAGTTCTCGGCACTGTCACCCAAAAGGGAAAGCTCTCCGGCTTCCTTCTTTATCTTCCGCGTATGCGTCGCGTGCGCATGGTGCTGAGGGACGCCCGGAAGCGCTCCTGATTCGAAGGCAGGAAGGATCTCTACGAGAAGCTCGTAACCGAGCGCGATGAGGCGGGGCCTGAGCTCGCGCGTTGTCTCCTCGGGTTGTATAGAAAGCGTCTTCGTGGCAAGCACGTCGCCCGCATCGAGCTCGTACACCATTCTCTGGATGGAGACTCCAGTCTTAGTGTCGCCGTTCAGCAGCGCGGCCTCTACCGGCGAGGCGCCGCGATACTTCGGCAGGAGCGAGTAATGGACATTGAGGACGCCAAGCGGGAAGGAATCTATGAGCTTCTCGGGGAGTATCTTCCCGTATGCAACCACGATCGCGTACGCAGCATCGTACGCAGAAAGGGAATCGATGAACGCGTCGTCGATGCGCTCCGGGGTAAGCACCTCGAGTCCTTGCTCAAGCGCGTACGCTTTCGTGTCGCAGGGCGTGAGCACATGGCCGCGGCCCTTGGGCGCGTCCGGACTCGTTATGACCGCTTCCGGGCGGTACCCTTTCAGAAGGAGGAACGCGAGCGTGTCGCGCGCGACGTAGGGAGTACCGAAGAAAAGGAAGGGCTTATGCGTCATGGGATTCTTCGCGACGCACCTCTACCATGTCTTCTGCGTGGTCTATGAAGAGGATGCCGTTCAAGTGATCGGTCTCATGTTGGAATATCTGCGCGAGGATGCCGCCTCCGCCGCGCTCAAACGTGGAGCCGTCGAACGCGCGGGCGCGCACGGTCGCACGGTCATGCCGCATGGTCTTGCCGTAGATGCCGCGGACCGAGAGGCACCCTTCGTCCATGGAGACGCGCCGCTTCGAGCTCTTCGCGAACTCGGGGTTGATGTATACGCCTACGTCCGGAGGAAATGGTAGGTCGCCGGGGGGCACGATGCGGTCGTTGCGGACGATGAAGATGCGCAGCGAGATGCCGATCTGCGGAGCCGCGAGCGCAACGCCGTCCGGCTGTGCGTCCAAGGACTCTTCCATATCCTTGAGTATCTTCGAAAGCTCCTCGGTACCGAAGAGTTCCTCTCGGACCGGCTCCGCTATCTTGCGGAGAACCGGCTCGCCGTCTTGGACGATTGGCGTCATATAGGGACTATATAGCACAAAAACGAAAAACGCCGGTCTTGGGGTGAAGGCAAGACCGGCGTTTCGAAAGATGCCGCGCAACGAGGCGCCGGACTGCGGATACGCATGCCTTCCAGGGGTTGGGTGACGACGCATCGTCAGGCAAAAATTCCGCTTCGTCGCTCACTGCCGTAGAGCAACATCTTCCTAGAGAAACCGGTCATTGTGCCGGCCTCTCATTAGTGTTCGTAAAGATCAGATGCGTCCCGAGAAACCTTCCAGTTGCTCATATCATGCACAAGTCACTGGTAGGTCCCTCGGGAACGCCAAGCGGGCAACGCTTGAGCGCGGGGGAGACAGGCTCCGAGGCGCGAGGTTTTTATATCAGAAATAGGAACTCTGTCAATCAGTCCCTAGAACGGCCTGTCCGGCTCCTTATGCTTTTCCGGGTCTATCTCCCACCAGAACTTCTTGCTGAAATTCTTCGCGCGGCTGCATACGGTCTTCAAGTAATAGAGGTCGTCCGTAGGAATGCCCTCGAGGATGCGGCCCATGCGCGCCATGGTGAGTTTCGGGAGTCCGTCCTCAGCGCGCGAGTAGTTGAGGTGCCGCACAAAAAAGCGCATCAGTTCGCCGCGCTCGGTCTTCCTGCTCGGCTTCTGGTCGCCGAAATCCTTAGGGAGGATGTCGCCGATGCTCTTCATGGCGACAGTGTAGCAAACAGGGCTACGCGTGCTCTATCCGGGCACCGATAGACTGGAGGCGATTTACCAAGTCCTCGTATCCGCGATTGATGCTATAGACGTTCCTAAGCGTCGAGCGCCCGTCTGCTGCGAGCATGCCGATGAGGAGGATGGTTGCGGGACGGAGCGCTGGAGGCGCCACGATCTCGGCGCCGCGCAAGTGTACCGGGCCATGGAGCTGGATGCGGTGCGGATCGAGGAGAAGCGTGTTCGCGCCAAGACGGTCGAGCTCGGTGTAGTAGATGGCGCGCTTCTCGTACACCCAGTCATGGATCAAGGTCTCGCCCTCGGCCTTCATGGCGATAACCGCGAAGAACGGCAGGTTATCGATGTTGAGGCCCGGGTACGGGCGTGCATGGATCTTCTCCGGGAACGCCGTGAGCTCTGAAGGCTCGATATGGATGTCGGCAAGTTTCGTGATGCCGTTGTCTGAAAGAGCGTGATCTGTAAGGGAGAAATTGAGCCCCATCTTTGCGAGCACTTCGAGCTCTACCTCAAGGAACTCGATCGGCGCGTTGCGGATGGTGAGTGCCGAGTTCGTGGTCGCGGCGAGTGCGATGAAGAACATCGCATCGATCGGGTCCTCGCCGATCGCGTAGGACACGTCTTTCCGGATCTCCCCGACGCCGGTCACGGTAAGGGTGGTCGTACCGAGCCCTTCGATCGTCACGCCGAGCTCCCTAAGGAACCCGCACACTTCCTGCACCTGGTAGTTTGCGCTCGCGTACTTGATAACGGTAGTGCCCTCGATGCGGGAAGCCGCAAGGAGCGCATTAATAGTCGCGGTATCGCTCGATTCGTAGAGCACGATCTCCGCAGGCGAGAGGCCGTCATGCGAGACCTGATAGTGGTCGGTAAGCGTCTCGATCGCGATGCCGAACTTCTCGAGCGCCCAGAGATGCGAGCGCACGGAACGCAGGCCTAAGGTGCAGCCCCCAGATTGTGGGATCTCGAAAGAAGTGAAGTGGTGCACGAGAGAACCAATGAACATAAGGATGGAGCGTGTGCGCACCGCGGCTGCGCGATCAATCTGATCGAGCGCGATCGTCTCAGGCGGCGTGATAACCACGTCCTTGCCCTGCCACTCGACAGACACGCCGATGGAGCGGAGCACCTCGATGAGGCGGTGCACCTCTTCTATCTTCGGGACCTTCCGGAGCGTGGTCGTGCCCTTATTCAGGAGGGACGCGGCGAGTATCGACACTGCCCCATTTTTGGAGCAGTTGGTGGTAATGGAGCCCGAGAGCGGGTGGCCGCCCTCTACGACGAAATTGTTCTCTCCAGATTGGGTCATGGCCGCTATTGTAACAGCCGAGACACGTTCCTGATATCTGCCTTTACAGCAACCCCAGGCAGGCGTAAGGTCCATGCAGACTCTTCTTTGGAGGAAGGTTATGAATGCTTTCGAACCGTTCGCGACCCTGCGACTGGGGACGTGCCACTATCCCGAGACGCTCGCGATGATTCTGCGAGAGCGCGGCTACAAGGACAGGCTCCTGAAGTGTGTACGCACCGGCGACATCGTAAATGCTCAGGAGGAGAGTGAGGTCGACATTGTAGCCTGCATGTCAGAGCAACTCGGGATATCGTACATACCTACTGTGTACCATGAGGTCTGCGCACGCGGGGTGGCACTTGGACTCAGGCTGTGTCCTGGGGAGGCTTACCTGCAGCTCTTGCTGCAACATGAGGATTCTCTCCGGAACCTGAGTGCCCGATACAACAACAGCAGCGTAACTGTGGTGTCGAAACTCATCCCTGACCATGACCTGAGTCCTTATGTCATGCGGTTCAGAGCCTATGAAGATAGGCTGCTACTCGAACCTCACTGGTGCCGGCACTACAAGGATGTCTGGGGAACGGGCCCGTATCTGTTCATACAGCCTCGCCAGTAAGTCGCTGAAAAGCCCGTCCAGAACAATCTGGCCGGGCTTTTTTGAAGCTTGTAAAAAGCAGGGTATGATGCGTCTCACATGCCTCTCTTCTCTCCGCGCATCGGGATAGACCTCGGAACCACGAACGTGCTGGTGTTCGTGCCAGGGAAGGGAGTAGTCCTCAACGAGCCGTCCGTGGTGGCGGTATCGACCGATACTAATAAGGTGCTCGCTATCGGCGCAGAAGCTAAGGCGATGGTGGGGCGCACCCCGGATTCCATCCAGGCATACCGCCCGATGAAGGACGGCGTGATCGCGGACTACCGCGTTACCGAAGCGATGCTCCGCTACTTCATCCGGAAGGCGCTCGGCCGCAACCTCTTTAAGCCGACCGTGCTTGTGTCGGTGCCCGCGGGTGTGACCTCTACCGAGAAGCGCGCCGTTATCGAGGCTGCCGTGAAGGCGGGAGCGTCTGACGCGTACGTCGTCAAAGAGCCGATCCTCGCTGCCATCGGCGCAGGCATCCCGATCCAGGAAGCGCTCGGGCGCATGGTCGCGGACATCGGCGGCGGCACTATCGACGTGGCCGTGATTTCGCTCGGCGGCATCGTAGCGTCCACGTCCGTGAAGGTCGCAGGCAACAAGCTCGACCGCGCGATCATCGACTACGTGAAGAAGCAGTACAACCTCTCCATCGGCGACAAGACCGCAGAGGAGATCAAGATCACGATCGGGTCTGCGGTTCCCGTGACCGAGGAGCTCGTCATGACGGTGAAGGGACGCGACCTCGTGTCGGGCCTCCCTCGCACCATAGAGCTCAAGACCAACGAGGTGGTGCAGGCGCTGAACCGCGAGCTCCGCGAGATGATGAACGCCGTCCGCAAGGTGCTCCAGGACACGCCACCCGAGCTCGCTTCCGACATCATCGACAACGGCATCATCCTTACGGGGGGAACGTCGCAGCTCCGGCACCTTCCGGAGCTCGTGTACCGCCGCACCGGCGTGCAGGCGAAGCTCGCCGACGACGCGTACTACTGCGTGGCGCGCGGCACCGGCATCGCGCTCAACCATCTCGATACGTATCGGAAGAGCATCATCTCGAAGAAATAGAGAAAGGCCCCGGAGCAATCCGGGGCCTTTCTCCTAATGCCGAGGCAACAGCAAGCCTATTTGACAATCATATATTCATATACTATAGTATATCCAGTACCCACTCACTGAATTCGGAAGGAATTCCTGATGCTGAAGGCTGTTCTTCTCGCTTCCTGCATGACCATCGTGTGCGCCGTCCCGGCAGCGGCCCAGACCGCGATGCCCGGATCCGGTGGCCAGACCACCGTCACCGTCTCTGCGCAGAACGACTACCGCTTCGAGCGCCTGGCCGAGACCATTCCCGGCGCGGTCGCGAACGTGGAACTGAACCATGACGTCGGCAACGGCATCTCGTTCAACGCGTGGGCCCAGGCGGGCGAGTCGAAGCTCGCGCACGAGCTCGATCTCACTGTCACCGGTACGAAGGCCTTCGGCATCGTCGAAGCGTCCCTGACGGCCGGCACCTATCTCGTCCGCGACACGGAGCCCATCTACGTCGTGACGGCCACGGCGAGCATTCCGATCTCCGAATCGGTGTCGCTCGACTACCAGGTCGATCACTTCGAAGGCGGCTTCGAGGAGACCACGCACAGCGTGGCCGTCTCGGGCATCGTCGGGAACGCGTCGTTGTCGGCCGGCAAGGCGCACAACGCCCGGAGCGGGCTCGATCCGTGGTTCGCCACGGCGAGCGTGCCCATCTTCGGGGACTCGGGCTTCTCGCTCGAGCTGAAGGGCTACTGGGGCGCCGGCGACGACCAGGGCGTGACGCTCGGGATCTCCCGAACGTTCTAGTTCATGCAGGAACCGAAAAGGGACCTGGACTCATCGAGCCCAGGTCCCAATTCATTTCTATGCTACCTGACCCTCGTGAACGAGAGGGTATTGCCGCGCGCGAGGTACGAGAGCTCGAGCTTCTCGTCCGTGAGCGTCACGACCGCGAAGTACAGCACCTCTTCCGGGAACTCAATCTTTATGGTGCGCATGCCGGAGAGCGTCGCGAACTCGGGCTGCTCGGCGTTCGCATCCTCGACCACGTTCCAGCGGCCTATAACCGTGGCGCTCTCTTCGCCTTCGTAATAATCGGTCACGGACCCGTCTATAGCGAAGACGCGAATGAACCGGGGGTCCTGCGTGCTGCGCCAGGTCCCTGAAAGCGAGAACGGCTCTTCGGCGTTCGGGCTCGTCACGTCCTCGGATACGGCCTCCGTATCAAGCGGCGTGCCTGACGCAGGCATCATGAACGCGAAGACCCACCAGCCGAGCACGGCGAGCGCGATCACGACAACGATCCCTAAAACGACATTCCTATTCATAGGCTCAAGGGCTAGCTCGTATGGAGTCCAGTCTAGCACCGGGGTAGACTACGGACATGGCGCATCATGCGTATCTCTACGTAGGAGGTAAGGAGGACGGCATCGAGGCCGTCCGCGCGTACGCGGCGCGCGAACTTTCGCTTAAGGGCATCGAACATCCCGATATCGCGATCTTCTCCTATGACGGCCTGTTCTCCGTGGACGACGCGCGCGCGGTGAACCGGTTCGCGCTCCAGGCGCCGATCGCAGGCGATAAGAAGCTGGTCGCGATCGCTACCGGACGCATCTATCACGAGGCGCAGAACGCGCTCTTGAAGACGTTCGAAGAGCCGCAGGAGGGAACCACGCTCGTACTCATCGTGCCGACCGAAGGTATCGTGCTCCCGACGCTCCGCTCAAGGCTTCAACCGCTTCCGGGCGGGAAGCGCACGGTCCCAGCGGAAGCGCAGACATTCATCGTGGCTTCGAAGGCCGAGCGCGAGAAGTTCGTGACGAAGCTATTGGCGCGCGCGAAGTCCGACAAGGACCTCGAGAAGCAGGCCGCGCGCATGGAAGCGGCGCGCATCGTCGAAGGGCTTCTGGTTGCCGCGCATGCGGCACGTGCGGGGGCTGCAGCACAGAACGCCAAGGAGCTCGACCTCCTGCTCTCCGACCTCAGCCGCTTCATGCCGATCATGCACCAGAGCTCCGCGCCTCTGAAGCTCATCTTCGAGCATCTCCTTCTCGTACTGCCCGCGAAACTCTAGAAGTGCTACACTTTGAGGCACTATGGCATCATTCGATTTCTCACCGCTCGACAAGAACATCAAGGAGACCGAGGAATGGCTCGTGCGCGAGCTCTCCACGATCCGCACCGGCCGCGCGACGCCGGCTATCCTCGACAACGTGAAGCCTGAGGCGTACGGCGCGCGTCAGGCCGTGAACCAGATGGCAGCGATCACCATCGAGGACGCGCGGTCGCTCCGCATCGTCCCGTGGGACAAGTCGCTCACGAAGAACATCGAGCGCGCCATCCAGGACGCGGATCTGGGCGTGGGTCTTGCGACCGACGATCAGGGGCTCCGCGTCACGTTCCCAGAACTCACCGCAGAGCGCCGCGGCATGCTCGCGAAGGTGGCAGGAGAGAAGGTGGAGCAGGCTCGCATCACGCTCCGCGGGCATCGCACCGACGCGCTCAAGTCGCTCGATGCTGCCGAGAAGGAAGGCGGCATGAGCAAGGACGAGCTCGGACGCTTCAAGGACGAGGTGCAGAAGAAGATCGATGCCGGTAACGCGGCGCTCGAGGTGCTCGGCAAGAAGAAGGAAGCTGAGATCTCTATCTAGCACATGACTATCCTCATCTTCGCGCTCGTCCTCATCGCCCTCATCGTCGTGCATGAGTTCGGACACTTCGTTGCGGCGAAGTGGTCAAGCATGCGCGTGGACGAGTTCGGGCTCGGCTACCCCCCAAAGGCATACGGAAAGAAGATCGGAGAGACGGAATACACCCTTAACTGGCTCCCGTTCGGCGGCTTCGTGAAGATATTCGGAGAGGACCCGGTTCAGGGACAGGCTCCGGCACCGCGTTCCTTCACTTCACGGCCGCGCATCCTCCAGGCGCTCGTGCTTGTTGCTGGCATCGCGATGAATCTCTTGTTCGCATACGTCCTCATAACCGTCACGCTCGGCATGGGCACTACTCGCGCGCTCACCGAAGAGGAAGCGCGCATGGTGCCTGATGCGCGCCTTGCGGTAGCGAGCGTGCTTCCGGAATCTCCGGCGGCCGAAGCAGGCTTCAAGCAGGGAGATCTCATCCTCGCTGCGTCAGCGGACGACGAGACCTTTAATGGCAACGACGCATCGGCGTTCACTGCGTTCGTAGCGGAAGAGGGCGCGGGCAGAGAGCTCTCATTCGTGGTCGAGGGTCAGGACGGTGCGCAGCGCACGCTTACAGCGACGCCTGAGGCCGGGGTCGTCGCGTCTGCTCCAGAGCGCGCAGCGCTCGGGGTAGGGCTTGCGGTTGTCGGCACGCACGCGACGCCGTGGTGGCAGGCGCCTATCGAAGGCGCGGTCCTCACCTGGGAGCTCACGAAGCAGACCGGAATCGCGCTCCTGCAGTTCTTTGGCAGCATCTTTACGCTCTCTGCGGACTTGGCGCAGGTCTCAGGTCCCGTCGGTATCGCAGGGGCGGTGGGGAACGCGTCAGAGGACGGGCTCGCATCGCTTCTCACCATCACCGCGCTCATATCCATAAATCTTGCGCTCATCAACCTGCTCCCGATCCCGGCGCTCGACGGCGGACGCCTGCTGTTCGTCATCATCGAATCCATCATTCGCCGCCCGATCCCGCCGACGTTCGCGAACGCGGTTAACGGCATCGGGTTCCTCGCGCTCATCCTCCTCATGTTGGTGGTTACGGCGAGCGATATCTTCAAGATCGTCGGATAAGAGAAAGGCCGCACTAGGCGGCCAAGGGGAAGTCGAGCTGGGCAGGATTCGTCTCCTGCTTTTCTGGAAGCTCTTCCGGGTCGTACGGGCAATACGGGTTCTGGTGTTCCTTGCGCACCCGTATGACCCGATAGCGTCCGAGTATGTGCAAGGACACGATCCTTGCATACTGGTCTCCGGGAAAGATCGGTTGATCACACAAGTCGCAGCAATGCCGGACTCGCGCGACATGCAAGTCATAAGCAACCATCGGCATTGGCAAACTCCTGTGTACGCAATCACTGTACAATACTTATTAATTATTTCAAGTATGACTTCCCCCCGCGTAGTTGAAACCGTATACTGAAAGAACTATGCGGCAATCCCAGCTTTTTACGAGAACCAGGCGCGAGGCTCCTAAGGACGAGGAAGCCAAGAACGCGCAGCTCCTCATCCGCGCCGGCTTCGTGCATAAGGAGCTTGCCGGCGTCTACACGTACCTGCCGCTCGGCCTCAAGACCCTTACCAACATCAACCGCATCATCCGCGAAGAGATGAACGCGATCGGCGGGCAGGAGATCGTGATGACGGCGCTCCAGGACAAGCAGGTCTGGGAGAAGACCGACCGCTGGGACGACGCGAAGGTCGACAACTGGTTCAAGACCGAATTCAAATCAGGAGGCGAGACCGGCCTCGGCATCACGCACGAGGAGCCGATCACGCGGATGATGTCCGAGCATATCGCCTCGTACCGCGACCTCCCGGTATACGCGTACCAGTTCCAGACGAAGTTCCGGAACGAGCTGCGCGCGAAGTCAGGCATCATGCGCGGCAAGGAATTCCTCATGAAGGACCTCTATTCGTTCTCGAAGGACGAGGAGGAGCATCAGGCATTCTTCGCGAAAGCGCGCGAAGCATACCTGAAGGTCTTCCAGCGCTGCGGCATCGGAGCAGAGACATACGTCACGTTCGCGTCCGGCGGCATCTTCAGCGCGTTCTCGGAGGAGTTCCAGACGCTGTCGGACGCGGGAGAAGACACTATCTATGTAGATGAGGAGAAGCGGCTCGCCGTTAACAAGGAAGTCATGACGGACGAGAACCTCGCGACGCTCGGCCTCTCGCGCGAGAAGCTCGTAGAGAAGAAGGCCATCGAAGCCGGGAACATCTTCAGTCTCGGCACCCGGTTCTCCGAGCCGCTCGGCCTCACGTTCATGGATGAGAAGGGAGAGAACAAGCCGGTGGTGATGGGCAGCTACGGCATCGGGCCGACTCGCCTCATGGGCATCATCGCGGAGGCGCTCTCGGACGAGAAGGGCCTCGTATGGCCGGAAGAGGTCGCGCCGTTCACGTATCACCTCGTCTCGCTCGCAGGAAGCGACGGGGATCTCCAGAAGATCGCGGACGAGCTCTACGCCGACCTGGTGTCTGAGGGCAAGACCGTGCTCTACGACGATCGCGACGCGCGCGCAGGAGAGAAGTTCGCGGACGCGGACCTCATCGGCCTCCCGCACCGCATCGTGGTAGGGAAGGAGGCGCTCGCAAGCGGCAAGCTCGAGGTGGTGAATCGCAGGACCGGAGAGGTATCGATGGTCCTCAAGGAGGAACTCTTTAAATAGGTATGGCAAAGAAGCAGCGATTCTCGAGGAACTCTCTCTTCTCGACCGATATCGGTATCGACCTCGGTACCGGCAACACGCTCGTATACGTGCGTGGGCGGGGCATCGTGATCGCGGAGCCGTCGGTCGCGACCGTGAACGAGAAGACCGGACAGCTGGTCGCGGTCGGAAAGGAAGCCAAGGCGATGCTCGGGAAGACGCCGCCGCATATCCGCGCGGTCCGTCCTCTCTCGCACGGCGTGATCTCTGATTTTGAGGTTACGGAAGAGCTGCTCGCGTATTTCATAAACAAGGCGCAAGGCGGCCGCTCGCGCCTTTTCGGTCCGCGTGTGGTAGTGGGCGTGCCGACCGGCGTCACGAACGTTGAGAGTAGAGCGGTGCGCGACGCGGCGATGACGGCTGGCGCGCGCGAAGTATTCATACTCGAAGAGCCTATGGCCGGGGCTATCGGCGCGAAGCTCCCGGTCATGGAGGCGGTCGGCACCATGGTGCTCGATATCGGCGCCGGCACCACCGACATCGCGGTGATCGCGCTCGGTGGCTCGGTCGCCGGGAAGAGCTCGCAGGTAGCGGGCGACCGGTTCAACGACAACATCATCGACTACGTGAGGAGCGAGTTCCAGCTCGCCATCGGCGAGAAGACCGCCGAAGACACGAAGGTGGCTGTCGGCGCGGTGCTCCCGCTCGCAGAATCGCTCGAGAAGGCGGTGCGCGGCCGCGACCTCGCTACGGGCCTGCCGCGCGAAATCATCCTCACGGACTCTCATGTGCGCGAGGCGCTCGCGCCGTCCATGGAAGCCTTGATGGAAGCGATGAAGGAGGTCATCGAGAAGACGCCCCCGGAGCTTCTTTCGGACGTGCTTGAGCGCGGCGTAACGGTGTTCGGCGGAGGCGCCTTGCTGCGCGGCCTTCCGGAGCTCCTTGCGAAGATGCTCGGCGTGCCGGTGCATGTCGCGAGCGATCCGCTTACGGCCGTGGTGCGCGGCACGGGCGTGGTAACGGAAGACCCGCGTCCGTGGCAGGACGCATTCATGCATGAGGAAGCGATTCTCCCGAAGGCATAATTCCATAGTAGGCGCGTACCCGTGGCTCGGGCCAGCGGCGCTCGCGCTGCTCGCACTTGTGCTGGTATTTGGCATGCTCCGGATATTGCTTCCAGGCGCGCTCGTGGCGCTAGCATCCCCGTTCTGGGCTACGGGGTCCGCGCTCTCAGCAGGCGTCGGGAACGCGAGCGGACTCTTCGCGGATAAGCCGTCCTTGCTTGAAGAGCGGGACCGTCTCCTGTCTGAGAACGCGGCTCTCTACGCGAAGAGCGCGACGCTCGAAGCACAGGTAGCGGACCTTGAGCGGCTTTTGGGAGACCGCACCGAAGCGGGAAGCGGCGTGCTCGCGGGCGTGCTCGCGCGCCCTCCGGTATCCCCGTACGACACGCTGATCGTGGATCAGGGCGAGCGCGCAGGCGTTTCAGTCGGAATGCGCGCAGAAGGACCGGGCGGCATGCCGCTCGGCACGGTTGAGAGCGTGTCAGGCGGGTCAGCACGCATCGTCCTCTACTCGGCTCCCGGCAAGGAGACTGAGAGCTGGATCGGGGAAGCGCGCATCCCGGTTACTGTACTAGGCGAAAGCGCAGGAGCGATGAGCGCGGTCGTGGCGCGCGAAGCAGGCATCGTCCCGGGAGACCTCGTCTACGTCGCAGGTTCCGGCGCGCGTCCGGTCGGGACGGTCGTCTCGGTCGCGAACGACCCCTCGCTGCCGCGCTCGCGCGTCGATATCCGCCCGCTTGCCAATCCCTTTTCGATCACATGGGTGACCCTCGTGCCGTAATGCGTGTCATGTCCATCATCCTCGCGCTTATCGCGCTCTTCATATTCCCGTGGCAGGTAGCGCTCATTGCTGTTTTTGGCGCCTCTCTCCTTACGCCGCTCTCGGGTATCGCGCTCGGCATCGTCGCTGACCTGGTGTACTTCGTTCCAGGAGCGGCATTCGTACCGTATTTCTCGCTCTTCGGACTTATCGCTACGGCAATCGGCTTTCTCGTGCAGCGTTTCGTGAAGACGCGTATCATAGGGGAATGATCTTCGGGCGATTCAGGAGACCTAGGCGCGGGCTTGAGCTCAACCCTGACGACATATTCCTCGACGCGTCGAACCTCTCAGGGTTCGACCAGAGCAGGCTTGAAGGACGTCTTGAGCGCCCGGTAGCGGAGCGCACCTTCGCGACGATCGGACTCGTCGTGGGCCTTCTCTTCATCGCCCTCATGGCGCAGGCAGCGAACCTGCAGATCATTAAGGGGAAGGAATACGCAGAGCGCTCTGAGCGCAACCGCCTGCGTCCTGAAGTGCTGTTCGCAGAGCGCGGTGCCATAGTCGACCGCAACGGCACTCCGCTCGTATATAACGAGCAGGGCGAGGACGGGTTCGTCCGGCGCGTATACGAATACCCGGGATTCTCGCATCTCCTCGGGTACGTGTCGTATCCGAAGAAGGATTCTTCCGGCAATTTCTACGAGACGGAGATAAAGGGACTGAACGGCGTGGAAGAAGCGATGGATACGGTCCTGGCAGGAGAGAACGGCACGTTGCTCGTCGAGGAGGACGCGCATGGCGATTTGCAGTCTTCCGGGACCGTGAAGCCTTCGCGCAAGGGCGAGACGGTAACGCTCGCGATCGACGCGCGAGCGCAGCGCGCGTTCGCGAACGCAGTATCGGAACTCGCCGACCGCATCCCGTTCATGGGAGGCTCGGCGATCCTCATGGACGTGAACACCGGAGAGGTGCATGCGCTCGTGTCCTATCCCGAGTACGATCCGAACGTGCTTTCTTCGGGAGGGCCTTCGGACGTGATCGCGTCGTACCAGACGAACTCGCGCCGCGTCTATCTTGATCGTGCGGTGTCGGGTCTCTACACGCCAGGCTCCATCATAAAGCCGATGGAAGCGGCAGGAGCGATCTCGGACGGCGTAGTCTCGCCGTCCTGGGGCATCGTCTCGACCGGCTCCATCTCGATCCCGAACCCGTACGATCCGTCCCGACCATCGATCTTCAAGGACTGGAAGGCGCATGGGTATGTCGATGCGCGTCGCGCTATCGCCGTGTCTTCGGACGTGTACTTCTACGCGGTCGGCGGCGGGTACGGCGACGTGAAAGGGCTCGGCATAGAGCGTCTCAAGTACTGGTATGACGCGTTCGGCTTCACGAGTCCTACTGGCATAGAGCTTTCAGGCGAAGCGTCCGGCTTCGTGCCGACGCCTGCATGGAAGCAAGAGAAGTTCGGGGACCCTTGGCGTCTCGGCGACACGTACAACACGTCGATTGGACAGTACGCGATGCAGGTGACACCGCTCGAGGCCGCACGGGCCGTTGCCGCGATTGCGAACGGCGGCATGCTGGTGAAGCCAACCCTTATCAAAGATGCGCCCTTGCAGGGACAGACCATCCAGATTAGCAAAGATGCGATACGGGTCGCGCAGGAGGGCATGCGCATGGGAACAACCGAAGGAACTTCCATCGGACTGAATGCGCTCCCGTTCGTGAAGGTTGCCGGCAAGACCGGTACGGCGCAGCTCGGGGTTAACAACGAGTTCTATAACTCGTGGTCCGTAGGGTACTTCCCGTACGACAAGCCGAAATACGTGTGGGTGGTAGTGATGGAGCGCGGTCCGTCTACGAACGCTATCGGCGGCATCTTCGCTACCTATCAGGCGCTCTCGGAACTGCACCGCACCGCGCCTGAGTATTTCGAATAGATTGACGCCCGGTAGGGGTCCCGTACAATACCCCTAACCAACAGCGTTCATATTTCATTCATTACACCCATGACCGAGCAGGAGACTGTCGTAAGCCAGGAAAAGTTCGACGAGATGATCAAGGAGCTCGAGCACCTCAAGACCGTCCGTCGTACCGAGATCGCGGAGAACCTCGAGTACGCTCGCTCGCTCGGGGACCTTTCTGAGAACGCTGAATACCAGGAGGCACGTGAGCTTCAGGCCGCTACCGAAGAGCGCATCAGGAAGCTCGAGGAGCTCGTGAAGCGCGCGAAGATCGTGACTGACGGCAAGAAGAAGGACGTCGTAGGATTCGGCTCCACCGTCACCATCAAGAAGGACGGGGCAGGCGAGGCGCATGAGTACACTATCGTCGGCTCGGAAGAGGCGGACATGCGCGTACACAAGCTCTCGCATGTCTCTCCGCTTGGCGCGGCGCTCATGGGCAAGAAGAAGGGGGACGTCTTCACCTTCGAGACGCCTAACGGGAAGCAGACCTACACCGTAGAGAAGGTTGCATAGCTGAAAGGCGGCCCGAGGGCCGCCTTTTGCGTTTGCTGCATTCTACAGCGCCGTGCCGGGACTGTACCCGCACGATCCGACGAAGTGGCCCCGGTCTCGGTGATGTCGTGCCGCGTTGCGAGCGGCCCTCCACTGTCCGTTGCTCGTTCTCCGGGGAACCTTAAGCGCACCCTTCAGGGAATCAGTGAAGCGCGCAAGCGGCTTCCCGGAATAGACCCCTGAATCGCTGCGTGCCCGCTTCACCAGAACCAGACGCGGATGATGCGCGAGCCCAGGATCGATCTCGACGCCGCGCTGGGCGAGGTCTTGTTCGCGCGCTCCTGCTTCGCTGCGCAGGGTACAGGCAAAGTTGCCCTTGATAGGGGTGTCTCTCGAACAGGAGACGAGCACGATCGCGTCGTGGGGCACAGGATTCCCGTGCTCCACGAAGCGCGGCTCCCACCGAGCGCTCGAGAATGAACGGATGGTTGCGCTGAGCTGACTCAGCACGGCACCCTCCATGCCGACCAGGACGATGGGTTGGATACGAGCCAATGTATGCACGGGTTGCTTCCTCTTGCTTTGGGAACTAGGCGGTTCCCGGTTGAAAGATCTGTACTTCGCTTGCCTGTAACGAAGGAGCCCCCGTCCGTTTCCGGTCGGGGGCTCGTTTCAAGTTTCTTCGTTTACTTTTTCGTAGAAACCTCAAGCGAAACCCCGACCGGACGAATGAGTCCGACGTAGACGAGGGCGGTAAAGACGAAGTTGCAGATCGCTTGATTCATTGCCGTATGAGCATAGCTTGAATCCGCGATTGCTCCAAATGCCGGTTATACACAACTTCCTGTACGGAACGTGAAGGGAAGTGGGGCGTAGTGTCATATAATTGTGTATACGTGGGATGAAGTGGGAACAGGTTCCCTTCATCCTCCGCCGAAACTTCCATGCTCATCGGAGAATACCGCCACACCCTCGACGCGAAGAACCGGCTTTCCTTGCCGGCGAAGTTCCGTAAGGAGCTCGGCGCATCGGTCATCGTGACGCGCGGCCTCGATCACTGCCTCTTCGTATACCCGAAGGCGGCCTGGAAGAAGGAAGCGCAGAAGTTCTCGGCGCACTCCTCAGGCACCGCAGCGGGCCGTGCGTTCGCGCGCCTCATGCTTGCAGGCGCTTCCGAAGCGGACGTCGACAGCGCCGGCCGCATCCTCGTGCCTGATTACCTGAAGTCCTACGCTACCCTCTCGGGGAAGTGCGTGGTTGCCGGCGTCTCGGACCGTGTCGAGCTCTGGGACGAAGCGGCATGGGAGAGCTACACCAAGGATATCGAGCGGGATGCGGACTCGTTCGCTGAAGCTCTCGGCGCTAAGGCGCTCCAATAGCATATGGAAGGCCGTCACGACACCGTTCTCCTCGAAGAAGCCGTCGATGTGCTCGACGTACAGGCAACGGACGCTGTCGTGGATGCGACCTTGGGCGGCGCAGGGCATTTCGCGCTCCTTCTCGGGAAGCTCGGGAAGAACGGCGCGCTCATGGGAATCGATGCCGATGAGGACGCTATCGCGCGCGCAAACAAGGTAGTTGCTGAAGTCTCAGAAGCGGATCGACCTAAGGTATCCCTCATGCACGGGAACTTCCGCGAGCTTGCGACCATGCTCGACGAAGCAGGCATGACGCCGGACAAGGTACTCTTTGACCTCGGATGGAGCGGCTTCCACCTCACGCGCGGCCGCGGCTTCTCCTTCAAGGCGGATGAGCCGCTTCACATGACCTACGGGGACCCGGCTCAGGGCACTACCGCCGCAGATCTCGTGAACCATCTTTCCGAGGCGTCGCTCGCGGACATGCTGTGGTCCTTGGGCGAGGAGCGCTTCGCGCGCTCGATCGCGCGCTCGATCGTCGCAGCCCGTGAGAACAGGCCGCTTGAGACGACGAGCGACCTCGTAGCGGCTATCGAGCAGGGCGTCCCGTCCTGGTACCGGCATCGCCGCATCCATCCGGCAACGAAGACCTTCCAGGCGCTGCGCATCGCGGTTAACGACGAGCTCGGCGCGCTGCGCGAGGGCCTTGCGGCAGCCCTCGAGCGCGTCCCTGCCGGCGGACGCATTGCGGTCATAACCTTCCACAGCATCGAAGACAGGATCGTAAAGACCCTGTTCCGCGAGGCGGTGGAAGCCGGGAAGGGAAGCCTGCTTACGAGAAAGCCCTTAGCCCCGTCGGTCCAAGAGACCGTACGGAATCCGCGAGCCAGATCCGCGAAGCTCCGCACGTTCGTCTCGGGCCCTCAAGAAATTAAGAAACGCATCAATCTAACCTCGTTCCCCGCTTATGCCTAGCAAGACCATCCCGTATCTCGGATACACCGCAGCCGCGCTCGTCGCTGCGTACCTTATGCTGGTTGCCGTCACGGTCTCCATGGCAGCGTGGAAGACAAGCCTTTCGATCGAGGTGCATGAGACCGAGCAGGACATCGCGCGCCTCGAGGGCCGATTCTACGCAATGGTTTCCGACATCGATAGGGCGGACCCGGGAAGCCGAGGACTCGAGAAGCCGAAGAGCGTGACCTACGCGACGACTCAGGCAGCACCGACCGTCTCCATCCGCTAGCGGTATGCGCAGGGCGATACGGCTCAGACTCCGGCTCCTCACCTTCGGGCTCGCGGCCGTCGCGCTCCTTCTTGTTACGCGTCTCTATTTCGTGCAGGTAGTGCATGGCGGGGAGTTCGGTTTGCGGGCCGAACGCCAGTACATGTCCGCGAGCCAGGAGCTCTTTGATCGCGGCTCCATCTACTTCACCAGGAAGGACGGGAGTATGCTTTCGGCTGCGACCCTGGTTACGGGCTTCACGGTTGCGATGAGCCCGAAGCTGGTCGAAGATCCGGAAGCCGCGTACGTCGCTATCAATGCTATCTTCCCGATCGAGCGGGAGCCGTTCTTCCAGTCGGTCGCGCGCAAGGAGGACCCGTACGAGGTTGTCGCCAAGCGCGTGCCGGAAGACGAGGGGCGCGCTATCGAGGCGCTCGGACTCGAGGGAATTTCTGTGTCCCGGGAGCGCTGGCGCGCGTACCCGGGCGAGACCCGCGCCGCGCAGTCTATCGGGTTCGTCGCGTTCGACGACGACGACACGATCGCGGGACGTTTCGGGCTTGAGCGCTACTACGAGGACGTGCTCTCGCGCGGCTCCACCGGCGTGTTCGGGAACTTCTTCGCGGAGCTTTTCGCGAACATCGACAACGCGGTCGCGGACGGCCGCGGCGCGCGCGAGGGCGACCTCGTGACCAGTATCGAGCCGATGGTGCAGGAGAAGCTCGATCAGGTGCTCCTTTCCATAAACGCGCAGTACGGGAGCCGCGAGACCGGCGGCATCATCATGGACCCCAAGACCGGCGCCATCATCGCGCTCGATACCGCGCCGTCTTTTAACCTGAACGATTTCCAGAATGGGGACTCGACGCACTTCGGGAATCCGCTCGTGGAGCACCGGTACGAGTTTGGCTCCATCGTGAAGGCGCTTACCATGGCCGCGGGCCTCGATTCGGGTGCTGTAGGGCCTACCTCGACCTACAACGATACGGGCTGTACCACGCTCAACAACAAGACGTTCTGCAATTACGACCTCAAGGCGCGCGGCGGCGGGACACCGATGCAGGAAGTGCTCTCGCAGTCCCTTAACATGGGTGCCGCATATATAGCGCTCCAGGTAGGGCACGAGCGCTTCCGCGGATACTTCAAGGATCTCGGCATGAACACGGAGACCGGCATCGACCTGCCGAGCGAGATCCGCGGGGACCTCGCGAACATCGAGACGAGTCCGCGCGATATCGAGTACGCGACCGCGTCTTACGGACAGGGTATCGCGCAGACGCCTATCGCCATGATCCGGGCGCTTGGCGCGCTCGCGAATGACGGGCAGATCGTCACGCCGCACCTGGTATCGAAGGTGCGTCTCGAGTCAGGGATCGAGAAGCAGCTTTCCTGGGGCATGCCGGAGCGCGTGTTCAGCTCGAAGGCAGCGGAAGACACGACGCGCATGCTGGTCGAGGTGGTGGACGCGAAGCTCGCCGGAGGGACCGTCAAGATCCCGGAGATGAGCGTCGCCGCGAAGACCGGTACCGCGCAGATCGCAGGCCCGGGCGGCAAGTACGCAGAAGGCAAGTACTTCCACTCCTTCTTCGGGTACTTCCCGGCGTACGAGCCCCGGTTCATCATCCTGCTGTACACGAGGGAGCCGGGAGGGGTACAGTACGCTTCCGAGACCCTCACGCACCCCTTCATGGAGCTCACACATTTCCTGATCAATTATTACGAGATCCCGCCTGACCGGGCAGACTATCCTTCGTAATCATGAAAGCACTCATAAAGATGCTCGTAGCGTGGTACCTCGCCGTCCTGGCGCGAGCCATCCTCAAGAAGTACCGTCCCTTGGTAGTCATGGTCACGGGAAGCGTCGGCAAGACCTCGACCAAGGACGCTACCGCAGCGGTCCTGGCAAATCGCTTCAACCTGCGTGCGAGCGAGAAGAGCTATAACAGCGAGTTCGGCGTCCCGCTCACCATCATCGGCGCGAAGAACCCGTGGGAGAACCCGGTCGCATGGATACGCGTATTCCAAGAGGCGCTTGCGCTCATTCTCCTCCCGAACCATTACCCGAAGCTTCTCGTGCTCGAGGTTGGGGCAGACCGCCCAGGAGACCTCGCTAAGATTCTCCGGTTCGCGGACCCTGACGCGGTTGTCGTTACCCGGCTTCCGGAGGTGCCGGTGCACGTAGAAGCGTATGCGAGCCCGCAGGCGGTGCGCGAGGAAGAATTTGCGCCTGCGTATGCGCTTACGCCCGGAGAGCCCCTTATCATCTCCGCGGACGATCCGTATGCGGTATCCATGAGCGGCAGGCTCCCGGCAAAGCTCTCTACCTTCGGGTTCGCGGACGGCGCAACGGTCCGTCTCTCTGGCTATTCGTTCTACGAAGAAGACGAGGAATGCGGTATGGAAGCGGCGCTCGAGATAGGAGGAAGGTCCTTCGTGCTCCGAGTGAAAGACGCGCTCGGCCGCTCGCAGTTGTATGCGCCCGCTGCCGGAATCGCGTGCGCACTCGCGCTCGGCATGTCTGCCGAAGACGCGCTCGAGGGTGCAAGCAATTACGTCTCTCCTGCAGGGCGCGGCCGAATCCTCCGCGGGAAAGATGGCGCCCTTATAATCGACGACTCGTATAACGCTTCGCCTGCTGCCGTAGAGGAAGCGCTCGCTGCGCTTTCGCTCATCCAGGGAGGGTCGCGCAGGATAGCAGTCCTTGGCGACATGCTCGAGCTCGGACGGTATTCCGCAGAAGAGCATCGGCGCATCGGAACGCTTGCCGCTGCGGGCGCAGACGTTGTTGTCGCGGTAGGCATGCGTGCTCGCGCCATAGCAGAAGCCGCACGCGAAGCGGGGCTTGCCGGAGACAAGGTGCTTTCCTTTGACTCCTCTATGGACGCTGCTGAGGCGCTCGCGGGAATGGTGGGGAAGGGAGACGTCGTCCTCGTGAAGGGTTCGCAAGGCATCCGCACCGAGCGGGTCGCAGCCGCGCTCCTTAAGGACGAGGCGGATCGCGCGAAGCTGGTGCGCCAGGAGCGCGAGTGGCAGCGCCGCTAGCCCTGGCGTCACGCGCGGCTTTCTGGTATAAAAGTCCTGACCGGCCTCATCGTCTAACGGCTAGGACAGATCCCTCTCACGGATCAAATCGGGGTTCGATTCCCCGTGAGGTCACACGAGCAAAAACCGCCCAAGGGCGGTTTTTGCGTCACAGAACGAAACGAGCCGCCTAGGGTGGCGGCTCTTCGAAGTCCTGGATGACGGCTTCCATGTCTACGGAACTGGTGAATCTGACATCGCCGTCTTCCTCGACCTCGAATCCCATGAATTCGCAGTGCTTCGGGATAGGCTCTCCCTTAGCCACCGCTGTGACGCAGACGCCTACGAGAAGCGCTGCTTTCCGCATCCGAGGTTGGCTCAGGTACCTCTCCCTTTCGTGTTCTGCCATAACGCCCTCCTTCTGGCTCTGAAAATGAGCATAGCAGGAGTTAGGAGCTATCGGAACTCCCGGGTCCAGAGCCTGAGCAGTCTCGAGAATCTGCCGATGCGCGTCCTTCGAATGGAGAGCGCCATGCCGGTTGTCCCGAGCGCGCGCCCGATGCGGGACGCGAGGGTCCTCATATAGGTGCCTGAAGCGCAGGTAACGCGAAGGCGCAGAACAAAGAACGAGCGGTCAGGCAGCGCGTCGAACAGCTCGTCCCAGGCAGCACGTATCCTGTCTTGCCGGAAGTCCTCGCCGAGCCTCTTTGAAGGCGAATCGGTGCGCGGCGCCAGCGAAAGCATTGTTTGAATACGCTTGTTGAGCGCTTCCTTCGAGAGCTCAACGCATGCGAGCTCTTTGATCCTGTAGATAGTCTCTTCATGCGAAGGAATCTCAATCGAATCTAGTTTCCCTTCAAGCGAATACTGGAAGAGCGGCTTGCCGGCGACCGTCTTTGAGGAGAAGGCAGGATAGGGAACGGCATGAGTTCCGGTCTGTGCGCGAAGAGCCTTTGCGCTCGCGTCTGCTTTCGGAACGGTCTTGATTTCTGCGTATGTAGGAACGCCAAGCGCGTCGCCGGTGTCGCTTGAAAGGTCGAGCAGCACTTCAATCTCGTATTCCTTATCAAGATTCCGGTACCGGTCCTGACGCTTGCATTCGTCTCCGAGCAGGACAAGAAGTGCCCCTTCGGCCATAGGGTCGAGCCTGCCTGCGTAGGTAGCAGGAACAGAAGTGTATGCGGAATCAGTCGTTCTCCAGGTATCTATTGCTTGAAGAGGCGTCTGGCCGATCTTTTTATGGAGAAGCACATACCGGATGCTCATTACGGCCATCGTATCAAATGAAAAACCGCCCGGCGCATTCTGCGTCCAGGGCGATTCTGTTCATGCGCACCTCCTAGTGCATGGTGACTTCGTCGGGAGCGAAATACTCCTTCATGTCAGCGACGAGGTTGGCCCCGTGCCGGCGGATCCCGTCATACGAAGCCACGCGAACCGATCGCTCGATGACGACCCAAGAGTCTTCCCGGTCGATCTTGTCGTCCTTGCAGTCCTTCGCGAAGAGCAGGAGGCGGACTTCATCCACTTCAGATGCTCGGATGAAGCCCTTAACGGTTACGACCTTGCCGTCCTGACCAAGAAAGCCCGGATTCGGCAAGGCGACGAACGCGTGTGAACACATTGTGGTAACTCCTCATTTCTCGAGAATGAATAAGTCACCATCACCAAACTCCAAGCGGAGGATAGCATTTATGCAATAAATTGGAAGCATTGTCTTCATGAAGAAGGCGGCCTACAAGTGGCCGCCAAATTCATAGTCATCTCCTTTCTCTGCGTGTGCTTCGGGTCGCAACTTGGAGCGTTTGATAGTTTTGTCCTTGAGGATCTGCTCGTAGAGCTCGTCCTCGTTGTCTGTTTTCTTGATCGCTTGTCGCTTTGCTGCCGCCGCTTGTCCGCCGCGACGAGCATATGCCCGCACGAGATCCATGTCGTCCCGGGCAAGTGCTTCAGCGATGAACGCAGGCCTTGACCGCTTCGTCATCCTTGCTCTCCAGACTGAACTGTCTGAAGGTATTCTAGCTAAAAGACGCCGAAAGAATCAAGCGAGAAGCGAATCCACGGCTGCCTTCACGTCGCCACCGTCCGCGCGGCCCTTGAACTCCTGCATGAGAGAGCCCATGAATCGCCCTGCGTCCTTCTTGTCGGTTATACCGGCTTCAGTAAGCTTCGCCTTCACGATCGCCTCAATCTCCTCGCGGCTCATTTGTTCCGGAAGGAACGACTCTATGACCGCAAGCTCAGCGATCTCGGGTTCTGCAAGCTCGGGACGGCCGCCTGCGGTGAACTGCTCGATAGAGTCCTTGCGCTGGTTGGCTGCGCGCTTTAGTACCGCGAGCGCCTCCTCGTCCGTAAGGAACTCGTCAGGCTTTCGCTTCTTGGCGACAACCTCGTTGGTCATAAGCGTCACAACGGAACGGAGGGTGCGCAGGCGGACTTCGTCCTTGGCGCGCATGGCGTCAGGGATACCGGCCTTCAGGGTCTCATGTATGGTCATGGCTAGAATCGTACCATCTTCCGGGTCGAGTAGGTACGAGGCGCTTTGCTCTCCTTGAGCTGATAATGCTCATGTAGATGGATGAGATCCTTGCGCACCGAAGCCGCAAAATCCGCCTTCGTCTTGTTATCCGGGTCGCCGGTGCAGGCCCTCGCGGCCTCTTCGAGGAATCCGATCACGCTCGCAAGGAAGGGGAAGTAGTCTCCTTGCTCGATATGGAACCTGAGGCGCTTCAGGCGCTCGTCGTCGCTCTCGTCACGCAAGAGCCAGGATATGGGAATGAGCGAATACGTTCGCATGGCTAGCGATACTTCGCAGGAACGCTCGTATAGCCGTTCTTGGTGACGATGACGTGATCCACGAGCTCGATCCCGAGGAGACGGCCCGCATCGACGAGCTGCGCGGTTACGGTCTTGTCCGCGGCGGAAGGCTCAAGCACGCCCGATGGATGGTTGTGCACAAGGATCACTGCCGCGGCTGCGTAATCGAGGGCAGGACGGAATACCTCGCGCGGATGCACTATGTTTGAATCAATGGTCCCGATCGAGATCACCTCGTCGCGCACCACCTTGTAGTGGCCGTTCAGGTAGAGCCCTCGGAGCTGCTCCTTGGGAAGGGTCCGCATCTCGACGACATAGTCGTACACGTCTCGCGCGGTGCGCAGCACCGGAGCGGCGATCTCGTTCTTCGCGAAGAACCGGCGTCCGAGCTCGGCTGCGGCGACCACTTGCATCGCCTTGCCCTGCGGCAGGCCTATCTCGCGGGCGAGCCGCGCAGGATCGGTCTCCTGCATGAACGTGCGCTCGCCGTACTCCTTCACGATCCTCGAGGCCATGGAGAGCACGTCTTCTTTGGCGGTTCCAACCGAAAGGAGGATGGCGATGAGTTCGGTTGTGGAAAGCGCAGCAGGTCCATTAGCGAGCAGCCGCTCGCGCGGGCGATCCGTGTCCGGAAGGTCATGGATGGTGAGCGTGTAGGTGCGGTCGGTCGCTTCGACAAGAGGAATGTCTGGTGACAGGGAATACTGAGTCATAGTTCGCATCATAGCTGCGGGTAGCGTGTGCGTGCGCACTAGAAATCCCCAGAAGATTTCAGGTTTTCTTTATATTTCTGATACTCAGGTATACACAAGATTCATTGTGGCCCATGTGCTGCCTAACAAAATGGATTTCTAGATTGCACGGTCAGCAGATCATTAGAAAGATCTGTTCAGGTATACTTCAAGGACGATGAGCTCTCGAATCTGGCACGCACTATCGATAGAAGAGACAGCCGTTACGCTTAGCACGGACCTCGCGCGCGGCCTTACTCCCGAAATAGCCCGCCTACGCCTTACGGAAGGCGCAAACCGCATGCCAGAACCAGAGCGTGACGGATTCGTCGCTCGCTTATTGAAGCAGTTCGCAAGCCCGATCACGCTCGTGCTTATCCTTGCGGCCGCGGCAACGCTCCTCCTTAACCATGTCACGGACGCGCTCGTCATCCTCGCGGCGCTTCTCGTGAACGTGGTGATGGGACTCATTCAGGAGGGGAGAGCGTCCCGTGCCTTTGAGGCCCTTAAGAAGGGAGAGGCGCGGTTCGCGGTCGTGTTTAGAAACGGCGAGCCGCTACGCATCCCTGCAGAGGAGCTCGTTCCAGGAGACCTGGTAGCCCTTGCTACCGGGAACGCGGTGCCGGCGGACCTGCGCCTCGTCGAGGTGCACGGGCTCTCGGTGAACGAGTCGGCGCTTTCAGGAGAGTGGCTCGCAGTCGAGAAAGATACCGCCGAAGCAAAGGAAGGAGCGCCCTTGGTGGAGCGCTCCGGCATGGCATACGCCGGTACCCTGGTCGCAGCCGGCGCTGGCAAGGGTATCGTGGTCGCGACCGGGGGCGATACCGAGCTCGGGCAGATCGCTACCGAGCTCGGGAAGAAGGATGAGTCGGTTACGCCCTTGATGCGCGATATCAGGCAGGTGGCGCGCTTCATCCTCATAGTCGTCTCCTTCGTGCTAATCGGCATCATCGCGCTCGGCCTCGTGCGCGGGCTTCCACTCGAAGAGACCATCTTCACCGCTATCGCGCTTGCGGTGGCATCGGTGCCGGAAGGACTTCCGGCAGCCGTTACGGTGGTGCTTGCGCTCGGCATGGAGCGCATCCTCCGTTCCGGAGGATTGGTACGCAACCTCTTGGCTGCAGAGACGCTCGGCACTACGAGCGTGATACTGACCGACAAGACCGGCACCCTCACCGAGGGCCGGATGACGCTCGAGCTCTTCGTGGGCAGGACCGGCTATTACGCGGACGCGTTCTCGGGCGAAGCGCACAAGGTGCTTTCGGCTGCGGTCATCGCATCGAACGCGTACGTCGAGGAGCGGCCCGAGCTCCCGGAAGACGAGAAGCTCGTGGTGCACGGCCGGCCTATAGAGGCCGCTATCGTGCTTTCAGGGCTCAAGAACGGTATCGCGCAGCCTGCGCTCCTCTCTGCGTCCCCACGTACCGACGAACTGCACTTCGATTCTGCGCGTCGCTTCGGCGGCATGCTGGTCCAGGGAGGGACCGCGTACGTTACTGGCGCACCCGAGCTCTTCCTTACGAGCATGCGCAGGGTTGCGGACGGGGAGGGAGGGACGCACGCGCTTTCAGACAAGGCGCTCTCGCATTTCGAGGATGCGCTCTCGATGGCGGCACAGAGCGGCAAGCGCGTGATAGCAGTGGCGCGCATTCCGGACGCAGGCTCTGCGTTCCCGGGCGAGAAGGAGGTTCCGGAACTCCTTGCTAGGGGAGAGCTCCTCGGACTCATGGTGTTCTCGGACGTGATCCGTGCGGAAGCGAAGGATGCGATACGGGACATGCAGGACGCCGGCGCCCGCGTGCTCATGCTCACGGGAGATAATCCTGAGACCGCGCTCTCCATCGCGCGCTCGGTTGGCATCGCGACCGACAAGGAGGAGCGCGCATACACGGGCGCCGAGCTCTCGGGGCTCTCTGATGCCGAGCTGCTCGAGGTGCTTCAGAACCACACCGTATTCGCCCGCGTAGCGCCTTCGGAGAAGCTGCGCATGGCGAACGTGCTTAAGGACGCGGGGGAGGTTGTGGCGATGACCGGAGACGGCGTGAACGACGCGCCAGCCTTGCGCGCCGCCGCTATCGGCATCGCGGTCGGGTCGGGTACGGATGTCGCTAAGGAGGCGTCCGATCTCGTGCTTTTGAATAACGGCTTCTCCGTGATCACGCAGGCGATCAAGGAAGGGCGCAGGCTCCGCGACAACTTCAAGAAGATCTTTACGTACATGCTCTCGACGAACTTCAGCGAGGTGGCGCTCATCACGTTCTCTCTCATATTCGGGCTCCCGCTGCCGATCCTTCCGACGCAGATCCTCTGGTCCAACCTGGTGGAGGGCGGCCTCATGAACTTCGCGTTCGCGTTCGAGCCCTTGTATCCGTCCGCGATGAAGCGCACGCCGAAGGACCCTGAGACCTCGCGCGTGATCTCGCCGAAGATCGTGCGTCTCATCATGGTCATTGGCGCTATTACGTCCGTGACCCTCATCTCCGTCTACTGCTTCCTTGTCTTCGCTACCGAGCTCTCGCTCCCTGAGATCCAGACCCTCATGTTCGTCGCGGTATCGGTGAACTGCATCTTCATGGCGTTCTCCATGAAGAGTTTTGGGACCCCGCTCTGGAGGCTCCCGCTTCTCTCGAACAAGTTCCTCGTGCTCGCGCTCGTAGCAAGCACGGGACTCCTGCTTGCGGCCTTGTACGTGCCGATGATCCAGGTGATCGTGCACGTGTCGCCTCCGACCATGCTCCAGGTATCCATGCTCGTTGGGTTCGGGCTCGTAAACCTCGCTACCATCGAGGTCGCTAAGTGGCTCGTGTTCATACGGCCGCAAAGGAAATCCGCTATACTGCCTGCATGAACGCTATAACCATCGTCATCATCGTCGCGGTCGTGATGCTCCTGCAGGGCATCGGTCTCTATATCGTGCTCAGGCGCCGCGAGAGTGATGCTCCTAAGGACGACGGTCAAGGGCTCATGCTCCTCCAGAACCAGATGGAGAAGCTCGAGCGCTCTCTCGATGCGCGCATGCACGAGTCTTCACGAGAGATGCACGAGACGGTACGCTCGCAGCTCGGGGAATCCTCGCGCCTCATTCGCGAGATTACGCAGGAAATTACATCTGTTAAGGAAATCGGCCGGGAGACCGGCAGGTTCGCCGAGCAGCTGAAGTCGCTCCAGGACATCCTGAAGAACCCGAAGCAGCGCGGCATCCTCGGCGAGTATTATCTCGAGACCGTGCTTAAGAACGTGCTTCCGCCAGGCATGTACAAGATGCAGCACATGTTCGAGAACGGGGAGATCGTGGACGCGGCCGTCTACGTGAACGACAAGCTCGTGCCGATCGATTCGAAGTTCTCGCTCGACAATTACAACCGCTACGTGCACGCCGAAGGCGCTGAGCGTGTGACGCTCGAGAAGGCATTCGTGAACGACCTTAAGAACCGCATCACGGAGACGGCAAAGTACATCCGTCCTGAGGAAGGAACCATGGACTTCGCGTTCATGTTCATCCCTTCGGAAGGCATCTATTACGATCTCCTCACGAATCAGGTGGGCGCAGGCGAGGACGAGAACCTTATCCAGAGGGCGGCAGGGAAGTACAAGGTCATCATCGTCTCTCCGACGTCGTTCCTCGCGTACCTCCAGACCGTCCTCCAGGGACTGAAGGCGCTCCAGATCGAGAAGCAGGCAGAGGAGATCCAAAAGCGCGTAGGCGAGCTCGGGAAGCACCTGTCCGCGTATGAGACCTATTACCAGAAGCTCGGTACTGCGCTTGGCACCGCCGTCTCCCATTACAACAGTGGGTACAAGGAGCTCGGGAAGGTCGAGAAGGACGTGTACCGCATCGCGAAGGAGAAGATAGGACTCGAGGTCGAGCTGCTCGAGAAGCCGGGAACGCAGGAGATTGACTAAATAAAGTTTTTTCAGTATAAGTTCCGAAGAGGCATCCGGATATCCTGGATGCGTGTGTAGGTTGAACCATGCAATTCGTGCGAAGGATCCTCGGGGCGGCAATGGCCGGATGGAGCATCGTTTTCATCGTCATGTCGGTCTGGACCATGATCATCTCGATCAGGGCAGCGGGCGAGGCGGCTCTGCCCGTCACCATGCTCCCGGAGTACTTCTCCGTGCTGGCCATGCTCTGCCTGGTATGGGTCGTAACGACCATCATCCCGGGTATCCTGATGGCCAACAGCGGCAAGCCGCAGCGCGGCTGGAGCCTGGTTTCCCTGGCGAGCTTCGCGGCCATGATGGGCTTCGCCTGGCTGGTCAGGGGGCACGGGGGAGACGGCGTCACGCCGCCGGCCTGGCTCCTGTTCGGGATCCCGTTCCTGTCCTTTCTGGACATCGTGCTGCCGCCCTGGAAGTCCAAGACCTAGGAACGGCGCCTTTGGGCCGCTCGGGAAACCGAGCGGCCTTGCCTTTTAGGGCCTATTTCGGTACTATAGCGGGACTATGGAACTCGCAGTAATCAAGACCGGAGGCAAGCAGTACGTTGTCTCCCCGGGCGCAACCGTCACGATCGAGAAGCTCGGTCGCGGTGCCGCTACCCAGGACGTGAAGAAGGGCGACACTGTCACCTTCGACCAGGTCCTCATGACTGATAACGGAACCCTCTCGCTCGGCACCCCGACCCTTTCCGGGAAGACCGTGACCGGCACCGTGCAGTCGGTAGGACGCGCGAAGAAGGTAGAGGTGGTCAAGTACAAGGCCAAGAGCAACTACTTGAAGCGCCGCGGACACCGCCAGCCGCAGATCAAGGTGAAGATCGACAAGATCGCCTAACGAGAAACCGCCCCTCCGGGCGGTTCTTGCGTTACGTACAGCAACTCGGTATGTTCTAATCTGAGCCATACCGCAGCAGAGGAGTTTCCGGTGTCGCAGGTTCTTTTACGGGTATTTCCGGACCGCCCACGCAAAGGGGTGTCCGGGATGCAGAAGGGCATCGAGCTCGAGGACGAATACAAGGACGGGGATCCGTTCCATCTGCATGAGCTCGCTCATGAATTTCCGGTCGAGAAGCGTCCCAAAGTGATCCCGGAAGGGTATGACTACGCTCTTCACTTCATCGTGCCTGCTCACGTCATGGGCAGGTTTACCGAGGAAGCGGGTTGGGCCGAGATCACAGGATGCGCTACCTGTCCTCGTGAGTAACAAACGTTTTCCATATTCGCAGACATACAGGGAGAGAAAAATGATGCGATGGATTATGACGAGTGCGGATCCGGAACGACGCGTCGCGGTATCCAAGGATTGGCTCCTCAAGGAGCCGCTCACGGAAGGTGCGAAGATCTGGGTTCCCGAGCTCAATCGGCAAGTGAGGGTCGATCGGCTCTATGACCATGAGTTCCATACGGTCGTGAGCGCCGGCGACGTGGACACTATTCTGAAGGCGCCGGGCACGACCTGGGTGGACCACAAGGACTATGTCGACGAGATGGCAAGAAACGCCGCTTAAGAGGGAACGTCAGACAGAAGGGCCCGCGCGCAGTACGCCGCGGGCCTTTTCGCTATGCCTCCTTTCGGTTCTGAAGCGCGGCCGAAAGGGTAGCAGAGTCCGCGTACTCGAGCTCGCTTCCGGTCGCGAGCCCGCGTCCGAGCTCAGAGAGGGTAATGGGACCGCGCAGCGGCGCAAGGAGCTCGCGCACCCTGTCTGCGGTGTGTTCGCCCTCGGACGTCGCTGAGAGCGCAAGCACGATCTCTCGGAGCCCGTGCTTCGCGCGTATCTCTACGACGCGTACGAGGTCCCGTTCGCGTATCGCGCCCTTGCCGGAAAGGGTTATGACGCCACCAAGCACGAAGTAGCGTCCCCGGTACGTGCCGGCGCGCTCGACCGCCTGAAGGTCCTGGTCCTTCTCGAGCACCATGAGAATGGAGTCATCCCGGTTCACGTCCGCGCAGTAGTTGCAGAGGTTCTCGTGGTTGGTCGGTGCAAAGCGCATGCAGAGTCCGCATTGCCGAACGTCAGCGGCAAGGTTCTGTATCAGATCCGCAAGATGAGTGCGGTCTCCCTGAGGCACGGAAAGAAGATGATATACGAAGCGCTTCGCCTGCCTGGGGCCTATGCCCGGGAAGCGGTTGAACGCGCTTGCAAGTTCGTCGATGCGGTCGCGCATAGGCTAGAACTCGTCGGCGAACTCTCCGTACCCGGTCTTGTCCATCGGCATGAAGCTCGTGCGCTTCTCGTCGAAGTAGAGCTCGACCTTGCCCGTGGGGCCGTTACGATGCTTCTCGATGAGTATCTCAGCGATGTTCGGGCGATCGCTTTCCTTGTTCTGCTTGTCCTCGCGATGGATGAACATGACCACGTCCGCGTCCTGCTCGATGGAACCCGAGTCGCGGAGGTCCGAGAGGCGCGGCTTGCCGCCGCGCTGCTCCACGGCGCGCGAGAGCTGCGAGAGCGCGATAACCGGCACTTCGATCTCGCGGGCGAGCTGCTTCAGGGAGCGGGAGATCTCCGTGACCTGCTGCACCATGGAATCGGATGCCTTGGTATTGGTCGGGGCCATGAGCTGGAGGTAGTCCACCACGATGAGCCCGATGCCGCGCTCGCGCTTCAGGCGGCGCGCAACCGCGCGCATGGAAAGGATGTTCTGTGCGGGCTTGTCGTCTATGTAGATAGGGGCTTTCGACAGGGTTTCGAGCGCGTCGCGGATCTTTCCGAAATCCTCCTCCGCATGGATCGCGCCCGTGCGCATCTTCCACGAGTTCACGAACGACTCAGCGGAGAGCATGCGGTCTACGAGCTGCTCGGAGCTCATCTCGAGCGAGAAGATGCCCACCGGCGTGTCGTGCTTCACGGCAACGTTGCGCGCGATATCGAGCGCGAGCGACGTCTTACCCATGGACGGACGGGCCGCGAGGATGATGAGGTCGGACTTATGGAGGCCCGAGAGGAGATTGTCGAGGTCCGGGAAACCGGTAGGAACGCCGCGCACGCTGCCGCCGTTCTTCGAGAGGGTTTCGATGCGCTCCCATGCGCCGTCCACCTTGTCCTTGATCGCGATGAACTTATGCGTGGCCGATGCGTTTCCGATCGCATAGATAGACTTCTCTGCGTGGTCGAGCACATGCGCCGTATCGCCTGCGTCGTCGTACGCGGCTTCCGTGATCTCGTGCGCCACGTCGATAAGGGAGCGCATGACATGCTTCTTCGCGACAAGTTCCGCGTAGTGCGCGTAGTTGCCCGGAGTGGGAGACGAGCTCGCGAGCTCCGCGATATACGCGCGCCCGCCAGCGCGCTCAAGCACGCCTTTCGCGTTAAGGCGCTCGCCGAGGGAGAGGATGTCGATCGGGTCGCCGCGCTCCGTGAGCTCGCGCATGCACTCGAATATGTGGCGGTGCTTCTCTGCATAGAAGGAGTCGGCGCGGATGAGGTCCGAGACGTCGTGTATGGCGTCAGGCTTCAAGAGGAGGGAACCGAGCAGGGCGCGCTCAGAGTCCATGCTCTGAGGCGGTACGCGGAGAGTCGGGTCAGCAGCCATCCCCTCTATTCTATCAACCGGCCTTCGGGGTGACTACGGGTCCGGAAGGCCCGTCCTCAACAGCATATCCACTGCTCTCGATGTGGATACGCAGCGTATCGGCCTTCGCGAAATCGCGTGCGGTACGCGCCGCTTCGCGCTCAGAGACCAGGGCGAGAATGTGCGGCGGGACCTCTGCGCGCGCGGCAGAAAGGAGTCCGAGGCCAAGAACACGGTCTGCGGCTTCGATGGCGCCGAGCTGCTCCTCGCGGGTAAGGTCTTCGTCCTTCACCGCTTCCCATAGGAGCGCGAGCGCCTGCGGGGTCGAGAGGTCGTCCCTGAGAAGCGCTATGATGCGACGGCTCCATTCAGATGGGCGGGTACGGCCCTCGGCTTCGCCGCGTATGGTCTGTGCAAGACGGGTAAGGCGCTTCAATGCCGCGTCCGCGGCCTCGAGCGATTCCCAGGAGAAGGAAAGCGGAGATGCGTAGTGCGCCTGGAGGAAGAGATAGCGGAGTGCAAGGGGAGAGAAGCCGCGTTCTGTGATGTCTGATACGTACACGTCGTCCCCGGCAGATTTCGATATCTTCCGGTTCTCGATTGTAAGGAACGCGTTGTGCATCCAGAAGCGAGCAAGCGGCTTCCCGTACGCAGCTTCGGACTGCGCGATCTCGTTGGTGTGATGCACAGGAATGTGATCGATGCCGCCCGTATGGATATCGAACGGCTGCCCAAGAAGCGCCCGGCTCATCGCGGAACACTCGATGTGCCACCCTGGGAACCCGCGGCCCCACGGGCTGTTCCATTCCTGCTGGCGCCGGGACCCTGGGGGAGAGAATTTCCAGAGGGCGAAATCCGCAGGGTGCCGCTTCTCATCGTTCGCGGCGATGCGGCGGCCGATCTCCGAGAACGCCTCCTCGCGGAGCTTGTCTCCTCCATGGTCGAGCGTGCCGTAATTTGGGAATGCGCGGGTATCGAAATAGATGCCGTCCTTGATGCGATACGTATACCCCTTCTCTTCGAGGATCTTGATTATGTCGATCTGCTCCTCGATGTAGTCGGTTGCGCGCGGGAAGCTGATATTGTCCGCGTCCACACCAAGCACCCGGATGTCCTCGATGAAGAGCCTGGTGTAGCGCGCGGCGATATCGGAGGCGCTCATGCCCGCTTCGCGTGCTCCTTTCTCCATCTTGTCTTCGCCCGAGTCCGCGTCGTCGGTGAGGTGCCCGACGTCCGTGATGTTTATGACCCTCCTCGCCTGATACCCGGCCTGCGAAAGCATACGCGCGAGCGCGTCAGCGAACACGTAGGAACGGAGGTTCCCGATATGCGCGCGGCTGTATACGGTAGGGCCGCAGGAATACATCGCGACGATGCCCGCCTTAATGGGAGAGAAGACCTCCTTCCGGCCTGAGAGGGTGTTCTCGAGCAGGACCGGCGCGTCGCTCGTCACGGGCTCGCTCTTAGGCGAGAAGAGAGAGGTGAGCCATTTCATACGCCCTATTCTACCCTAGAGCCACTTCTTGAGCCGGAAATACGTGAAGAGAGACAGTCCGGCGAAGACCATAAGCCCGAGCACCAGCCAGAAGCCGTGCTCCAGGTGTACGATCGGCATGTTCTCCGCGTTCATGCCGAAGATGGACGCGATAAGGGTGAGCGGAAGCGCTACGAACGCCATGACCGTGAGCGTCTTTGTCACCTGGTTCTGGCTCGCGGTGAGCAGGGAGTCGTTCGTGATGCGGAGCTCCTGCGCGACGGCACGAAGCGAAGACACGAGGGATGCCGCGTGGATGCGCCTCGCCTCGATGTGCGCCGTATGCTCTTCGAACGAGGAGCCGAAGAACTGGGGGGTGGCGAGCGCCGCGAGGAAGTCCGCGAGCGGCTCCTTGTGCCGGGCGAGCGCGGTCTCAAAGCGCAGCAGGACGCGCCCTGCTTCTGATATCGTGCGCACCGCATGCTGCTCGCGTCCGGAGAAGATATCGCGCTCGATGCGCTCGAGGCGCTTTCCCACCTGTTCGATCTCCGTGCTGATGGACGCGTAGAGGCGGCTTATGACGCGCTCGAGGAAGGCTCCGGTCTTCACGGTATGTTCCGGGATATTAAGTAGCTCCTCGGCTTCGAGGATGCGGTGCAGGTTATGGAGCGACTCAACCGGCTCGTATCGGGCGGTTATGAGGAACTGCTTCCCGACGATGAAGTCAACCTCCTGCGAGCGGGTGCCGTCTTCGGACCCCGCTACCGGGAAATGGAGGATGAGGTAGGTATAGCCCCCGAACGGGATGGTGAGCGGGTAGGGGGTAGGGGTCGCGATCTCCTCGTGGATACGCTCGTCGATATCGAACTCGCGCATCACGAGCGCGAGCTCCTCTTCCGTCGGGGATTCGAGGTCTACCCAGACGGTCTTGCCGCGCATGTGCCTCGTTATCATCGCTATTCAGTATACGGCGCATGCGCGCCATGAGCGCTTCATCAGCCGTGGATAGAATGTGCGTGATAGAATGCACGCATATGCAAGAAGAAGAGGTACAGGCTTCGAAGCCTGCATTTGCCAGGATCGCAAAGCTCGGCATCGCGTTCGCGCTCGTGCTCGCCATCGGCTTTGCCGGAGGTGTCGCTGCAGGCGCGGAAGGGAAGAGCGTATTCTCCAATCTCCCGATCCTCGGAGACGGACTCGACGCCACTCCCGATTCAGAAGCGGACCTCACTGATTTCTGGAAAGCATGGAACGCGCTCGATCAGCGATTCGTAGAGACTCATGCGACGGGCACGCCGCCATCGATCAAGGAGAAGCTCTGGGGCGCTATCCAGGGCCTTGCGGCGTCCTACGGGGACCCATATACGGTATTCATGCCGCCGAGCGAAGCCAAGCAGTTCAAGGACGACATCAGCGGCAACTTCGAAGGCGTGGGCATGGAGGTGGGCGTGAAGGACGGCGTGCTTACCGTCATCTCGCCGCTCAAGGGAACGCCGGCTGAGCGCGCGGGCCTGCGCTCAGGGGACGCGATCCTTACGATCGACGGCACCTCGACTGACGGGCTCTCGACCGACCAGGCCGTTAAGCTCATCCGCGGCAAGAAGGGAACGACGGTCGTGTTCAATATCCTGCGCGAAGGCTCGGTATCCGAGATCTCCGTGGTGCGCGATACCATCGCGGTCCCGACCATCGAGACGTCTGAGGAGAGCGGAGTGTTCATCATCTCCTTCTACAGCTTCACCGCCAACTCCGCGCAGCTCTTCTCGAAGGCGGTGGCAGAGTTCCGTGCGTCCGGCTCGAAGTCCCTCATCGTAGACCTCCGCGGCAATCCTGGCGGATACCTCGAGGCCGCGGTCTCGATCTCGAGCCACTTCCTTCCGAAGGGCGCGGTCGTGGTAACCGAGGACTTCAAAGGAAAGCAGGAGAACGTCGTGCACCGCAGTCGCGGCATCGGCGGGCTTCCGGAGGGCACGAGGGTAGCGATCCTCATCGACCAGGGATCCGCATCAGCCTCTGAGATCATGGCCGGCGCGCTCCAGGACGGGGACGCGGCTACCCTCATCGGCGCCAAGTCCTTCGGAAAGGGCTCGGTGCAAGAGCTCGTCGAGATCAACGGCGGGGCGCTCAAGGTTACGATCGCACGCTGGCTCACGCCAGCAGGGCAGTCCATCTCGGACGGCGGCCTTACGCCGGACATCGAGGTCAAGCGCACCCGTGAGGACGCTGAGGCCGGAAGGGACCCCCAGAAGGCTCGCGCTATCGAGTTCCTCACGACCGGGCGCTAGATAGTTCTGAAATGCGAAACGCCGGGATCAAGAGATCCCGGCGTTCTTCGTCTCAGCCGTACGGATAGCCGTCATACGGCGGCACGGGCCTTCCGGTGAGGATTGCCGTCAGAGCCGTGTGGGCGGACTGTTCGAGCCAGGGCTCAGAGACCCGGTTGGCAAACCGGATCGCTCCTTTCATCTGGTTGAGAGGGAAGAGCTTCGGATAGACGTACGGCATCTTTACGGCACGTCTTCCAGAAGGCCCGATGATGCGTGCCTCGGTCGAGACCGCCCATGCACCGATGAATGGAAGGTAGTGCAAACGAACGGGTCCATGCGTTTTCGTCGTGCGGACGGTCCAGCTCGAAAGATTGCCTCGTTCATCCAAAACCGCCCTGTAGGCATCGAGCTTTTCGAGGACCGCTTTATCCAGAGGAAATAGCGGGTACTGTATAACTTCAGACATCGCTGTCTCCTGTTCAGGTCTAGGATGAATTAACCACCAAAGCTGCTTGTGGTCAATTTGCTGTATCATCGTCCGCCCGGTACGATGCCTATATATGAAAGTCGTACTACTCAAAGACGTTAAGAACACGGGACGTGCTGGCGCGGTTATCGAGTGCTCGGACGGTCATGCCCTCAACTTCCTTATCCCTCGCAAGCTCGCTGCTCCGGCAACCGCAGCGAACGTAAAGCAGGCAGAGCTCCGTGCGCAGCAGGACAAGGACCGCCGCGCGCTCGATGTGAAGCTCGTCGAGGAGCGTATAGCGTCTCTCGCAGAGGAGCGCATCGTCATCAAGAAGAAGGCGAACGAGAAGGGTCACCTGTACGACGCGGTCGATGCCGCTGACATCGCGAAGGCAACGGATCTTCCGGCAGACGCGATTCGTATCGAGAAGCCGTTCAAGGAGACCGGAACATTTGATGTGCCGGTTGCGGCAGGGGAGGGCTTCGGAAAGATTTCCATCGTTATCGAGGCTGAGTAACCTTGAGTGCACAGAAACCAAAAGCGGCGCGTCCTTTCGGGCGCGCCGCTTGCGTCGTCAACGAAGAAACGACCTGTTCGGAAGAACAAATGACCAGATTCTTGACCAGATGGATTTCCGGAACGTGTGAACACGCCTCTTCCTAAACATTCTGCCTAAGAAGCGTGCGGTCTGCTTGCCGAAGAGTCCCCAATACAGGATTCCGGTAACAAGGAACCCGATCATACAGAATATGATCACGATGTCGCCTGGATAGCGTCGGATATATCCGGTCATGCTGTCTTCTTGCGCGCCCAGATAGAACTCCGTGTACACCCTATGCTTATTAGCCTGGGTTTCCAGAGATCCCGTCAGAGTCGCGATCTGCTCGTCCTTTTGTGCGAGCACGGCCTTGTTGCTGACTTCCCGCTCACAGAGGTATTCGACAGTCATGCCCTCAAAGACCGGCTCCCCGAACACGATGGTCCCGATCCGGAGGCTTTCCGGATCGATTCTCGGTCCGGCCGGGTCGTGCATGAGGTATTCCTTGCAGGACTCGAGAGTCATGGATTCTTGCGCGACCGCTGGAGCGGCAATAAGCAGCAGCACGGTCGCTGCGCCCACTGCCGTAGCTTTTTTGTGCATATGTTCCCCCTAAAGAACAAAAGGGACTCGACGTCCCGTGATTGAAAACTTGGAGCAGTATGCAATGAAATTAGTGCTGGTGCAACGAAATGCTTCATAAACGTGAAAAGGCCGCCCTGGTGGGACGGCCTTCGAAATGTTCTATCGCAAGACTGCTTATGCTGGACCTCTGCCAACTCCTCTCCGTCGTTGCCTTCGGAAGAACGCACCCTTTCAGGTACGTAGCGCGGATCGGCGGCCCGGAGCCCTGAATCATTCAGGGGGCGGACGCGAAGCTTGCGGAGACGAATCTTTGAAAGGGCTTACCAGCGGATACTCGCGATGCGAACCGCGGAGCACGCGCTTCGCTTCATAGCGTTGTGCGGACTTCTTGCTCTGGCGGTAGAGCCAGAAGATGAACAGGGCGAATGCCACGAGAGTTATCAGTGTGTACGCCAGGACTTCACTCATCCGACCGCTCTTCTCATCCAGCGATTCCTTTTCATATTTCTCGTGGTCGGCCACGTCTCCTGAGGCAGTAGTGCCTATTGGGCTCGGCGCCGGATGCGTTTCCGTCTTGGGCGTAGCAGCTGCTGCTGCCTGCTCCTCGAGATGCTTCCGGCACACGTTCCAGACGATGTCGCCTTTCGTGAAGGTATGGGACTTGCCGCAGACCATGAGGGTCGTCGGCGGGTCGATGCTGATCTGACGCTCGTAGACGAGGATCTCGGCGGCGTCGAGGCGGTTGGCGGTCGCATACGCGGCGCGCCATTCGTTGACGCCGTCGAGCACGTCGGCGTTAGTGACCTTCGCGTGGGCTTGGGGAGCCCAGACGAAGAACAGAAGGGCGAAGAACGCCCCGATATAAGCCTTGAAGGACATGACTGTCCCTTTCTTGCGATAGTGTGAATGATCAAGGGTCCCGTGTGGCAGCAATCCCTGCGCCACTCGACCCAGGCTCATATAATACAACTTTTATGGAATAAAAGCAAATCGCCGCGAGAGCGGCGATTTGGGAAGGAGAGTGGCTTATGCCGGGACGACGTCTACGACCTTCTTCGTGACAACGCGGCCGTCGAAGTTGGTCTTGCGGCGGTTGCGGAAGGCGACCTTGCCTACGACCATCGAGTAGAGGGTGTGGTCATGACCGACCTTCACGTTCTTGCCGGCCTCGATCTTCGTGCCGCGCTGACGGACGATGATCATTCCTGGGCGGGCTGCCTGGCCGTCAGCGAGCTTAACACCGAGGTATTTCGGGTTTGAGTCGTTGAGGTTTTTTGCTGATCCACCAGCTTTAGTACTTGCCATACGGTATAATCTTTACGTTGTTTATGACTATAGCAGAGCTCCTGGGGAGAGGCAAGGCTCTACTAGGCCGTATTCCGGCTGATGCGCTGGTCCTCGTAGCCCTCATTCTCGCCTCCACGCTCTCGTTCGGAGCCGGGATACTGGTGGGGAAGGATCTGGAGCGGGAGAAGGCAGGGAACTGGTTCTGGATCGAGCAGCTGCCAGAGGGGACGCTCGGTCCTGCCGCCGCTATCGAGGCGCTTCCGAAGAAGGAAGCGGTATCGGTTGGATCCTCGTCCGGGACCTATGTGGCCTCGAAGAACGGCACGAAGTACTACCTCCCGAGCTGCGGGAGCTCTAAGCGTATAAAGGAGGAGAATAAGGTGTGGTTTAAGACGAAGGAGGAGGCAGAAGCGGCTGGGTACGGTCCGGCCGCGAACTGCCCGGGGCTCTAGTACAATAGAGGTATGATCGTCCTTGATGTTGAGACCACGGGTCTCGTGCCAGAAAAGCACTCCATCCTCTCCTTAGGTGCGGTGGATCTCGACGAGCCTACCAACCAGTTCTACGAAGAATGTCAGGTATGGGAGGGTGCAGATATCTCTGATGAGGCACTTGCAATCAACGGGTTTACGCGGGAGGAAGTAGTAGGACAGGGACGCGCGAAGCAGTCCGAGGCAGCGCTCATCGCTTCGTTCGTCGCGTGGGCTACCGACCGGCCGAAGGACCGTACGCTCGCCGCGCAGAACGTATCGTTCGATCTCGAGTTCGTTCAGGCAGCGTGCAAGCGCGCAGGTATCGAAAGTCCCTTTGGTAAGCGCACGCTCGACGTGCATACGCTCACCTGGCTCCATATGACTTCGCGCGGGATCGTGCCGCCTGTCGCGAAGCATCACTCCGCCATCAATCTCGATGCCGCGCTCGTGTACTGCGGCCTTCCAGGGGAACCGAAGCCGCATAACGCGCTTACGGGAGCGCTCTGTCACGCAGAGGTGATCGCGCGCATAGCGTATACTAAGAACCTACTACCAGACTTCAGTACCTTTCCGATTCCATGGGAGACGAGCCGATAATCACCACACCGACTACCAGCCTCTACACGCCGGACGAAGGAAAGCCGGAGCCTGCGCGCGATCGCGAGATGGGCAACATGCTCGTGCGCGCGATCGAGGAAGGGAAGCAGGTGGTCCCGGAGAACCCGGCGCCCTTGGTATGCAAGCCGCAGCAGCTTGAGAGCTGGCGGGTGTTCAAGATCATGGCCGAGTTCGTGGACGGCTTCGACCTCCTGAAGAAGTACGGCCTCACCGCCACCTTCTTCGGAAGCGTGCGCACGCAGCCGGGAGAGCCGGCATATGAGGCGGCGCGCGAGCTTGCGGGACGCCTCGCGAAGGCAGGGTACGCGATCGTAACCGGCGGGTCTGCCGGCATCATGGAAGCGGGGAATCGCGGCGCTCATGAGGCAGGGGGCGCATCTGTCGGCCTCAATATCCGCCTCGCGGACAATCAGGCGAATAACGAGTACCTTACAGACAACTTCATCTTCGATCACTTCTTCGTGCGCAAGGTGATGCTCGCGTTCGCGTCCGAAGTCTACGTGTACTTCCAGGGAGGATACGGGACGCTCGACGAGTTCTCTGAGATCGTCACCTTGGTACAGACGAAGAAGATCAAGCCGGTGCCGATCGTGCTCTACGGCAAGGAATTCTGGGATCCGATCGTGACCCTCTTCAGGGAGCACCTGCTCGGGAAGTACGGCACCATCAGCGAAGAGGATCTCGCGCTCTTCCAGGTGGTAGATTCGGTCGACGAGGCGTTCGAATACATCAAGAAGACCGTCACGGCCTGCTAGCCTATGGGACTCGACTACAGCCAGAAGCGCCTCGTGTCGATGGCTCGGCACACGAAAGGGAACAGTAAGCACGCGAAGCGTCTCAGGCTCTATGCCTTCCTTACGGGCATCATGGGTCTTCTGATATCCCTCGTGCAGCTCTATGTCGTTGCCACGCGCTAGCGCGTGGTATCCTCTTAGGCATATGGCACGGAGCAGGAAGCGCGCTAAGAAAGGAAAGTTCGAGCTCGAGGTCTACGCGTTCTGGACCGGATTCGCGAGCACGCTCATAAGCCTTCTTCACGTCATCCTCATGGCGACAAAGGGATAGTAGATGCGACGCATGAAGCATCTCTACAGCATCACGAAACCGCAGCTTATTACGCTATGGGTGTTCGGTGGCGTGGCTACGTTGTGGGCGATTGATAAGGCGACGTACCTGCCGTACTCGTCATCGTTCACGTTCACCGAGTTTGTCGGTTGGGTTACGCCGCTCATACTTTTCCTCTATACGTTCGGATGGTGGGAGAAGCAGAAGAAGAAATAGGAAAGGGCCGGAGATTTCCTCCGGCCCTTGTCGTTGTCCGTATTCTACGGGCGTCTGGATGCGCCGGTGACGAAGTCACACAGCTCCATCACCAGGAAGATGATGCCGAGGATGACAAGCACCAGAAGACCCGGAGGATCGCTTTCGTTGTCCAGCGTCTCTTCGGCACCAGCAGGCGGTCCTTGAAGGGTAGTGGGGTCATACTCTGCTGTCATGAGCTTCTCCCTCTACGAGACCGTTGCGCTGCGATACAGGCGCCGACCGATTTCTCCTGCAGCAATGCAGAGGAGCGCGGGGAAACCTGCTGTCCGGGCTGGAAGCCCGAGCCACAGGAAGCCGATGGCGAGGGCCGCAAGACCCGCGCCTGCGAGAATCATGAGGATGACGCCTCCAAATAGCCGGGCCGTCATGAGATGCATCTCACTGGTTTCAGACTCGGGGTTCATGTGCACGCTCCAATGTTCAGATGAATACTGTGTGGATTATACCATGAGAAATTACGATTAGGAAGTATGTGATTAGACAACATAAGTTAAGGGGTGGGGAAGCGAGGACTTTATTTTGTCTTTATTACTGTGAGGTAGGATTTGGGTATATGGAACTAGACCCACCAGTAATCCAGGCGCTCATTATAGCGACCACCACTTCTACTAACGATCTGCAAGTTCAAACGGCACTTTTGACCGGTTCATTTATAGTGCTCGGCGCTGCGGTTTCAGCACTTGCCACGTATTTAACGATGAAGCATCAGCAAGTTGCTGCAAACAAAGCTGCATCAGATCAACGTCTTTTTGATGCGCGTCGTATCGCGTACGGAGATGCGTTCTCGGTGATCAGTTTTTCAATCAATGAGCGGAATAACGGTCGAAGATATCCTGAACGTTCTACTGACCCAAGCAATAGAGAAGCAAATGATCTGATGGCACGACTATCCCTTCTATCATCTCAAGAAATGTCAGAACCATTAAGGCTTATGTTTGGTTACTTAGCCAGTCTAATTCCAGATACTGATGAAGCTAAAAAGCAAGACATGATTCAAGGGACTCTTTTATGGCAGAATCTGTTGTATGCCATGCGAGAAGATTTGCATGGAGACGGCACTTTTTTACCAAATATTGTCCCTACTCCAGAGGGAGAGACCGTAAGGGAGACTGAAGACTCTACGGTGGTAACTGAGTCGTCGAGTCGAGATACCGGCCATTAAAAATTCCCAATCTTTCCAAATTGTAGACAGGGAAGTGGCCTCTCCGGAGGCTTCTTCCTTTACCTCTAAAAGCACTCCCCCGGACTCAATTTCGGGATTTCGGGGAAGTGGTCCGAAATGCTCTATTTCGCGCGCACGAAACTTTCGCAGGAGAAATCCCAGAGAGCCGGCCGGTGAGAGATTCCTATAAAAGAGTCTAAAGGGAAGTAGAGGAGTCTATGAATCGGAAGCCTTAAATGAACATTTTCAGCATTCCCGGATTCTATAGAAGTACTTCGTACAATATATCTTTTACGCAGCACTTCTACAATACAGCGAGAAAGTGGGCCGTATTCGTTCTCGTGATGATCTCGGTCTCCGCTCGTCTAAGTAGATATATGTTCCGTACAAATGTCATTCAACCTATATGGAATCACATCTATCTACTCCTAAATCATCATCTAAAATATCCTCAGTGACACTTCCCCGATTACTGATAATGAGCCGGGGGAGTTATCTGTAAAAGAGAAAGAGTAGCCCCTCCCAGAAGTTACTTCCCTGCCAAATCAAGCATTGAAGTCTTTGTAGTTCAGTCTCCCCAGGTCTTTCAGACTCTTGAACTGGTCCTTGAGAATAACGGTGAGGAATCTATTGAATCTTAGGTAGAAGCACAGTAGGATCCTGAGCAGCTTCTTAGGGATGCTCTTGCCTTATCGCAGCACCGGGGCGCCCCATACAGAGAGCACTTCACCCAAGAAGATGCGCATCGAGAATCGTGCCCAGAAGAAGCGCATTGCCAAGTTAGAAGACTACAGATGTCAGATCTGTAACTGGTCTATGACCTGGACTAACAAGAAAGGAAAAAGCTTCCAGCGTATAGACGTGGATCACATTATCGATAAATCCAAAGGCGGTGGAGAAGAAGCTTCCAACCTATGGGTGCTCTGCCCTAATTGCCACGTAAAGAAGACACTCGGTGTTATTACGATTGATCCAAAGAAGAAATTGATTCAGGAGAATGGCCAGAAGATTGAGCTGCACCATGACTCTCATTTGGGGTGGTAGTCTTTGGCCACTTTCGTTTAATAGTCTCCTTGCCAAGTTTCCATAAATCCAATAGCAACGCGCCACTCCAGCCAAGTAATATTCCAATTAAAACCAAAGCCGGAGTTCCTATCATTGGTAGGTAAAGTACCTTTTCAAGTTGTTCAGGTCTGTCCTCCTTTACCATCTCAACAAAAATCATAAAAACAGGTATTCCCCAAATGGCACTGAATGCTGCATATTCAAACTCTCCAATTTTTTCTTCGCGCTTTCCTGCAAAGAATCTGTAACTGCAAACAACGCTAAAACCTCCCAAAACTATAAGAAAGTAGTTTAGGACATTTGGGTCGATCATATTACCTGTTGGTTGAGAAGTTGGTCACATTTATATCGTGACCCAACTTATTCTTTTTAGATAGCAGGTACTTCTCAATTTCTGGTGAGATTTCTAGATTGAGTTGAATTCTCTCACTTACTTCAAAACCCTCATCAGTAAGCTGCTTTAGCTTCCTGGGGTTGTTGCTAATTAATCTAACTGGACTCGCCAAATGTAATTCTTTAAGGGCATTAATTGCTCCTGAGTAATCTCGAGGATCAAGATCCAAGCCCAACAACTCAAAAGCATCATGCGTATCGATGTCATGTATTCGTTGCACTTCCATTGCTTCAATCTTCCTTTCAATACCGTGACCTCTCCCTTCCTGATACAGGTACACCAGAGCACCGCCCTGTTCAGACATTGATTTTAGGCTTTCTTGTAGCTGGAGATTGCAATCGCAGTCAACAGAACCAAGACTCTCGCTAAATATGCAGGACGAGTGGAGTCGCACCAGTGGATTAGCTACTTTCTCAACGCCCTCTGTCCAAAGGAGTAAGCCATGGGAATTAGTATCTCCCCAAGACCGGACCATAAAGCTGCCATACTTTGTAGCCAACGTAGTTTGAGGGTTAGTCATGCTGCAGATTGGAAACTAGCGTTTCTTCCACGTAATTACATCCCCAACTTTAATACCAAGGTTTCGTGCGCCGAGGGCACGTGCCTGACCTATCTCAAAAAGCCCAAATGAACTTCCAGGAAACATAGCCCACGCTCCTGTATCAAGAGACATCAATCGAGGTTCATACACTACCTCAAGAGCGTTTCCATTAATGGTGACATCAAACACATCGCCAACCTCAACAGGTCCTGGGTCTCCGACAAACTTCATCATGCCAAAGTTATCGATGTGAACTATCGTTCCTTCTGCAAGGTCCATTCGCACGATGTCTTTAGGATCAATTGCCTTTCCAAGCTCTGAAAGCGGTACGCCGCGTGCGGCGGCGGCGGCCAGTTTCGCCGTCGTGTACTTTCCAGCGAAGGAAATAAAGCCTGCCTTATTATGCTCGGTCAGATCATACAGCTCTGAACATCCGTAGTCTCGTGTGAGCCAATCAAAACTTCCCATATTGCGACCTATGAACACGATGCCACCTTTCTCTGTGCGGCCAATCACATTCATGGGCCGAACCTTCTCTGCATTGATGGTCGTCATCAAAACACTATTTTCAGGATACGAATCTGCCATCAATCGAACAGCAAAGTTTGTATTGATTACTGAGAATTCAGGCTGAATAGGAACAATAGGAGGGACAACGACGTTATCCATGCCTGCCACCTCACGAATTAGGACCGCGTAGAGCTCATGTGCGGCTATGTCTATACAGTCCGTAATGTTAACCAGGTATTTGGTGTCAGTCATTGCCTTAAGAGTAGGCCGGACTTATGCATTGTCAACCAAACCCTAGGAATAAGACCGCTACTTGCTAAGGGGTCTGGCTATGAACCCAAACTCAAGATTGAATTTTTCGGAAGGATTGCCATCAAAAAATAGTCTATGCATTTTGCGCGGCTCACTACTATCAAATGACGTGCGTGCATGCAGAGTACGCAAGTTGTCAGTAATAAGTACCTGCCCATGAGTAAGCCTAAAAGACATGCTGTTCGCACAGTTTTCGAGATAAGTACTAATCTTTTTCATCCCCTCTCGCACCAGCGCATCTTCAGAAGGAATACTTGTTTCGTCAGATCTGTATCGTATTGATATCCGGTCTCCAACTCTTTGAAGCAGAGCCTGGCACGAATCTTTCCCTGCTCTACTCACACGCAAAGCATTGGGTGCAAAGAGAGCCCTGGCTACTTCAGCATTATCCTTGACTAGATACTGGTAGATGTCATCACCACTTGCAAGTCGAGTGATGCCACCCTCTGCAGCCGGGGTGTCACAGCGAAGCGCTACAGCACGAGGAGGAGTCTGCGCATATGCACCATCTGTATGAAATGAGTGTTCAAGGTTTGAAGTGCCCAAGTAGCCTTGGAAGTCTTCTGACACTGCGATTTCAGCAATATCATCTTCGTTTGCTCGATCATGCGGCATAGAATTACCGAAAATTTCTTTGAAGCAGAGCAGTTGTTCTCGAGGACTTTCATCTTGCGAAAACTCTACAACAACGGCCCCGTACCTATTAAAAAGCGTAACGATTTCCTTTGCAGCAGACGGCACGTCTTGAGAAGAACCAACCTTAACGAGAATGGATCTCAAGAGAGTGGCTGAATTAAGCACTCCTTGAGTTGGATCTAATTCTCTTTTGCGGCTATTCCAGAACATGATTAACCCATCCTAGCTCTGCATTACATAAAAAGGAAATAGTCTTAATTTTACAAACCCCTTTTTCGCAGTTACGCTTACGTACACCAATATCGCCATGACCTATAAACACCCTTCTCAACCTAGACTTAAAGAAGGTGATCTAGTCCGTGTAGTTTCATTTGGGCTTAGTACCAGGGGTATTACTCCTACCCAGCGAGAACTCTGCATTTCAAATCTTGCAAGACTAGGACTGCGTGTTTCCTTTGGAAAGCATGTTGACGAGAGTGATGAATTTGACTCTTCGAGTGTTGAGAGTCGCATAGAAGATTTGCACGATGCGCTGATTGATCCTGAAGTGAAGTTAGTACTCTCAAGTCTTGGGGGCATGAATGCTGCTCAAATACTGACTTATGTAGACTGGGAACTACTACGTGCGAATCCAAAGATGTTTTGTGGGTTTTCAGATATGGCGGCGCTCGTAAACGCAATTCACTCTAAAACAGGACTCGTCACCTATAACGGTCCCTTCTTTGGTACATTTGGAATGAAGCAAGGACTGGAATACACACTTGAATCATTTGAGAAATGTCTCTTCACCTCTTCTGTATACCCACTTGAGCCGACAGAAACTTGGAGTGATGACGCGTGGTGGGCAGACCAAGAAAACAGGACATTTAATAATAATCCTGGCCCTACAGTTCTCAGTGAAGGAGAGGCTTCGGGTCGATTAATCGGAGGTCACCTTACTTCATTTGCTACCCTTTTTGGAACAGAATTTGCTCCAGATTTCTCTGACTCCATAGTAGCTATCGAAGAAAACTCAGAAATTAACCCACGATCTTTCGATAGATTATTGCAAAACCTTGTACACCAAAAGGGCTTCAAAGAGGTCAAGGGCCTTCTTATAGGTAGATTTACTTCTCAGAGTGGAGTTACTGACGAGATGCTTACTCGAATAGTTAGAACTTATCCTGAGCTTTCAAGTATTCCGGTAATAGTTAATCTCAGTTTCGGACATACCTACCCTCAGGCAACTCTACCAATCGGCGGCAAAGTCCATATGGTTGCTAAAGGAGAGCAGCCTTTAGTAAATATCGTTAGCCATTAGAGTAAGGAAATCACTTACTCCCCCTTCATCCTCGATTCCCTTTTAATCTGCCAATACACTTCCTCGGACCCCGCATCTGTTCCTTCTTCCCTATTCTTAAAAACTTCAGCAGGATACTTGTCACGAATCTTCTGGAGTTTTTTCTCGATAATCTCTGCGGTATCAAGTCCAAGCAATACGCTCATATCAAGGCAATAGATTAGGACGTCTGCCAACTCCTTCTTAATGGCCTCGATTTTTTCCGTGTCCTCCTTAACTTCTTCAAGACTCGGGTTGGTCCACTGGAACAGTTCCAAAAGCTCGGACGCTTCTATTGAAATAGACTTTGCGAGATCTCCAGGACGGAGCTGGTCCCAGCCGCGCTCCACAAGATATTGCTTAATTGCGTCCTCCTGTTCCTTCATACATACAGCATAGCAAATAGGTACAAGGCGGTCTTTTAGTCCCGCCTTGCTAGTAGCTCCTTCGCTTCTTCTTCGGTTATGAACTCAAACACCGTGCAGCGGTCAGCCTCCTCGGGAGCACAGCACCCGCAGGAATAATCGTCTTCCCAAAGGATGTACTCCCCATGATTGTTTCGGAAAAGGTGTTTGCCGTCAGTGTGAAATTCGTACCTCAGGCAATCACCACTTTCTGATCCAAGTCTGAACGCGGGATCGTTCCTGCGAGGAACGATAATTCCACAAGTTCCAACTCTCATGTCCTTGCTCTCTAATGCACCGAAGGGATAGGGAGATTCACATCTCCAGTTTCTCCATCGTGTTCCTCGTCATCAAGATCTGGAACAAAACCCTCGGAGATTTCAGGTTCATGATTAAGCGGCACGATAACTGCCACCGAATCTTGCCCACGATCTATCTCGGGTTCGTCATCTGAATGCTCGAGGTCTGGCAGAAAAGGTCTATTCCCCACCTCGGGCTTTGGGGGCCTTTTTCGTATCTCAGTCTGATACGGCATGATCCTGGCTCCGTGTTGATGGGATCTTCCTGCAGCTTACGGTATTAGAATCCTTCTGCAATATGTGCTAGCGTCTGTCCAGATATGCGGCCAATTGCCGTGACCGTTCTTGGAGGTGGCTCATGCCAACCGTCATTCACACCCTGGACGAGGATCGTGGAGACATGGAATTCCTCACGTTCAGATTCCAGCTGCCCTATCTTGAGGGCGAGTGCTATGCATTCGCCATCGCGTTAAACCAGGGTCTTGGCTGGCCTCTGGTTGGACTTATGAAGGGCGATGAGATCTGGCACGCAGGCGTTCGCGCGCCTAACGGCAAGATCTACGACGCTCGGGGTCCCCTCACGGAAGAAGCGTTCGGTGGCCACTTCATGCCGCCGCCGCACGTCATTCGCGAGGTCACCGAGGCCGAGCTGCGTGCTACCCGGCCAATTGCTGACTTCTCGGTCCAGCAAGCGCGGCAGTTCGCTGAAGTAAACTGGCCTGCGCTGCCCTGGCAGGAAAGCCTGGCTTCAAGAATCGAGGCCTTCGCAAGCGATCTGGAGGTCCTTTCTCGGAAGCATGGCTTCTGGATTGACGGACCCGTTCCTGCCAGTCTGCCGCTCATCATTCCTGGCGAGGGCGATGAAGGAGGCTACGAGCTTCGGCTCACGGTCGACGGCATGAAGTACACCATCAATCGCTACCTGCTCAGGTAATTCCCTGAGCAAACCAAGCCCCCGATTGCGGTCGGGGGCTTGCTCTTTAAAAGATCGCGACGGTTTCGTATCCCGTTACGGGAGGATTGTAGTCAGGCGATGCCTCTTCAAACACTCTGCGCTGCACTAGGTACGCCCCATTTGAAGCCACAACCTTATAGTACCTGCCTAGCCCTGCGTAATAGCAGATGATCATGGTCGAGTCCGGATACACGTCTGAATCTGGCGGCGTGTACTCGTTACAGCTTCCCTCGACGACGTCCACAATCTTTCGGGCAGTAGATCCGTCAGAATAGTTCGCGGCGATCGCTATCGCTGTCTGAGGGATACCGTCTTTCTCAGAGGCTGTGTAGTCCCACGAGAATCTCGGATTGCCTCTGGGAGCAGTCTCCTCAGCAGGACTCTCTTGGACGGTCTCGACCCGAGATTGGTTTATAAGTCCTATCGCAAACGTGATGAGCGCGATGCCAAGCACGAGCGCAACAAGTATGCCGAGTATCTTTCCCATGACTAGTTCTTGTACGCTTCCTCAAGCGTAGCGATATCAATACGCTTCATAGGGAGCATCGCCTGCGTGATGCGATCGATCTGCTCTTGGGTGCCTTCACGCATCATCTCTTCCATGCGCATCGGAGACGCCTGCCAGGACACGCCGAACTCATCCTTCATCCAGCCGCATTGCTCAGCCTCAGGTACTGCGGAGAGCTTGTTCATGTAGTAGTCGAGCTCTTCCTGGGAATCGCAGCGGATCAGGAACGAGATGCCTTCCGTAAAGCCGAACTCGTGCTTGTGTGCACTATCCATCGCGACGAACCACTGCCCTTCGAGCATGAAGTCACTGAACATAACCGTACCTTCCTTGTCCGGCTCCATGCCTGCCGGATACCGTGAGATGGCACCCCGCTTCGCGTTCTTAAATACGGATACGTACAGGTCTCCTGCCACTTCTGCTTTGCCGCATACGTCTCCAACGAACAGCATGGACGGAATGATGAACGGACGCTCCTCGCCGTCTGGGCTTGTGAGGATGAGCTGCCACGACACGCCAAACTTGTCCTCGATCCATCCGTACCATTTGCTGAACGGATATTCGCCGAGCGGCATGAGCGCCTTTCCTCCTTCTGAGAGTTTTGCCCAGAGCGCGTCCAGGTTCGCTTTCGCGTTCGGGTCTCGGGATGGATCGAAGTTAACCATGAACGAGATGGACGGATTCGTCTTGAAGTACGGTCCTGCGCTTATAGCCATGAACTCGTATCCGGAAAGCGAGAACGTCAGGAACTCAGCGTCGCTAGACGGCGTGTTGTGGAGCGTCGTTACGTTTGTAATCTTCGAATCAGGAAAGGCTGATACATAGAATTCGGCGGCTTCCTTAGCCTCTTTATCGAACCAGAGATGCGGGACGATCTTTTGCATGGTATTCAGGATTACTTCCTTCTAGGATACCGCATCGAGCTGAGTTCCGAATGAAGCAATATATGCGAAATGCTGTATACTTTAGGGTAGTGGGACCTGAGTATCCCCATCGGCTATTGCAGCCATGCATCCTCGCAAGAGCTGCAGCTTCCTCCATCTTCGGTAGTTGTCAACGAGGTTAAAGTGACAGCTACTCACGGACCGCTGGTTTCGGCTGGCGGTTTCGCGTTTCTATAGGAAGTAGCGTACTCTATACCCATACCCCAGAACGAATCTAATACTCTTATGGTAAAGAACAGCCACGGCGTCAGCTCGAAGAACAATCCGAAGAAGACGCCAAAGACCAAGAAGCGCCTTGCCGCCAAGCAGGCTCGCAAGGAGGCGCAGCGCGCAAAGTAAAGAAAAAAGCGTCCGGATGTCCGGACGCTCTTTTCTTTATGTACCTCTTACTTCTTCTTCGCAGCAGCCTTCTTCGCAGGCACTTTCTTAGCAGCAGCCTTCGCGGCTACCTTCTTCGCAGGCTTCTTCTCTGCGGAAGCCGTGAGTATGGACGAGTACGCGGCACTCTCAAGCTTCTCGATGAGCGTATCAAGCTTCCCATGCACCTCGGCGAGCTCGCGCTGGAGCGCGCTAATGCGCGGATCGCTTACTGGAGCCTCTGGCTTCTGGGAGAACGAGCGCTGAGGAGCGAAGCTGCGCTTCTCGAACGGGCGAGACTCGCGGGAATCGTCACGGACGAAGCAGTCCTTGCAGTACACCGGCTTCTTGCCGTTAGGACGGAATGGCACGCTGCAGCGCGTACCGCACTTGTTGCACTGCGCATCGAACAGCTCCTTCGAATCACCGTTGCGAGAATCGAACGGGCGACCCCCGGACTTGGTAAAAGGACGGCGTGGGCCGTTCGAGTAGTTCTTCTTGAAATCAGGCATGAGTATTGGTTATATCTCCCGCCCGCGATCCATAAGATGATGTATTTGCGGCTTCGTTGTGAAATGGTCGGCACGAATGCCGGATAAGCCGCAAATAGCTCATCTCATGGAGACAAACCAAAGATACGTTTAAAATACTATAACTGGGAGCAAAAGTCAAATACACCCAGCGTTCTTACTCAACGGATGCTTCCTCGTCTTCCGGAGCTACGCCGATACCGAGATCGCGATCCGCCTCCACAAGCGTCTGGAGCTTCGAGAGGCGCTGGTCGGCTTCAGTGTAGAGAAGGAGCGCGCCTTTGCGGTCCCCTGCCTCGCGCGCCTCCCATGCTTCGGCGATGATAACGTTGATCTCAGAAAGCTCCGCGGTGATGGTCTCACGATCGTCTGTGCTGATAGCGGCGGACTGGGTCTCGAGTTCCGTAAGGAGCGCAGAGATAGATACCTGCGTCTCGGTCGCCTGTTCTGCTACTGAAGTATCGTCCGTAAGCGCAGGCGCGAGCGCATCCACGATCTCCTGCTCGATGTTCTCGGTCGTAGCGATTCCGGCGTCCACCGATGCGGCGATAGCCGTGAGGTCATCCTTGGTCTCAGGCTTCTGCTCGCCCAAGGTGTCGAGCACGACGCTATGCGCCTCAAGCACGGACTGGAGATCCGCGTTCGCCTTGAGCGCGCTGTCCGCGCTTCCGGTCTCGGTGTAATCCCGAACGTCTCCGGATACTTCGGCGATGCTCTCAGAGAGCGAGGAAGCGATGAGCGCGGTGGTCTCAGGGTTTGCTTCTTCGCTCGACGCGTACGCGGCGAATTCCTTGAGCCTGCGGTCGGTGCGCTCGATAGCGAACGCTGTCTTCTCCTCAGGATCGAATGTAAGCGCTGCGCGAGCCGGCTCCGTGATGCGGATCTTCGTACCATAGAGCACATCACCCGGCTTTGCGGTGTCAGCTGAGACTACTCCCCCGCCACCTACCATTACGAGGACCGCGAGTGCGGTAGCGTAGCGCGCTCCCGGAGCCATGAGCCATGCGTATGGAGAGCGGACCGGAAGCGGGTTCTTCTCCATGAACGCGAGCACCGTATCGCGGCCCGCTGCCTTCTCGTCGGCACGGAGCGACGTCACCTCAGAGAGGCGCTCGAGCGAGTCTTCGATGTGGTGGTTGGTGTTGGTCATGGTGTGTTTGGTTGCATCTTGTCTTTGAGTTCCTGGATGGCTCGGTGGATGCGTACCGAGACCGTATTTGGCATGAGCCCGAGTATCTCTGCTACCTCCTTAACGGCAAGTCCGTTCGTGTAGCGGAGCGTAAGGAGCTCCTGATCTTCGGGACTGAGGTCCGCGAGGTATCTCATGAGGAGCGATGCTTCCGCAAGGCGCTCAGGGCCCTCGCTCTCGGTATCCTCAGGCTCGAACCCGGATACCGAAAGCTCTTCAAGGGAAAGAGTCTTCGATCGCACCGCCTCGTTTACGGAAAGATTGCGTGCGGTCTTGTAGAGGAACGCCTTGAGGTTCTCTATCTCGTTCCCGCCGGCGATGTATGCCCAGGTCCTCATGAAGGTGTCCTGCATCAGGTCTTTGGCACGCTCGCGGTCCTTTATGCGGAAGACGCAGAAGCGGAATATCTCGTCCGCCAGCTCGTCATACGCTCGTATGAATGCCTTTTCAGAGATCCTTCCCATAGTTAAGGACCGGTGAAGCGGCACTTTGTTACACGCCGGCATCGGTAAGATTTCCGGCACCCGCCTGTCCTATTCCTGTCCCCGGTAGCGCACGGGCTGCCAGGCTGGACGGAAATACAGCTAAAACCGTGCATTACCAAGAATCCTACCAGAAATTTATGATTACTAAGAACACAAAGCTTGCGCAGGCGACCACCGTCGGTCTCATGGCTACCATGGTCCTTTCGGGCACCGGTGCCGCGCTCGCACAGCCGTCCGTAGCGTCCGCACAGGCCGCAACGGCAACGAGCGTCACGTTTACGCGTGACCTCACGATTGGTTCTTCGGGTGCCGATGTTATCGCGCTCCAGAACTGGCTTATCAGCAAGGGCTTTACGATCGCCGCAGGCGCGACTGGCTACTTCGGTGGTCAGACCCAGGCAGCGCTCGCGCGCTACCAGGCATCCGCAGGCATCGCGCCGGCAGCCGGTTACTTCGGCCCGGTTACCCGTGCCAAGGTGAACGCAGGCACCCCGACTACGCCGACCACCCCTTCCAATCCGGATAACGGTGGCGCGCTCAAGGGTGACGAGGCAGACCTCAGAGACTTCGACTTCCGCCGCGAGCAGTCCTTGGGCAACGAGGGCGAGGAGGAGGTTGAGATCGCAACCGCAGAGTTCGACGTCGAGGATGGCGACATCCGCGTCGAGCGTATGGAGATCCTTGTCGAGGGTGCGAACTCCTCCCTTAACATGCAGCCATGGAGGTACTTCGATCGCATCGCGGTGCTTGCTGACGGCAAGGAGGTAGCGGATCAGGATGTAGACTCCCGCTCTGACTGGAGCAAGTCCGGCAACGGCTACCGCCTCAACCTTACGGGCATGAAGCACATCGTCCGCGAGGGCGACACGGCAGAGCTCACGATTGTCGCAGACATCTCTGACAACATCGACACCGCAGACCTCGCGCAGACCTTCACCTTCCGCATCGCTGATAACGGCATCCGTGCCGTCGATGCAAAGGGCATCCAGCAGTACGTTGGCGAGGATAGCGAGACCGTGTCCTTCGGCTTCGGCGCAGAGGAGAACGGAGACCTCCGCATCTCCCGCGCAAGCGACAACCCGAAGGCATCGATCCTCGTATCTGACGAGGACCGCGAGTCTGGCGAGTACGAGGTATTCGTATTCGACATCGAGAACCGCGACGACGTTGATTCTCTCATCACGGATCTTACGATCAACGTGACGGGCATGAACGGCGGCGTGAACGCATCCGATGTTATCCGCCGCGCATCCCTTGAGATCGGTCGCGATACCTTCGATGGCGACGTGAACGCATCCACCATCGAGTTCGAGGACATGGATCTCGAGATCGGTGGCGACGATGAGGAGACGGCAACGCTTATCGTCCGCCTTGCGCGCTCTGCAACCAGCACCCCGATCGCCTTCTCTGTCGGCGACATCGAGGCTGAGGGCGTAGAGAGCGGCAACAGCGCAACGGTTGACGGTTCCGCTTCGAGCGAGACCCACACCATCGCTTCTACCGGCGTAGCCCTCGAGTCCGTATCGACCTCGCAGTCGGTCGTGACCCCGGGTGACGACGCTTCGGCGACCTACGGCACCTTCACCATCAAGTTCGATGTGACGGCGCTCGAGGATGATGCATACATCGCTTCCTCGACCGCAGCTACGGGAACCGTAGGCGCGCTCTACGAGATCGGCGCAACCGCCTTCTCGGGCAGCGAGTCTGCAGTCCTCACGTCGACTGCACGCATGGAGAACGGCTACTACCTCGTCCGCGAGGGCAGGACCGAGACCTTCACCCTCACGGTGACCCTCAATCCTGACGCAGCTGGTACGTTCGATGTCCGCCTTAAGGAGGTTCGCTTCAACGATGAGGCTTCCCTCTCAGGCTCGACGACCTTCACGGTCGCAAACGACAGCGACTACCGCACCAACCCGGTCTACATCGCAAACTAGCATCTGCTAGATAGCAAAAAGCCCCGCTTCTGCGGGGCTTTTTGCTATGTGTACTCCGTGTAGTACTCGACTTTGATATCATCCACCCATTCGGTGCCCGGGATAATCGAGATGACCTTTCCGAACACACGAGAATCTTCCTCACGCACGATGATGGGCTTGTACGTGCCGTAGTGATTCTCTGGGTTGAGGTACACCACTTCATCCACCTTCGTGAAGCGCTTGATTACGGCCATGTTGCCAAGGATCGCGACTACCTTGTCTCCGTCGGTGACGTTCTCCGTCACCTCGACGATCACGTAATCGCCATTGCGGATACCGGCGTCGATCATGCTGTCTCCAACCGCGCGCACTGCCACGATATTTGTCGCGTTCTTGCGCGCGCCGATCAGGCTCCGGTCTACGACGATGTACTCCCCAAAGCTCTGCTCCGCGTATACGTCCAAAGCGTCGCATCCCGCAGAAGCGATAACCGGTACCTCGATGAGGTCAGAGGACATCTGGGACTCCACCCCTTCGATGATCGCGATGCTGCGGTGGCGGAACCGGTCGCGCTTGATAAGTCCCTTGCGCTCGAGCGCCTCGAGCCGCTGCGTCACGCTTCGGAGCGACTTGAGCGAGAACCGAGCACCGAGCTCGGTAATGGTCGGCGCCTTGCCGTGCTCATGCACGTACTCCTGGATGAACGAGAGCGTTTCCTTCTGAGCCGGGGTGAGCGCAACGAGCCGAGTCATACGTACATGCTACATCCCGAGCGTGCATGCGTGAATACACAACCTGTGTCTTTTTCCACACAACATACACAACTTTGGGATTTTCGATACAATAGAGAAAGCATGGCTCGTTCCCTCACCACAACGCAATCAATTGAATGTCTTGCAGAAGGCACGTATGCATTCGTGGACGTCGAGACTACGGGCACGAGCGCCAAGTTTGGACAGATCATCGAGATCGGCATCTTGCGCGTCGAGAACGGTGCCGTTACGGATATGTATCAGACGCTCCTCAAGCCCGCGCGCCCCCTGCCGCCCATCATCACCTCCATAACCGGCATAACGGACCAGGACCTCGAGGATGCGCCGCCCTTCGAATCTGTGGCAGGACGTATTGAGGAGCTCCTTCAGGGTGCGGTATTCGTGGCGCACAACGCCGCTTTCGACTATTCCTTCGTGAAGCAGGAGTTCTCGCGCCTCGGGATCCGCTTCAACGCGAAGACGCTCTGCACCGTAAAGGTATCCCGCATGCTCTACGCTTCCGAAGAGCGGCATAACCTGGACGCGCTCATCGCCAGGCATAGCCTTGCCATGGAGAATCGCCATCGCGCCTATGACGACGCAGCCGCGCTGATCGAATTCCTGAAGGTCGCAACCAAGGAGCACGGGACAGAAGCTGTACAGGCTGCTATCGCACGTGCCTTAGGATCTGCCTCTCTCCCTACGACGCTCGACCCAAAGATCGTGAAGGATCTCCCGCACGCGCCCGGCGTCTACATCTTCTACGGAAGCGAGGACGAGGTGCTGTATGTGGGTAAGAGCGTCGATATCAAGTCCAGGGTGCTCTCGCACTTCTCAGAGACCCGTAGGACCGGAAGCGAACGGGCGCTCTGCGAGGCCGTTACGCATGTGGAATACGAAGAGACGGGCGGCGAGCTCTCCGCGCTCCTTCGAGAATCCCAGCTCATCAAGGAACTCATCCCTATCTACAACCGGAAGCTCAGGAAGGCAAAGAAACTCGCCATAGCAAAGAGCGCGCAGAACGAGAACGGGTATTACACCGCAGAAGTCGGGTATCAGGACGAGATAACGGATGCGGATCTCGGATCCGTCGAGGCGGTATTCCGCACGGTCTCGCAGGGTAAGTCCTCTCTGAAGCTCGCCGCTAAGGAGCACGAGCTCTGTCAGAAGCTGCTCGGTATCGAGCAAGGGGCAGGCGCCTGCTTCTTGTACCAGCTCGGCAAGTGCAAGGGCGCATGCGTCAGCAAGGAAGATCCGGAAGCATACAACCAGCGCTTCATGAAAGCCTTCGAGCGACGGCGCGTCCGCGCATGGCCCTTCAAGGGCGCCGTCATGCTCCCGGAAGACCCGGACGCCGAAGAAGGCACGGTCTACGTGATAGACCGCTGGTGCATAATCAAGTTGCTTTCCTATACCGCTGACGGGTACGACGAGGAAGAGGTAGACGCGGATTTCGATTACGACTCCTACCGCATCATCGCTGCGCACCTATTGCGCAAGGATGTGCGCTCCCGGCTCATCCCCTACCGACCGGGCTAATCAAGGCCCGTGCGTGCGATGCGATAGATAGCTCCGGCCCTATCGTCCGAGACATACATTACACCTCCAGGCTCGATATGTACGTCAACCGGCCGCCCGATAGCATCGCTCTCGTTTGCGCCTTTTGCGAGGAATCCGGTCACGAAATCAGTCTGCGCGCCGCCCGTGTACGTCGCGTTCTGCGAGAGATCGATCCTGACCACCTTATAGCCCGTAGGTTCAGAACGATTCCAAGAGCCGTGGTACGCGATTATGAGATCGTGCCACATCTCCTCCGGCCATCCTTCTTCCGGAACGAACGCGAGCCCGAGCGCAGCGGAGTGCGCAGGAAGGTCAATGGTTGAGGGAACGGATGCGTCACAGCTATTCCCTTTCTTCGATTCGAAATCCGTATCGACGACGTTCTTCCCGTAGCAGACGGGCCAGCCGTAGTCGGCGCCCTCCCGGATCACGTTCACCTCGTCAGGCGGAATATCGTTGCCGATAACATCACGCCCGTTATCGGTGCCCCAGATTGTCCCGTCTACGGGATTCGTTGCCATGAATACCGTGTTCCTGAGTCCCGTCGCATAGGTACTGATAACGCCGGTAGAAAGGTTCAGGGACTGCACCGTCGCGCGCTTGGGCTCGGTCTCGTCGCATACGTTGCACGAGGACCCAACCGAGATAAGCAGATGCTTGCCGTCCGGGTGCTCGAGCAAGGTGCGGGTATAGTGCCCGTCTCCGGTCGGGAACGTCGCGAGCGTATCGAGGAACGTCGCAGTATAGGTGTCCGCGTCATACGCGTAGGACTTCAGTTCCCCGGTCTCAGCTACATAGAGAATGCAGGAATCTTCGCCTTCGCAGCGCACCAGGATGCCGTGCGGCTGCTTCAGCCCCTCAAGCACCGTTACGGTCTCGTCTGAGACACCGTCTCCGTCGCTATCGGGAAGCGCTACGACCTTTCCGCCCTTCGTGAGCGACACGAGCATGGTGCCCTTCTGGTCCCTCGTGATGTCACGAGCGCCCGGTATATCGCGCGCGTATATGGTTGCCTTGAAACCCTCAGGTACCGTAAGCGGCGCGTCTACGCCTTCCGGAAGCGGCGGCGGTTCCTTGGTCTTCGTGAGGAGGCTGATGAGCCACGTCGGCGGCTTATCCTTGAACTGCTCGAACGTAATGTAGCTTCCAAGGGCGAGGACGGCTAGTACGAGGGCGCCAATGATGAGGGTTCGCTTCATTTCTCCAGTATGACCCTTCTTGATGAACTAAGAATGAATTCTTCACAAATAGAAAAGACCGCTCTTGTGAGCGGCCTTTTCGAATCCTTCTCTAGTACTCGATCGTAAGCGGGAACGAGATCGCCCGGTCGTTCTCCGGAAGTCCGGACGGGTTGTCGTTCTTGAGCGTGAGCACCGCTTCGCCGATGAACGATGCAGGAATCTCGATCTCTGCGGAGAACGGCACGAAGTCTTCCGTCATCCAGTCAGCCCCGCCAACCGGCTGGCCGATACCGGTGCCGATAACAGCGCCTGCGCTGTCACGTACCTCGATCGGGAACGACGCTTCGAAGTACCACGTGCCCCGAGCTTCGCCCATGACGATAATCGGCTTTCCTACGACCGAACCCGGGGTCGGGCTTGTCACGCGGATGAGGTTCGCGCTCGCGTTCACGTAGGTCGGCTCAGGAGCCGGGAGCTCCTCTGCGAAGGTGCGGCCGTCAGGGGTTGCGCAGCGGCGCGGGTAGCTCTCCATGACCGGATATCCGGCAGCCGCACAGTCCTCAAACGAGAGGACCTCTGGAGCAGGCTCAGGGGCCTCAGGACGGGTCGAGAGGTATACGCCGGTTGCGCCGAGCGCTACCAAGATAAGGAGCACGAGGATGGCAAAGAAAGTTCGTACGGTCATCATATGGGTATATTCTACGATTCTCCTAAGTAGCTGTCGAAGTATATGGCGTGGCAGGTATATCCGCCCGGATTCTTCTCTAGGTAGTCCTGGTGGTAGTCCTCGGCCGGGTAGAACGCCGTAAACGGCTCGAGCGTGGTCACCACCCTGTCCTTCCAGCGTCCCGATTCGTTCACGATGCGGATCATATCCTCTGCGATCCGCTTCTCATCCTCGTTCTGATAGAAGATTGCAGACCTATAGGACGTCCCGACATCGTTTCCCTGCCGGTTGAGCGTAGTCGGGTTATGAATCTGGAAGAAGAAGTCGAGAATCTTCTGGTACGTGGTTACTTCCGGGTCGTAGGTAACCTCGAGCGCCTCGGCGTGCCCCGGATGATTCTCGTAGGTCGGCTTCTCGTTCTCGCCTCCCGTATACCCCGCTTCCGTGTCCAGGACACCCGGAACAGTGCGAACCAAATCCTCGAGGCCCCAGAAGCAGCCGCCCGCTAGAAACGCTTTTGCTGTCATATCAATTCAGACGAGTTGCTACTCATGGTCTTACCTAGATCCGTGTACCCTGCGGTGAGAACGCCACAGCGCGAACCATCCTGTCATGATGAATGCGGCGCCTGCGATAAACGGAGCCTTAAGGCCGATGATGCCGGTACCGAGCCCTGCAGCGAGCGGGATAAGGCCCTGTGCGAGAGCCATCAGCGAGCCATTTATGCCAAGTGCCGCTCCTTGCTTATCTGCTGACACGCTCTTGCTTACCAATGAGCTGATATTCGCGAACGCGAGACCCTGCGGGATCGCCATGATTGGTACGAGTAGGAAGATCCAGAAATTTCCTTGAACGAACGGGTACAGGGCGATCACCGCAGCCACGATCGGGAATCCGAAGAGAAGAATCCTTTTCTCCGGAAAGCGTCTGACTACCTGTGGCAGGATTACGAGCTGCGTCACGGCGATGCATACGCCCACAACGGCGAAGAAGCTGCCGATGCTTGCTTCGGAGTATCCGTGCACGACGGAGAGCATGATGCCAATGAAGCTCGTAAAGAACGCGAATCCGCTCATGTATAGGAAGCTCGCAAGGTATACCGGAGCCGCATCCCGGTCCTTGAATGCTGCGCTGATGTTCCGGAACCCTTTGAGGAGGCTGAAGCGCGCGACGGTACGTTCCGAGACCTTCCGAGTCTCAGGAAGCGTAAGCGCTATGAAGGCGACATTGAACACACCCAAGAGGCCCGCAAACCAGAACGGCGCTGCTGCATGCCCGAAGAGACTCGCGATGTAACCCCCGAGAAGCGGTCCGAGGATGAACCCGATGCCGAACGCCGCACCGATGAGACCGAAGTTCTTCGCACGGTCCTCCGGCTTGCTTACGTCCGCGATCGTCGCCTGCGCGATGCTGAAGTTCGCTCCTGCAAGTCCTGCGAGTGTGCGCGCTACCAACAGGAGCGCAAGCGATGCGATCTCAACGCCAAGGCCGAACAGGAGGTTTGAGAACGCGAGCACGGCCACACCTATCGTAAGGAGCCGTTTCCTTCCGTAGGTATCAGAGAGCTCTCCGAGAATCGGTGCTGCAAGGAACTGCATGAGCCCGAATACCGCCGTGATGGCTCCCGCGAGGAAGTACTGCATGCCGAGCGTATACCCGGCAAGCGCGAATGTCGGAGACGTGGGATCGGTGAATATCGCCGGAAGGACCGGGATGATGATGCCGATGCTAATCGTGTCGAGAAGCAGCGTCGCAAAGAGCACCACTAGTGGCCGGTTCTTCATAGCAACCTGCTCGAATCTTAGGTGTTCCTGATGTCGAGCACCTGGGGCGGCTCCTCTACGACAACCGTCGTCTCCGTGCGCGCGGCTGCAAGCTCGTCTGCTAGCTTCTTGTTCTCGCGCTTGAGTCCCATGATCCTGATGCCGTCGCGGATAGCGCCCGGAAGCGAAACCAGGAGCGACACGACAATGCCGGTACCGAACGCGATCAGGGTAAGGAGCGCGAGCGAGCTCTCGAAGCTCCACCCGAGGAACGTGAGCGCTACGGAATCCGTGTTCTGGATAGCGAACAGGAGCGCTGCCGCACCGAGCAGGAATCCGAGGATGAGTGAAAGTATCATATGCGCTTCAGTATACGGCCCCTTCATGAAGAATGGCAGAAGGCCCGGGGTGTCCCGGGCCTTCCTACCTATGTACCTTCCCTAGCGAACCAGGGTCCACGTTACGCCCTGGAGCGGGAACGCATTTCCGAGCTTCGCGTTGGTGTCCACTGACGCGACATCGAACAGGAGCGTCTTCCCGGCATCGATCGAGCTTCCTAGGTTCGCCTTGATCGTGAAGATACGGGTCTGGCCCGGAGCGATTGTAGCCTCAAGCGGCACGTACGTGCTTCCGTTCTTGAAGGACGCCGCAGCGGTTGCGCGGGAACCTCCCTTGTCGTCGCTGGTCACGAACGAGATTACGTTCGCTACGTTCGCGCTGCCGCGCTGCGTGAGCGCGATGCCGTCGATCGAAGCAACTGTCTTCCCCGGGTTCCCGATGCGTACGTACGCTACCGGTACCGAGCCGTTCATGCGCGCGGTGCCTCCTATAAGGAGCGGCAGCATGCTCGCAGTAAGCGTGCCCTCCTGCTTCTTCTCGCCGATAACGAGCGTATCGGTCTCGAGCACCTTCTTCTTGCTGTCGAGGATAGAGATCTCGTACTCGCCGTCCTTGAGCGACTTCTTAACGCGGGTCTTCCACTCGTCGTTGCGCACCTTGATGGTGCCGCTTCTCCAGACGCGCTTGTCGTCCTCGTTCGTAATCTCGATGCGGATCGTCTTCACGTCCGCCTCTCCTGAGATGGTTGGCTTGGCTTTTTCGCTTGAGAGCGTTGCGCTATCGAACGATGCGCTTGCTGCGGAAGCGCTCCATGGGAAGAACGCTACTGCGGCGAACGCGAACACGAGGGCGAGTGTGGGGAGCGCTGTCTGCGCTCGGGAAAAGATCGTAGTCATATGCGGAAAGTGTATCAAAGAATCTGGACAATGTACACAACGTATTGTGTAGTCTTCATGTTCATGAAGTAAGGGCTCTGACATCTGTCAGAGCCCTTACAGGAGGAATTGGTTTTGGAAGCGGAAGGATTAGACGCCGCTGACATCCTCGTCGAGGACGCCCTCGTCTGCGGTGGTCTCGATGAGCATCACGCCTGAGGTAGGTGCGATCATCGGAGCCGTCTGGATTGCAGACTGCCAGGTGGTGGCCTCGGTCGTCATGACCTCGCCGGAAGTGTTCACGTATGCGTACGTAGCCGCAAGCGTCACAGCCGGGAGCGCAACCGCTCCGAGTACCGCGAGAGTGCTTGCGCCAAGAAGTGCTTTCTTCATGAGTAACTCGTTAGTTATTTCTTAGTAACGAGCTAGTTATATATAAGAGACCATGAAGCGAAGATGAACGCTTCATCATGTTTCCGTTCCCTAGACTTCTGCGTCCAGATGGCGCGTAAAATGGTGCTTTATGGTCGCGTCGAGCGCCTTGCTGAATTCGATCGCGTGCTTTGGCGAAAGGACCACTTCCGCTACGAGCTGTCCGGCCTCGGTGTTCGGGCGTACGTACGCAAACTGCAGCATCACGGAATCGTCCGACACGGTAACCTGCGTGGCGTTTGAGAACGCGGTGGCGATGTTCTTCGGGATGGTGATGGAGATCTGTTTCTTGTCTTCCATGGTCTATGCGAATACTGCGCGTACGCGCTCTATAAGATCTGCGAGGAAGGTGGTAGCAAGCTCCCACCCGTCCTTCACGTATGTCCAGACGAACGAGAAGTTATCCTGCCCGGTCGGGGACTGCGCGATATCCCGGATCGATATGCCGAGATACGAGAGCGCCAGAATAAGGATTATGACGAGGATGATGAATCGGACCATGGGAATCAGTATACTACGCACATGAAGGAGGAAGACCCGATTTCTGCAGCCCTCGCCCACTTGAAGCGAGTGGATGCGATTCTTCACGCAGCTGCCCTGCCCCATGCGGACGATCTGCGCGGCAGATACGCCATGAAGCGCCGGTACAGCGGGAAGCAGCTGTTTGCGGCGCTCGCCGCCTCCGTTACGGGCCAGCAGCTCTCAACCAAGGCAGCTGACACGATCTGGGCGCGGCTTGAGGCCGCCTGCGGCGGCGAAGTAACTCCCGAGGCCATACAGAAGCTTCGTCTGCCTTCGATGCGCAAGGCAGGACTCTCAGCAGCTAAGGCGAAGACCCTGAAGGAACTTTCAAACGCGGTGCTCTCAGAAGAACTGAACCTTATGAAGCTGCGCACCATGCCTGAAGAAGACGCCATAGAGAAGCTCTCCTCGATATGGGGTATCGGACGATGGACCGCGGAGATGTTTCTTATGTTCGCGCTTGAACGAAAGGACGTGTTCTCTCCCGGAGACCTAGGACTCCGCAGGTCTATGGAAGCGCTCTATGGTCTCCCGAAGGACGTGCATGTGCGCGAGCTTGAGGCCAGGGCGCTCATCTGGTCTCCGCATCGCACGTTCGCGTCTAGGGCGTTGTGGAGGATTCGGGACAGCACGTGAACAGGGTCCGCCTGAAGGCGGACCCTGGCTCCTAATGGTAGGTGATTTTCCCACAAGCATTACATCTGCTGGTGTTCCCGTTTCGTGAGAGCGCGCCTCCGCAACGGCTGCACCGAGTCCGCAACCCGCGCATACGGGCGAAATAGTCTCCGAGCATCTTGCGCTCCTTATATCTGGGGTTGGAATCCGGCAAGACTATACCATTTAAAGATTTCCGTTCCTAGAAATGCTCAGCAACTAAATTTTCTTAGGCCCTGTTATAGGAAATATATGAAATGGAACCCCCTGTTGAGTGCGGTTGCCGCGAGTGTATACATCGGTGCCGTCGCATCCTTCATGCAGTTCATCGGCTCTATCCGTCACGATACGCCTGACACGATCTTTGATGTCATGGGCGTATTTTCACTATTCACCTTCTCTGCTGCCATTATGGCCTTTTTGTTCTTCTATCAGCCGGTCCTCAAGCTCATAGAGCGAAAGGAAGGAGAAGCGGTCTCGTATTTCCTCAAGACCATCGGAATCTTCGGATTGATAACGGCAGCGATACTTGCGTTCGTGAGCTTACAGTAGTCCGCTGACCTTCAAAACGCGAACTAAAGATATGACATCGGATTCAGATACGCATCCTTCGGTGCAACCGGCATCGTCGCATTAGAACAGCCAGAACCTCCGGTATTGCGGTACTGCCCGAGCGTCATGATCTGCACGCCGGCAGAAGCGTACACGCCGAAGTGAAGGTGCGGGCCCGTCGCGTATCCCGTCATACCGGAGTTTCCAACGAGCTGTCCCGTAGAGACGCTCTGTCCTGAAGACACATTGATGGTGGAGAGGTGCGAGTACAGGGTCGCAAGACCGTTCGCGTGCTTGAGCATCACCCACTTTCCGAACGAGTAGCACCCCGGCGTCGCATCCGTGTTCCCGGTTGCAAGCACGGTACCGGAGAGCGCTGCGAGTACCGGCGTTCCTATCGGCATACCGATGTCGATAGCGTTGTGTCCCGAGCCGTTATAGATCTGGGCGTTTGCGGTCGCAAACGCGGTATTGCCAAAGTACTGCGTGATGCACTTGTCGTTGCCGAGTGCGCCCGCCTTCCCTTTGCAGGATTCTGCGAACGCGGCTGAGTACGGCCACGCGAGCACGCCGGTCTGCGTCTGTGGCGCTGCGCCCTGGCCCACGGATGCGAGACTGTTCTCGAGCGCGGACAGGGCCTGCTCGAAGAGCGCGCGCTCTGCCTTCTTCCGGGTTACAAGGTCCTGATACACGCTCTCCTGGCTCTTCGTCTGGGAAAGGAGACGATCCTTCTCGCTCTTCTGCACGTCGAGCGCCTGGCGCTGGTTCGCGAGGTCTGAGCGGAATGCCGTAAGCTCCTGTCTTTTCACGTCCTCGTCCTGCCGCTGTCCCGTAAGCTCGTTGCGCGCCATGGTGAGGTTGCTCACGTTCGCCCGGAGCGCGTCGTTAAGCGCCGCCGCATCATCAACCGCAGCCCATGCTTCCGTAAGGCTCTCGGCCGCGAACACCTGCTCTACGATCGACGTCTCGCCGATCTGCGCCATGGTGCGTAGGGACTTCGCGAGCGTGCGCTGGTCGAGCGCTATAAGCTCCTCGGTATCCTGGATGTCGTATGAAAGCTCTTCGAGCTTGAGGTTCGTGGATGAGATCTGGTTCTCCGCGAGATTGATCTTCGTGTTGGTCTGCCGGCGCGTGATATCGAGCTCGCGGATCAATCCTTGAAGCGTCTGAGCCTGCGCGCCGTATACCGCGCGCTGCGCTTCCGCTTCGGCGATCTCGCGCTCAAGCTCCTTGATACGCGCCTCGTGCTCTTCGATCTGTCCCTTGATCTGCGTCTCGGTCTGCGCGTATACGCCCTCAGGGACTAGACCGCCTACGAACGAGGCGGAAAGAAGGACGAAAAGCGCGAGAACGAAGGAACGCAGATGCTGCATCCCCTAGAGTATAGCAAGAGCCGCGCGAAGGCGGGAGAGTGATTCTTCGGTCCCGAGTATGGATATCAAGGTGAACGGGTCTGGAGAGCGCTCGGCGCCCGAGAGCGCGTAGCGCACCGGCCAGAGCATGGCCCCGCGACCTCCCTTCCCGTTGGCTTCCTCAGCGTCCGCAAGCGGCATGATAGCCATCTTCACGGCTTCGGCCGGAAGCTGCGCCGGAAGGGCTTCTAGGGCCTCTATAACGGCTGTAAGGGCCTGTTTCGTGGCTCCTGGACGGTCTGTAGGCTCCTTGGCAACGAGCGCATCCTTGGATACGGAAGGCGTCTCAAACAGGCACGAAAGCTCGCCACGAAGCATCTCTTCAGCCTCTCCGAGCGTGTATGCGCGCTCCTTGAGGACCGGTACCGCGCGAAGCAGGACCGCCTCGTCAAAGCCCTCGAAGTTTCCGAGACGGATGAACGCTTCATCCGGGATAGCTCGGAGGTGCTCGCGGTTGAGATGCTTAAGCTTCTCGTCATCGAACTGCGCTCCTGAGCGCTGGATGCGATCGATATCGAACGCCTGGATAAGCTCGTGCATGGAAAGGAAGAGCTCGCGATCCCCTCCGGGGTTCCATCCGAGAAGCGCAAGGAAGTTAACCATCGCGCCTGGAAGGTACCCCTCGCGTTTGTAGTCGAGGATATCTTTTGCGCCGTCGCGCTTCGAGAGCTTCTTGTTGCCGCCTTCGCCGAGGATCGGCGGGAGCGTCACGAACACCGGAGGCACTTCGCCGAGCGCCTCGTAGAGAGAGAGGAACTTTGGCGTGGACGATACGAACTCCTGGCCGCGCATCACGTGCGTGACCTTCATCTCGATATCGTCGACGACGTGCGCGAAGTTGTACGTCGGGTACCCGTCGCCCTTGATAAGTATGAAATCGTCGAGCGCCTCTTCGCCTGCGGACAACGTGCCCATAGTGACGTCCTCCCACTCGAAGCGCTTTACGGTCGGGACCTTGAAGCGAAGCGGACGCGTACCGTCCCACTCCATGAACGTCTCGGGACGATGGTCGCGGAACAGGAACGGGCGCTTCTCCGCTTCCGCCTGTACGCGGAACGCTTCCACCTCTTCAGGCGTGTACGGATCCGGATACGCGAACCCAGCATCAACGAGCCTGCGCGCGTAATCCCGATGCATGTCGACGCGTGCGGACTGCAGGTACGGCTCGTACGGGCCTCCGATATCGATACTCTCGTCCCACTGGATCCCGAGCCACTTCAGCGACTCCATCATGTGCCCGATGGCGCCCTCAACCTCCCTTCCCTTGTCCGTGTCCTCGATGCGCAGGATGAACTGCCCGCCATGCTTCCTGGCGTATAGGTACGCGAAGAGCGCCGTGCGTGCGCTCCCTACATGGAGGAATCCGGTAGGGCTCGGAGCGAATCGGGTACGGACTGTCATAGACCGAATCTACCCGTTTTTGGGCTCGTGCGAAAGGGCTATGGAAAGCGCTTCGTCCGCGATGATACGAGCTGCAGCAGGGTTCGCGAACCCTGCTGCAGCAGCCCGCATCCGGGCATTAGCCCCAGGGTCGGTCGCGATGCGCCGCGCCTCTGAAGCAAGCACGTGCGGCGTGAGGTTCGCTTCCTCGAGCACTTCGGACGCTCCCGTGCGCGCGTACGCGTACGCGTTCGTGCGCTGGTCATGGCTTATAGATTCCGGGATCGGGATGAGGATCGCCGGGATACCCCAGAGCGCGATCTCTGTTATGGAGCCGGTACCGGCGCGCGCGATTATCACGTCCGCAGAAGCCGCTGCCGCGCGCATGCTCTCGACGTTGAGATACGGGTACGGGTGGTACCGGTCCTTCAGGTCTCCTGCGATGACGCGGCCGGTCTTCGACACGTCATCAAAGTGCGCCTTCCCGGTCTGATGAACCACGTTCGCGAACGATACGAGTTCCGGAAGCGCGCCGAGGATGGTCTCGTTAATGCGGAGCGACCCGGACGAGCCTCCTACGATAAGGACGGTCGGAAGCGAGGGATCAAGGGAGAGCGCCGCCTGTGCGCTTACGCGGTCCGGAAGCTGCATCAGCTCCTTGCGTACGGGAATGCCTACCTTTCCGATGCGGCCGCGGACCTTTGCGGGGAATCCTTCGATCGCGCTATCGAACGCGACGCCGATGCGTACCGCTTTCTTCGCCGCGAGCAAATTCGCCCTCCCCGGCTTCGCGTCAGACTCATGGACGATAACCGGGATACGAAGGAAGTTCGCCGCAAGTACCGTCGGCACGCTCACGTACCCGCCCTTCGATATGACGACGTCGGGATACAGTTTCAGGAGGATGAACACACACTCGACAACGCCCCAGAGCGTCTTGAAGAGATCTACGACGTTCAAGAGCGAGAAATAGCGCCGCACCTTGCCTGCAGGAGCCTTTATGAACTCGATATCGTTCTTGAACAAGGCCTCCTCGTCGTACGGCTTGTCCGCTATGTAGTAGAGGCGCGGCGGGAGCACCTGGCGCTCCGCAACCGCGTCGCGCATCGCTTCTGCGATCGCGATAAGCGGGTAGAAATGCCCGCCCGTGCCTCCTCCGGTGAATAGGATCTTCATGGCCCTTAGATGCCCCAACTATAGCATTACGGATTGCTGTAGCAGCCTGCGTAGGTATAGCCCGTGCCGGTAAAGGGCGCTACCGAGGTCGCGCCGCTCGAGCCCGCGCAGAAGATCTGGCCGTCCGGAAGGAGCGCCATGATGGAATACTGATTTGCGTTCGAATGCCCGAGCCCCGTGTTCACGCCCGTATAGAGGCGGTTCTCATGAGAAATGGTGTTCGCTACGACTCCCTCGCATACGCGAAGCGCATCGGTCGCACGGGTGCCGCTGTAGCCGCGGTTCGCGCAGGTGGGGTTCGTGGCGCCGGTACCCACCCATCCTCGGTTCAGGTTCGCATACGTTCCCTCCTCGCTGTACGCGAGTTCCATGACTTTGCGCATCTCGAGTACCTGCTGCTTCACTGCCGCGGTGCGGGCCCGCTCGCGCGCGAGATTGAGCGATGCGAGCACCACCGAAGACAGTACGCCGATGATGGCGATTACTACGAGAAGCTCGATGAGGGTGAATCCCTTGGCCTTCGTCATTAAAAAACTATAGCACTACGCCAACGTCTTTCGCTTCGTTCTGTTCGCGGCGACGTTTAGAATCACACCCACACCCGCAAGTGCGGCCAGAAGCGCGGTACCGCCGTGCGACACGAACGGGAGCGGAAGTCCGGTCAACGGCACAATGCCGAGCATCGCGCCTATGTTCATGAACGCGGATATCGTCAAAAGGAGCGTGAGTCCGGTCACGGCATAAGACCCGAACGCGGTGGCGGCTTCTGCGGCTATGGCGAATCCTCTCGTCGCGAACGCGGTGAAGAGAAGGACGAGCAGCACCGTGCCCACGAACCCAAACTCCTCCCCGTATACCGCGAACACCGAGTCTCCTACCGGCTCCGGAAGATAGTTGTACTTCTGCGCGCTCTGCCCGAACCCGCGCCCGAGCATGCCGCCTGAGCCTATGGCAATCAGGGACTGCTGGATCTGGTACCCGCTTCCGAGCCCGTCTTCAGCAGGATTGATGAACGTCTTCACGCGCTCGAGCGCGTATGGGCGGAACACGAGCGCGATCGCGACGAACGCGACCCCCGCAAGACAGATCAAGGCCAGGTCGCGGAACCGCGCGCCCGCGAGGAAGTAGAGCGCTACCGAAGTGGCGCCGATGACGAGGATCGTACTGTTGTTCGGCTGGAGCGCGAGCAGCAGGACCGGAAGCGCGAGGATGAGCCCGAACGGCAGGAGCCCATGCTTGAATTCCTTGACCTTCTCCTTCGCTTTCGCGAGGAACAGCGCGAGCATGAGGATAACGGCCGGCTTCAGGAACTCTGCCGGCTGTACCGTTACCGGACCTACGTCGATCCAGCGCGTCGCGCCGCCCGCGTGCACGCCAAGCCCCGGGACGAACACGAGCGCGGTGAGGATGATCGCGAAGCCGTAGAACGGGATGATGGCCCGCATGATCCAGGAAGGAGGCGCGAAGCGTATCGCGACGAGCGCCATGATGCCCGGGATGAGGCCGATAACGAGCTGCGTCATGGCGAGGCGCCCAATAGACGCGCCTTCGCGCGCAAGTAGCCCGAACGCAGCTGAAAGGAAAACGGCCGCGCCGCCTATCACGAGGATGGCGACGATGAGTGCGAAGGCACGATCTCCGAAGATGCGCATCGGACCTATTCTATCCTATCCAGAAGTCCATTAGTCTCTATAAGTCTCATCTCCTGCGGGATAAATTTATCTGACCGCAGATCCTGAAGATCGTAGTGCTGTCGCTCAATCCAGACGCTATGGATAAGCTTGTAGAGACGAAGTGAAAGGCCGCACTTCAGCTCTTCTTTCTCTATAGGGTAAACCGAATTATAGGCTGTAAGGAATTCTGAGCCCATTTTCTGCATCTCATCTTCAGAGCGTGTCATGGCACTCCCCGTTCCAAAGCAGATTATTTCAATTGCACGAGCAACCTCATAGGATCTTGGGGCTAATATAACCTTCTCCCAGTCACAAACACCCACAATGCTCTCTCCTTGAAAAAGAATATTGCGGTCGTGATAATCGCCATGAGTAAGTGTATCGTTTGCCAGTTGAGGAGCTTCCGGGCTTGCGGCTACCTTATCCAGTTTCAGTGCAATGTAATCCAGGAACTGCTCGTCTGCAGCATCTTGAGAGTCCTTACGCATGATGTGCGCACGGCGCTCTGTGAGTTCGCGGATAATGTTGTCAGGTTTAGGTATCTCGAGCTTGTTCAAAAGAAGGAGGTCTGGCACTTCGGAGGCGCCTCGAAGATGTATATGTCCAAGTAAGATACCCATTGCGCGTACGTGTTCCTGCGTATACGTATGAATAACCGCATTAGGTTTATAAGGATAGACGGTATAGACACTATTGCCGATTTCGAGAGAGACTTCTCCCGAAGCGTTTGCTTGCATGCATAGTGCCGGAATTACGTCACTCGCGAAGAATTTCTCCGCTGCTGCGATATAGGGAATGCGAGACTGCTGCTTTTTGCGAACTGACTTTATAAAATACTCCCCCGTGCTCGTTGTTAGGAAATAGTTTTTATTCAAAGCACCGGTATTGTCCTCGCGTATGGCTATAGTTTCGCCAAGCCCGAACTCTTCGCAGAGTTGCACAAGGTGGACCGGGTCCATGTGATTCTATTTCAAAAGCGCAATAGCTAAGCCAAAGATACCCGCAATGATCGTGATGACCCAGTACCGCATCGTAACCTTGTACGCAGGCCAGCCGATAGCCTCGAAATGGTGGTGGATAGGGGCGATACGGAAGAGCTTCCGCTTGAACACCTTCTTCGAGATAACCTGGAGCGCGTTCGCGATAACGGTAACGGTTAGCGGCAGCGCGATGATCGGGAGCACAGCGACGCCTACGCCTTCCCCGAGCACGTCCGCGGAGAACGCGGTTATGGTAAGCGCGACCGTAAGCGCCATGCTCCCTGTCTCAGACAGGTAGAACCGGGCAGGCGGAATATTGAACCAGAGGAACGCGAACAGGGCGCCTGAGACGCAGGCTGCAAACGCCGCAAGCGTAGTCTGCCCCTGCGCGAACGCGATGCCCGCGTACGTCATGAATATGATTGCGAACACGCCGCCTGCGAGCCCGTCGATGCCGTCGATCACGCCGCCTGCGTAGATGGCGAGCATCACGACTGTAAAGAAGAGGATGAAGAGGCTCCCGAGCTCGAACGGCCCTACGAACGGGATACCCACGGAAGACACGCCGAGCTTCTCGTAGAACCACCATCCCGAGAACGCGCCGATAGCGGCGACCACCAACAGGCGCCAGCGGAGCCTCAAGCCCCCCGAAGAGCGCGTCACCTCATAGATGTCGTCTATGAGACCCACAAGGCCTCCGGCAAGGAGCCCAAACAGCGGAAGCCAGGTCTGGCTGCGGCTCACGAAATCGAACGAGAAGAACGGCTCGCCGAAGAACGCGGCCAGAAGCCAGATAAGGAGCGCAGACCCGAGCGTGGACGCCCAGACGATGATGCCGCCCATGCGCGGCGTGGAGACCTCGCGCTCGGTATGGAGCTTGTCGAACAAGGGCGTGCCGTTTCCGTCGCCCATGCCGTTCCCCTTCCCGCCCTTTTTCTTCCAGGCACGGAACTTGTAGAGATAGTGCGTGAGTACGGGTGCGCAGGCGATACCTATGACGAAGGCGAGAACGGAAGGGATGAGGACTCGCGCAGCGTCGAAGATCATAGAGTGCTAGCGGTCAGTGCCCGCGAAGTATGCGTCAGTGCGCGCGATAAGCGAGCGCACGTCAGCAAAGCGGCCCTCGCGCGACGAGCCGAGCACTACAACCGCAACCGGGTGCCCGATGCCTGCGTCATACACAACGGCGAGGTTGCCGCCTGCAAGGTCCGTAAAGCCGGTCTTCGAAAGGAGGATGCCCGGGACGCGCACCACGTCCTGGTTCGTGTTCGGGAGGCGATGCGTCACGCCTTCGAGAGACTGGATGGAGAACGAAGTCTCAACCGTAGCCTGTGCGATCTCTGGAGCCTTCTCAAGGAGCTTGCCGGCAAGCACGGCGACATCCTTCGCGGAGCCGTAGCCGCCAGATACTGAGAGGCTCTCGTCGAGGCCGGTGCCGTTAAGCGCATAGGTCTGCGAGAGTCCTGCGGTAGCGGCAGCGCCTGCTAGGAGATTCTTTCCGGAGGTCGCGCGCGCGATGCTTGCGGCTTCAGCGATAGCTGCGGTGGCGTCGTTAGACGAAGACACGAGCGCGAGCTTTGCGAGCTCGTCGAAACGGAAGCGCTCTCCCAAAACAAACCCGCTCTCCCCTTCAGGAAGAAGCGCGGAATCGGTGATGGTAACGGTCGCGTCAGGAGAAAGGGCATCAGCTGCCGCGTATACGGTCAGGAGCTTCGTGAGCGAGGCGAGCGGGAGCTGCGAGCGGCTGTTCTTCTCGAAGAGCACTTCGCCGGTCGTAAGGTCGTATACAATCGCTGCTTTGCCTCCCACGTCAGCGCCTGAGAACGCTTCCGGATTCACGGCGATCTGTGGTACAGGCGCCTCTGCAACCGGCGCGGCCTGCTCCTCTTTCGCAAAGAGCGGCATGAGGAGCCCCATGAGGCCGAGTACGGCGGTACCCGCAACAAGCGCTGTTGCGGCCTGCTTTTTCTGGTGGCGCTTCTCGAGGCGCTGCACGAGCGTCTTTAGGTCAGGTTCCTGGCTGGTCATACGTCTTGGGATACAGTTTCCTGCTTTGCCTCGTGTTCTGCAAGTGCCTTCGTAAGTTCCTCAAATCGCGGCAGGTCTTCAGGGCGGCTCGCGCCTAGGTGCGCGAGCGCGTCGATGGTCACGCGGTAGCGCGCGCGGCGCTTGTCGTTCTGGTCCTCGGTGCGCTCGATAAGGCCGCGCAACAGAAGCGCGCGGATGGCTGCAGTCGAGTTTACGCCGCGCACCCAGTCGATCTCCCCACGCGTGGCACCCCCTTTGTAGAGGATAAGCGCGAGCGTCTCGAGACTCGCTTTCCCAAGGTCCTTTGAGAGCTCGCTTTCGCGGAGTTTCTGCACCACTTCGGCCGCGTCAGGCGCGGTACGGAGCTCAAGTTCCGTCTCGGTCTCGATGAGCGCGAGTCCTCGGTCCTGGAGCGCGATGCGCAGCGCGTTCGACGCGTCTCCGAGACTCTCCGGCGATACCTCAAGCAGCGCGGCAAGGCGCTTCTTCTGGATAGGTTCTCCAGACGCGAAGAGAACGGCTTCGAGCCGCGATGAGAGGGCGAGCGCCATGATGTTCCTAGCATACCGTCAAGGAGGTCCTCCGAAAACCCTTCCGTCGTGGACTGCTATACTCATCGAATGACCTGGCTCGACAGCATCATCCTCGGCGTCATCGAAGGCGTCACCGAGTTCCTTCCTATCTCCTCAACCGGGCACCTTATCCTCGCGAGCGAGCTCTTGGGGCTTGAGCCGTCTACCTTCCTCTCCTCGTTCCAGATCGCGATCCAGCTCGGCGCTATCGCAGCGGTGCTCGCGCTCTACTGGAAGCGATTCCTCGATATCCCGTTCCTTACGAAGCTCTTCGTAGCGTTCCTGCCAACGGGACTCGTCGGGTTCCTGGTGTATCCGTACGTAAAGGGATATCTGCTCGGGAACCTGAACGTAGTTGTAGCCTCACTCTTCCTCGGCGGCGTGGCGCTTATCGTGTTTGAGCTCTTCCATAAGGAAAAGCCGGAATCGCTCGAAGGTGCTCGCGAGATTACGTATAAGCAGGCGCTTCTTGTAGGTGCGTTCCAATCGATCGCAATCATCCCAGGCGTTTCGCGCTCAGCCGCTACTATCGTAGGTGGCCTCCTCATCGGCATGCGTCGCGTCGCTATCGTCGAGTTCTCCTTCCTCCTTGCCGTGCCAACTATGGTTGCGGCAACCGGATACGATCTTCTGAAATCCGCAGATACGTTTGTGTTCGATCAGTTCGGCCTGCTTGCGCTCGGGTTCGTGACCGCCTTCCTCGTCGCGCTCCTTTCGATGCGCTTCCTCATCCAGATCGTGCGCAAGCATTCATTCGTACCGTTTGGCATCTACCGCATAGTGCTTGCGGCCGCGTTCTTCTTCATCGTTCTCATGTAAAAGTCACGACCCGCATCGCTGCGGGTCGCTCGTAGTTGTCGCGTTGTCGGCGCTAGCGCCTGAAGTGCGCGGCTCCGTAACGCCGATCCATCAGGATCGACTGGTGCCGCTGCCTCTTCACCTTCTTCGAATCGCGTTGTTTCGGTCCGCGTTTGTGGTTCCGGTGCTTGCGGCGGTTCCTGCTTCTCAGACTCATCTGCCCCTCCTCGGGCAAGCTGTTCCAGTCCTGTCTGCTGGAACCGCCATAAGAACATCAATACAGTGAAAAATCAATAGCGCGGCATCGCTGCCGAGGTGTTCGTGATGCGAATGTCATCGAACGCTCCGTGCTGGAGCGCATCCACAGCTCCCTGCTTCACGAGCTCAAGGAGCGCGAGGAACGAGACGATAACCTCTACCTTTTCGGTGCTTCCAGCGGAGAACTCCTTGAACGAGAGATTCATGGCGCGCTGCACCCTTCCGAGAAGCGTATCCATCATCTCCTCGATGGTGACGAGAGGCCGCACGCGGACCTCCGGAAGCTTCTCCTCCGCTTTTTCAAGGGAGAGAAGCGCGTTCTTAAGCGCCTGAGACAGGTTCTCAAGCGTAAGGTCCCGCGAAGGCGCGAACATGGGTTCTGGAGCGCGCTCTCCGGCCGAGACCATAACCATACGCCCGTATACGCGCGAGAGCTCCTCGCGCGCCTCGCGTACCTTCTCATACAGCTGGAGACGGCGTTTAAGGTCGTCCATGTCCTCCTCTTCTTCCATCGAGAGCTCGAGCTCTGGGATGAGGGACTTCGACTTTATGAGAAGCAGGGTCGCCGCGACGCCGATGAACTGCGCCGCATCCTCCATCGGAAACGCCTCATGCCCTCGCACGAACGAGATGTAATCGTCGGTTACCTGCGCGAGTGAGAGCTCGTTAACCGAAAGCTTCCTGCGATCGATAAGGTCGAGCAGCAGGTCGTACGGGCCCTCGAAGGAACCGGCGCGTATCGTGAACCCCTGGTATTCGGTGATACCGTCCATGATACGCAAGTATAGCAGTGCTTATGCTTCCGGCTGCGCTTCGGAGAGGAGAAGGTCGATACGATTCATGTCGCGCGGGAACGTTGAAGCCTCCTTCACGTTCTGAAGCTCGAGCATGCGGCCCGTAAGGCGCTCAAGTCCCGTCGAACATCCGCCATGTGGCGGGATGCCGTACTTGAAGGCCTGGAGGTAGAAGGAAAACTTCTCCGGGTCCATGCTCTTCGCCTTCATCTTCGCTACGAGCTCGTCGTAGCTGTGGATTCGCTGCGCGCCGCTGTTGATCTCGAGGCCGCGGAAGAGAAGGTCGAACGAGAGCGAACGCTCTGGATCCTCAGGATCCGCCATGGTGTAAAAGGCGCGCTTTGAGGTCGGGAAATGCGTGACAAATACGAAATCTGATCCGAGTTCGCGCTTCGCGTACTCGCAGATCTGGCGCTCGTGTTCCGGCTCGAGATCCGGCTCTCCTACGCATGTGTTTCCGAACTCGCGCTCGATAATCTCCTGCACTTCGCGAAGGGTGAAGCGCGGGAATTTTCCTTCTGGAAGCGCTGCCGGCGCGACACCGAACCGACTGAGAACATCGGCATGCTCAGTAGCGACCGCGGTCGAGATATCACGGGCAACACCCTCAAGCACTTCCATCACGTCCTCGTGGCTCTTTACGAAGCCCATCTCGAACTCGAGCTGTACGAGCTCGGAGAGATGGCGCGTCGTCGCGCTCTTCTCTGCGCGGAAGGTCTTCGCGATAGTCATGACGCGCTCGAACGGACCCACCATGATCTGCTTGTAGAGCTGGCCCGAGGTAGCTAGGAACGCACGCTTGCCGTAATAGTCGGGAATCTCGAACACCGCAGCGCCGCCCTCAGCGTCTCCTCCTACGAGTACCGGCGCCTGGAACTCGGTGAAGTCACGGGAGCGCAACGAGTTGCGGAACGCGCGGAGGATCGTCGCCTGGACCTTGAAAATGTCGCGATCGCGCTGGCTGCGAAGCGTGAACGGACGGTAATCGAAGCGGGTCTCAATGGTGAGATCATCCGCATCCTTATCGAATGGAAGTTCTTCGGGCGCGGAGAGTACATCGATTCTCTTTACTTCGAGCTCGATGTCGCCGTTTAGCTTATCCGCCTGCACATTCTTCTCTGGGCGCTTGTTCACGACGCCTTCGACCGATACTACGAAGTCGTTGCGTACGTCCTTAGCGGCTGCCATGAGCGCCTCGTCTCCCGGAAGCACTACGCCTTGTACGCTTCCGGTGCGGTCCCGGAAATCGAAGAAGACGAGCTTGCCCTGGTCGCGGCGCACATCCACAAAGCCCTTGATAACGACCTGTTCTCCGGCCTTGCCGGAAAGGTCCTTGATAAGCGTTCGTTCCATAATAGCTACAAAATAGCACGCTAAGCGGATTCTGCTTAGGTAACGCCAACCGCCCTTCGCACCTCCTCCATCTTCTTGTTCGCCCGCTCGCGTGCGAGCTGCCCCCCGTGCTCAAGCACGTCTGATACGGTGCGGGGATCTGACGCGAGCTCGTGGTACCGCTCGCGCATCGGCGCGATGAACGTGTCGAGGTCCTCGATGAGCGCCTCCTTGAGCGCCTTGTACTTGCCCTTATGCTCCTCGTAGAGCGCCTCGAGATCCCGTTCGTCCTTTACGAGCTTGTGGATGGCGTACACGTTCTCAGGGCGGTCTCCTGAAGAATCCGTAACGATACCCATGACAAGCTCCTCGATATCAGAACGCGAGGCGAAGAGCGGAATGGTGTTCCCGTAGCTCTTGCTCATCTTCTGGCCGTCCGTGCCCGGTACGATCGCTACCTCAGGCACGATGTACTCCTCCGGGATCGTGAACGTCTCGCCGAAGATCCGATTGAACTTCTCCGCGGTATCGCGGGCGAACTCGATGTGCTGCTTCTGATCCTGACCAACAGGAACCTTCGCCGCGTCATACAGCAGGATGTCCGCGGCCATGAGCATCGGATAGTTGAAGGTTCCTACGGATACGTCCTTGTTCTTGGCCTCCCCGTCCTTGAACGCATGCGCGCGCATGAGGTACGGCATGGTGGTGATGGTATCGAAGATCCAAGCGAGCTCGGTGTGCGCCGGTACGTCTGACTGCTTGAACAGGACCACCTTCTCCGGGTTGATGCCTGCGGCGAGGTACGTGAGCACGAGCTCGTGGGTGAGCTCGTGCATGTCGCCTGCGTTCTGGACGAAATTGAGGCTGTGGTAGTCCGCCACCATGAAGTAGCACTGGTGCGAGCCTACCGTCTGGAACTCCACCCACTGCTTGATGGCGCCGAAATAGTTGCCGATGTGCGCGACACCGGTCGGCTTCACGCCTGAGAGGAGGATGGGCTTGTCGTCGTTCATGGACAAACGATACCACGCTTAGAATGGCTAATGAACAAGCGCCCTTAACACGAAGTATTAAGGGCGCTTAGTAGTGCTGCGGGCACGGCACGGTCAGAAACTGTAACCCAGAAGCGTTTTCCGGATTCCTTCTGGAAGCCGCCAGCTTGATCCGGGCACCTTCCCGACAGGCCCGTCCGTCCCGATGTGGGACGTGTTCAGGGTAAGGCGCTCCAGGCTCGCAAAGCCATGACCTTCAACCAGAAGGATGGCTTGGTGGCCGGGTTGTGGTCCCTTGCACTGGGTCCTGACGGATAGTTCGTCAGCGAAGAACGCGGTCAGCGCGCTCCGCAGTCCCACGGCTTGGACGTACAGCGACGTGATGCCGGGCGACTTCGGCAGAAGCGACAGGACCGAGGCTCCAAAAGAAGCCAGGGAATGCCTTCCTGCCATATCCTGCAGGACGCTAGAGGTAGTGATTGTGGTCATTAGACCCTCCCAAGGATCATGCCGAAATCGGCTTTGGTCTGCATGCTACAACTTCTCTTCTGGCACGCAAGTTTCCTTTATATTTTCTCGAGATTTCTCCTATCTCTGCTTTCTATACTTCACGCCATGAGTACAGAGCAAGCAAACAGCCAGGATCTGGCAGTAAAGGTTACGGAAATCAAGGAAAGCGCCCGGAGAATGCCCAATCCGGACGGACCGGACCCGGTTATCGGGAAATTCTGGTTCACTCTGGACGTTACTGCTCTCACGAGAGACCTGTATGTCCCGGTCTCGATCTCCTCGGGTAAGAAGCCCACAGGATTCTCGTATCTCATCGAAGGCACCGTCCCGGGATCCATAAAGACAACGGATATATCCTGCAAAGGAGAAGGCGTGACGCAGATCACGCATGGCACCATTATCTACGCGAAGATACCTAAGGGATTCAGGGCTACGTTCTCTATCCGCATCGAGATGCGCGGTACGCTCGGAAAATCGTACCGAACGGTCCTGTACCAGATGCAGTACAAGTTGAGTCCTACGGATACCCGCTATCAGAAACTGCCGCTCGACATAAAAGGCAAGATGGAAAAGTTCAGATAGCAAGAAGCCGCTCGAGTGAGCGGCTTCTTGCTTGGTGCGCCGGGAGGGATTCGAACCCCCGTAGGCAGTGCCAGCACGTTTACAGCGTGCCCTCGTTGACCACTTGAGTACCGACGCGAACCTGGGGAGTATACCCCAGAAAATCCCCTATTTCAAAGCCAGGATAACAGCATCCCGCTTCCCTTTCTTAAGCAGGGCAAGGCCTCCTAAGAAGTCGCTCTCAGCAAGCTTCTGGTCTACCGAATCAACCGTCTGGCCGTTCAGGCTCACGCCCTTGCCTTCAAGCAGACGTCTCGCGTCTCCCTTCGAGCTTGCGAGCGAAGAGGTGGCAAGCACATCGAGCACCGAGAGTCCTCCGGCAATATCCTTGCGCAAAACCGGAAGGGACGGCGCCTCCTTGAGGAGCGTTGCCCGCGCTCCCGCAGAGAGATTTCCGAGCGGCTCCTTTCCAAAGAGGGCTTCCGAGGCCGCTTCGGCATTCTTTGCGCTGTCTGCGCCGTGCACGATGCCGGTAACCTCGCAGGCGAGCGTCTGCTGCGCCCTACGCGCACCAGGATTCTTTCCGTGCTCCTCCATGAGCGTATCGATCGCAGAGACCTCGAGGAAGGTGAACATCTTGAGGTACTTCCCGACCATCTCGTCCGGCTGGTTGAGCCAGAACTGGTAGAAGGCGAACGGCGAGGTCTTCTGAGCGTCGAGCCAAACCGCGTTTCCTTCTGACTTCCCGAACTTCTTGCCGGTTGCGTCCGTTACAAGCGGGGTCGTAAGAGCGAACGCTTCCTTCCCTTCCTTGCGACGGATGAGCTCCACGCCGGAGAGAATGTTCGTCCACTGGTCGCTTGCGCCGATCTGAAGGTCGACGCCCTTTTCCCGGTTGAGCACGAGGAAGTCGTATCCCTGAAGTAAAGAGTATGCGAACTCGGTGTACGAGATCGACTCGTCCGGAGTCTCGAGCCTCCTCTTGATGATGTCGCGCTTCACGAGCTCGTTCACCGTAAAGTGCTTCCCGATATCCCGGAGGAAGTCCACGAGCTTCACTTTGAGGAGCCAGTCCGCGTTATCGACGACGGTTACCCTCGCCCCCACGATGCGCTGCATCTGTGCCTTGAGCGCTCTCTTGTTACGCTCTACGATCTTTGTATCTGCCAATACGCGCTCGCCGCTTTCGCGTGGGTCGCCGATCATGCCGGTACCGCCGCCGACGAGAAGCACGATCTTGTGTCCTGCATCAGCAAGGCGCTTCATGGTGAGGACTACGAGCAGGTTCCCGGCGTGCATGGAGTCTGCGGACGGATCCACGCCGAGATACACAGTGCGCTTCTTTGAGAGCACCTCATCAATAGGAGCAGATACGTGCTCCACGAGGCCGCGGGCCTTCAGTTCTTCAGCCAGATTCATGAAGCGAGTATACCAGGCCTATGCCGGCAACTCGACCACGAACCGCGAACCCTTCCCTTCGCCCTCAGACTCTGCCCATACCTTGCCGCCGTGCGCCTCGATTATGTTCTTCACGATATAGAGGCCGAATCCGGTCGATTCGACGTTCACCTTAGCTGAGTTCGCGCCATGACCTCCTTCAGTAAAGAGACGTGCCATGTCTTCCTTCGTGATACCTACGCCCGTGTCCTCAACCGTGAATCGGACCATCTTTCCTTCCTGTCTGAGCTTTACGCGGACTTCTCCGTTAGGCGTGTACTTGATCGAGTTGTCAATAAGGTTCTTGAACGCGTTCACGAGCTGTGCGCGGTCGCCTGGGTACATGAGCGGCTCGGTACCCGTATCAACTGCAAGCGCAAGCTTCTTTGATTCTGCATTACCCTTCAGGTCACGTGCTATCTCGTCGATAAGTGCCTTGAGATCAAACGGCTCCTTCTTGTATTCCACCTTGCCGCTCTTGATGTTCGCCGCATTAAGGATTTCCTGAATCGTATTCACGCCCTTGGTGTCTGACCTAAAACCTTCCTCAATCATGGGTCGCATGGTGTCCGGAACGGGACCAAAGTCGCCATCAAGCACCATGGAAAAAATGTTCCTCGACTTGGTAACGAAGCCCTTGATTTGGTGGGTTATGAAATGGATAAGAGTCACCTGCTGACGATTTGACACCTGCAACTCCCTAGCAAGCTGCTCGATCTCCTTACGCTGCTGGATTTCGTGCTTAAAACTCTGAAGCAATATGTATCCGAGAATTGCGAGGAAGACGAGGGTTGCTGCAACAATCCAGCGAACGACAGAGATGTTTTGAATGAAAAGAATGCTAAAGACTGCAAGCCACAAGCCAATAACAAGCACCTGAGCAGCCATTATTTGGCTTTTGCCAAGGAATCTGGCTTGGATAACGAAGTATGAGAGCGCGCCAATAGAAATCGGAATAACAAACAAGCCGTACTGGCCAATAGCCCAGTCCTCCGAGAAGCTACCGACAATATTGCCTGAAGCAAAGCCAAGGAGCAGCACGAGTGTAGATCCCACTACCAACAAGGACTGTGCGCGTTTTGTCGCGAGCTGTTTATTAGTCCAAGCCCTGAACCCAATCATCACGATCCAGAACACATACAGGATTTCGATGAGATAGTTGTAGTACGGAAGGGGGCCTTCGATAACCTCGCGATCGCAGTTGGTGAGATTGAACCCAAGTATATTCCAGTGCGTGCCTGTAAGGCCAACGGTTGGCAACAGCGGGAGCACGATCAAGAGCTTCGTGCGCCAATGCACGTCCTTACCACTCACGAAAACCATCGTGAAATAGACGAAACCCGCATACACTATTGGCTCGATCATGTTCACGAGCGACCACGCGAACACAACCATTCTCCGGCTGTCAGTTGCCCAAAGAACAAGATCGAGCAATAGCCAGGTGCTCAGCACAAGCGCTATGAATAAAAGGATTCGGTTGAGGAGAGACTTTCGGTTTGAAAAGTAAATATAGAATCCGAGAATGAGCGAAACCAGCACCGGTGTCAGGTGCGAGTAGTAAATAAGAGGAGAGAAAACATTTTCTGAGAAGAACACGAGCGGGCTTGATCCCCATTCGCACGCCGCGATGAGTTCATCGATCATAGGTACTCTGAGAACATAGGAAACTCGCGTTCAATCGACTCACCAATCTCTTCCTCGGTCGTGAAGGTGGGAAAATTACGCGACAGGAAAGCATTCCAGTAAGTGTACGCCGTCACAACGAGCACAAGGAGGCACAAAAGTACGAACGGATCCAGAACTTCCTTAATTCCCTTCATGTTTTGATAATACCTCACGCTCGTACACTTTCTGGAAGTACTTCGGGATAAAAGGGAGATACTCCCGATAGGTCTTTTCAGGAAGCGTTTGGATTGGGCCAATGAACTTGCGGAAAGCTGGCGACTCAGGCTCCTCAGTTTCGAAGCAGTAATCGACATCCTCCTCTGTGGTTGAATAGTCGATCGTAATCTCCTCCCCGGCCGCAATATCTCTCAAGGCATATAATCTCAACTTTCTCGAACCTTTCAGGCCGGCCGTCGGGGCGCAGGAGTGGTTAAGGTACTGAAACTCATCGATCGGATCGATCCAAGTATTCTTTCCGATTCCAATCCAATCTCCGTAGCGGTTGCTTTGTCCGTAGATGGTCGGTTCGTAATATACCCGGGATCCCCGCAGCTCAGCGATAAACTGGCCACGCTTAAGCGCCTGGCGAGTGAAAACCCCGTAACCGTGTATTGGGCTTTCTAGTACTGAGAGTAAGGCCTTTTTCATTACTTCAAACTGTTACTACTGATTCTTGCATCCATGTGTAGGGCTTTGCAACCTTTCGCCGTGTGTACTAAAGAAAAGCGCCCCCAACCCTCATCGGATCAGGGGCGCTGCTGGCAGAAACCAGCGACGCACGGAAATCACTCCGACCAAGCCATGCAGAGCGCTGTTCAAGACCGGATAGATCATGAATTCGCTCTCCCAGCCCGTCTCTTGCCATGTCACATACGCGAGCGTGGCGTATGCACAGGACCAGATGAGCCACGGCAAGGGGTGCTCGCATCGAGGATCCTTAATCGCCTCGCGGATGAGCGGGCCGAATGAGACGACCGTGCTGGCGTTCGTAAGCACAAGGAACGCCAGCGCGAAGAGGTCTTTGTCCTCCTCGGTCAGCACATTCTTCGATGTCAGGACCCAGATTCCGACGTACCCCATAGTAAGCAGGACATCGGTCAGGAACGCGCCGCGATCCATCGGATGCTCGGGCCACTTGAGGCTGCCTCGCATCAAGCACTGAACCGCGACGAAGAGGCTGAGTGTCGCGCACGTTACCGGAAGAAGAAGCATCATCCAGGTCGCGTTCCGGTCCCACTCAAGCACGGTGAGCGTTGCGGTTCCGTATGCGAACATGAACCATGTGGTCGGGTTGGGCTTCAGCTCATGCCGCAGCGATTTGCGAACATAGACGAAGTACCCCAGGGCCTGCAGGAGGCCCGACGCAATTGCAAGCATCGCAAGCGACATTGCTGACCTCCTAGGTCTAAGTGATGTGAAGAACAAAGAGGTTCAAACCTCTACTTTTCTACTATAGCACAATCCAGAATAAATGCAAGTCTTGTGTAAAAGCTAATCCCTAGGCCGCATTAGCGGGAACAGCTGCGCCTCGCGCACGTCCATATTCTGAAGGAAACTGAAAAGTCGCTCTGAACAGCCAAATCCAAACGCAGGCGGCATGCCGTACTCAAGCGCTTCGACGAACTCCATGTCTGCCATCTGCGCCTCATCGTCCCCGGCATCACGCAGCGCCTGCTGTTTCTCGAAGCGCTCGCGCTGGTCGGTAGGGTTATTGAGCTCTGAGAAGCCCTTGCCCATTTCGCTGCCGGCGAGGATAACCTGCATGCGCTCCACGACCCTGTCGTCCTTCTCGCTCCTTTTGGCGAGTGGCTCGAGGTATACTGGCACCCCGATAAGGAACCCCGGACCGGACACGCCCTTGCGTACCCTCTTCCAGAGAAGGTCCACGCCGCGCTCTATGTTCATGGTATCCATGTCCTTCTCGATACCTGCGTTCTTGAGCGCCGCCTTCACCTCGTCGAGTGTCGCGGTAAGCGGGTCGAGATTGTACTCCTTGCGGATGATCTCGCAGAAATCATAGATCTCCCATTCCTTCGCCAGGTCAACCTCGTGCTCGCCGATGGTGAATTTGAGCGTTCCGAAGGTCTCCTGCGCAACGTATCGATACAGATCCTGCACCATGCGCATGCCCTCTTCATAATCGGAATATGCCTGATAGAACTCGAGCTGTGTATAGTCCTGGAGATGCTCGCGGCTCATGCCCTCATTCCTGAAAATACGGCCTATCTCAAAGGTCTTCGGGAGACCACCCACGAGAAGTTTCTTCTGCCACAGCTCGCCTGCCGAGATGCGGAGGTACACGTCGATATCGAGCGCGTTATGGTGCGTCACGAACGGACGCGCTTCTGCGCCTCCTGTAGTGTTCTCGAGCACCGGGGTCTCCACCTCTACGAATCCGCGCTCAAGGAAGTATGAGCGGAACGCGTTCCAGAACACGGAGCGCCTGCGCGCGGTAGCAGTGGTCTGCTCGTTGAGGAGCATGTCGAGATAGCGCTTACGGAAGCGCTCGTCCTCGTCTGAAAGCCCGTACCACTGATCCGGAACCGGAAGCAGGGTCTTTGCGAGCATCCGCCACTCGGATACCTGGATGCTTTCCTGGCCGCTCTTGGTGCGTACGAGCGACCCTGCTGCTTCGACGAAGTCTCCGTTATCAACGGCGCTCTGGAAGAGGTCGAATGCCTCTTCCCCGATCTCGTCCTTCTTAAGAAAGAGCTGAATCTTTCCGGTGCCGTCCTCGATATCGACGAACGAAGAGCCGCCATGTGTGCGGATAGCACGGATGCGCCCGTCTGCGACTATGTGCGCACCGTTCGATTCGAACGATTCGAAATCCGCGAGTATCTGCGCTATCTCATGCGTCCGTCGCGCGCGGTTCGGATACGGATTCATGCCCCTCTCCTCGAGGAGCCTGAGCTTTCGCATGCGTTCCGCACGTATCTCATCAAGCGCTGACATATCGAGAATATCGTAGCACGGCTACTCCTTGATAAAGCCGCCCGCCTGGATGCTCCAGAGCTTCTGATAGAGGCCGCCTTGCTCTAGGACGAGCTCGTCATGAGTGCCGTCTGCGACCACCTTGCCCGCCTCGATAACCACGATGCGATCCATGGTCATGATCGTGGAGAGTCGGTGCGCGATCACGATAACCGTCTTCCCTTCCATGAGCACCTTGAGCGCGTCCTGGATTAGTGCTTCGCTCTCAGAATCGAGCGCAGACGTCGCCTCGTCGAGGATGAGGATCGGTGCATTCTTAAGTATGGCGCGGGCAATCGCGACGCGCTGGCGCTCGCCTCCTGAAAGCTTCACGCCGCGTTCGCCCACATGCGTCTCGTACTTCTCCGGAAGGCTGTCGATGAACTCGTGGCAGTGCGCTTTCTTGGCAGCCTCGATAACCTCCTCGTCGGTCGCGTCCGGCTTGCCATACCTTATGTTGTCGGCGAGCGAGCGGTGGAAGAGAATCGGCTCCTGGGGAACGAACGAGATGTTATCCCTGAGCGAATCCTGCGTAACGTCACGTACGTCCTGGCCATCGATGCGGACGCTCCCTTCCGTGACGTCGTACATCCTGAGGAGAAGTTTTGTGACGGTTGATTTGCCGGCGCCTGACGGCCCCACGAGCGCAGTCTTCTGTCCTGCGGGTATTGAAAGGTCAAAAGCCTTGAGGACCGCACGTTCACCGGTGAACGCGAAACCAACTTTCTCCATAGTGATCTCTCCGGCGGTCACGGTAAGCGCACGGGCGTTAGGCGCATCCATAACCGAGTGCGGAGTCTCGAAGATCTCGATCATCTCATGTGCATCGGCGAACGAGCTGAACAAGCGCCGCATGGAGCTTCCGATGCCCCAGATGCGGTTCACGAGGCCTATGATGTACACCTGAATGAGCACGAAGTCTCCTACGGAAATAAGGCCGCGCTGCCACAGGAACACCGCGCCAGCCAGAAGCGCCACTTCAATGACAATCGCCATGATGCCTTGCACCGCAAGGAGCCAGGTATCAGCGTTCCAGGAGCGGATCGTCGCGTCGTACCATTTCTGAAGCGCACTTCTGAGGATGCCACGCTCGTGCGTGCTCGCCGCGAACAGGCTCACGGTCGATTGGTTGCTGATCGAATCGGAAAGCACGCCGGTCACGTTGCTCTCTTCTTTCGATCGAGCGACACGCAACGGCTGACGCCATCGTGTCATTACTATCTGGATCCATATGAAGAAAAGGGTCCACGCGAGCACTCCTACACCGAGAAGGAGGTTCCGTTGGGAGAGCACGATGACGACGCCGATGCTGAAGACGGCGGTCGAGAAGAAGCCGAATGTAAAGATGTCGATGACCGACTCGAAAGACTGGGCGTAGCGGCTTACGCGCCTCTGCAGGGAACCCGCGAAGTTCTTCGTAAAGAAGTCGTGTGAATGACGGATCAGATGCGCGAACGCGCGGTTATAGAGATCTACCATCACCCTCGCTTCGAAATACTGGAGCGAGATCATCTGGACCCTCCTGCCTACCCAGCCCACCAATGCCATGCCTGCATAGAGAATGAGGATCAGGAGAAGCGCTCGTACCGCTGCATCCGAAGCATCTCCCGAAGCGATACCGTCGATGAACTGCTTGATGTAAAGCGGCGAAGCGAGCGCTGCAAGCTCGATGAGAAGGCTTCCGGCAATGATCAGCACGAAAAGCCAAGGATACTTTCTCCCTGCCTTAGCGTAATCACGCACGACCGGCCATGCACGGCCGGACTTCTTTTCATCGTCTGCCTTCATGAAGGCAGAATTATACCACGGAAATCAATTGTTTCCTTATCGTGCCGCCACGAACACTCCGATCAAAGGCGCCACGAACCACCAGAAGAAGAACCGGTCCGGTGCGAACAGCGCGTCCAGGGACGGCGTAAGCGGGATAACGGCCGCGATATTAAGCACATGATACCCGAGCGCGAGCACGAACCCTCCCGTCACGAGCGCGAGCACGCCGAGCGTAAGCGGATGGATGCGCATCGAGCCTGAGGTCGAGACCCTGCGCAGAAGTACGTACGGGAAGAAGGTGAACACGCCGAACAATACGATGCCGCAGACCGCGCGCGTAAGCGCAGTATCCCCTACGAGAAACTGTTCCTTGTACGGGAATACCGTAAAGAGCGCGAAGCCCACATAGAGCGCAAGGATGATGGAAATCAGCATCGAGCGCCCGGTGCGAAGCGCGAAGAAGAAGAGGATGCCCGCGATGATGAGGAGTACGAGGAAATTCCCGATAAAGGAAACGATATCAGCGAAGCCTCCGGTTGCGAGCGAATTGAGCGCGTCCATGCGTGTAGCATACCAGACAGAAGGCGCGGAACTTCCCGCGCCTGTGTCTTAAAGTCCCTCGCCCTGCAGCTCTTCGATCGCTTTCTTCGCTTTACCTGAGAGCTTCTTCGGAAGCGTCACGGTAAGCCGGATGAGAAGGTCGCCGGACTGGTTATCTACGGTTACGCCCTTGCCCTTCAAGCGCAGCGTCTGCTGCACTTCCTGCATCGCTGGGATCTTCACCTCGAGCTTCGTGCCGTCCACGAGCGTCACGGAAGCCGTAGTGCCAAGGAGCGCGTCCGTAAGCTTCACCGGCATCTGCATGGAGAGGTTCATGCCTTCCTTGCGGAATACCGGATGCGGCTTCACGTGCACTTTCACATACAGGTCTCCGGCGCTCCCGTTCTTGACCGCCTCGCCCTTCCCCGGCATGCGGATCATCTCGCCATCATCCATGCCTGGAGGAATCACGATCGAAAGCTCCTCTTCGCGCCGCAGCACCCCGTGCCCTGCACAGGCAGCACAGCGTTCTTTCGGCACCTTGCCGGTCGCGTCACAGGCCGAACACGCTCTCGTGCTTGCGATCTGCCCGAACGGCGTATTGCGCGCTTCCCGAAGGTGCCCCTGCCCGTTGCACTGTTTGCAGGTCTCCATCTCAGTCCCGGGCTTTGCGCCTGACCCTTCGCAGGTCTCGCAGGAAGAGACCTTCGTTATGAGCACTGAGCGGGTGCCGCCAAGGATAGACTCCTTGAACGGGACCTCGATATCAATAGAAATGTCGCGACCGCGCTTCGCGCGCGTCCTGTGCGTGCCTCCGAAAATGTCCCCGAAGCCCTCAAAGAGGTCGTTTAGGTCGAACTCGACGCCTCCTTGGCCGAACCCAGAGAATTGCGACGGGTCGAATCCGCCGAAGCCTCCTGCGCCTGGCCCGCCGCCAGCGAAGGTCTGACCGTACGAGTCGTACTCGCGGCGCTTCTTGTCGTCCCCAAGGACGCTGTACGCCTCGGTTATCTCCTTGAATTTCGCCTCATCCCCGCCCTTGTCCGGATGATGCTTCTGCGCGAGCTTGCGGAAGGCCTTCTTTACGTCGTCCTTCGTCGCCTTCTTGTCGACTCCGAGAATGTCGTAATAGTTCTTCGCCATAGGAGGACACTATAACAGAAAAGGCGGCCCTCGAAAGAGAGCCGCCCGTTTCGTCGTCTTGCGTTACTCTCCCTGGTACAGGAACCGGAAGCCGCCTTGGCGCCAGCGATCGCAGACTTCCTGGTTCTGCGGCTGGATTCGCCCGTAGCAGTTCTGGTTGAAGAACCTGCGCTGCTCGCGACAGAAGTCGGTGTTGTAGTGGCCGATGGCGCTGCGGTTGGCGTTGCAGTGGAAGGACTGGCTGCCATAAGGCGGCGGGTATCCTTGCCTCTGGTCGAGCTGCCGTAGCTGCATCGCCGTCGAGGCGTTGATGGGCAGGATCTTCTGGAATCTCAGGAGACCCCCGGTCCGGCCCCATTCGAACTTCCCATCCGCGCAGCCCATTACCGGCCTGCCGAGGAAGTCCTCCCTCCTGCAGGACGCCAGGTTCGCGGTTTCGACCAGGATCTCGACGAGACTGGTGCGAGACGCGATCGTCGACAGCTGGTATAGACTGTTGCTGTCCTGGCAGTAGAGTACGCGCTCGCCTAGGATTGTACGATCACGGCCGACGCCCCCGTCCGGACAGACGTTTGAGATGGTCCGGTCAGGGCTCTGGTCCTGCGCAGTGGCGAGGTTCGGTGCGACCAGCGTGAGCATGGCCGCCACGATCCCAAGCGCCCAAAGGCGCGAAGTAACGATATGCGACATAAAGAGCTCCGTGGCTGCGTCCCCGAAGGGCCAATTGACGTTAGCTAGATTCTATAGCATAACTTGAGAAAGTCAAGAGCCGCAGCGTGGTGCTGCGGCTCTTGAATCTAAGGATTTTTAGTCTTCTTTTGGCTTCTCTTCGGTAAATTCTGCGTCAGTAGCCGCTCCTTCCTCCTTCGGAGCCTCTGCTGCCTGCTGCTCTTCCTTCATCATGCTCTCGCCAATCTTCGAGAGCGAGGTCGAGAGCTCCTCGGATGCAGTCTTGATCGCATCTACGCTATCGCCGTCGCGCGCGGTGCGGAGTGCGGCGATCTTCTCGTTCACCTCCTTCACCACGTCCTCCCCTGCCTTCTCGCCATTCTCCTTCACGGCCTTCTCGGCGGTGTAGATCATCTGCTCTGCGAGGTTCTTGACCTCGACGAGCTCCTTGCGCTTCTCGTCCTCAGCCTTGTTCGCCTCAGCGTCCGCCTTCATCTTCTCGATGTCGGCATCTGAGAGGCCGGTTGATCCCTCGATGCGGATGGACTGCTCCTTGCCGGTGGTCTTCTCCTTGGCCTTCACGGTTAGGATGCCGTTGCTGTCGACATCAAACGTAACCTCGACCTGCGGCATGCCGCGCGGTGCCGGCGGGATGCCGTCGAGCATGAAGCGTCCGAGCGACTTGTTATCGGAAGCCATCGCGCGCTCGCCCTGCGTGACATGGATTTCAACGGATGTCTGGTTGTCTGACGCGGTCGAGAACACCTGGGACCGCGAGGTCGGGACCGCGGTATTGCGCTCGATGAGCTTGGTCGCGACGCCGCCCATGGTCTCGATCGAGAGCGAGAGCGGGATCACGTCGACGAGAAGGATGTCCTTCACGTCGCCCTGCAGGATACCTGCCTGGATCGCCGCGCCGATAGCCACCACTTCGTCCGGGTTCACGTCACGATGCGGCTTCTTCCCGAAAAGCTTCTCTACCTCTTCCTGGATCTTCGGCATGCGGGTCTGGCCGCCCACGAGGATGACCTCCTCGATATCAGCGGCCTTGAAGCCGGACGCTTCGAGCGCGCGCTTCGTGATATCGATGGAGCGCGCGATGTATTCGTCCGCGAGCGACTCCAAGGTCGCGCGCGAGAGCTTCACGAGAAGGTGCTGCGGTGTGCCATCGGAACCTACGGTCACGAACGGGATGTTCACCTCGGTCTCAGTTGCGGTAGAAAGCTCGAGCTTCGCCTTCTCAGCCGCTTCATCGAGGCGCTGAAGCGCGAGGGGATCCTTCGTGATGTCGAGCCCCGATTCCTTCTTGAACTCGTCGGCGAGGTGACGGACGATCTTCTGGTCGATATCGCGGCCGCCCATGTGGCTGTCACCGTCGGTAGCCTTCACCTCGATAACGTCGTCGCCGACCTCGAGCACCGACACGTCGAACGTGCCGCCGCCGAAGTCGAACACGACGATCTGCTGGTCCTTCTTCTTGTTGAAACCATACGCGAGCGCTGCCGCAGTCGGCTCGTTGATGATGCGCTTTACGTCGAGTCCTGCGACCTGGCCTGCTGCCTTGGTCGCTGCGCGCTGCGCGTCATCGAAGTACGCAGGCACGGTGATAACCGCCTCGGTGATGGTCTCGCCGAGCTTCTTCTCCGCGTCAGCCTTGAGCTTTGCGAGGATCATCGCGGACACCTCCTCTGGACGGTAATCCTTCTCGCCGAGATGTACCTGCACGCCGCCGTCAGGACCTGCCTTGATCTCGTACGGCACGACGTCCTTGTCCTTCGTTACGACATCATCCTCGAAGCGATGGCCCATGAAGCGCTTGATGCCGTAGATAGTGTTCTTCGGATTCGTGACGGCCTGGCGCTTCGCGAGCGTGCCTACGAGGCGCTCGCCATTTTTTGCGATCGCGACGACCGATGGCGTAGTGCGCGCGCCTTCAGCGTTCTCAAGCACGCGCGGCTCGCCCCCCTCCATGATGGCCATGGCGGAGTTGGTAGTACCAAGATCGATACCGAGGATCTTTCCCATAGTCAAAAGAAGTTAGTGTGTAACTCTATATAAACGCCCACTGATTTCCCTATTTTACGCTTCCCGTTTTCAGCCTTCAAGGCCTATCCGGCGAAGCTCCCGACGCGCACCTTTGCAGGCCGCACCACGGCTTCTCCCGCCATCCAGCCCTGCTCGAGCACGGCGGTAACCGTATCGTCCTTCGCCTGCTCTGCCACCTCGTCCTGTCCGAGCGCCTCATGGCGCATCGGATCGAACGCTTCTCCAATCGAGCCAAACGGGGCGAGTCCGAGCGAGTTTGCCGCGTCATGCAGCTGCTTAGCAACCATCTGAAACGATTCCGGGATCTCGCCTGCCGCTTCTGCGCGTGTGAGTGTGTCGAGCACGGTTATGAACGCGCGTGCTGCCTTTATGGAGCCCTGTGCCTTCGCTTCTGTCTTCTCTTCTTCAAACCGCTTGAGCGCGTTTACGTAATCTGCCTTCGCACGCTGCCAGCCGTCCATGTATTCCTGACGCTCTGCCTTGCACTGCTCGAGCTCTTTGCGGAGCTTCGCGAGCTTCGTATCAGCACGGGATTCCTGCTCCTCAAGCTCAACTTCGCTCATTCCGTCTTCTTCAGCGCCATCGCGCTCCAAAACAACATCGTCTTCTTGCATGAGGAAACTATGCGCGAAAGCGCGCTTCCAGTCAAAAGGTTAGAACAGTCCCCCGAACCAAGCAGCAATGCTGGCCCAGATCCGAGCAAAGAAGCTCTCCTTTAGAGAAGCGGTAGTGGCCGCCTCAATGGAAGACGTCGCAAAGTTCGTCGCTACTGTTCCTGGTATAGGCAGCAATGATTTCGCTTTGGGCTCAGCCGTCTGATCTCCTTCATATGCAGTGCAGTATCCCGGTGCCGGATCTCCGGCACATGCCTTGAGCGTGCAGTACGAATCCCCGTCAGGTCCTCTCCCGCAAGAATTGCACCCGTCAAACCATGCGGTGCAATGTTCAGGCGGCACATATCCTTTTCCTGGGAGTTCTTGATCAGTGCATTCGCCCTGATGCTTAAACGTGCCGCCTTCTGCTCCGAGCGTGCAGCTATTCCCGTACGTCCTGTATGCGCCTTTCATATCCGTGCCGCATACGGGCGCGTATTCCATGGTGCACATGACAGGCGTGCGCGCTTCAGTAAGGAGCGGCACGGATGAAATTACAAGCGCGCCAAGAATAATAGCGAGGTTCTTCATCTCGCTACAGTAGACGCACCAGGAACCCGTCCCTTACCTAGAAATCAAAGAGGTCTGCGAGCGGATTCTCGCGGCGGTGTTTCTTATGTCCGTAGGAACCCTGGTCGCTATCACGGTATGCGCGCTCTGGGTACTCGGGCATACGGGGCGCAGGCTGCGCAGGAACGCCGCCGCGCTCGATGATCTTGTCGAGCTCGCCACGGTCAAGCCATACGCCCCGGCATTGCGGGCAGTAGTCGATCTCGACGCCCTGGCGCTCGGTCATCTGAAGCTCTGAAGAATCGATGGGGCATTTCATAGACGGTAGAAATTATTCAGTAGTGTCTCCAAGGAACTCCTCGTGATCCTGCTCTGCGTCCGCCTTGGTCTTATGGACCGTACCGTCCTCATGATGCGGGGTAGCGTAAATTGAGTAGAGCTTGAGCGCACCCTCGCCCGTGTTCACGATATTATGTTTCGTGCCTGCCGGGATAACGGTAGCCGCATCGTCACGAAGCTCGTGCTCCACGCCGTCGAGTATCGCCTTTCCGCTCCCTTGTTCGACACGGATGAACTGATCCTGTCCGTGCACCTCCTCTCCGATGTCCTCATTCGCAGGGATGCTCATAACCACGAGCTGCATGTAGGACGCGGTATAGAGCACCTTCCTGAAATTCTCGTTCTCCAGGGTCTCTTTCTCTATGTCTGTGATGAAGCCTTTCATATGCGTAATTCTACCTCATACCCGCTGAACGCTTCATGAAAGGAAAAGGTCCCGCGTGTGCGGGACCTTTTCGTAAGAAATGCTAGCGCTTGCTCCACTGCGGGCGCTTGCGGGCCTTAAGAAGACCCGGCTTCTTGCGCTCCTTGGAACGCTGGTCGCGGGTGAGGAAGCCTGCTGCCTTAACCGTTCCGCGGCTGTTCTCCTCTGCCTTCGTGAGGGCGCGCGCAATGCCGTGGCGGACTGCCTCGGCCTGGGCTGCGATGCCGCCGCCCAAAACCTTAGCCTCAACCTGGTAGTTCTCCTTCCACTCGCCTGCGCGGAAGACGTCGCCCGTGACGCTCTCGCGCTCTGCGGTCTTGAAGTACTCGCGCGCGGACATGCCGTTCACGGTAACCGAGTTCTCCTTCGCCGGGGTGAGCTTCACGCGCGCGGATGCGGTCTTCCTGCGACCGACTGCGGTGACGTAGTTTTTCTGTTCAGCCATAACGAAGATTAATCGGTGATAGTAAGACGCTTCATGCGCTCCTTGCGGAGCTTGTTGCGCGGGATCATGCCGTCCACTGCCTTGCGGAGCGCTTCAGCGACGCCCTTACGCTCAAGAAGGCGCGCGAGCGGCGTGATGCGGAGACCGCCCGGGTAGCCGGTGTAGTGCGTGTACTCCTTGCCCGCGATGCGCTTCTCGCTCATGACGAGCTGCTTCGCGTTCACGATCGCAACCTCTACCGGAAGTACGGCGTTCTGTACGTAGTTCGCGCTCTTCTTTCCGAGAAGGACGCTTGCAGCCTCCGACGCTACGCGGCCGAGGGACTGGCCGGCTGCGTCGATGGTGTAGAGCGTGCGCTCTCCGTTCTGTGTCTTGGTAGTAGTCATGGTTATACGAATGCGATGTACGCGGTCTTGCGGCCGTCGGTTGCGGTTGCGGCACGCTTCACGATGCGGGTGTAGCCACCGGCACGCTCAGCGTAGCGAGGCGCGATGGTCTGGAAGAGCTTCGCGGTTGCCTCGTCATCGTTCCCGAGGCGCGCAAGCACGAGGCGGCGGTTCGCCACCGTGTCCTTTCGGGCGTGGGATACGAGCTTCTCGATAACCGGGCGAAGCTCCTTAGCCTTTGCCTCCGTCGTCGAGATGCGCTCGTGAATGATGAGGGAACGCATAAGCGAACGCATGAGCGCTACGCGCTGGTCATGCGTACGTCCGAACGTCCTTCCTTTGTGATGATGGCGCATAAATCCTGTTTTAACACGATTCTCGACTGGAGTCCAAATCGCTTACCTATTACTCGCCCTTGAGCTCGAGACCGAGCTGATCAAGAGCATCCTGAATATCTGCAACGGCCTTATCGCCGATGCCGTCGAGCTCCTTGAGCTGCGACGCGGTCTTCTTAACGAGACCTGCCACCGACTTGATGCCTGCCTCGTCGAGCGCTGCCTCGACGCGCGCGCCAAGGTTAAGCTCGTCGATCTTCACCTTGGCCGGGTCCTTGCCTGCAGGCATATCAGCCGCGCTCGGCATGGATACTGCTGCCGAAGCCGGAGCTTCTGCAGCTGCCTCCTGGAAGCCGATGACCGCTGAAAGCTGCTGGATCATGGTCTCGATAGACTTCTCAAGCGCCTCACGCGGGGTGATGGTGCCGTTGGTCTCGATAAGGATGCGCAGGCGATTGAAGTCCGTACGGTCGCCAACGCGCATGTTCTCTACCTCGTAGTTAACGCGGCGGATTGGGGTGAAGGTCGCGTCAAGCGCGATGGTACCGATATCAACCTTCTCCTTGGTAAGCACCTCGCGCGGCACGTAGCCGAGACCGCGCTCGATCGTTGCCTCGAGCTCGAACGAGATTTTTCCGGAGATGTCTGCGATGTGCGCCTCTGGATTTGCGATCTCAACCTGGCTCGGAAGCTTGAAGTCCGCTGCGGTGACCGCCTTAGGACCCTTAACGGATAGCGAGATGGTCTGCGCCTCGTCGCCATGAAGCGCGAAGTGCACGCGCTTCAAGTTAAGAAGCACCTCCATGACGGACTCGCGGACGCCGTCCATGGTCGCGAACTCGTGCGATACGCCCTCGATCTTCACCGAGGTGATAGCAGCGCCCGGAAGCGACGCATGGATGATACGGCGGAGCGAGTTGCCAAGCGTATGACCGTACCCTGGGTAGAGGGAGTCGATCTCATAAACGCCCTGGACGCCTTCTTCAGAGACGACGCGAGGCTTAGACGGGAGCGTGATGTGGTATTCCATGACTCAATCGATATTAGACCAACAAAATAGCTGACTACTAAAAACTAGCGGCTGTAGAACGAGAGCACCGCGACGAGGTCGCCGGCAGGACTTGCCGCCTCCTCGGTCGGCACCTCCTGGACGCCGCCCTCCATGGTCTTAGGATTCCAAGAAAGCCAAGACGAAAGGGTCGGGCGCTCCATGAACTTCTCTGCGAAGCCCTCGAAGAGCGGAAGACCCTTCGAACCCTCGCGAACCGCGATGCGATCGCCCACCTTCATCGCACGTGATGGAATGGTGGTCTTCACGCCGTTCACGGTGATGTGACCGTGAGAAACCATCTGACGAGCCGCACGACGCGTCGGCGCGAGGCCGAGGCGGTAGATAACATTGTCGAGACGAAGCTCGAGAAGACGATGAAGCGTCTGCGCAGGAGGTGCACCATGGGTCTTCATGGCGGTTGCTACAGAGTTGCTGAACTGCTTCTCCGAGATGCCGTAGGTGACGCGCACCTTCTGCTTCTCAAGGAGCTGCTTTCCGTACTCGGTCTGCTGGGAGCGGCGTCCTTTCTTCGCGCGCGCAGCACGCTCCTCTGCGAGGGCGAACTTCTGTGTCTGGGTCTTCTCGAAGACGGATGCGCCGAGGCGCTTCGCGATCTTGTACTTAGGTCCGATTTTCATAGGTAAGATTAGATGAGAAGACTAGACGCGACGAGGCTTAGGCGGGCGCGGGCCGTTGTGCGGCACTGGGGTTGCGTCCTTGATAGCGCGGATAGCGATACCCTTGCCTGCGAATGCGCGGAGCGCGGACTCGCGGCCAGCACCGATGCCGCGGATAACCACGGACGCCTCCTTGAGGCCGATAAGGAGCGCCTTGTCGCCAAGGAGCTCGCCCACCTTCGCTGCTGCGTACGGGGTGGACTTGCGGGCGCCGGAGAAGCCGAGCGCGCCAGCAGAAGAAGACATGATGGCATTGCCCTTGTCGTCGGTGAGGACGGCCTTCGTATTGTTGAAGGTAGCCTCGACATGAAGCACGCCGCGCTCAAGGCGCTTCTTGACGGCCTTGGACATGGCGCGGTCCTTGCGGCCCTGATCCATGCCCTTGCCTGACTTCTTGATGATTCGTTTCTTACCCATAGGAAATTAATGTAATGCGCAGCGGATTATGTCTTCTCGAGCGTACGGCGACCGCTACCCATCGTCTTGCGGGTGTTGCCGCGGACGGTGCGAGAGTTGGTCTTGGTGCGCTGAGCGCGAACCGGGAGGCGGCGCTCATGGCGAATACCGCGTGCAGAACGGATGTCCTTGAGGCGCTTTACGTTCTGGCCGATCTCGCGACGAAGCTCACCCTCGATGGTGTATGCCTCAGAAAGGGTGCGGATCTTCTGCTCCTCGTCAGCAGAGAGGTCGCTGCCCTTGCGGGTCGGCTCGACACCAGCCTCCTTGAGGATGTCGAGGGCACGGGTCGGACCAATGCCGAAGATAAGCGGCAGCGAGTACGCGAGCTGCTTGTCGTCAGGGAGCGTTACACCGGCGATACGCATGGGATAGAAGGATTAGGAAATAGAATACTTAAAACTGGCGGCTAGCCCTGGCGTGCCTTGCGGCGCGGGTTGCGCTTATTGATGCGGTACAAGCGTCCGCGTCGGCGGACGATGATGTCTCCAGGCTGCTGGACTTTGATGGATGCGCGTACCTTCATCTTTACGGGTTTGTTTAGCTAAGCCGCCTCACGATACGAGCACGTCCTCCGTACGGGTCGATGACCAGCTCTACGCGGTCGCCGACCAGCACACGGATACGGTGCAGGCGCATCTTTCCTGCGAGATAAGCAAGCTGCAGCTCTCCCGACGGCATCCTAACGCGAAATAGCGAATTAGGAAGCACCTCCTCTACGGTGCCGGTATCAGCGTCTTCTTTACTTACCTCCATGTGAAGCTTCATCATCCTACCAAGTGCGGTAGGAAGCGTCAAATGCTATATCCCCTATTTACTTGGCGTTCTGGACCGAGACCTTGATTTTCTCAGGATCTGTCGGGAACGAGCCCTTCCAGAACGGGCGGATGACGAGCTCGGCCTGGTCTACCTCAGGGAACCCAGCAAGGAGCATCTTTGCGGAATCGCGGGTCTTTCCGGCTACGGCCGCGGAAATCTTGGCTGGATCGACGACCCAGAGGATCTTCGTGCTGCCTGAGAGGGAGAAGGCGAATTCGGTAGCGCCCGCAACCGGAAGGTCTCCTACCGGAGCCAGGGTGAGGCCCGAATGGTCCGAAAGGGTAACCGGCTGGCCGCTGTAAGCGCCTACTACCTGGAACGCGATGGCGCGTGCGAGCGCTTCCGTCGGGAAGACGATGCCGCGCGCGATTCCCTTCTCAGAAAGCTCTACGTTATTGCCTGCAGCGGCAGCGTCCGGCTGCGCCTCGTAGGTAACGGTGCTTGCGCCCTTGAGGAGCGTGTACCCCTCAGGAACCGCTTCGAGAAGCGCCTGATCCATCTCGCCCGTAAGCTTCGTTCGAAGCTCACCTGCCTTAGACTCGCGCGTCGCTGCAGAGACGCTCGGACGCGGACCTGCGAAGCCGCCCTTCATTGCCTCAGAAGAGCGGGCCGTAACGAGCGTAAATGTCGCGCCACCCTTGAGGCCCGGAAGCGTGAAGGTAGTCGGACCTACATTGTAGGAGTCGCCGGTCGCGTCCGCATATACGGTAGCTTCAAGGCGTCCTGGCTGTCCGCCAGACGCTGCAGGTACGTTCACGGAGTCGCGGATGCGGAAGATAAGACCTTCAGGCGTCTCGAATCGGGTGTTCTTGATGAGCTGCTGCGGGGTGTCCTGCTTGTTCTCGATCGTGATAGTGCCTTGGGCGGACTGGTTTACGGTCTCGGTGCCTTCAGACGGAACGGACGCGGTCGCTACCTTCTCTACCGTGATCACCTCAAACGGAAGGTCGCCGGTGCCCTGTGCTGCTACGAACTCGCCCTGGACGGAAGAGGTGTTCTTAGTTGCGGTCACCTTTACCTCAGCTCCGGAGAACGCGAAGAGCGCGCCAACGGACACGAGCATTACGGCAAGCGCCGCGATGGCCGTACCCACCGGGAACGAGCGGCGCGGCTTCTGCGGGCGCTCGTACATCGGGCGGATCGGAGGAGGTACCACCGGCGGCATGTCGCCGCCCATGGAGGTGTACTGCGGGACATCAGGAGTGCCTTCGCCCATCGCGCGGCGGCGTGATGGCGGGATGATGTCGTTCAGGTTCTTTTGCATAGCAACGTAGAAAAAGCCTTGGATAGTAAGATGCCCAGTTCTATGCCTGAAAGTATACACCCCCAAACCTGTGTATTCGGGGTGGGCGGGTATAAACGCTAGGAAGCCTCGTTTCCCTTCTTTGCCGCGTACAGGGCGAGTACGGCAAGGTAGAGGTCCCCCTCGCCGAGTCCCCTCGTGGTTACTTTGGTAGCGAGGTTCGCAGGAGATACCGCGATGACTGAAAGCGGCTCGTCTGAAAGCCAGAGCGACTTGAGTTCGCTCCCTTCAAGGGATCGCTTCAGGTATTCGCGCGCGCTTGGGTGCGCGAGCAAGAAAAGTGTCCGTGGCAATGCGCGGGTGCCGGAGAACGCGGCGAGAATCTCCTTAAGCTCGGTAAGCCAGACGCGCTCGATAGCTTCGGCTTCTTCCGCAAACGTCTTGTTCGCCTCTGGATCGAGCATCTGGTCAGCGCCCAGATGCGCGCGCTGTCCGGCTTTGCGCGCGGCTCGTTCAAGGTCATGGGTCCCGTACGCAACCGTACGGGCCTCGACCAGCATCCCGCGCTTTACGAGCGCCACGTCCGTGCCGGACCCTGACACGTCGAGCAGAAGAAAATCCTTCTGGTGCGGATAGAGGTCCCGGAACACCGTATAGGAAGCGGGTGAGAATGCGGCGAGCTCGATGCTTCCGGTATGGAATGCCTTGCGGACCGAGGCTTCGATCTGCCGGGCCGCTTCCTTCTCAAGGGAAGACGAGAGCACGACCAAATCCGCCCTAGTTACGCGCTTCCCGAACGGATTGGGCGTCTCGTATCCGTTCAGAACGGTTGCGATAACGGTCCTACCCGAGCGGATTCGGTCCTTCTTCAACGGCGCGCTCCCTACGGCGTCCAAGTGCGCATGCGTGAACGTAAACGGCTTCTTCTCCTCAAGATGCGTGGTTGCCACCTCGGTCTCTTGCCAGGGTGCTGATACCGATACGAGCACCTTTTCTACGGACCCGTCTCCGGTCTCGCGCCTGAGCGCGGGCGCTCCTTCGAGCACCATGAGCTGCTCGAGAAACGAAAGGGAACGCAGCATGCTCTCGAGGATTGTTTCGCCTTCTCGCGGCTCGACATCAACGCGCGCGGTGTAGTAGATGACGGGAAGCGTTCCTTCCTCGTAGCGCACGTACGCTCCGCCTACTGACGCGGAGTTGATGTCGATAACGGCTATGGAAGTGCCCTTGCCTTTCTTGAATGAGAAAAGACCCATGCGCGAAGTATAGCGCATGGGTCTTTTCGTTTCTTCGTGTTAGTGCACCTATGCAAGAACGCCCTTAATCCTGCGCACCCCCGCAGCAACCGCTTCCTCCTTTTGGATACGGAATTTCATGCCTCCCTCGTGTATCTCGCGTGTGTTCGTGACATGCGGACCGCCGCAGAACTCGAGCGAAAACGCGTTTGGGATATCTGGGTTCCCTTCAATCGCATGTGCAGGACCCACGGAATACACGGACACCATATCCGGGTACTTAACACCGAACTCCATTTCCGCTCCAAGCTTCTCTGCTTCCTCGCGCGGCATAACGGTCCTCGTAACCGGGAGGTCCTGATAGATGATCTCGTTCACGATCCTCTCCACTTCCGCTTTCTGCTCGTCCGTCATCTTTCCTGGAGACGCGAAGTCGATGCGCAGGCGTTCAGCCGTAATATTCGAGCCGCGCTGCTTTACTTCATGCCCAAGCACCATCTGCAGCGCCTTAAGGAGGATGTGGTGCGTGGTGTGGTACCGGACCGTCTGCGCTGAGTGATCCGCAAGGCCGCCTGCGAACTTCTGAGCCGCGCCGGCGCGGGACTGGCTCTGGTGCTCCTTCATCTTCGCGGCAACAGCCTCCATATCAAGCGCGATGCCGCGCTCCTTGGCGATCTCTTCCGTAAGCTCAACAGGGAAGCCGTAGGTAGTGAAAAGAGTGTACGCAGCGTCAGGCGTGAGCTGGTCTTTCGCTACGAGCTTCTCGAGCTCGCGCATTCCCTGCGCAAGCGTCTTTCTAAACTTTTCTTCCTCCTTCGCGAGCTCTTCGCGGATCATGTCTGCATGCGCGAGCACGTGCGGATAATGGTCGGCATACGCTTCGCCGTATCCTTTTGCTACGTCGGCAAGCACCGCATCCTTGATGCCGAGCCGATCCGCTTCGCGAATCGCGCGACGGATAAGGCGGCGGAGCACGTACCCTGCCTCGGTGTTAGATGGCTTGATGTCTTCCGCGAGCATGAAGGACGCGGCGCGCATGTGGTCAAGGATGATGCGATACGCGCGCGTCGTCTCCTCGTCTGAGCCATACGCCTTTCCGGTGCGTGCTTCGAGCACGCCGCGCGCTGCATCGAATACGTCGAGCAGGAATGCGTCAGGAGTGCCTATAGATGCCATCCCGAGGCGCTCGAGACCGCCGCCGAAATCCACGTTCTGCTTCGGAAGCGGGACGAAGCTTCCGTCCTCTGCCTTAACGAACTGCATGAACACCGAGTTCCCGATCTCGACGAATCGTCCGCAGTCGCAGTTCGGATGGCACTCAGGGCCCCACGAGGTATCGTGCGTAAGGCCGAAATCGTAGAAGATCTCGGAATCCGGGCCGCCCGGCTCGCCTGCCGGCATGTTCGCCGGAACCCCTGCGCGACTCCACCAGTTCTTCTTCGCGTCGTACGCGAAGATGCGCGCGCCCTGCATGCCCTTCTGGTATCCGTCCGCTTCAGAGCCGATGTTCGCGAATCCTGCATCGATTCCCTTCTCTTTATAAAGGCGCTGCCAGATGGATACGGCCTCCATATCAGGACCCATGCCAGTGCTCTCGTCCCCGGCAAACACCGTTACATGGAGTCTTTCTGGATCAAGCCCGAGCCCCTCTTCTTTTGAGGTTAGAAATTCGAATACCCACGGAAGCTGCTCTTCCTTGAAATAGTCTCCGAGAGACCAGTTGCCGAGCATCTCGAAGAACGTGGTGTGGCGGTTGTCGCCAACCTCCTCGATGTCTCCTGCACGGAAGGAGAGCTGCGAGTCCACGATACGGGTGCCTGCCGGGTGCGCTTCTCCGAGCAGGTACGGCACCAAGGGCTGCATGCCCGACGAGGTAAAAAGCGTGGTCGGGTCGTTTCCAGGCACGATCGGCGCCGAAGGGATGATGGCGTGCCCGCGCTTCTCGTAAAAGGCGAGGAACCGGCTGCGTACGTCGCTAAGCTTCATATACGGCTACTTTACTTGCCCGAAAGCTCGCGCGCTAGGGCGTCAGCCTTATACACGGTCTTCAGCACCGAATAGATACCCTGCGAGTGTACGCAGACCGTATGCTCCTTCTCGTCCGCCATATACATGAACGAATCTCCTCCCTGCGTATGCACGAGCCCGTCAAAAAGAAGTCCTACGATCTCCTTATTCGGCGTAAATACCGGACTGCCTGAGTTTCCGCCATGCGTGTCGTGCGTGGTGATGAAGTTGAACGCGGACTTGTCCTGTACAAGCTTCGCGCGCTGCTTCTCCCAGGACGCAGGAAGCTTCCATGGGAACTCTCCCTTATGAAGCGCTGCGTGCGCGAACACCCCGCCGATAGTCGTGTAGTTTGGTTCAGGGACCTTTTCTACCGCATACTGCACGCTCTTACCGTACGTAAGTCGAAGCGTGAAGGTTGCATCTGGATAGATGGACTCCCCGTACAGACTGAATAGGGCCTGCGCGATGCGACCGTACGCGTCTTCCATAACCGTATCGACACGTGTCTCGACGAGCTTACGCACCTTGCGCGCGCGGGAATCGATTGAGAGCGCGAGCTGAATGAAGGGATCCTTCGATGCCCCTACCGCCGCCTTCCCGCCTTTCACGAGCTTCTTTCGCTCAGCCACCGAATCAAGCTTTGACCTCCCTACATATTCTTTGGCAACCGCTTCAACAGAGCGTCCTCCCAGGATGCGCTTCACATCCTTGTCATCAAAGCCAAGCGTCTCGACGAGGTATCGAAGCGCATCAGTAAACAAATGTTCTTCAAGATCCTTATATATGGGCGTCGGCGCGTACAATTCCTCAAGAAGCGAGTCTCTTCGTGCGTCGCCGAACTCCTCAAGTCGCTTCGCGTTCGGCTTCGTATCCTCTTCAACGAGGCGAACGATGGTATGCGCGATGCCGAACAATTCCGAGCGGAATCCGCGTCCTGCCTCGAACATGAGGTATTCGTCACGATGTGCACGGAAGAGCTCGAGTGCTTCCTTGATCTCGTCCCACGCCTTTCCCGTGCGCTTTGCAACGGCCGGGTTCTTCTTGATCGCAGCGCGAATCTCTTGTTCGCGCTTTTCGAGCGCGTCTGTAAAGCTCTGGGTTTGGATGGACGCGAGCTGACCAGCGTAGCGCTTCCGGACGTTCTGGATGGAGTGCAGGCGATCATCCGCTCGGCGCGCATGCTCCGGGGACCTGCCGGCAAACTGCTGCAAGAGCACCTCCTGGCGCCGAACATAATCCATGAGACGCGGCATGGACTCATTGCGCATGAGCACGATGCGGTCATAGGTCGAAAGACGATCCGTACTCCCTGGATGCCCTGCTACGAACAAGGGTTCGCCAAGCTTCGGAGCGCGCGTAGACCATGCGAAATGACTCGGAGACTGGAGCGGCTTGCCGTTCTCGTATACGCGGAAGAATGTCACGTCGAGCGAGTAGCGGGGATACTCGTAGTTATCGATGTCGCCACCGAACGAGGCGATAGCGCTTTCAGGAGCGAACACGAGACGTACATCCGTGTATTTCATATACCGGTACAGGTGGTACTGACCGCCGTTATACAGCGTCACCACGTCGCTTCTCATGCCGGTACGCTCCTTCGATTCCTTCTCGATAGAAGCAATCACGGCACGACGCTTCTCCATGCGCTTCTCAAGATCCTTGATTCCCTTCAAAGACTCCTCTATCTGCTTCGTGACGTCCTCAATCTCCCACAGCACGTTCACCTCGAGCTGCTTGGCTTTAAGCTCTTCCGCTCGTGTCTTCGCGAGGAAGCCATCTTTCATGTAGTCCTTCTCCTTCGAGCTCAGATTATAGAGGATGTCAGCTGCGACGTGATGATTGGTCGCGATAAGGCCGTCTTTTGAGACGAACGAGGCGGATCCGCCGTTGTTCATGCGCACCGCAGCGCGCTGGATGTTCTCGATCCATGCGTCGTCTACCGATACCTTGTGAAGCTTCTTAAGTCGATCCTTTGGGACCATGTTTAGGGGCCACATGCCCTCATCCCCTTTGAGTATGGTGTCAGCATTCATAGTACAAGGACTGTACCACACGCCCGATTAGGACCAATCTACAGGCTCTTTTCCGTGCTCTTTGAGGTACGCATTCGCCTTACTAAACGGCTTTGAGCCAAAGAAGCCGTTAGATGCGGAGAACGGGGACGGGTGCGCAGACTCGATAACCAAATGCTTGGCACGGTCTATATGGGCTCCCTTGCTGCGGGCGTAATTGCCCCAGAGTATGAAAACGATGTGCTCGCGTTCTTCTGAGAGCGCCTTGATAGCCGCATCCGTGAATGCTTCCCAGCCTTTTCCCTGGTGCGAGCCTGCGGTGCGGGCACGAACTGTAAGCGTAGCGTTGAGAAGCAGTACGCCTTGCTTTGCCCAGCGCGAAAGATCGCCATGCGCACCCACCGGCGTCCCGAGATCGTCTGCAAGCTCTTTGTATATGTTACGCAAGGACGGCGGAAGCGTCATGCCTTCTTCTACCGCAAACGAGAGGCCGATCGCCTGACCTGGTCCGTGATAGGGATCCTGCCCGAGTATCACCACCTTCACCTGACCGAACGGCGTAAGCTCGAATGCCCGGAATATATTCTTCGGGTGCGGGTACACCGCACTGCTCTGGTATTCCTCTTTTACGAACTCCGTGAGCTCCTTAAAGTACGGCTTTTTGAACTCCCCTTCGAGCTTCTCCTTCCAGGACGGCTCTATACGCACCTCCATACGCTATTTCTTATTCTTTTGATGCAGCGCGAGCAGCTTCTTTCCTGACGCTTCGCGATACGGGCAGAATTCGCACGCGCCGCCCACGGGCGGAATAGCCTCCGCCTCAAGTACGGCCTTGATCCTCGGGAGCACCTCGTCGATCCAGCCGGTCTGCCCTTCGCACTCGACGACCGTTACCTCAAACTCGAGCTTCCCGTCGAACGCCTCCTTGTCCCCATCCGCGTTCGCGTACACGAGGTATCCCATGTTTGAGACGTCAAACCCGTTTTTCCGAAGGAGCCATTGGTACACGCCCATCTGGCGGCGGTACTGCTCGTTCCAGCTCGAGTCTCCCAGGATCTCGATCTTTCCTGGCTTGGAAGTGGATTTGTAATCTACGACGATGAGCTGCCCGTTCTCGTCTACCCAGATATCGTCTACGGCTCCTGAGATAACGAATCCGGTCTCAGGATCCTTGTATTCGACACCTTCGAAGTTCTCGCGCCAGGTATCCATGTTGGCGTGGCTGAACGGTACCGCCTTGATGCCGTACTGCTCCATCAACGGATGCGGCGTGCCTGCTTTGCGGTGTCCGTCGAATTCCTTCTTGAAGAGCTGGTCTACGGCCTTGTTAAGGGTGAACTCAGGGTAGCTAGGGCGCTTGGTGCCAAGCTTGTTATCAAGATAGAAGCAGCGCTCGCATTCGAGGAAGAACTCGATCTTCGAGCGCGAGAGGCGCCATTTCTTGCCGCCGTAGTTCCAGTCGGCGCTTCGGTTTGGGTTGTATCGCTTCCAGTCCGCCATACCTATGCGTCTGCGCCGCAGAGCGTGTTCGTCTCTGCGACAACCGTGCCGATGCGCTCGGGCGTAAGGCCGATGCCGCGCAAAAGGTCCCGGTGCTCGCGCACCTGCTGGCAGGTGACGATGCCCTGGTCTATCAAAAGGCGCTTCTCGCTCTTCTTGAGCGTCGTGAGCGCGGTAACCGGGAAGAGTCCTGACGCCACGATGCGGTCGTAGAGGCTCGAGCCATGTGGATAGCTCCACCCGAGAAGCTGCATGCCAGAGCAGGTAGCAAAATCAATAGCGTCCTTCGTGAACTTGGTGTTCGTGATCAAGAATCCGATATCGACCGGACAGGTCTTCTGGTCCTCTTCCTTGCACTGCCAGATATCGTCAAAGCGCGCCTTCACATAGAGCGCTACCTTCACGTCCGTCTTATAGCCCGGGCTGTTGTGGTACTTAAGTTCCGCGGCGAGATGCTCGTTCCCGCGCTTCGCGTACACGTCCACCTCGTGCGACACGCACTTCCCGGGGATCATACGGCGGCCCTCTACGGTCCAGCCTTCTTTCTTGAAGAGCTCCGCTACGAAGTCCTCGAACGGATGGCCCGTAGGGCCGAGGTCAAAGAGCGCACGGCGCAAGCTATAGCGTGCGGCTGCAGGACGTGCGTCCGTGCGGAGCATCTGGAACGCGCGGCGATAGATATCAGAGCTTTCAGCGCGCGGACCCATGGTCGCTTCGATCGTATGACGGATGCGTTCCGCCGTGACATCTGAGGCGCCTGCACGACGCAAAGAGCTCTCGAGCTTCACACCATCGAAGATCTCGACGGTCCCGTCTGCCTTGATGATCTCGGGCTTCATTTACCCTATGATACCACCCCCGATAACGCGGTCGTTTCTGTAGATAACGAGCGACTGCCCTGCAGCAACCGGCTCAGGAAGCGGCCCCTCGGGAACGAATGCATTTCCTGAAAGCGTACCCTTAATAACGGGTCCGTGGTACCGGAACTGAGCCTCCACGAGTCCTTCTGCCTCTCCGAACCAGTTCAGCTGCGAAAGCTTGATGCGATCTGGCGGCGACACGCGATCCTTGGATACGACCAGCTCGTTCTTCTCGATATCCTTCCGAACCACGTACCACGGACCCTGCGAAGCGCCCTCTATCGCTATACGGCTCCCAAGCGTATGGAAGAGCGCGCCATCGTGCTTTCCGAGCACGTTGCTTTCGGTATCGCGCGCGATTCCCGGTTCCTGCTCGCCGAGCTCCTGGCGCAGGAAATCCTCCACGGAAATGCTCCCGAGGAAGCAGATGCCCTGACTATCCTTCTTGCGTGCGTTCGGGAGCTTGAAACGCTTCGCAAGCGTACGGGTCCCATCCTTCTTCATGCCTCCGAGCGGCATGAGCGTCATGGCAAGCGCTTCCTCGGGCACTGCCCAGAGGAAGTAGCTCTGGTCCTTGGCCTCGTCTGTGCCTCGAAGCAGCTTTCCGTCTTCCACGCGCGCATAGTGCCCGGTTGCGATATAGTCCGCACCCTTCTCTTTGGCGAAGCGGTAGAACGCGCCGAACTTAACCTCTCGGTTGCACATGATGTCAGGGTTTGGCGTCCTTCCCGCCTTGTATTCAGCAAGAAGATAGTCGATTACGCCCTGTTTGTACTCCTTCGATGCATCAAGCGTAATGAAGGGAATTTGCAGCCGTGCTGCAACACGCATCGCATCCCTGCGATCTTCTGCCCAGGTGCAGAGCATGCCAGGCGGATACCAGCCCTTTATGAATACGCCGATGACGTCTGCGCCTCGTTCCTTAAGGAGCGCTGCGGTTACGGCAGAATCGACGCCACCGGAAAGTCCTACGAAGATCCTCTTTCCCTTCAGGTTCATGCCTGAAGATATACCACACTACGTAGGAAGATTGCTTGGTGCCTCGCTCGTCGTGGACTGGATGCGAGGCAGGCTCGGGGTCGTAACCGAGCTCGACGGCACATGATAGAGCGTCGCCATCTCCTCGACGCTCATGACGTTGTAGTCACCCACATATGGCGGATGGAAGAACGCACGCATGCGGTAGTACAAGAGCACCATGTGCTTCATATGCTCGCTATGATGCCCATGCGGATCCTCCCACGGATAGTCGTTGAAATGGTTGTCCCAACGGCCGTCGGCAGGCATGAGCGAGTTCGCGTTCTCCGAGTTGAACGGCTTGAAGATGTTCACCAGCACGCCGCCCATGGTGCCCTGCGCCACGTCCTTCGGCGCGAGATAGATGCCGCGGATACCCACGTCGAACGCCTGCTTGCCGGTGTTCTTCTCGATAGCCTCGATGCGCGTCGCCATGGCGCGCGTCGGATTCGGATAGGAAACTGAGGTGCGCTTCACGCCGTTGGCATCCACGTACTCGTTCTCCACCTTGTCTTCCTCGCGGAGCTTCTTAATCTCTTCCTTTGCCGCATCCTTCCAGGACGACGGCTTCGAGTCCCATGGCTTCCCCTGGTGCACACGCACCACGAACTGGAGCCACAGCTGCTCCTTGGGACCCAAGGATCCCATGATTTCTATCATCTGCGCCAAGGGATCGATCTGCTCTTCTGGCTTCTGCACCTTATCAAGACCGTACTCTACATACGTCTTCAAAGGATACGGATCCGGCTTCGTCTTTCGGAACTCGAAGGCCGTCATGGTGTACGGCTCATGAGACGGATCAACCAGACGGCTGTAGTCCATGGCTTCGATAACCTCAACGCCAGGGTACTGCGCGTACAGGTAGCTCTCGAGCGCGCGGCGCCAGCCGGAGCGCAGCCATACGAAGTAGTGCACGCGGCCGCCGATGGATACGATCTCGTACGAATACCACGGGCGGGCGCGTCCCTGGATGATGCGCTTGTACCAGGTGTTCTCGCCTCCGGCGATATGCATGCTCGAGAACACGGTCTCCATCGCAAGCGGCGTGCGCCTCGTGTCGCGAGGCATCTTGATCTCAAGCAGTACGGTCTCCTGCTTCGCGATCCACGCGGACTTGTTCGCGTCGACAAACCTCCTGAATCCGAACGTGAACAGGAGCGCCGGGATCCAGAGCGGGGAAAGGAACAGGAGGAACTGGAAGTTCGTTATGGTCTGACTCGGCGAGAAGAAGAAGAAAGCGACGAGCTCCGCGCCGAACGCAATCAAAAGCGGCTTCAGCTCGACCGAGCTGCCCCCGTCTTCGTGCGCCTTGTGCATCCACCCTTTAATAAGGTCATGCCCCGGAAGCATGCTTTTGCTGTGTCCGCCTGCTGACATGCGCAAAGTATAGCAACGAAACGACACGAGCCCCGAAACAATCCGGGGCTCGTGTGAGTAGAGAACGCGTTAAGCGACCTGGTAGGTGCCGTCCTTCTGACGCTTGAAGTGACGCGTGTCGCCGAGATTCACGAGGATGGTGTTGTCCTTCACGTAGCGGACCTTCTTTACTTCCTCGATGATCGCGTCGCGCGTGAGCGGCCCATGCTTCTCGAGCACCTCGCGGATCACGTCGCGCACGACGCCCGGCTGGTAGCCCCACTCAGCGAGCGCGTAGAGGCCACGGCCCACGAGCACGAAGCGGGAATCCTTGATGAGCTCGTTATGGGTCGTCGCGACATGCGCCTTCTTATTGAAGACCTCAACGATGGAAGACGCAACGTCCGCAAAGTGCATCGGCTCGCCCTTCTGCTTGATGACGAGGTACGCGTAGTCGCGGATACCCTTGGTGCGAATCGCTGGCGCGTGCGCCTTGCCCCACTCAGAAAGCGGATTCTTTGCGATAGTCTTTGAAATGGTGAGCCAGCGCTTCAAGATCTCCTCGTTCTGATACGCCTCGTTCACGCCCTTCAGCTCCTCGAGGAAGCGGTTGATGATGTCGCCCTCAGAAAGGACCTCAGCATCGTCAAGCGTCTCGTAGAGGCGCGAGAGCGCGGTGTGCACCGCCTCAGCGGTCTTATGGTCGACGTGCCAGCGGGCGTAGAAGTCGTCGGTCTCGCGCTCGCGGAAGAACGCGCTGCCCACGACAAGCAGGAAACGGAAGCGGTTCTTCGCCTTCTCGTCTGACGCGAGACCTGCGAGAAGCACATCCTCAGGAACGATGCCGCCCTGTCCCTCGATATGGGACGCGAGCTCGTCGAACGCCTCCTGCGACTCCTTGAACGCCTTCGAATTGCGGATGGACTCGATGCCCGCAGCCTCGATCTGGCGCACGCGCTCGCGCGTGATGCTCCAGCGCTCGCCGATAGCCTCGAGCGTCTCGCGGCGCTGCGCCGTCCCGAGTCCGAAACGGAGAGTGAGCACCTCGCGGCCGCGCTCTGGAACCTCCGAAAGAAGCTTCTTCACGAGCGCTACCGTGTCGAACGAGAGGGATGCGCTGGCTGCCTTCGGTGCCTTCGCCTTCTTAGCGGCTGGGACCTTCTTTGAAGCGGCTGCCGGCTTCTTCGCTGATTTCGCCATATAATTAGTGTGGTATTCTTATACCAGATTGCGTAATAATCGTCAAATCTAGCCTATAACCAGGCTGAGAATCCTCCCCGGGACGTACACAGCCTTCGATATTGCTCCGATTGTGAGGGCTTCACGTACGAATTGGAGGCCCCGAGCGGCCGCGATAACGTCCTCCTCCGAGGCAGTTTTCGGAAGGACGACTTCCCCGCGCTTCTTCCCGTTCACCTGCACTACTATCGTCATGCCGTCGTCTTCAGGCACTTCGCGGGATGGCCACGAGGCTTGATGTACGGATCCCTCGTTGCCAAGCCCCTGCCAGAGATGATCGGCAAGATGCGGCGCAAGCGGCGCGAGCAGCCGCAAGAGCTCGCCATACGCTTCCTTCGATACCTGCTCCTGCTTCTCGAGATCGCGCACGAGCACCATGAGCGCCGAGATGGCGGTGTTGTACTTGAAGCGCTCGATATCCTCAGACACCTTCGCCGTTGCCTGCGCGAGTGCCTTCGCTTCGGCAGGTGCCGCCTCTCCTTCTATGACCTTCTCCTTGAGCGCATAGATGCGGTCGAGGAACTTGCGCATGGCTGTCGCGCCATCTAGGTTCCAAGGATAGGTGCCCGGCTCGTTGTACGGGCCGATGAAGGCGAGGTACATGCGTACCGCGTCCGCGCCGAGCTCCTTCACGACGGAATCCGGATTAATTACGTTGCCTTTGGATTTCGACATCTTCGCGCCGTCAGGACCGAGGATGAGACCGCGGTTGAAGCGCTCTACGAAGGGCTCCGCTACCGGCACGAGCGCGAGATCGTACAGCGCCTTCACGAAGAAGCGCGAGTAGAGAAGGTGCATGGTGGTGTGCTCGCTGCCGCCTGAATAGCGGTTCACCGGCAGCCACCGCTTCATGACGGACTGGTCCGAGAAGTCATGCTCGTCCTTAGGATCCAGGTACCTGAGGAAGTACCACGAGGAATCCACGAAGGTGTCGAGCGTATCGTACTCCGGGGTCCAGCCCTCGCCGAAGATGCGCGTTACGCGCTCCTGAAGCTCCCTTGAGGTTGCAAGCGGCGACTTGCCGGACGGCGTGAAGTCGACGTCCGTCGGGAGAAGCCACGGCAGGTGTTCCGCTGGAATGACATGCGGATTGCCTTCGGGATCGTATACGACCGGTATCGGGCAGCCCCAGTACCGCTGGCGCGACACGAGCCAGTCACGAAGGCGATAGTTCGTTACCTTCTCGCCGCCGACGAACGCGATGATGTCGTCGATCGCCTCGCGGTTGTCGCGGCCAGAAAACTCGCCTGAATTCCTGAGAAGACCGTCCCCTCCGTACGCGCCTGGCGTAAGGAATCGCGCGAGCGCGTAGCTATGAAGCGGATCCTTCACGTCGCGAATCGCGTCCGCAAAGGGAACCCATTCAACCTCGAACTTACCTTTCTCGTCCTCTTCGAGCTTCGGTTCTTCGCACGCCTCACTCTTCAAGCGGAAATGAAGGAGCGTGGTATGCGCTACCCATGCCTTATTCTTCGAGTGCGCGAAGTACTCGTGATGTACCTGCTCCTGGGCACGCTCTACAAGCTCGAGATCCGTGTATCCGGTTTCCTCAGCGATCTCTCGCATGGCTGTGTATGCAGGATCCTCGCCTTCTTCCGCGGTACCGCCGACGGTAAGCCGTCCGCCAAGCTCGGGCCTCCAGTGGATAGTGAGCACCTTTCCTTCGTGCTCGACGATCGCGACGATCTTCTCCTTATCTTCCGGATTCTCCTGCTTGGATCCTGTTATCGGATCGATAACGCGTCGCACCGAGAGATTCATCTTCTTCGCGAACTCAAAATCACGCTCGTCATGCGCCGGTACTGCCATGACCGCTCCCGTGCCGTATGACGCGAGCACGTAATCTGCTACGTATACCGGAATCTCTTCTTGCGTAGCGGGATTAATAGCGCTGATTCCCTCGAGGCGTACGCCCGTCTTCTCCTTGTTCTCCTGACGCTCGCGCTCGGTCTTCTTTTGCGCGGCTTCAACGTACGCACGGACCTCGTCCTTATTTAAAACTGCGTCGTCATGCGGAGTGTCCCAGGCGGCGCGCACCCACGGGTGCTCCGGAGCAAGCACGAGATAAGTCGCGCCGAAGATAGTGTCGGGGCGCGTCGTGAACACGGAGACTTGAGACGGATTTCCGTCCTCGTCTCGCCAGGCATCCTTCTCTTCGTTCCCGAACACGAGACGGAAGGGGATCCGGGCGCCCTCTGACTTTCCTATCCACGCGCGCTGCGCGTCCTTGATGTCCTCGCGCCACGGAAGCGGATCGAGGTCCGTGATAAGGCGGTCCGCGTACTTCGTGATGCCCATGAACCACTGCGTGAGGTTCTTCTCCTCGACCTCGGTGCCGCAGCGCTCGCACTTCCCATCGTTCACCTGCTCGTTGGCGAGCACGGTCTGGTCCTTCGGGCACCATTTGACCGGTGCGTTCTTCCGGTACGCGAGCCCGTGATCATAGAGCTTCGTGAAGAGCCACTGCGTCCACTTGTAGTACTCAGGGCTCGAGGTAACCACCTCCTTGGACCAATCAACCGAAGTTCCCATGGAGCGTACCTGTGCGCGCATGGTCTCCATATTCGCGTTCGTCCACGCTGCAGGATCCTTCCCGTACTTTATGGCGGCGTTCTCCGCAGGAAGCCCGAAGGAATCGAAGCCCATCGGGAACAGGACGTTCTTTCCCTGCATGCGCAGCATGCGCGCGAAGATATCCGTGAGCGCGAACGCGTACCAGTGCCCGATATGAAGGTCTCCCGAAGGGTATGGGAACTCGAAGAGGAGGTAGTAGGGATCACGATCAGTATCGGCAAGGTCCGCGCGATAGAGATCGAGCTCCTGCCAGCGCGCCTGCTGCGCCTTCTCGATCTCCTGATGGTCGAATCGCTCGCGCGCCATGCTAGCGGACCGGCTTTCCGAACGGCGGGTAGCGCTCAGGGTCTATGGTGCGCGAGAAGCACACCTCGCCAGCTCCATGCTGCCAGTTCTCGTCCGGCATCATGCTCGGGTACGATACGTCGCGCGGGAACGCGCCCTGGCCCTTCGTGTCAGGAGTCTCTTGGCTGAATACCGCGCAGAGATCGAACGAGCTGTCGCCCGTGCGTTCGTAGCGATACGGCGCGCCCGTCTCAGGATCCACCGGGACCATGAAGCTCGAAAGCGGATCATTAAGCTCCGCGATATCCGCCGGAACCGCTTCCTTCGACTGCCAGAAGTTCACGATCTGGTACTGGATGGACTGGAGGTCCGAGACGCGCTGCTCGTCGTAGCGAAGTTCGCGGATGGTGCTCGGCGTACCTATAACGAAGAATCCGGCCGCAACCGCGGCAAGTGCGAGCACACCCGCGCCTGCGCCAACGAGATCCGCCTTCTTCGGATGCGCTGCCCAGTATCCCTTGAGATCCGCGAGGAAGTGGAGGAACACGCCGAGCGCTACCAGGAGCACGACTGCTACCTTGAGGCCGAAGCGGATCGAGAGCTCGCCGCCGAGGAAGGTGGTGATGAGCGTGATGAGATCGACGAGAATAACCGCGATCGCGATGAACACCGTGAGCACGAGCGCCCAGCGACGCGCCCAGATATTCGCCTTGCCTGGCTCGTTCGCGATAGAGCCACGGATGATGCGAAGGAGGATGATCGTCGTCGGAACCAGCACGATCACCCCTGCCATCGCGGCACGCACCGCTCCGCCGTACGGATCGCCCCAGTATGCGAGCGGATCCGGGAACGCATGGTTCACGTACTCGAAGAGGAGCGTGATGAGCGAGAGCACCGAACCGTAGAGCGCGATGACCGCGCCAGCCCAGAGGAAGAAATCACGGGGAGTCGTACGTGTAGGTGCCTGTTCCATAGTGCGCGGATTATACCACAAAAGACCACATGTGACCCGTTAGTGCGTAACATTCAAATGTCTGAAGAACTTCGAGTTTCGCGGGTCTGTAAACGAACCAGTCTTGAGTGCCCGAACTTCGAGGTGATGCGCCGCGTGCTCGATACTCTCTGGGGAATTCGTGCGGTTCTCGACATGACCGAAACCGGCCTCGTGCAGAATATCCTCGAGCAGTTCGAAGTAATACCCAAACTTATGGATGTCGTGCTCGTCCTGCTGCCAACCGAAAATACTTCCAAGCGCCCAGTAGCGATCATTCTGACCGCGTTGCGTTGTATAGAAACTCTCATGACTTCCTTCGAGCAATTGTCGTGCGTGCCATAACAGGTTTGGCGTAATCACGTATAGCACTCCTCCGGGAGCCAGCGCCCGGTTCCATTCAGCGAGCACTTCGATGAACTCCCTAAGCGTAAAGTGCTCAATGAGATGCCGCGCATAGATTTCGCTTATAGTGCCATCGTCAAACGGCAGCTTGTCCGCACTGCATACATGATCAACGCCCGGGATGGCTCGTATGTCGCATGACTCATAGCCCTCCCTAGGATTCCTACCGCAACCAATCTCTATCTTCCGTGTCGCCCCAGGGTTCATGATTTCTGTTTAGCTGTGCAGGAAGACCATCACGTCCCCGTCCTTCACTTCGTACGTCTTCCCTTCGGTCTTTATGTCACCCTTGTCGCGCGCGGCGCTCCACGAACCGTCCTGAAGGAGCGTGTCCCACGCCACCACCTCCGCCCTGATGAACTTGTCCTTGAAATCGTTATGGATAGCTGCTCCCGCGTCAGGCGCGAGCGCGCCGCGCCGTATGGTCCAGGCGCGCGATTCCTTCGGACCCGTCGTAAAGAAGGTAATGAGGCCGAGGGTCTCATATGCAGCACGGATAAGCGCATCAAGCCCGTCCACCTGCACGCCGAGTTCCGAGCGGAACATGTCCTTGTCCTCGTCCGCCACATCGTTGAGCTCATGCTCCGTGCGTGCGTCCACCTCCACGTAGTGGCTGCCCATGGATTCGACGAGGTCGTACGCGGCCTGCGCACGACCGTCATTGAGTTCCGAGAGATTGTGTCCGCCTGCCTTCCCATTGAAGGAATAGAGGATCGGCTTCATGGTGAGGAGATTCAAGGACTTGATGCGCTTCGCGTCTTCCTCGGAAAGAGAGACTGAACGCGCGAGTTTCCCTTCCTTGAGCGCCTGCTCGATCTGCGCGAGCACCGCGTCTTCCGCGAGCGCGTCCTTGTTATTCATCTTCACGTCGCGCACCAGCTTCTCGCGGCGGCCCGCTACGGACTGCGCATCCGCGAGGATCAGCTCGAGATTGATGATCTCGATGTCGCGCGCCGGATCCACGTCCCCGTGCACATGCGTCACGTCCGGATCGTCGAAGAAGCGCACCATCTCTAGGATCGCGTCCACCTCGCGGATATGGGAAAGGAACTGGTTGCCGAGGCCTTCGCCTTCGCTTGCTCCCTTCACAAGCCCCGCGATATCCACGAACTCGACCGCTGCTGGGACCACCTTCTCGCTCTTTGAAAGCGCTGCAAGTTGATCAAGACGGGTATCAGGGACGCCCACTACGCCTACGGATGGGTCGATGGTGCAGAACGGATAGTTCTCAGCAGGAACTGCCGCCTTGGTGAGCGCATTGAAGAGAGTGGACTTCCCGACGTTCGGGAGCCCGACGATGCCGATTTTCATATGCGTACAGTAACGGGAATGGTCGCTAAAGGCAAAGGCGCATCATTGACGCGCAACATGTTCGCTGGTATTACTAACCCGACTTTGAAGAAAGGAGATTTCAATGTTCAAGGTCGACACTAAGTTCTTTTTCATCAGCCTGGTAGGCATAGCGCTCGCGCTCATATTCTGGCCCTTCGCCGGAATGCATATATTCACGACGTTCACCTGGTGGCAGATCCCCGTATTCTGGGCAGCCATCAACCTACCCGGCCACATAGGCCACCATATTCTCTCGAACCTTTGGGAACGGTTCGAACTGAAAATGGAGGCCAGGAAGTAATGAACTTCTCAGAGCCTCGTCTAAAGCACGCACGTCAGTACCGCCCGCTTTTCCGGGGCTCTGATCATTTAAATACGCAAAACCGCCTCAAGAAGAGGCGGCGGTGCAGAGGTGCCCACTGGCGGGAGGCGCTACTGTCAGGAAGCCCGCGTCTTGGGCATCAGGGTGAGCACCCCTGCTCCCAAAGCATGCGCCCTAGCGGGCGCGCTTTGCAAGACGCGCTACGGTGCGCTTCCAGCGTTCCTGCTTAGCTTCTGACGCGTGCTCTGCGTGCCCGAACGCGGACACCCAGGTACGCAATCCAGCAAACTGAAGCAAGGATCGCTTGATAGATGCGGTGAAGTCGCCGAACGCGAGGTGATCGAGGATAGCGGGATTTCCGCACGTGATCATCACGCGCGCAGTGCGGCCCTTCAGAAGCGCATCCCACCCGAAACGGTTCTTCCACATGCGGAACGCGAAGCGCGGGAGGAACATGCGGTCCCACATGCCTTTGAGTGGCGCCGGCATCCCGCCCCACCAGTTCGGGTACGCGAGTACGAAATGCTCGCACCAGGAAAGGTTTTCCTGGACTTTCACGAGATCAGGCTCGAGCTCCTGGATAGCACGGTATCCCTTATGGAGCGTCGGATCAAACGAGAGATCAAAAAGATTCATGCGGCGCACGTCGTGCCCTGCTGCTTTCGCTGCAGCTTCGTAGCAGTCGGCAAGCTGCCGGCTCATGGGCTCCGGTCCTGAGTCCGGATGCCCGAGCAGGATGAATATGCGCTTACTCCGCATGATTATTTCTGCACGAGCGTCGCGAGCTCGGTGCGGTACTTCTTCATGACCTCCATCGTTGCCTTCATCTGCGGCTCGCCTCCTTTAACGCGCTTCTCGACTTCCTCGCCGATACGCTTGAAGAGTTCCGGGTCCTTCTGCACGAGCGCCATGATCTGCTCCTGCTGTTCCTTCGGAACGTCCTTCATCTTCCATTTCATCGCCTGCTTAAGCAGGAAGTCCTGTAGTGCCATATGCATGCATAATACCATTTCGCTTATATGGAAAAAGCCCGCATTACCTGCGGGCCCTTCCACGGCTCGCGCGGATAAGCCGTCCGCGCCAGCGATAGAAGAAGTCGGTAGCTTTGGACCGGATCTGCTGGTCTGACAAGTTCTCATGGATGACCACAATGCAGTGCTGATCGCCGTAGTGCGCGCGATCCTTTTCCATCCCAGCCAGTGAAGACTTGATCTGAACCGGAATTATTCCAGCATCGATAGTGACAAAGGCATCGACACCAGCTTGATCTTCCTCAGGCGTGGCTCTCCGACAGTCAATGTACCAAAACGGAGGCCGCCATACCGGAGACTGCATGGCGCTGAAGAACCGAAGTTCGGTACTCCCGCCATGCAAATCGCCAAGGAGCGAAGACGATACACTCATTTCACCCTCCTGTGCTTATACCCTACTTGAACGTAGCAGCCCCGCGAACCATCGCTCGCGGGGCTGTGCATTGCAAAATTGCTACAGAAGTACCGTCGCCTGTCCCCCAGACACCTCCGCAATACCGCCCTTGTGAAGCGTGTACGACGTCTCAGCTCCGTCCGCAGTCTTCACGAGCGCGATGCCCTCCTGAAGCGGTGTAACGAACGCCTCATGCCCTGCCATCACCGTAAAGACGCCTTCGGCGCCCGGAAGCGTCACGGAGACCGCCTCTCCTGAGAAGAGGTTCTCTCCAACGTTTGCGATAGTGAGATGGAAGGTCTTTGCCATTATCCGGTGACCTGATCGATACCGCCCTTCATATAGAAGGCGCTCTCAGGCTTGTCATCATGCTTGCCCTCCACGATCTCCTTGAAGCCGCGCACCGTCTCCTCGCGGGTGACGTATTGCCCCGGGTTTCCGGTGAAGACCTCGCCCACGAAGAATGGCTGTGAGAGGAAGCGCTCGAGCTTGCGGGCGCGGGCAACCGTAAGGCGATCCTCGTCCGAGAGTTCCTCGATACCGAGGATGGCGATGATGTCCTGGAGGTCCTTGTAGCGCTGAAGCACCTGCTTCACCTGGTTAGCGACGCGGTAGTGCTCCTCGCCCACGATCTCCGGCGTAAGCGCGGTAGACGAGGATGCGAGCGGATCGATAGCCGGGTAGATACCAAGCGCTGCGAGCTGACGCGAGAGCACCACGGTACCGTCGAGGTGCGCGAAGGTGGTAGCTGGAGCCGGGTCGGTAAGGTCGTCGGCCGGAACGTACACCGCCTGGATAGAGGTGATGGAGCCCTTCTTAGTAGAGGTGATACGCTCCTGAAGCTTGCCCATCTCTTCAGCCAAGGTCGGCTGGTATCCCACAGCAGACGGCACGCGCCCGAGGAGCGAGGACACCTCGGAACCCGCCTGAATGAAGCGGAACACGTTGTCCATGAAGAAGAGGACATCCTTTCCGCCTTCATCGCGGAAGTATTCAGCCTGCGTAAGTCCCGTGAGCGCAACACGTGCGCGAGCTCCCGGGACCTCGTTCATCTGGCCGAACACGAGCGCGGTCTTATCAAGCACGCCTGACTCTTCCATCTCGTGGTAGAGATCGTTACCCTCGCGCACGCGCTCACCCACGCCCGCGAACACGGAGTATCCGCCGTGCTCCTGCGCGACGTTGCGAATGAGCTCCTGGATAGTCACGGTCTTGCCCACGCCGGCGCCGCCGAAGAGGCCCACCTTTCCTCCCTTGATGAACGGGATCATGAGGTCGATCGCCTTGATGCCGGTCTCGAAGATCTCAGCCTTCGTGGTCTGCTCGTCAAACGTCGGCGGCATGCGATGGATCGGAAGACGTTCGGTAGAAGCCGGAACCTCGGCTTTGCCGTCGATCGCCTCGCCAAGCACGTTGAAGAGACGGCCGAGCGCAGCCTGACCCACAGGAACGGAGATCGGAGCACCGGTAGCAGCCGCCTTCTCGCCGCGCGAGAGGCCTGCCGTCTCGTTCATCGAGATGCAGCGCACGCGATCGAGGCCGAGGTGTGCTGCGACTTCGAGCACGATCTTGCCGTGCATGTCGTTTGCGTCGACGACAAGCGCGTCCTGAATAGCCGGGCGCGCATCTGCGAAGTGTACGTCTACGACTGGCCCGATGATCTCTGTGATGGTTCCTGTGTTCATAATGATTTGGTTATAAATTCGCCCAGTACCTAAACTGATAACGCCTCGCGGCCGCCCACGATTTCCGAGACCTCGCGGGTAATCGCGGCCTGACGCGCCTTGTTATAGACGCGGTTGAGGTCGCGGGTCACTTCCTTGGACTTATCCGATGCATTCTTCATCGCTACCATGCGTGCCGAGTGCTCGGACGCCTTGGCCTCGAGCAGCATGTGATACAAGGCAACAGCAACGAGCTTCGGGATGAGGAGCGAGAGCACCTCGCCGCCGGACGGCTCCACCTCGTACGAAGCTGGCGCCTCGATCTCAGGGGTCTCCGCCCACTTGCCCTTCACCGGCGTGATGCCATTCACGATATCGTTGATCGCCGGAAGGGAAAGAGGAAGCAGGCGACGCATGGTTGGAATCTGCTCGAAAGTGGACTTGAAGTTCGGGTATACCGCGATCACCTTGTCGAAGGTGCCAGCAAGGAATCCGTCGGTAAGCTCCTGAACGAACTCTTCCATGTCTGAAAGCGGGATCTCGTCCTGCTTGTTCATCACCGCCTTCGCTACCGTGTAGCCGCGACGGCTGAAGAACTCGTCGCCCTTGCGGCCGTATGCGTAGATAGTCACGTCGCTCTTCTCGCGACCCTCAAGCGCCTCGACGGCACGCTTCAAAACGCCTGAGTTAAGCGCGCCCGCAAGGCCCTTATCGCTCGTGATAACGACGAGCGCGAGCTTGTGCCCCGTGCGGTCCACGCCCAAAGGATGCTCCTTCACGTGACGCGTGCCTGCAAGACGCGTAAGGATCGAGAGCGCCGCACGCGCATACGCGCGGCCCTGAAGGGCAGCTGCCTGTGTCTTGCGCATCTTTACGGCGGACACGGCCTCCATGGCGCGTGTCACCTTGTGCATGCGCTCGGTCGCCCTGATCTTCGTCTTGATGTCCTTAAGCGCCATGAGTCGTTATGCGGAACGAGATACGAACGTATCAAGCGCGGCACGAAGATCCTTCTCCGTGGTCTCGCCGATCTCGCGCGTGGTGCGGATAGCGGCAAGGATGCCGGTCGCCTCGCGGTTGAGGTAGTCCTGAAGACGCTCCTCAGCAGCTGCGGTGTCTTCCGGCGCGAACGTGTCGAAGTACCCGTTCGTAGCGGCGAAGATAACCGCAGCCTGGAGCTCGAACGGAAGGGGCTTGCCGTTGCCCTGCTTCAAGATCTCCGTCATGCGGCGGCCGCCGTCGATCTGCTTCTTGGTGTTCTCGTCGAGGTCCGAAGAGAACTGCATGAAGGCCTCGAGTTCGCGGAACTGTGCGAGCTCGAGCTTGATCTTGCCCGAGACCTTCTTCATTGCCTTGGTCTGCGCCGCAGAACCCACACGCGACACCGAGATACCGACGTTCATTGCCGGACGGAAGCCCTTGTTGAACATATCGGTCTCAAGGAAGATCTGGCCGTCCGTAATGGAAATCACGTTGGTCGGGATGTATGCGGACACGTCGTTCTCCTGCGTCTCGATGATCGGGAGCGCGGTGATTGAACCGCCACCCTTCTCCTTGGAGAGCTTCGCTGCGCGCTCAAGAAGGCGCGAGTGGAGGTAGAACACGTCTCCTGGGTACGCTTCGCGTCCTGGCGGGCGACGGAGAAGGAGGGAGAGCTGGCGGTATGCGACTGCCTGCTTCGAGAGGTCGTCGTAGATCACGAGCGCGTCCTTGCCCTGCTCCATGAAGTGCTCCGCGATAGCAGCGCCAGCGAACGGCGCGAGGAACTGGAAGGCAGCCGGAGACGATGCTGGTGCCGTGACCACGATGGTGTAGTCCATCGCGCCTGCCTCTGCGAGCTGTGCGACGATCTTCGCGGTCTTCGACTCCTTCTGGCCAATTGCGACGTACACGCAGATCGGACGCGTTGCCGAGTCCTCGGACTTCTGGTTGAGGATGGTATCCACCGCGATGGTGGTCTTTCCGGTTCCGCGGTCTCCGATGATGAGCTGACGCTGTCCGCGGCCGATCGGCGTCATGGCGTCAATTGCCTTGATGCCGGTATGGAGCGGCGTGTTCACCGGAGCGCGGTCGATAACGCCGTATGCTTCCTTCTCGATTGGACGGAAGGTATTCGCCTTCGTCGGACCCTTGCCGTCGACCGCTTCGCCGAGCGGATTTACGACGCGTCCTACCAACGAGTCGCCTACCGGGATGGATAGGAGGCGACCCACACGACGCACGAGCATGCCTTCGTAGACCTTGGAGGCGTCCCCGAGGATAACGGCGCGGACGCCGTCCTCTTCGAGGTTCAGCACCAGACCGTATACCGGATCCGCATCCTTCAGAGCGTCCTCAAGAGAACGGTCGAAGGTCGGATCGAAGAGCACCATCTCCGTCATGATGGCGTTCGAAAGCCCGTCGATCTCCGCGATACCGTCTCCGGTCGCACGTACGATGCCGGTCTCTTCAGCTCCCGCAGATGCTGCGGTACCTGGGAATGAGGCGATTTCTGCCTCGATGCGCTTGATGATGCTCTCCATAACTAGTTCGTAATTCTCTGGTAAAGGTCTACTAAGCCTCTTTTAGCGGAGCGGTCTACGAGCGAGCTTCCGCTGCGCGCACGCCACCCGCGAATGAGGGACGGATTCACTGATACGTTCTCTGCCTCGATACCGAGTGCTTTCGCAGAGGAAAGCGCGGACGCCTTCTCTGCTTCGCTCGCTACCTCGATAGAAGGAGCGAGGGACTGCCTGCGGGCATCAAGGGCTTTCAGTTCGCGAACGATGCCCGGAAGAAGCTTCATACGCCCCTCTGCTTTCAGGTGCGCGACGAGGCCGTCGACGAGTTTCTTCTCGTCCGTACCTATCGTGAGCTGCCGTGAAAGCGCGAGTGCGTATTCCTTCTCCATAGCTATTTCGTGTCGCGAAGCACCTTCTCTGCGGCAAGAACCGCGAGACGTGCTACTTCCTTCTCGCTCTCACGAAGGGCACGGGCCGCGGTCTCCTCGGCACGCGCTTCCGCGTCCGCCTGCACCTGCGCCGCGCGGGCCTCCGCATCCTTCACGATGCGTGCCTTCTCCGCGTTCGCGTGTTCGCGAGCGTTTCCGACGATGCTGTCAGCCTCATCCGAAGCGCCCTGCACCACCTTCTGCGCCTCCTGGTCCGCGTTTGCGGCCGCTTCCGCTGCGCGCTCCGCGTCCTCGACGCCCTGCCGAATCTTCGCTGCGCGCTCGTCCAAGGTCTTCATCACCGGCTTGTAGAGCAGCCAGGTGAGCGCCACGAAGAGCACGCCGAAGTTGACGAGCTGCGCGAGAAGCAGCTTCCCGTCTATGCCGAATGCGTCGAAGAGTTGTTCCATAGCGCAGCTCCTAATCTAGCTATCCGACGAAGCGGATGATGAACGAAACGACGAGCGCGAGAATACCGAGCGCCTCGGCGAACACGATTGCGAGGATCATGTTCGAGACGACCTTGCCCGAAGCCTCCGGATTGCGTCCGATAGCCTCCATAGCCTTGCCGCCAATCATGCCGATGCCGATAGCCGGGCCGAGGACTCCGAGTCCTGCCGCGATTGCCATCGCAAAGAGCTGTGCTGTTTCCATTTCCATACCTGTTGTAATTTCGTGTGATTAAGTTTTTTGCTCCATCCCGGAGCCGCGTGGAGAGGCGGCGCTAATGCGCCTCCTGCCCATGCGGTTCCATGATCGATAGCTTGATGAAGAACAGGGTCAGCATCGAGAACACCACTGCCTGGATGAAGCCCACGAAGACCTCGAAGGCCATGAGTGGCACCGGCAACAGGTACGCGACGAAGAACCCGACCACCACGAGCATCACCTCGCCCGCGAACACGTTTCCGAAGAGACGGAATGAGAACGAGATGAGGCGCCCGATGTTCGACACGAGCTCGATCAATCCCACGGCAAAATCGATAGGCGAATTGAAGTTGATGTACTTGCCCGCATACTTGAAGAAGCCGAGAATCACCACACCCGAGATCTCGATCACGAGGAACGAGATGATCGCGAGCGCGAGCGTCATGTTGAGGTCTGCGGCCGGAGCGCGCAGCAGGGGCGTGAGTCCTCCGTGCCCATTGTCGATGCCAATCGAGCCCACGCCCGGAACGAACGCAAGCTGGTTGGCGAGGAAGACGAAGAGGAAGATCGTCATGATGAGCGGGAAGAACTTGCGTGCGAGCTTCTCGCTCTCCAGCGTCTCCGCCATGTAGTTGAGGACGCCCTGAAAGAGCATCTCGACGCCTGCCTGAAGCTTCCCTGGGATCATCGAGAGCTTGGAGCGCACCGCGTACGCAAACGCGAGCAAGAGGACGGTCGTGATAACCGTCATGATAAGGGAGTTCGTCACCGGGAACCCGAGTATATTGAAGACCTCCTCTGCCTTGAGGACCACGTGGATGCCAGAGCCATGGGAAGCGGCCGCTTCAGCAGCGTGCGCACCCTCTTCTACCGCATGCTCCGAAGCCTCCGTAGCGGCATGCGCTACGGAGATATATAGGTACGTATTGAAAAATGACCCGATCTGGGCCAGTACCCCTGTCATGAGGACAGTGTATCAGAGCCGGTTATATAGACAAAATGTGGGTAGCGGCTATTTCCCTGCCTTAAGCGCCTCAAGGTCCGCCAGTACCCTCGCTACGTCCTTCGTGAGCTGCTCGAGGGTCTCCGCCTTCGTCGGCTTCTTGCCTTTCGGCTTCTTTTCACGAGGCTCGTCATCATCGTCCTCGTTGAGCTCCTCGACGTCTTCCTGGATCTCGTCGATGTCCTCGGAGATCTCCTCGATGTCCTCAGAGATCTCTTCGAGGTCCTCCTGGATATCCTCCATGTCCTCACCGAGCTCCTCGACGTCCTCCTGGATCTCGTCGATGTCTTCCTCAACCTCGCGAAGGCTCTGGGTATGCTTGTTAACCGTTATCTGGATGAAGATAGCAAGATAGATGGCTTCGAGGGAAAGTATGGTTGTGAGGACAAGGAGCATGAGCTCCCAGGAGAGGATGCCGAATACCGCGAGTAGGAAGAATGCAGCGAAGGCAGCGCTGTGCACGAAGAGAGACTGTACGGAGCCAACGCTTGATACGATGCGCTCAACCGCATTCGGAACATAGGGAGCTCGTGGCGTGCGCATTACGTTGACCGTACCACCGTACTCCGCACGCTGTCGAGGAACACCTGTGCGTATCAGTTCCTTTTTATGAGATTCATGGGATACAATACGGAGCAAATGGCGAACATGCCGAGGCGCAATCTTATGCCGCATCCGGCGCTCAGGCGTCGTGCGAAGACGCGCGCAGACCTGCGTGCGGCAGGTTCCGCGATCCTTGCGCTCGTGCTCGTATCGTTCGCACTCCTTTCCCTTCCCAAGGTGCTTCAGAACCAGGTTATCGTGGCAGCCGAGGAGCCGGCAAAGCCTCCCTTCCCGGTTACGGTTGACCCTATCAACGAGACTATCTCTGAAGACCCGGCCGTAGACGCGCTGTTCGGCGAGACGAACGAGTCGCTTGAGGCTGCCGCGTGGCTCGGCAGCGCCGCTATAACCAAGCTCGCGAACCTCATCGCTTCCATTCCGGGCTATTCCCAGATCGCAGGCTCCGATATCGCGTTCGTAGACATCAAGGCAGGATACCGCCAGGAAGAGGTTGCTCGCTCCTTTGGGCTTGCACTCGGATGGACGAAGGCGGAGCAAGAAGCGTTTCTGAAGCAGCTGAGCGAAACCGAGCCTGAACTCCTTGAGGGCGAGGCGGTGCCAGGTATCTATATGGTGTCTTCTGCAGCGAACCCGTCGTACGTGCAGGAACTCCTTTCAGACCGCTTCGAGCGCGATGTAGCGTCCCGCTACAGCTCAGAGGCGGAGAAGGTGCTTCCGCTTGAGGACGTGCTTACGATCGCATCCTTGCTTCAACGCGAGACCCGCGATCCGTCCGAGATGCGCCTCATCTCCGGCATCATCTGGAACCGTCTGTGGAGCGGCATGAACCTCCAGATTGATGCGACGCTGCAGTACGCAAAGGCCTCCAAGGGCGGCACGAAGACCTGGTGGCCGGTGCCGGTACCGAACGACAAGTACATCAAGTCCGAGTACAACACGTACCAGAACGAAGGGCTTCCTCCGGCACCTATCGCAAGCCCCTCGACCGAAGCAATCCTTGCAGCGCTCAACCCGAAGAAGACCGACTGTATCTTCTATTTCCATGACCGCAGAGGGAACATGCACTGCTCTCCTGACTATCAGGGGCACGTGAAGCTGCTTAAGAAGTATTACGGACAGGGACGATAGGAAAAGCAAAAAAGGCGCTCCAAGAGCGCCTTTTTGCTTAGTTGAGAACGAGAATTCCGATAGTAAGGCTCGTAGCGTACAGGCACCACAGGAGATACGGAACGAGCAGATAGCTCGCCGCATGTGAATGGCGCCAGAAGAGCTTGATGAGCAGCGCTACAAGCACGTCGAGCAACAGGATAACGATCGTCGCGAGCAGGAGCTCGTGCAGCGTGAAGAATACGATGGACCAGAGCGTGTTAACGACGAGATGCGCAACGAAGAGCCAGAGCACCGGATACTTCCCGAGCTTCTTGCTGCGAGACACCAGGAACGCAGCGGTTCCCATAAGCACGTAGAGCGTGGTCCAGACCGGACCGAACACCCAGTTCGGCGGCGTCCACGAAGGCTTCGTAAGGCCTGCGTACCAGGTGCCGATCTCGCTCATGGTGAACGCGGATCCAATGAAGCCCGCGCCAAGCGAAAGCAAGACGAAGAACAGGAGTGCGAAGAATGAGCCGAGGCGCATATTAGTAGCTGAGGAACTTCGTCGCGATCAGGTACACGGACACGGACGTAAGGGCCGTGAATACGGTGCCCCAGATGAGGTCTACGATGGTAAGCGGAAGCGGCCAGCCCGTGATAGTCGCGAGGTTCGTAAGGTCGTAGGTCGCGTACGCGGCAAAGCCTAGGAACGCGCCCGCAAGGAGCGCATGCGTGAGTGACTTCATGCTTATTGCCGGCATGAGCACGAAGAACGCGATGGCGAGCGCGTAGATCACGTAGAACGCGATGGCTGCCGGCCATACCACATCAAGACGGAGCATGGAGCCGAGCTGCGCGCGATAGAAGCCCTGCGCGACGAGGCCGATCCAGATAAGGTCAATGATAAGAAGCATCGGGAACGCGATTCCTGCGAGGATGAGTGTCTGCATATGCATAAAGTATATACCCCACCCGCGATGGAAATAGGGTGAAGCATCTGGTATTGTGCGGAAGCTGAACGCTCGCGTTCAGCACCTCGGGATGTGGTATAGTGGTATTACGTACGCTTCGGGTGCGTATAACCCGAGTTCGATTCTCGGCATCCCGACCAATAGGAAAAGGCCTCGCAACTGCGAGGCCTTTTCCTATGCGTGATGGTACTTGCCTCCCGCGCGTATAGACCATGCTCTGTAGAGCTGTTCCGCAAGAATCAAACGAACAAGCATGTGCGGAAACACGAGCTTTGAGAGACTTATGGTCTTATTCGCTCGCGCTTTCACTTCCTCGCTTGCGCCGAACGCGCCGCCGATTACGAACACGAGACGCTTCGTACCGGCGTTCAGTTCCCCGTCCAAGAGATTCGCGAGTCCCGGACTATCTATCTCCTTCCCACGCTCGTCAAGGAGAACAACCGCATCCTCAGGCTTAAGAAGCTTCAGTATCGCTGCGCCCTCGCTTTCCTTCGTGCCAATAGCTGGGAACGCCCATTCGATCGGAAGCGCGGATGAAAGGCGCTTCTCGTACTCTGCGATTGCATCGCGGAACTCAAGGCTATGCGCTTTTCCGGGAGAGACAATGAGGAGTTTCATAAAAGGAGAAAGCCCCTTTCGGGGCATTACTCGGTGGACCGTACAGGATTCGAACCTGCGACCCCCTCTTTGCAAAAGAGGTGCTCTACCAACTGAGCTAACGGCCCGCGTTAGCGAACGTGAGTACTGTATCGTTTCTTGCCGCTGAGAGCAAGGTCTACGAGGTGGGACAGGAAGTCCGGGAAGGACACCCCGATAGCCCCCAGGGACTTCGGGAGGAGGGACTCCGTGGTCATGCCTGGAAGGGTATTCGTCTCGAGGAAATAGATGCCTTTCGGCGTAACCATGAAGTCGGAACGTGAGTAATGGCGGAGCCCCAACCCCTCATGCATGACCCGTGCCTGGCGCATGAGCTCCTCCTGCACAGTCTTCGCGAACCTGCCCGGCACAATCTCGCGAGTCGCGCCTGAGTACTTCGCGCCATATGAGAAGAAGTCTCCTTGCGGCGGGACTATCTCTATAGGCGGGAGCGCGTACAACGATTCCCCACGAAGGTGCTCCACGACGCCTGCCGTTGCCTCGGTACCGCGGATCAGTTCCTCTACGAGCACCCCGCCGGCGTCTTCCCCAAGAAGCGCCTCGAGCGCGTCATGGACCGGTTTGAACCCGCCCACGATAGAGATGCCTACCGACGAACCCCAACGCACCGGCTTCACTACAACCGGCTGATGGAAGGAGCGCACGATCTCCATAGCAGCAGCCTGCGTATCGCTCCCGTGCTCGACGAAGCGGTAGCGGGGCGTAAGCAGACCGAGCTCCTTCGCCTTCTCCTTCGTAAGCACCTTATGCATCGCAAGGTACGATGCGAACGAATCGGAACCGGTGTACGGCACCCCATGGCGCTCAAGGAGCTTCTGGACCTCCCCGTCCTCTCCGTATTCGCCATGCAGGCCGATAACCGCCACATCGATCTGCGGCAGCACGCGCACCGGATCCGTGACCCTTCCGCGCTCATGCCATATGCCATTGCGGTCTATGTAGAGATCGCGCACCGTAAAGCGGTCCTCGGGAAGGTTCTGGATGATGGCGTGCCCGGTCTTGAGAGACACCTCATGCTCCCGTGAAGGACCGCCTCTAAGAACGCCAACAACCGTGCCGCGCATATGAAGAAAGTATAGCAAAGGAAAAGGCCGTCGCTTGGAGCTAAACGGCCTTCGCCCTTGTGGGACTGAATCTCTCTAAATCCCTATGGGCTTTTCAGGGACTTGCGTCCACTGTGTATTCGATAGCAATGTAGGTAGGCACGCATTAGTCAGGTGATGAGGGCTCTCTTGGCATTGCGCACTTGAGAATCTTCAACACCCGGCGGGGCGGGTCGCCGTTACGGCTCCGTGCTCCCGCAGCTCCGACTTCGCACGCACATGCGGAACATACTTTTCCTCCCCTGCTAACCCGGATACGCCAATGCGCACCCGATGGTCGTCAAGACTGACCACCAGGCGAGAATAGCACTCTGTAGAAATTTGTCACGAGCTTTTCCTCAGGTCCCTGGATCGGGCCTGCCGATGCTTCGTTATGGAGAACCGGTGCGCTTCAGCGTTCGCGAGGACCGCATCCGCATCAGAGACGCCGGCGCGCATGCCGCCCAAGACCTCGCGGGGCCTGTGCTTCTCGTCCTTCACCACGGCGATAACCGGAAGGCCGATGCCTGCTTCCTTGAGCACTTCTTCTGCCGCCTTCTTGTGCGTCTTCCCGCCGTCAACGATAAACGCCCTCGGTAAGGGCCACTCCGGATGCCCGAGCCTGCGCGACAGGATCTCCTTCAAGGACGCGATATCGTCGTTCGTGGACTTTCCTCCCAGACCTCGAATCTTGAAGGTTCGGTAGTCCTTCTTCTGCGGTGTGCCGTTCTCCACCACCGTCATAACGCCGATCGCATTCGTGCCTGAGATATGCGCCGTGTCATACGCTTCGATGCGCGGACCCGCATTCTCGCCCCGGTCCTCCTTGATGAGTGAGACGTCCTGGATATGATCGAGCGCGAACAGCTGCTTGCGCGCCTGTGCAGCCTCCTCGAACCGTTCTTCCTTGGCGAACGCCTTCATATCGCGCTCAAGCTGCGCGCGGAGCGCCTTCACGCGCCCCGAAAGGTACAAGGATACGTTCCTTATGGAGCGCAGATACTCCGAACGGCTCATATCCTTCGGATACTGCCCTATCTGCCGGTTGAACTCGACCTTCGCCAAAAGGTGCTTGTTCCCCTCGCCGACCGGCTTCGGCGTGTCATAGAACGGGAAGATGCGACGGATGAGCTTGAGGCCCTCCCGGAGCTGATACCCGGACGGGAACGGACCATGCACGGCCTTATACGCTTCTCCCGTGAGGATGTTGCGCTTCGCTTTCATGTCGATCTCGGCGCCGCGCACCGCGAGCACGCGCGGGATCTCCTCGTCCGTTATAACGGCATACAGGAACGTCTTGTCGTCCTTGCCCATGGCGTTCGCCGGAGGCATGTGCTCCCGGATCAAGGCCGCCTCGCGCACCAGTGCCTCGAGCACCGTTGGCGTGACTTCATACGTGACGCCGTCCGCCTTCGTTACCATGTCCACGATACGGGGACCGCGGGTGGCGATGAGCTCGATATCGAAATAGGAGCGTACGCGATCCCTCAAGGACGTCGCCTTACCGACATACAGGACCTTCTTCGCCTTTCCCTTGCCGAACGTAAAGAGATACACGCCCGGACAGTCCGGCAGGTCGAATTTCTTCAGGTCTTCCCGCTGCATGCGCTTATCCTACCGCGCGGCAATGAAAGCGAAAGGCCCGTCCTGGGACGGGCCCCGCAGTCACGCAACTTCTTCCACATACCTGCTCATGGCGAGGCGGTAATAGGAGCAGAGGTAATCGGGAACCTTTCCGCGATGGAACCAGAGCTCGAAGTCCTCCTGTGCCCGCTCGAGCACCCGAGGGTCATCCTTGCGAGCCTGATGGTACTTCGCATACGCGTATGCAAAGAGCGACGCGTCATCCATCTCAGGATCCCAGTCGCGGAATTCCCGGATGCGCGTATCGCCGAAGTATTCGCGAAGCACCGGAACGAACTGCTCGCGATGCCGGGGACACGCGGTGATGAACGCGCAATCGATCTGGTCGAATTCGTACCTCGTAATTTTCTTGAGCACTGTACCCTCCCAAACAGCAGTATTCTAAGCCCTAAGGATAGCACTTATTTCCCCTCTTTCTTCAATGGCTTCCTGTGCTTCTTCAAAAGCTTCGCCAGGTACTCGCCCGTATGCGATCCCTCCACTTCTGCCACCTCTTCCGGCGTGCCCTTGGCGATAACCTTGCCGCCGCCGGTGCCGCCCTCAGGGCCGAAGTCGATGAGATGGTCCGCTGACTTGATCACGTCAAGATTGTGCTCGATCACCACGACCGTGTTCCCGCGGCGCACGAGCTCCTGGAGAATCTCGATGAGCTTGCGCACGTCCTCGTAATGAAGACCCACGGTAGGCTCGTCGAGCAGGTACAGCGTCTTCATCGTGATCGGCCGGTAGAGCTCGCTCGCGATCTTCACGCGCTGCGCCTCGCCGCCTGAGAGCGTCGTCGCGGACTGCCCGAGGGTCAGGTACTGGAGACCGGTCGCGTTCAGGCTCTGAAGCCGGTCTGCAACCGCAGGGATATCCTTGAAGAACTCCTCCGCCTCCTCGATCGTCATCTGGAGCACGTCATAGATGCTCTTCCCGCGGTACGTCGCCTCAAGCGTCTCCTTCATATACCGCGTGCCGTTACAGACGTCGCAGGTCACGTACACGGTCGGAAGGAAATGCATCTCAACTGCGATCATGCCGTTGCCCTGGCATGCCTCGCAGCGCCCTCCTGCCACGTTGAAGGAGAAGCGTCCTGGCTTCCAGCCGCGGGCACGCGCTTCAGGCGTCGCCGCGAACAGGTCGCGGATATGCGTGAACGCGCCCGTGTAGGTTGCAGGGTTCGAGCGCGGGGTGCGGCCGATAGCGGACTGGTCGATAAGGACTGCTCGGCCGATGTACTCGGTGCCCGTGATGCTTGCCGCGTTCTCAACCTCCGCCTGACGCTTGGAGAGTCGTGCCGCCACGTTCTTGTGCAGCACGTCATAGAGGAACGTGGACTTTCCTGAGCCGGACACGCCCGTGATACAGACGAGCTTTCCGAGCGGCACCTCTACGTTCTGGTTCTTGAGGTTATGGAGCGTCGCTCCCTTTATCTTGATAGAACCTTTCTCGCCGGTACGACGCTCCTCGGGAAGTTCGATGCGCGCCTCCTCGCGCAGGTACGAGAGGGTATTCGAGCCGGAATCGTTCTTAGGCGCAGTAAGGAGGTCATCAAGCCACCCGGAGACGATCACCTCGCCACCATGCACACCCGCACCCGGGCCGATATCGAGGATATAGTCGGACGCGTAGATCGTATCCTCGTCGTGCTCAACCACGAGGATCGTGTTCCCGAGCTCCTTGAGATTGACGAGTGTCTTGATAAGGCGGTCGTTGTCGCGCTGATGGAGGCCGATCGTCGGCTCGTCCAGCACGTACAAGGCGCCTACGAGCCCCGTGCCAAGCTGCGACGCTAGGCGGATGCGCTGCGCCTCGCCGCCTGAGAGGGTGGCTGCCGAGCGATTGAGGGTGAGGTAATCGAGACCCACGTTCAGCATGAAGTCGATGCGGCTCGTGATCTCGCGGACGATTGGAAGCGCGATCTCCTTCTTCATCTCGGAGAGCTCGAGCGTATCCATGAAATCCTTGGCCTCCTTGATGGACATGCCGGCGAAATCAACCACGTTCGTGCCGACATCGGTGATGTTATCTGGATCGACCGGCATCTTCTTATTGGTCGAGAGGTACACGCGGAGCGCTTCAGGGCGCAGGCGCTTGCCGTTACATACCGGACACGGATCGTCCGAGAAGAGCGACTTCGTGCCGAGACCGTTACAGGCAGGGCAGGCGCCGTACGGGCTGTTGAAGGAGAAGAGCCGCGGCTCGACTTCCGGGAACGACGCGCCGTCCACCGGACAGATGAACTTCGCAGAGAGTGTCTCCTCGGACCCGTCCGCGTGTCCGATCTTCACGAGCCCGTCGCTCTCCTTGAGCGCAAGCTCGAGCGCCTCAGAAAGGCGCTCGCGCGCTGCCTCGGAGTTGCGCTCGAATTCCGACACGTAGATAGCATCGACCACCGCGTCGATGTCGTGGCGCTTGTTGCGGTCGAGCTCTATCTTCTCGCGGAGGGAGTGCGGCTTCCCGTCTATGAGCACACGCTCAAAGCCCTTCCCGAGAAGGTCATACAGGAGCTGATAGTACTCGCCCTTGCGACCCACGACCACCGGGGCGTAGACGGTTACGGCCGACTTATCCACCGCGACACCCATCACCTCGTCCTTCTTGCCCTTGGACCGCTTGTTCACGCGGTCCTGGATGAGACGGATCATCTCCTCTTTGGAGAGCTTCTCGATCGGCACGTCATGGTTCACGCAGTACGGCTGTCCCGCGCGCGCGTACAGCACGCGGAGATAGTCATAGATCTCGGTTACGGTCGCAACCGTCGAGCGCGGATTGTTGGAACGAGACTTCTGATCTATAGAAATTGCCGGCGCGAGTCCCGTGATCTCGTCCACGTCCGGCTTCTGCATCTGGTTCAAGAACTGGCGTGCGTACGCGGAAAGAGACTCCACGTAGCGGCGCTGGCCCTCGGCGAAGATGGTGTCGAACGCGAACGAGGACTTGCCGGACCCGGAAAGTCCCGTGACTACGGTCATAGCGCCCCGCGGAAACTCCGTGGAGATGTTCTTGAGGTTATGGGTACGCGCGCCCTTCACGCGGATCCAATCCTCGCCCGTATGCTGTTCGTGTGTCTTCTTCTTCGCGTTTGCCATAAGTATGGAATGAGGATACCCCGTCCTTGGCGGGACGGGTGCACAACTATTATACCATTTATGTTAAGGAAGCGTGAGGCTTACGCCGAAGGCGCGAGCATGCTCTCGATCTTCGCCACGATCTCCTCAACCGCGACCTCCGCCTTGATGAGGTAGTCGTTCGCGCCGAGCGACTTCGCCTTCTCGATGTCAGTCTCGGCGCCCAGGTTCGATACCACGACGATAGGCACGTTCTTAAGCTCGTCCGTGCGAGCCCGGATGCTTTCTAGTACCGCGAACCCGTCCATGGTCGGAAGCATGAGGTCCAGGAGCACCAGCACCGGCTTGTTCGCCTCAAGCAGCGCGATAGCCTCGTTCCCGTCTGACGCGTACAGCGTCTGGTACTTGCCCGCAAGCGTATGCCCGAGGAGGTTCTTGAGGATCGGATCGTCCTCCACTACGAGAATGAATTTGGTGTCTGCCATACCCGCTATTCTACCACCGGCAAGGACAAGGTGAACGTAGTGCCGGGACCGCTGCCGTTCGCCTCGAAATTAAGATCTCCGCCATGATCGGTTGCGATGGTGCGGGCGATATAGAGCCCGAGGCCGTTGCCGCCGTTCTGCTTCGAGACCGCGTTAGACGCACGGTAGAAGCGCGTGAAGATATTCGCCCTGTCCGTGTCCGGGATGCCGATGCCCGTGTCGTGCACGCGCACGTAGGCGCGTCCTGCCGCAGCATCGCTCGTGATGCGCACTGATCCTCCTGCCGGCGTATAGCGGATGGCGTTCTCTACGAGATTGTTGAGCACCCAGCGGATACGCTCGCGATCCACGGAAACAACCGCGCTTTCCGATCCGGACTTCTCGAAGACGAAAGACACCTGCGCAGTCGCGGCCTGCGGCGCGAAGTCGCGCGCCACTTCCTCGAGGATGTCATCGACGCGGGTCCGCTTCATATCGTACTTGTACTTGCCTGACTCGATGCTCGAGATATCGAGGAGCGTCCCCACGACGGACACGAGCTGATGGCTCTTCTCTACCGCACTCGCGACGAGCGCCTTCTGGCTCTCGGTAAGCTGTTCCATTTGAAGCGCCTCGAGCGCCCAGCGGATGCCCGTAAGCGGGGTGCGCAGCTGGTGCGCCGCGGTCGAGATGAAATCCGACTTCACGCGCGATACTTCCATGTCGTGCTTATGGACCTCGTCCACGCGCCCGGTGTATCCGCTGAACGCAACCTCCAGTTCGCGCACTTCCTTGGGCGCCCAGACCGTTATAGGAGCAGGCACCTGACCAGACTCGGCGAACGCGCGCATGGCGTTCGCTACGAGTCGGATCGGCTTGGCGATGAAGTGCCCGACCGCGAAGAATAGCAGGCTGGTGAATGCGAGCACGAGCACTACCGAAGCCACCGAGATCTCGAAGATAACGAGCATTAGCTCCTGATTCGCCTCGATATCCGTGACCAGAGGCGCGAGCTGGTCCCTCAAGAAGAGGCCGGACACGAATATCGCGAGACCCGCGAGCGTGAGCACGCATACGAGGAGAAGCGCAGTGAAGACGCGTATGGTCATGGCATCATGCTAGCACGCTAGCGGCCGCGCCGGCGGGGCTGCGCTCTCTTCTTCGGAGCTTCTCCGGCTTCGAGCGCGTAAATCTCGTCGCGCAGGATGGCTGCAGTCTCGAAATCGAGCGCCTCGACCGCGTCTGCCATCTGAGCCCGCTTGTCCTTGATGAAGGCGACCGGGTCTTCCTTGTAGAGCTTCTGATCGAGATCGAGCAGGCTTGCAACCGTCTTCTGATGCTCGGTGCGCATGGATTCCGCGATATCGCGGATCTCCTTCTTCACCGTAGCCGGCGTGATGCCGTGCTCCTTGTTGTATGCGATCTGGATCTTCCGGCGGCGCTCGGTCTCGCCGATAGCACGCTCCATGGAGCCGGTCATGGTGTCTGCATAAAGCACTACCTTGCCGAGAATGTTGCGCGCGGCGCGTCCGATCGTCTGGATGAGCGACGTTTCGGAGCGCAGGAACCCTTCCTTATCCGCGTCGAGGATACCGACGAGCTCCACTTCCGGAAGATCGAGACCTTCTCGAAGGAGGTTCACGCCCACGAGCACATCGAAGTCTCCCTTGCGGAAGGCCGTGAGTATCTCGATGCGGTCGATGGTCTTCACGTCCGAATGCAGGTATTCCGCCTTCATGCCGCGCTCCCGGAGAAATTCCGCGAGGTCCTCTGCCATCTGCTTGGTAAGCGTGGTCGCAAGCGCGCGTCCTCCACGCGTGATCACGACTTCCGCCTCGTCGATGAAATCCGCGACCTGGCCGCGATACCCTTCGCCCTCCACGATCGGCTTCACGACGAGCTCCGGATCCACGAGTCCCGTAGGGCGGATGATCTGCTCGGCGACCTGGCCGTCGGGCTCCTTCGAGTGCTCCTTCTCGTAATTGCCCGGCGTTGCCGACGTATAGATAACCTGGCCGATGCGATCCTCGAACTCCTCGAACTTGAGCGGGCGATTGTCGCGTGCGCTCGGCAAGCGGAATCCGTGCTCGATGAGCACGTCCTTGCGCGAACGGTCTCCCGCGTACATGCCGCCGATCTGCGAGACGGTCACGTGAGACTCGTCGATAACCGTAAGGAAATCAGGAGACCCGTTCTTCTTGTGCGGGAAGTAGGAAAGCAGCGTATGCGGCGGCTCCCCCGGCGCGCGTCCATCGAAATGTCGCGAGTAGTTCTCGATGCCGTTCGTGTAGCCGAGCTCGCGGATCATGGCGAGGTCATGGAGCGTGCGTCGCTTCAATCGCTCATGCTCTAGCACCTTCTCCTCACGCTTCAACTGCTCGAGCCGCTCATCGAGCTCTCTCCTGATGTCCTCGATAGCGCGGACACGCTCCTGCTCGTCGGTGACGAAATGCTTGGCAGGGAATACGAATAGGGAATCCGGTGCGCCCGTAAGGGAACGCGAGACCGGATCGAGGCACTCGATGCGGCCAACTACAGGTCCATCAAACGTGATGCGATAGATGGCGCGCTCATTGGTCGGCATGAGCTCCACCGCGTTCCCTACAGCCCGGATCTTGCCAGGCTCGAGGTCCGCATTCGTGCGCTCGAAATAGATACCGACGAGCTTCCTAATTAGCGTGGCCCGATCCTCTTCTGACCCGACCTGGAGCTTCACGTGGCGCTTCTCGTACTCGGCAGGAGACCCGAGGCCGTAGATGGCGGACACGGACGCTACGATGATCACATCCTTGCGCGTAAGCAGGGCCTGCGTCGCCGCGTGGCGCAGACGGTCGATCTCCGCGTTGATCTGCGCTTCCTTCTCGATATAGGTATCCGAGTGCGCGATGTACGCTTCCGGCTGGTAGTAGTCGTAGTAGGAGACGAAGTAATGGACCGCGTTTTCCGGGAAGAACTCGCGATACTCCTGCGCGAGCTGCGCCGCGAGGGTCTTGTTGTGCGCCATGATCAGGGTCGGCTTTCCCACGTTCTGGATCACGTTCGCGATCGTGTAGGTCTTGCCGGAACCCGTTACACCGAGCAGTGTCTGGTGCCGCAGGCCTTTCTGGAGGCCTGCGGTAAGCTTCTCGATAGCCTTGGGCTGGTCGCCTCCTGGGGGGAATGGAGAATGGATCTTGAAGGTGGCCATTGCGGTCAGTGTACCGTCCGCGAATGAATTAATGAAGAAGCGCTAGGCGTAGTACGCCTGCTCGAACTCCTTCTTGTATGCAGCGAACCGGTTCTCCCGTATAGCGTCACGCGCCCCGTCCACTAACTGCAGGATGAATCCGAGGTTATGCATCGACGCGATGATCTGCCCGAGCATCTCTCCCGAGCGGATGAGATGCGCAACGTACGCGCGCGAGAACCCTTCGGTTCCAGGAACCTGGGTTTCCACGTCGAGCGGTCCGTAGTCGTTCTTGAACTTCTCGTTCTTTAGGTTTATGACGCCGCGCTTCGTGTAGACGCTTCCGTGGCGTCCCATGCGGGTGGCTGCCACGCAATCGAACGTATCCATGCCTTCCTGGATGCCGAGGAGCAGGTCCCCTGGCTCCCCGATGCCAAGGAAATGCCGCGGCTTCTCTTCCGGAAGATGCTTTACCGCAGCCTGAAGCGCGCCCCCCATGTCGTCCTTGCTGAAGGATCCCCCGATGCCGAACCCGTCGAAGTCCATGGACGCGATCTCGCGCGCGCTCTCCTCGCGCAAGTCCTCATACCTCCCGCCCTGCACGATGCCGAAGATTCCCTGCTTCCGGTTCGCCTCGATGTTCTGGCGGTGCGCACGCAAGGAGCGCTCCGCCCACTTGTGCGTGCGGCGCATCGCGTCCCTCTGGTATTCGTACGACTCCGTTGGCGACGTGCACTCATCGAACGCGAAGAACATGTCCGCGCCAAGCGCATGCTGTATCTCGATGGAGCGCTCAGGCGTGAAGCGGTGCAGCGAGCCGTCATGATGCGAGGTAAACGTGACGCCTTCCTCGTCGATAACCGCGAGCTGCCCGTGCTGACTCTGTACCTCCTCGTCGTACACCGCCACGCCCTGGTCGCGCGCATTCTCCTCGCCTTTGGCGATCTTCGTTATGGTGCGTCCGTATGCAGCGCCTAAGGAGAACACCTGGAACCCTCCGGAATCGGTCATGGTAGGGCCGTCATAGCCCATGAACGTACCGAGCCCGCCCGCGTCCTCGACCGTCTTTTCGCCCGGCTGAAGATAGAGGTGATAGGTGTTCGCGAGCACTACCTGCGCCCCGAGTTCCTTCAACTGCGAAGGGAGCACACCCTTGACGCCCGCCTTCGTCCCGACGGGAACGAACGCAGGGGTCTCAATAGAGCCGTGTGGCGTTGTAAGCACACCCGCTCTGGCGTTCCCTTCCCTACCATCTATCGCAAATGAGATAGGTCTCATATCGCTAACCGTACGGGCCAGCGGTCATTTCAGCAAGCATATGCGGCACATATGAGTACTTGACAATATATTATTTATATGTGTATAGTATCAAGGATTCGTTCTTTCCATCCTGGATTGAGCACAACCGCAGGGAGATACCCCAATGATCACGTTCAAGACGGCGACGCGGGGGCTCGCCCTCGCCGCCCTGTTCGCCGGCCTCGCGGCCTGCGGCACCCCGGGTGCGGTCGCCACCAACGGCTCCGCCGGTTCGGGCACCTTCATGGTCGTCCACTATCAAGGTCTGTCGAGCGTGCCGGGTTCCCGACCCGCTCGCTGGACCCAGACGGAGATCGACCAGGTGCTCGAACTCGACCAGGTCTGTCGGAACCAGCTGGATCCGCAGTTCCCCAACAAGGTCGAGGCGATCGCCCGTGGCGCTGCCGAAAACAGCCTGTGGAGCTTCCTCGGCATCGGCGGAGGCTCCGGAGCGCTGCCGGGCGCCGATCCGGCCGACTACGGCGTCTATGGCGCCGCAGCAGGCGCGGCCTCGGGCGCGTTCGCGGGCTCCATGGGCTACGACAACGCGCGTAAGTACGCCCAGAGCTACTGCGTGTCGCTGCAGGTCGGCTGGGCCCAGAACGAAGGCGCCCTGCGTGGCGTCGGCATCGTTCCCTGGGTCTCCTATGGCCGTCCGCGTATCCCGCAGGCCGCGGGCGACCCGAGCGCCGAAGGCGCCGTGGCGGGCCAGACCAACCGGCCGCCGCCGCGCTGACCCAATCCTGACTGCGCTTAGACGCGCAAAGCCCCGGAGAGCAATCTCCGGGGCTTTTTTATGCGCCTATTCTTTACTGCACCGCAAGTAGTTCCACTTCAAAGAGAAGCGTCGCGTTCGCCGGAATCACGCCGCCCACTGCCTGGCTTCCGTACGCCATGTCCGGCGGAATGACGAGACGGCGCTTGCCGCCCACCTTCATGCCGGCGACGCCCTCGTCCCATCCACGGATGACCTGGCCTGCGCCGAGCTGGAACGCGAACGGCTGACCGTGATTGGCAGACGCATCGAAGATAGTGCCGTCCGGAAGCGCACCAACGTAATTGACCGTAACCATCTGGCCGGGGGCCGCTTCGGGGCCTGAGCCCACAACGACGTCAGTGATAACGAGATCGGTCGGGAGCGGTTCTCCCGGAGCGAGCGATAGATCCATAGGAAGTTCTGAAAGGTTGGTAGTCGTACCGACGGTCTCCTGAGGAGCAAGGTTCATGCCGCCGAACGAGCCCAGGATCGGGGTCCCGAACACGAGAAAGCCGAGCGCCACTACTACGGCGAGCGCAACGGCGATCCCTGTCTGCGTTGGATTCATAGCTATTCTTGGTTAGTGCCGGTACCGGAAAGTATATCACCGGCAAGTTCTCGCACGGTATCCTCTACGGCCTGATCTGCTCCCGGCACCCGTTCCTTGAGAAAGGCTTCTATCTGCTCCTCAGCCGCATCAGATGTCATGAGTGCCTCGAACGCCTCTTTCGTAGCATCGTCCATCTGCTCGATCATTCGAACGAGCGATCCCTTAAATACGAGTTCGTGCAGGTCCTCGAGCAGTGCCTGCTGATCCTCTTCAGGAAGTGCCGCTACGTCGAGAGTGTCAAGGATGGTGCGGTAATCAGGGTTCATGGCAACGATTCTTAGCGCACGCGTCTAATGTACTCTTCCGGACGAACCTGCACTTCAGGGTCTGAACTTGGCATGATGCCTACGCCGCCCTGTCCGTCAGGCATGAACCCGGCCGCGCGACGCACGGTATTGCCAAGCGCATCGACGTAGGATGCGTCAACAAAAACCGGTACGTCTTGCGCCAGAGCAAACTCTTGCGCAGCCTCATACACCGCATCTTTCGTGCCTCCTGACATGAAGAAACTTCCCTCGGCGTTCTGATACACGTGCGGCTCTGAGGGGTCAATCTCAACGCCGTGTACGTTCGTATATGGGTCATCAAATACATTTGAGGTCTCGGACGCAGAAGACGTATCGGGACCGGAAGAGCGGATTTCCCTTTCTGGCACGGCCGAGGTAGCTCCTGTGCTCTCTTGCTCAGCAGGTGGCTGCGAACCTGCAGACGCAGGCTCGGGAGCCCCTTCTGGACCGGGTTCCGAAGAATCGTTTTCTTCAAGAGCGTTAGGACGCGGTGCCACTGCGGGATTCACATCTTCCACGGGAGACGCTGGTATGTCCGCTCCTTGGGGTGCGCTTGCGAGCATGCGCTGTCCTGAAAGCTCGTGGATCCGTACGCCGCCTGGAGCCGTCGGATCGTTCTCAAGAACGATCCTTGGTGTTTCTCCTTCCCGCACGAACCATACATTCTGCTTTGCATCTACAACGAGCCGGTCTCCCTCGAGCATCACCATGCTCTTCCCAGTCTCTGGATCGAACGCGCCTATTCGATCCGATAGTTCTGTAGGAGAGATGCCGGCATCGCCGAGCATTTTTCCAACAGCCGTGGTGTAGGGGAATTCTGAAGCGCGAATGCTCTGGAAAAGGGTATTGAAGCCCTCTCCTTTACCGATAGTCACTTCGCGGAGCGCGTCGCCCATGGATACCTCTGCATCGCTGGCATTAGCCACAGGAGCGTCCTTTACGGCAGCCGCTGCCTCAGAAGCACTGTCTCCCGAAGAATCCGCAGCGGCATCAGTCGCAGCGTGCACCGGAGCGAACTCAGCAAGCGTGGCGGCAACGGCACCACCTACGCCCAGCGCGGTCAGCGCGCGAACGAGTTGCTTGCGCTTGATGAGCGTTATTTCGCTCCCTTCCTTTGCCAATCGATCCCGTGACTTGTCGGTCTTCTTTAGGGATTCTAGGGTTATGTCTGAGTCGCGCCCTTCAGTTACCTGCTGCTTGCGAGCAGATTTAAGATTCCTCCTTCCCCAGAGCGCTTCGAATCCGTGCGCTGCTGTTTCGGCAGCGCTCGCAGCGATAATCGAGCCCCCGAGCGCACGAGCGAACCTGAACGTGCCAAATCCTGCGAGCGCTGCGATGCCCATTGGGGCCGTTACTCCTGCCACAGCAAGGAGCCCTACGCCTCCAGAGACCACCATTGCGCCTGCCGCGGCCCGCACCGCCTTTGCGCCAAGCTTTCCAAATCTCTCTTCGAGCTTTTGGTTATAACGGGCTGACCAGCCAAGCGCCTTTTCAAGTGCGTTCCTTCCACGCGAATCAAGTGCTTCCTCTCTCGCAGCACGCTTCTGCTCGGCGAGTGGACGTACCACTTCTCGGAACGCAAGGTACCGTCCCACGGCATCCCTTCTGCGACCTGACTCGCTTTCAAGGTACGACTCGAGGGTTACCCCCGCTCCAATCTCGCCAGTCCTCTGCAGCGCTTCGTATTCCTTCGTCTTGCGCTGCCTGAAGGAGTCGCTGATCTCCATATCCTGCGTAACCCGGCCTTTGATTTTTGCAGCATAGCTCTCACGCGCAAGATCAAACTCGTGCCGAAGATCGTCAAGCTTACGCTCTTTCTCTTTTAGGGAATCTGCTTTAAAGACTCTCTTGAAGAATGTCTTTTCCCGCACCACCTCCTGATATGCCTTAAGGTATGCCGCTTCCTTGGCTCTAAGGTCCGAATCATCAATATGGGGTGCATCAGAGTTTGCGGAAGCAGCCTCCTTCTCTCTGTAAGTATCAGGAATACGTGCTGGGACTGGGTAATGCGGCTCTCCTTCGTAGAGGGTAGTGTCCGCTGAAACGGCCTCCTTTGAGTGGTCCGGGAGCGCGAATACCGGTGCCAGGGCATCTTTAAGTGCTTCTTGCTTCTCTCTGCGAGTATCGGAAGTTAGTGCAGGCACCTTATGGTGCGGCTCTCCTTCGTAGAGCATGGTGTCCGCACCCTTGCCTATGGCTTTCTTATCATTCTCTAACGCGTAGATCTCCTGCTCAAGACGATCGACTTCTGCATCGACATCCTTATGCGCGCCAACACGATTGAGCTCCGAGAGTTCGTGCCGCAGCTCCTTCAGCCGCGCTTCTCTTCCTTTTCGCTCTTCAGCGCTTCTCTTGAGCCTTCCCTTCGCTGCCTCGAGCTTCTCCCTGTGTACCGCTTCTTCCTGTTCGTGACGCTCCTGAGTAACCCTTGAGAGGCGTTCGGCATACCGCTGCGTCTGCGCATGAGACCTCATGGCTTCGTGCACTCGAGCGTCCGAATTCATGGTGTCACTGAGCTTTGAAACGAGCGCGTCAACACTCGGATCGCTCTCATGCTCACCACCCCCTCTCCTTCTCCGTTCCGCAGACCTGTCGCCGATTTTTGCGTCAGGTTTTTTTGCTTCTGGAGGCCACTCGTTGGATGCCATACAAATGTAGCGCTAGGAAAGATATCGCTGCCTAATCATGCTTTCAACAGTAACACGGTCCCTTCCATAGGTAAGGTACGAAAGCTCCCGAAGATCGTCCACCTGCGCAAGGTTCCCCTCTGGAAGCTCCAAAGTCTTGATGTTGAACGGTTTTTGCGGGACGCCGTTCGCAAGCAAGCGTACGTACGCGTTCCGGTTCTCGATGTTGGTGAAGTCAGATGCAGTGAACGTCGGCTCAAACAGCTTCCCGAAGAACTCGCCGTCCTCCTGACCTACGCGGAACGCCGCCATGGAGCCTACGTTGCCGAATACCGCGTCCCGTATCTTTTCGTCTATCTGCGAAAGGAACTGATGCGCGATCGTAAGCGAGAGCTTATACTTGCGGGCCTCGGATAGAATGCCCGGGATGGAGTCCGTGGTGACATTCTGGAACTCGTCCACATAGAGATAGAACGGCGGGAACGCGGCGCGCGGATCGTCAGCGCGCGAGAGCGCCGCCATGAAGAGCTTGCCGATGATGATAAGACCAAGGAGGTTCGCGTTCCGTTCCCCGATACGACCCTTCGAGAGGTTCACGAGCAGTATCTTCTTCCCGTCGATCACCTCGCGGAACTTGAACGAGCTCTCCTGCTGTCCCACGATAGGACGGAGGAAGTCGTTAGCAGTGAAGTCGTCGAACTTGTTCGTGATGTACGGCACGATATTCTCAAGCGCTGCATCGCCCCCGGCCTGCGTCGCAATCTTCGTCCAGAACTGGTTCACGACCGGATTGTTGCTCTTTCCGAGCTTATAGTTGCGGAAGGCGGTATCCGAAAGCACGCGCGCGATATCAAGCAGGGTCGATCCGGATGCAGGATCCTCCATGACGAGCAAGGTCGCGTTCCTGAAGTACTGCTCGAATGCCGGCCCCATGCTTTCCGGCACGTCGCCGTAGAGCCTTCTAAAGATCGCGAGGAGCTCGTTCACGATGAACGTCTTCTGCTCAGGACGCGCCGGATCGTACTCGAGAAGATTGAGCCCGAACGGCCGATCGAGCGCTGCCGGATCGAAGTAGATCACATCCTCATATCGCTCGGACGGGATCATGGCCAGCACGTCGAGGATGTCGTTGCCGTGCGGGTCGATAAAGCAGAGTCCGTTCCCTGCGCGCACGTCCTGCTCGATAAGGGTCTTCATGAATCCGGTCTTACCGGTACCGGTCTGTCCGATCACGTAGAGGTGGCGGAGGCGATCCTCGTCGGTGAGGCGCGCTTCGCTCGTCTGTCCGCGGAAGGAGTTCGTGCCAAGAAGAATGCCCTCGCGCGGAAGCTCGGCAGGCGCAGCCGCGGCCGTAAAGCGCGACTGCTTGAGGTGCGGCGAGGAATCGATGCCGGAGGGCGGGAAGTGGAAGATGGTGGTGAGCTCGCGCAAGGAGAGCGGGAGGTTCGTGGTGCCGCGGAAGATGCGGAACGTGAAGTCTTTGAGGAGCTGCTTCAGGGAGCCGTGCGACGGATGCCGGAACGCTACCCGGTTTCCGGTCGTGTGCTCGAACTGATTGAACGCGCTCTCGAGCTCGGACAGTATCTGATGCGTGCGCGTGCCGCTCATGGACGAAGCGGCGAGGCGGATATTGGTCGCTATCACCGGCGCCGCGATCTTCTTCTCCACCATCTCGATAGCCTTCTCGTCTATCGGATGCTCCTTCGTCTGCTTCTTGGGCGCGAATATGAGCCCGGCCGCCTCGCGTGCGAGGTCTCCTACGAAGGTTTCCGGAAGGCTGAACGCGCGGGAGCGGTGCTCTCCCTGTCTGAGGGCATGGATGATGCGGCGGTAGTGATCGACGTAATGGTTGCCCTCGGGCTTGAATACGATCTGGAGCGAGGCGCCTTCGTCCTCAGGGGCTATCTTCGCGAACGCGTTCAGGATGGAATTGATCGGATCGTAATCGAAGTCCTGATAGTCCTTCAATGGGAGCATCGCGCGGTCCTTGAATTCCGCTACCGACGCCAGCGAGACGCCGCCGTCCACGAAGACGTTGTAATCGTTCGGCTGCACCGACAGGTGCGCTCCTGGGAAGATAGCGAGGAGCTGCTTCTCGAAGAGATCGCGCCTCGTGTTCGGCACGGCCGCGTAGAACATGAGATGCGCCCTGTCTACCGGCACCGAAAGCTCGAGCGTGAAGTACGGCGGCTCGCCGCGCCGCGCTTCCTCAACCGCGAGCATGCCCGCGTAGAACTGCTCCATAGAGGAGATAAGCTCCTTGAGCCCCTTTCCACGCATCTCCTCGCTTCCCATCTCCGGGAGCGCTATCTCGTACAGGGTCATATGGAGCGCCTTCCATTCCGGCTGATTCTCTGCGAGTCCCTTCGGCTGCATGCCCGCGACGAGGTACTGCACGAGGAAGCGGTGGAAATCGTCCTCGAGGTGCGCGTTATTCAGCTTTCCGAGAATCGCGAATGCGTTATGGATGCCTTTCTTCTCCATAACGTCCCGCAGCTCATCGATACTCTCGTCCGTGTGCTCCGGATCGAGATTGAGCGAAAGCGCGTGCGCGCTCGCCTCCCGCTCGCCCATGCGGTACGCGGGATGCAGCACGTCCTCGTTCGCGCTCATGCGATGGTGCAGGATGCGCTCATGCGCGATATCTTCGCGCACGCTCGGCTGGCGCATCGATGCGAGCTCCGCCTCCTTGCGCGCGATCTCCGCACGCAGGTATGCGAGCTCGTCCTCTGGCGAGGCTATGGGCCGAAGAGGTCCCTCCATTAGGTATAAGTATAGAGCATCGGCATGGCTCGATAGCACGGATGGAGAGGATAAGAAAAAGCGGCGCACTCATTCGAGCGCGCCGCTTGTCGGAGAACCGAGTATCCTCAGAACTCCAGATATGCCTCCCTGAAGTCGTCGAGCGTGAGATTGGTCACGGCCACGAAGCCTTCGTGATAGCCCGCGAGTCCCTCGCTGAATTCCGCCTCGGTGAAGGTGAGCGGAAGCCTCTTCCCGCCGTCCCACTTGCGGACGGCGATCTGGCGGAACACCTCCTTGTCGAGGAACGCGGGTTCCTCGCCCACGCGGATGTCGCGCGCGCGTACGATACGCGCGCAGTCCCCGTTCAGCCAGTCGTCCGCGATGATGCCGTCCGAAAGCTCGAACTTCGCGTCGACGAGGACGAGCTCCCGCTGCTCGAGATACGCTTCGGCGAGCGAGAACGCCGTGCGGGCCACCTCAGTATCCTTGGGCAGATTCCGCTCGACATCGCTCGCTTTGAGCGGATCGTCGCTCTCGGATTTCTCCGTCGGCGTGAGCAGGAATTCCGGGAAGCGGTGCATGAGCTTCAGGTCCCCGGGAAGGCCGATGCCGTAGGGATCCATGCCGCTTTTCTGGAGTGCCTTGAGGAGCGAGCCGGCGAGGTGCCGCCGGAACACGAACTCCACCTGAGGCTGCGGCAGCAGACGCACGATGAGCGCCCTGCGGTGCAGGTCCTCCGGATACGGACCGCCCGGGAGCATCTCATAGATCTGCCTCCCGAATCCCACGATGTGGGTCGGGAGCCCGTTCAGGCAGTTGAGCGCCATGAACAGGGTCTGCGCGAGGATGATCTCGCCCTTTCCGGGAATCTCCGTCAGGTGCGTGACGTTATGGGTGCTCAGGCTGTCACGGAACACCATGAGCGCGAGGTCGGGTCTGCCAGGGATTCCTCGCAGGTCCTTTCCCTTTCCGCGGGATATGAGCGGGAGAGAATCGAGCATGCTGGACATGCGGTTTCCTTCTTTCAAGATGCGCAATGCGCGGTTCAGTTCCGGCAGGACTATAGCATTCGCGCATAGATTATGAAAAACCCCGGACGCTGCCGGGGCTTTTCGAAGAATGCGGATACTAACGCTTCGTCATCATCCCGAAGAGGGCTGACACGAGCGCGACCACGATGCCGAAGAAGAACGCCGGCCAGAACCCGTCCACAGTGAATCCGGGGACGACCATGCCCGCGAGCATGATCAGGAGCGCATTCACTACGAGCGAGAAGAGCCCGAGCGTCACGACATTGATCGGGAGCGTGAGCAGGTTGATGACCGGCTTCAGGAAGACGTTTATGATGCCGAGCACCACCGCAAGCACGAGGGCTCCGATGAGGGTAACCTCGATACCCGGGATGAGGTATGCCGCGATGCCGATAGCAAGCGCGCTGATAAGCCAGTGGATGAGAGTCATGGGTTCTGCTGAGATTCTTAAGGCTGCTATCTCTTAAGCATACGCCTCCCTAGTGAAGGGTTCATGAGGCTGGTGGATAGCTAGCGCACGAACACGAAGCTTGCGACGATAGCATCGAGGTTCTCAAATTCCGCATCGAGCGTCGCCTCTGCGATATCCCGCTCGCTCGGCGCGTCCTCGCGATAGGAAGAGCCGGTCCGCACCTGCTCGAGCGCGATGCACACGTCCTCATGTATCGTGCGGTACGAGATGCCGCGCGCATACTGCATCATGCCGGCGCTCTCGAAGGAAAACGCCTTCCACACCCGCCCGTTGATGGTCCGGTCCGAAAGCGCGGTCTCGCCCTCGTTCACGCCCACCTTCTCGCAGCGCTCCACTTCCTGCGGGTCTGCCGAAGCGCCTACGCGCACCATGGCATTGAAGTAGCGAGGATAGGAGTTCTCGCTTGAGACCGCGTAGGGAACAATGGACACGAGCGGGTCTCCTGGAACGTCCGGAAGCGCGTTCGCCCGCCATGCGCTGCCGAGGTGATACGTCGGGTCGAACTCGTAGGATACGTCTGCCGCTTCCGGATAGAAGAGCGTAAAGCCGTAGGGGCCGTTCGTGTAGATAGCGAGGTTCTCGTTCGGCTCGGGCAGGACGACCTCCGGCGTAGGACCGAAGGCATCGTTCCGCGAATTAACCAGGTACCATGCAGCCGCTCCTCCGATACCGAGGATGGCGAGCGCGAAGAGGAGTACGAGGATACGGTTCATGTTTGAGAGTGTACTACGGGAATATCCGTTATTGAGGCGAAGTAGGTGCGCTATATCAGATAGATCTCCTCGACTCGCACGAGCTCGTCCTGCACCGTACCGATGACCCGCACGCGGTCCTCAGCATTCACCGGAAGCCCTGGCTGCTCGCTCGCGCACGGCAGATTCGCTTCGGCGCATGCATCGCGATACGAGAACACGAGGCGCTTGGTCTCGATCTGCGCGCCGCCCTGCGGCGTATAAGTGGTGTACAGGATGAACGCGGTGCCGTCGGTCCCGATCGTAGAGTCGATCACGATCGTTCCTTCCTGATCGAAGCGCGCCGGGGCAGCGGCAGGCGCCCCCGCGACACCCGCAGAGAGATTCACCTTCGGAACCACGACTTCCCTGTCCGTCTCGACCGAGCGGCCTGAGACCCAGGTCCACACGCCCGCGACCACGAGCACTACCGCAAACACTTTCAGCATCGTTCCCATAGACCGGACACCGTATAGCAACGCACCTAACGGTTCGATGAAGGAGCCGTAAAGAACGGCACAAGGATCTGTGGCAGCGTGCTGGTAGCGGTGGTGCTTGCAGTAGACGTCGAGGTCGTCGCGCGCTCAAGACCAAGCGCCGCGAAGAAGCGCCCAGACCCAGCAACTGCCGGGTTGGCAGGCATGCTCGAGAACGTCATAGCGGTCGCGGTCGCCTCGCTCGCATCAAGCGCGAGCGCTATATCGAGCCGCTCGCGCGTCGTGGCGAGCGTCTTCGACTTCTCCGCGATCCGCGCCGAGAAGCGCGCCTCAGGTTCTTCGGCTGCTGCCTGCTTCGCCATCATCGCTGCCGGCGCGCCGTCGTTGGCGATCTCCTCGGTGCGCTGGCTTACCTTCTGCGAGAGGTCCGAACGCACAGCAAGGGACACGCCGAGCTCGCCTCGGGACTCGAGCGCTACGGTCTCCTTGGCGAGCTCGTCTACGTGTGTATCGAAGCGCGCTGCAAGCTCGTCCGCGCGACTGTCGTCGAGCTTGTTGCTCGAGGCGAGCGTCGCTGCCTCTTCCACGCGCCGGGACGCGAACTCCGCTGAGAGTTCTGCCTTCCGCTCCGGAGACAGGGAAAGCATGAGCGCCACCGGCTCCACGATAGAGACCTTGAGCGGATAGAGTATGTCGCCTGGCACCGAGCCTTCGGCCGCGATGCTTGCCTGGGTGCCGCCCGCAACCATGAGCGTGAGCATGAGCGCGCCTGCATACAGGCTGCGCGTGCGCGAGAAGAACGCGGAGAGCGGCGAAGCCTCCGCACCTGCGCGCGACAGTACTGCCTCGAACGCATGCAGGTCCGCGTACGCGGAAAGAGCGGCGCGCATGCGCTCTTTGGAGGATTCCTCAAGGCGGATCGCCTTGAGAGGACGTATGGATTCCGCGGCATCGCGGGTGAATAACGGTAGCTTAATCATGGGTATGCATAAAGGCACGGACTTTCTTCATGGCTCGGTTGAGGCGCACGGAGATCACGTTCGCGGATTCTCCGGACAAGCGTCCGATCTCCTGCGGCGTGAGCCCTTCCACGAAGCGCAGGAGGACCGCCTCTCTCGAGGCCTCGTCGAGCGTCTGGACGGCGCGGAGCGCCTCCTCCATCTCGGCGGTACGCATCACGTCAGGAGCGCCGTCGCCCGCGAACTCCCTCCCGTCTTCGGTCAGGACATCCAGCGACGACTCCTTCTTCTTGCGGTACCAGTCGATGACCAGGTTGCGGGCGATGGTGTAGAGGAGCGCCCGATCGCTGCGCATCACGGTGCCTTCCCGGAGCGCCTGCCAGAAGCGGGTGAAGGTCTCCTGGGAGATATCCTCGGCTACCTCCCTGCTGCTCACCTTCAGGTAGCAGAAACGGAAGATATCGTCCGCGTACGCGTCGTATATCTGAAGGAAATATGCCTTGGTCTCGTCCTGGTCCATTGAAGTAGACGCGCGCCCGGGGCGTTTCTTGCACGCCCGGGCGGCCTCCCTATATTCTCATGGCCCGGGTCCCTCTTCCAAACGAAAAGGCCTGCAGGAATATCTGCAGGCCTTTTCGCGTAAGCGCGACCTAGCGAGAGGTCTTCTTCTTGGCAGCCTTCTTAGGCGCTGCCTTCTTCACGGTCTTCTTTGCGGAAGATACGGTCTTCTTCGCGGTGCGGCGAAGCTCCTTCTTCACGCTCTCCCAGTTGCCCTTGAGCTCGGATACCGCCGCGCGGAGGTCTCCCGGGGTTACGTCATCGAGGCCCTTGTATGCCTTTGCGGCCTGATCGACGATTACGGCCATCGCCTTCTCGTCGAGATCCTTGAGCTTCTTCGCCTCCTTCACGACGTCCTTCTGAAGGTTCTTTGCCCACTTCGCAGTTGCGTTTCGGTGCTTCTTCGCGTCCTTTGATCCGTAGAACCAGTACCCGGCTGCGCCGGCTGCTGCTACCGCTGCTGCGGCTGCCGCACCGAGCTCAGCCTTCTGGAGGGTGGACATGCCCTTCTTCTTTGCCGGAGCCTTCTTCGCACTCTTCTTGGTTGCCATACTGAAAAATTTACGGGTGATTATGTCGACGACTTCCTGGAGCGGCGCTTGGGCTTTACGAAGCCGGTGAGGAGTCCGAGGATCTCGGTGGCTTTCACGGCTTCGCTCTTTACCTTCGTGCGCACCTCCCGGATGTCGTCCCGGATCCCCTCAGCTTCCTCGTGCACGATCTCCGACACATCGTCGACCGTCTTGAGGATCCTGAGGAGCCGGATGAGCACCATCACCAAGAGCACAGACACAACTATCACCGCGACCGTGGTCACGCCGAAGAAGATATCCATCTTGAGAAAGTCGTCCATCCGTAGGGTCTATGGTAGCCCGCCCTTCATGTGACGCAAGTGACGCTGTGGACAGGACTACGCCTCTCGCACGAACACGAACCGGGGACCTGCGTATCCGATCTCAGGCTTCTCAACCTGCTCCATGAACATGGCGAGCGGCCGCACGAAATACTCCTGATCGGTCTCGTACAACGGGCGATACAGTACCATCGGCTCCTCGGTCTCCGTATGGAGCGCGATACCCATAACTTCGTACTCTTTCGAAGCGTCCTTGAAATGATGATAGATGCCTTTCTTCGGTGTTTCCATGCGTATGAGTATACCAATGCCGGTTCGTGCGTTAGGCTACCTATATGAACACCTCGGCCGAAGACGGCTTCCCGATGCGCCTCAACAAGTACCTGGCGCAGAAAGGCTTCGCAACCAGGCGCGAGGCCGATGTCCTCATCGAGAAGCGCAAGGTGCTTATCAACGGAACCGTAGCGCAGCTCGGAGACAAGGTTACGGAAACTGATGTGGTCGAAGTGAAAGGAAGCGAGCGTCCCAAGGCATACGCCTATGTCGCGTTCAACAAGCCGCGCGGCATGGACACGCACCGGGAAGCAACCGGGACCGCGAACGTGCTCGATGCGCTCCCTGCCGATTTGAAGCGCCTGAAGCTCTTCCCAATCGGCCGCCTTGATAAGGATTCCCGCGGACTCATTCTTCTTACGAACGACGGGCGCGTAACGGATCGCCTCCTCAATCCAAAGTACGAGCACCAGAAGGTGTACGACGTGAAGACCAAGAAGCCCCTTCGTTCTTCTGCGAAAGAGAAGCTTGAAGCCGGAATCGATATCGAGGGATACCAGACCAAGCCGGCCAAGGTAGAGATCCTCGGTACCGACCGCTTCCGCATCGCGCTTACGGAAGGAAAATCGCACCAGGTGCGCCGTATGGTGGTGGCGCTTTTCAATGAAGTGAAGGACCTGAAGCGCATCTCCATCATGGGCATACGCCTTGGAACCCTTAAGGAGGGCGCGTATCGCGCGCTCGAGACTAAGGAGCGCGACAAGTTCCTCAAGGACCTCGGACTCTAGCAGAAAGGCCTCTTAATTGAGGCCTTTCGCTTACTTCCCGCTCCACTGTGATTTCTCGAGGTCTACCTTCCCTCCTTTGAAGGACACGCCTTCGCCCTCGAGCATCTTCCGCTTCGTGGAGACGCCCTGACCTGCGCTGTATCCCGTGAGAGATCCGTCAGACGCGACCACGCGATGGCACGGTGTCTTCGGAATATCCGGATTGCATCGCATCGCCATGCCCACCGCCCGAGCAGCGCGCGGATTCCCTGCGAGCGAAGCTAACTGCCCGTAGGTAGCCACCTTGCCCTTAGGGATCGCGCGGCAAAGCTCGTAGATCTTCTCGGTGAATGCGGATGCCATTCCCTAGAGGATACCAAACCCCGTGAGCGCGAGGTAGAGACCGAGCGCCACCGAGAGCAAGCCGCCAACCACGTACCACGTGCGCACGTTGAAGGTACGGATCATCCACGACATCATGCGGTCTGATACCAGGAGATACGCGGTTCCCTCGATGACAAGCACCCAGCCGATCGCAGAGATGATGCCTGCCGGAAGCGTGCTCCAATCGTTGTGCGCGAGCACAAGGAAGAGTCCTCCGAGAAGCTCGAGTATACCCATGACCATGCGCATGAACCTATCCTCGATGAACTCGCCTACCACCGGCACGTAGTAACGCTTCCTGAGCATGATCGAAAGACCCACGATAATAAGGGAAAGTCCGAGCACCTGGGAAAGGTAGAGGGTGTGTTCCATGTCTATAAGTATAGGATTCCCGGAATATAGAAATCCCGGACCTGTGCATACAGGTCCGGGATTTCTTGAATCCTAGCTACGCGTCAGCGGCCATGCGAGCACGCGTAAGCGGCCCGTAGTAGCCACTGGCCGGCGTGATGCCGAGCGCGCGCTGATACTCTGCGAGCGCGGCCTGCGTCATGGCGCCGAAGTAGCCGGTCGCACCCGCGCCTGCAAGCGCTTTCGCTGCTGGTCCCTTGTCTGCCTTTATGAGCGCAGCCTGGAGCACCGTCACGTCGTCTCCTTGGGAACCAAGCGTGAGGTCGCGCACCGCTGCGTTTGCACTTGCGACGGAGATCTCCCCGAGCGCGTCCGTGACCTCGTCAGGAAGCTCTATGGACTGCGTCCGGGCCTGCACGAAGATGCTGCGATAGTTCTTCGCCATGAGCTCCGCGAACTCTTCGCGGTCGTCGCGATCAAGCTCTTCCAGATAGTCCGCGATGCCGTCGACGCGCTCCTTGAGCGTGAACTCGCGATCAAGACGCGGATACGGATCGGTCGCTTCGCGGCCGTCGCGGATCTCGAAGTGAAGGTGCGTCACGCCTCCCTTCGCGTTCCCGGTGTCACCCACGAACCCGAGGATGTCACCCGGCTCGAGCACCGCCCCGGCCTTGATGCCTTCGGCTACCTCGTCCAGGTGCATGTAGATGAAGGTCTCGCCTCCAGGGTTACGTGTGGTGACGGTTATGCCGCTCGAAGCGCCGTTGCCGGTGCGCGTCACTACCGCGTCCGTCGGAGACGCGACTGGCGTGCCGCGCGGCGCGATGATGTCCTGTCCTTCATGCTCGCGCGTGCCCCCTCCGCGAGGGTCACCGAAATCGGAATAGATGTTCCTGAGCGAAACACCAAACATGACCGGGATCGGTATCTCGTCGACCGGATCGTCATCGAGCTTATTGATCGCGCGCTGCGTGGCGCTCGAATAGCGTTCGCGCGTCGCCATGCTGCGGTCTTCGTCATTCACGGATGAGCCCGTGCGTCCTCGAGATTCGAGATACTGGCGATAATAATCCTCCCAATCCGAGCGCGACTGCGCGCCAGCAGAGACCGGGAACGAGGTTGCGACGAGCGCGATGAACGCGAACGCCGCAAGCGATTGTTTGAAGGTACTCATTAGATGTTCTTACGTGAGAAATTCTGTCCGTCAGACAGTTACTGCTTAAGACGGACATGACCTAATGCACTTACCACGATTACTATCTTCATGAAGACACTTAGGAGACGCGCATGGCGCGTGCGAGACGTCTGCGCGCGATACGCCACACCACACGCCCAAGTACGATAAACGCGAGTTTGCGTAGAGATCGAATCATGCGCATACGCTAGCTGAAGAAGTATGAAGCGCTCATGACGAAAAAGGCCCGCATACGCGGGCCTTTTTCTAAGAGAATCGTACGCTTACTTCCACATGTCGCGGCCGAGCGCCCACTTCCCGGCACCGGAAAGCATGAGCGAAACCGAAGCAGCAAGGAGGAGAAGGATGTACTCGTACCCGCCGGTCGACATGAAGAAGCCGTTCTTGAGGTGCACGGCAAACAGCGCCACGAGCGATACGATCGCGAGGAGCTTCGCCGAGAGGCGCGTAAGCACGCCGAGGATGAGCAGGATGCCGCCGCCGAGCTCTGCCGCGATGAGGAGCACCGCGAAGACCATCGGCATCGGGAAGCCCATACCCTCGAGCATGCCTGCCGTCATCGGAAGCCCGCCCTCGAGCTTCTGCCAGCCATGCAGGGCGAAGATGATACCCGTTACGACGCGAAGCACGGTAGGAGCGAAGCCGCTCCAGCGATTAAGGTATGAACCAGTGATAAGGGTGTGCATAGGTGATAGTGATGCTGCTAACCCCTAAATTGTATCCCTTTCCCGTGAAGCATTCATGGAGGCTATGCACAGTCCTAAAAAAGGGTCTGTTTCTCTGCCCTCGAGAGCTTCTTTATTGCGGCTTCACGCGCGCACGCTTCGCTCCTTGAAGTAAAGGTCTCTTTATGCACGAGCGACACCGGGCGCCGGGCACGCGTGTATTTCGCTCCCTCAGGGGCTTCGTTGTGTTCCCGTACCCTGCGCGTAAGGTCTGTAGTTACGCCGGTATAGAGCGTCCCGTCCGCGCACCTGAGCATGTAGACATACCAGGCGTCTTTCATGGAAATTATTTCTCGAGGTCCAAGACCTCGTCGATGCGGATCTGCGCCACGAACTCCGGTACGTGCGACACAAGCACCATCGCGCCCTCGTACTCGTCCAAGGCCTTCGCGATAACCGGGATGTGGCGGAAGTTGATATGATTGGTCGGCTCATCGAGGATCAGGAGTCCCGGCTCTTCGAGCACGAGGCGCGCGAACGCGACGAGCCCCTTCTGTCCCTCGGATAAGGAACCGATCTGCTTGTTCATGGTCTCCGCATAGAGGAGGAACCCTGCAGCAATCTTGCGCATCTTCTCCTCTTCCGGCTTTTTCATGGCTGAGAGGAGCGACTCGCGGACCGTATGCTCGAAGTTGAGCGTCGAGAAGTCCTGCCGGTAGTAGCCGACCTTCACGCCGCGCGTGATCTTCGCGCCATCAGCAGTTCCCTTCGCGAGCGCTTCGAGCAGCGTAGTCTTGCCGATGCCGTTCGGGCCCTTGAGCTGCAGGTGCTGCTTCTTGCGGAGCGCGATGTTCGCCTTCTTCGTTACCGGCACGTGCTTCTTCGGGTCCATGATAGAAAGGGACTCGATGACAAGATAGTCGCCGAGAATGTCGGTCTGCGCCGGGATGTGGAACGGGCGGATGGTCTTGTCCTCGCGGCGCACCTCCACCTTGTCCTCCTCCATCTCCTCGATCTCCTCGCGCATCTTCTTCGCGACGAGACGCATCTTGCCTCCCTTCTGCGCGAAGAAGTTCGCCTTGTCCTTGTTGTCCTGGATCTTCTTGGCAAGCTGCGCGTTCTTGCGGTTCTCGCGCTCGATGCGGGCCGTGATGTCCTTCAGCACGTCGAAGTAGTTGCCCACGTACTGCTCGAGCTTCCGGGTGTTGCTATCAAGGTACAACACGCCGTCCGAGAACGAGTTCAAGAACTCCGCGTCATGCGAGATGACGAGACAGGTCTTCTCGTATTCCTTGAGGAACTTTGTAAGGTGCTCGATGCCGGCATGGTCGAGGTTGTTCGTCGGCTCGTCGAGCAAAAGAAGATCCGGGTCTTGGATGAGTGCCGACGCGAGGAGAAGGCGTGCCTGCTGACCGCCTGAGAAGGATTTCACTTCCCGATCGTGATCCGCCCTGAGGTTCACTACCGCGAGCACCTTGTCGATCTTCGGATCGATGTCGTACACCTTCTCCTTGAAACGCTTCTGGAAGAACTCGCGCACCGAAAGCTCGCGCTCTTCAGGAAGCACTACCTGATGCGCGAGCGCGATCGTAAGGCCGTTCGGGGTTAGAATCCGGCCATCGATAGGCTCGAGCTGGTTCGTGATCAGCTTGAAGATGGTCGACTTGCCGGCGCCGTTCTGGCCCATGAGGGTAACCTTCATGCCCTTCCTTAGAGAGAAGTTTGTTTCGGTGAGGATCGGGTAATTCACGCCGTAATTGAACGTGACGTCCTCAAAGCGGAGGACCGCTTCTTGCGGTCCGTTGGTGCCGTTTGCAGCCATGATTCTTCCTTTATAACAGATTTGTGTCGTATTGATAAGCCATGCTCCTCTGCGTGTATTATGTACGCATGAATGCAATCTCCGGCGGCACAGCACACAAGCTACCTGCAGACATGCAGAAAGCGCTCACCAAAAGCAAAGCGTCACTCGCTGCATGGGAGACCCTTACACCGCTTTCGCGCAACGAATGGATCTGCTGGTGCATCTCCGTAAAGAAGGAAGAGACACGCTTAGAACACACCGAACGCATGATTGCTCAGCTCAAGGAAGGAAAGCGCCGCCCGTGCTGCTGGATCGGGTGCATCCACCGGAAGGACAAGGAACTCAGTCCTTCTATTAAGGGAGTTCTTGAGAAGCGCTCTAAGAAGCGTTAGCGCCTGCTACGTATCCCGTTGTCCAGCACAGCTGGAGCGAATAGCCTCCTGTTGGTCTCCGGATATTCAAGAGATCCCCGATTATATAGAGGTTCGGACACCTCTTCGAGCGCATGGTCTTCATATCTACCTCGGACAGGTTGACGCCTCCATCGGCCACGACCGCCCTGTTGAGTCCCATGAGTCCGGAGACGATCAGCGGGAGCGTCTTCAGTATTTCTGCGAGCCTCCTGCGCTCCTCCTTGGTTACGCTATGCACCTTCTTCTCCGGGTCTATGTCAGGAAGCAGCGAGAGTATCGCGTCTGCGGTTCCTTCTGGAGCGATGCTGCGGAACGCGTTCCGTAGGTTCCGGTTTCTTCCTGCATCAAACGCTGCCGCGATCTCCTTATCAAGCACCCCGAGATCCGTTTGCGGCCGCGTATCGATGCTAAGCGTAACGTCCCCTTCATGCAGATAGTCTGCGATCTTTCCTGCGGCATTCAGCACGAGCGGTCCTGACACGCCGAAGTGCGTGAGAAGCACGTCGCCAGCGAGCTTCAGACGCTTCGCGCCGTTCACGAATACCGTCATGCGCATGTCCTTGAGCGTGGTCCCCGCGAGCGCCTTGGACCATGCTTCCTTCGTTCGGAGCGGCACGATGGTAGGCGTCGGGTCGGTAACGGTGTGTCCCGCGTCCTTGAGCCAGCGGAACCCGTCTCCGGTTGATCCGGTCTCAGGATGCGACACGCCGCCGGTAGCGAATATATAGGAATCAGCCGTAAGCTCCTTTCCGCCCACGAGCACGCTCTCGATACCGTCCTTCCCGACATACACCTTCGCGACCGGAAGCCCGACGCGCATCTCGACGCCCTGCGCCTTCACGTACGCGAACAGCTTTGCCGTTACGTCTTCGGCGCTCTGGGATGCTGGGAACATGCGCTTCCTGCCTTCGGTAACGGTCGGTACGCCTATCGACTCGAAGAACGCGATCGACTCTTCAAGCCCGAACTGCGCGAACGGGGAGCGGAGGAACTCCGCAGAGTCTCCGAAGTGCGACAAGAGTGCACGCACATCCTTCTCATCGTTCATAATATTGCACCGGCCGCCTCCGGTTATGGAAAGCTTCTCGCCGAGCTTCCGGTTCTTCTCAATGAGAAGAACCTTCTTCCCGCGGGACGCAGCGATGCCTGCAGCCATCATGCCTGCAGCTCCGCCACCCACCACGATCACGCCGTACCGATCCTTCATACGGGCACCGTACCGCATCCGAGGCGGTTTGTCTTTCCTATATATGGTCTTCCGACAGTATTGCGAGCAAGCCTGCCGCGCTCCATGCCTGGGTCTTGCAGGCTTTCTGTCCTGAGGCGCTTTCGTATTCCTCTATTGATTTGCTGAACACGAAGAGTTCTGCCGGTCCCTGCAGCTGTTCGTATGCCGTAAGAAGCGCTTCACGTACTTGCACGGCTTCCTTCTCGAATCCCGCGTCACGCATGCCAAGCGCGATGAGGGCGGTATCGTGCGGCCAGATGGAACCGTTGTGATAGCTATTCGCTTCGAAATGCGCGGAGTCGCTCGAAAGCGTACGGATACCGGCACCAGGCACGAAGAGGTCAGGCTCCATGAGCCGCTCAGTGACCCTGACTACGTCTTCCGGAGCGAGTATCGAATAGAACACACCTTCATCTCTTGCACCTGCCCACAGAAGGTGTCCCATGGAAGAGCGGGCGGAGGTGAGCATGCGGCCTTGTCCGTCGAGCGCGAACGCAGGCGTGCCGTTTGGGAGCATGAAGTGCTCGTAAAAGTGTTCGCGCAGCTCGCGCGCACGCATGAGGAGCATCTCTGCTCGTTCTTCGTCTACATCCTTTAGGAGCAGATGCCATGCAGACAGTGCTCGGTACGCATATCCCTGCACTTCTACGGGCGCGATGGAATATGCAGGCTCCTCGTCCCGATCTTCGAAGAACACGGACTCGGAGCTATCCATCCAGCTCTGTACTCTAAGTCCCCCGTGCACGCGCTCAGGGTGCATCTGGTACGAGACGAATCCGTTCGGGTGCGCGTCCATCGCTTCGAGGAGCCACCTGAGCGCGTCGTCCGTGTTCGCCCTGAGTAGCTCGAGCAGGTCGTCATCGTTGGTAAGGCGATAGTAGCGCTCAACCGCCATAAGGAAGAGCGGCGTCGCATCGACCGTGTCGTAATTGCGCATCACGCCGTCCGGATACAAAAACCACGGATGCTCCAGGTTCTGCGTGAGGTGCTCGTGATTGTCAGGACGGAACTCGTGGATGATCTTCCCGCGCTCCTCGCCGCTCTCGATATTCGTCTCGCGTCCCTGGAGCTTCGCGAGGTTGATAAGCACGTTCCGTACGAGCGGAAGGTACCTCGTATCGCGAGTATTCTGTGCTATACGAAGCAGCAAGAGGCTCGTTATGAGTGAGTCTCTCCCGAAGATGCACCCGTAGAGTTCTTCCTTGCCGGAAGCGAGTATGCCGTTCTCTACAACAAGAGAATCGATCGCATCAGCGCCTATCTTCAAGAGTTCCTCGCGTGTGGCCATGCCGCTAACGATACGGCTTTTCCCTATCGAGTTGATGAAGATGCTAGGCCTTCTTCTCTGCGCAATTGATCATCCACTGCACCTTGAAGCGATCCCTTACGCTTCCGAAATAATCGCCCCAGAACATGTCCTGCATCTCCATCTCAACCGTGCCGCCCTCAGAGAGCGCCTTAAAGAGACGGTCCGCCTCTTCGCGCGTATCCGGCTCGAGGTTTATGTATACGTTGTTGCCGTAGTTCATGGTGAAACCCATGCTCTCAGGCGCGTCCGTGCCGTAAAGCACGTGGCCGCCGAGAAGCGGAAGTCCTACGTGCATCACGAGCTCCTTGTCCTCATCCGAAAGCTCGGGCTGTCCCTCGTACGGAGGTACGTCCTTCATGCGCATGATGCCCTGGCCTTCGAACTCTCCGCCGAACACCGACTTGTAGAACGTGAAAGCCGCTTCGGTCTCGCGGGCAAAGTTGAGATAGGTAGATACGCGTGCCATAGGACGTCAATGATTAGAAATAACTCTATTCAATATAACCTGCTGAAAGAATCGATCTTTCCAAATCTGCTGGCTGTCTGGGACGATGTTGGAACCTGTATTCTCGAATGGTAAGGTTCGCTTGGCGGGAACACTCTGAGGAGTGGTCCTCTACTGGGAAGCTAGTTGGTGCGGTAATAGCGTCACCAAGGCACACAGACCCAGTTTGCGGAGTCGGATCAGCACATACTCGATGGGTTCGCCCACTCGAAGCTGGTTCGGCTCCGTTTTCTGTTGCTGAGGACCTGGGACGATGTTGGAACTTCAGCTTTGCCCAGTCTTGTCCGCAGATAGCATGGTCCTCTCCCGCGCATTACTGCTAAGAAGCTGTATAAGCTCTTTAGTTTTCGGGAACATATTAATATTAATACTCATCTCTGTGGTTCCTTCATTTGTACGAAATAGAGATTGAGCGAGCAATCGATACATTTTCTCGGGGTCCGAGAGCAAACTGGTCGCAAGCCCATTCTTATGAGACTCCTGGCCTACTATTAATTCAATTTCCTTCTCGATCTCTTGGGCAAGGTCTTCAATAGGACGACTCGCAAGTCCGGCCTCAATCACGGTCTCTATCTTGTTCAGCTTCTTATACTTCTTGTTTGCGAAGGAGCTTCCTCCAAACAATGCGTCTGTATACTTGTTAGCAAACATCTTGATCACGTAATCAAAGGGCGAAAGGAAGAAGTACTCTTTATCTAAGACTTTTCCCGAGAGAATCGTAGAGCCCTGCGCAAGAGTGAAGTGATCTTCGACGAGCTGGTTGTCTTCACGCACCTTTCTCGGTGAACTAATGTCTATATCTGAGGGGAGACCGAACTTATCCGCATTGGCTTTGAGGTGTGCCTGAGTTCTGTATAGGTCAGGCAATTCTGTGTCTACTAACTCACCATCGTCATTTATAAGTAAGTGGGCCTTTAGTTCTGTGGCGTTAGTGAACAGCAGGATCGCGCCAGAACCCGCAACAGCGTATCTAAGCTTCCCATCTTCTATTTGGGCGTTATGCTCGGCAAATGAAAATATTGGCTGCAATGCACTCTCTGGAGATCTCTCGTGCGTGCGCGCAGCAACAGGACTGCTTTGCATCCTTTCGATACTCATAGGATGAGTATCTCATAAAATACTTGGCTGGCCGACTCGGATTCGAACCTTGGTCGGTTAAGCCCGGGCTAGTCGGTTTAGGTCTTCTCGGGCTTCGCTAAACGACGCGTCTCGGGCGCTTCAAAAAAGTGACAAAAGTGACAGCCCTACGGATCTAATCTCATGAGTGAACAAAGTCTTAAATGCTTTCATTATCGTGTTTCAATATATCTATAGCCGCCCCCATGGCCGGGGACGACTACGGGTTGCGCTAGATAGGAATCTTGCGCTCCTCACGTACGGTGTACTGAGGGTAACGAGCAGCGTAAGCCGCTGTTACGATCTGTCCAGTGCGTACGTCACGATAAATGATTACCGTGCGGTAGCGAGGTTTAGTTTTCATTACTGAAGACCTTAGAGCTAATAATCGAACGACGCTGCCCCACAGAGGCAGCGTCTCTCATTTCTACGTGCGGGACGTCGTTCGATTACCCCCTTAATGAGGACGGCTATAGATATATAGAATCAAGGTGCTTCTACCGCTATCAATAGACTAGCATTTTCATAGAAACCGCTCCCTGTGCACTAGTTACTCCCTTTAGTTGTGGTAGAGGTCAGATTCGTAAAGTCTTGAAGTCCATGGATCTTTGCAATGGTAGCGAGATACTTCACGTAGCTAATGTCTGCTTGCTTAATTAGATAGGTTCCACCATCAATGAGAATCAGTACAGAATTTTCGGATTCATAGACCATGATTGCGTTGAAAGGACTCTGTACTCCAATTTCCTCACCATTGAAATTTGAGTTTAGTCCGATACTTACAGCAACAGGTTTAGCGCCGCCAAGATATCTAGGGACAGATGAATACACAAAGAATGAGAACATGAAAAGTAAAATTGGCAGCGCAATGAGGAAGTACAGCAGACGATAGTAGGCGCCAAAGTAGATCACGATATTCTTCAAGGTAATCCGCATGGAATGCGCCTGCGCAATCTCTTTATGAGATTTTTTTGCTACTGAGACACCAAAGAAAATCATTGCGACCCAGACGAAACCAAGAAAGTATATGAAGGACGGTGGGTTAATTGTTCTGCCAAGTAGAAGCGGAAATACAAAGAGCACAAAACTCAACGAGGAAGCCAGGCCAAATAATATGACTTTTAGTACGGAGATAAATATTGTCCTTAAGGCACCCTTATTCTCTTTCAAATACTTATTTAGTACTTCTACTGCCTTAAGAAAACCGTAGAAGAAAGTTGATGGTAGAGCGACAAAAAAGAGAAATAGGCTGCCTGCGGTAAAGTACTGAACTTTCAAGAAGTTGAAGTCCCAGAAGCCGTAAAGCGCTAGATAGCTGTTCACGACAAGGAAGCCGAAAAAGGTCGAGCTGACAGCAAACAAACTCACCCACTGAAGAGTGTTTGAAAGCCTGCTTTCTTGACGTGTGAACGGATTCATTTCGATAGTAAACACCTGATTCTTTCTGATTGCAAAAACCTATTTGGACTTAACTAGCTTCAGTAAATCCTCCTCCCTTTCATATCCGTGCAGACGACCTTCCAGCATACCTAAACGATAACTAATACCATCGGTCATAAGTCGCCAGTTGGTATCCTGGAGCGTCTTTTTGATAAGCTTTTCCAGATCCTTGGAGCTGGCATACCCCTCCCTATCAGGCCGCTTTTCATACACCACGAATGGAACGACGACATCCTTGGAAATCTCCGGGTTCTTGAATTGGAGCTTTATGTAGTCCGCCTTTTCGAGAACGGGAACGAGCAACTCTTCGAGTTCTATAATCTTCAGCTTCTTGAGCTTTGCGATTTTCTCGTACGATTCCTTGTTCTTCTCTTTCTCCTTTATCTCGTCCATAAGCCGCCCGATCCCCTCAAGGTTCGCCTTGGCTGCCATGAACTCCTGACCCTCTTTCTCGCTCAGGCAGAATCGCTCGCGATCCTTTTCAAAGTCTGGGTCTGACCTATCGACCATGCGCTCAATTTCTGAGATATCGGTATAGTCGCAATTCGGGCAGGTAACGACCGTAAACCATTTCTCGTCAGTAGACCTATCTTCCTCCACGACCTCTGCCTTACATTTCGGACAGGTAGACTTCTCTCGCCTGAATTCTTCCCCATCGTCATAGAACGCACGACGCGGCATATGCTCCTGAGCACAGTCGTAGAAGAATAGGACGCGATCCTTTCCGTCGAGTCCTGCCGAGTGATGGATCTTCGAGCTTACAAACATTAGACGTCCGCAAGTAAGGCAGCTTATGTCTTCAGGAGCTACGGCTGATTCGTAGAACTTATCGCTACGCTCGTCCCTTTGCATCCACTCCCTAATCGTCGCTTCTTTCTTCAGATATCTATTGCCCTTTATGAAATAGAGACTTATACGCGTCACCGCATTGGATGTGCGTATCAGTTCATTCTCATCCACCTCTTTCTCAGGGTGCTTGTCCTTATACGTCTGCTTCAGTCCCTCAATGTCCGGCGTATGCTTCTCCCACGAACGGCATTTCTCGACAGTGTGCTTGTCGTAGAGGTCTGAGTAATATTGATGTGGTTTTAGACGAGGCTCCATGTTATGGACTTAGACGAATACTGTGCCTCTGAATCACGGAACGCAATTTTAATAAGGCAATCCATGCAGTGGGATGGCACTGCCTGATTTTTCCAGGACTAGTACAAAAGCACTTGCTCATTTCCGTTACCCGCTCTCTTCCCGAAAGAACCGCGCGTATGCGATCCCATTTTTTGTCCTTGCGCAGTTGACGGAGACACACCTGAACGTCCTCAACAGTTCCATTACCACTAGCGAAGGACTGGAAGACACCAGCTGCGCCATGCGCGTATTCTCCCCACGGCCACTTATGGTATTTGTCGAAATAAGTCTGCTCGTACAGGAAAGGGACTACGAGCTGATCGAGATACTTTATAAAAGAATAGCCTGTCCTTAGGAATTCTTGTTTCTCGACCGGTCCGCACAAGCAAGCATTACCACTCGTATAAAAGTGCCGATCTAGGACTTTTTCTATCGTGTCATCTTCCACTGTGAGGATAGGAATATCGTCAGCTTCCTTTCCTGGCTTAATACGTATCTTATATGTCGCAGTAAGCACCTCACCTGGCGCAACCTGTCCGGACTGAATTAACCATGTAAAACCTGTCTTTGAATCGTACGCGGCAGTAAAAGTGAGACTGCCACTCACCTCACTACCGTCGGGACTAACGCTTAAGGTCGGGAGCTTTTCTTTAAGCCACTGCTTCTCACTTTCCGGAATCATAGCCACCCCAAGGTCGGTTTGGCGTGAAAGTATTCCCCGCCGTATATGCAACCGATGCTGCTGCCGCAGTGCGTACTGACTTCGAGGTTTCGCCTGTGTCCACAAAGGCCTCCTGCCAGTCTTCGACCTCATCCGAATCCTTGATTCTCTCAAGAACTACTTCAGCTGCCTGAGAAATAGCTCTCTTATCTGAATCTTCAACCAGCTGAGAAACAATGTTGTTTGTGTTCGCCGGATCAACAAGCTGCATAGAAGCAAAGTCATCCTTGAAAGACTCCATTACTTTAAGGAATGCCTTTCGAAGATCACCCTTACTCTGATAACCAGAGAGAGCTTCTACAACGAACAGTTCCAGTACGAACGTCTTGATCTTCAAGTTATTACGATAAGCCCAGAGCTTGACCAGTCGAATCATCGGAACGCAGCCACTGTTCACGATATAATCAATATGTACTTTCAGATTCGTTTGCATTCTCTGCTTATCGCCGTTTACCAGATGGATGAAGACGTCTTTGGTGTCTGTGATGAAACGTCCTGGAACCACGTCGATGTGGAAGTCGCCGGGAGCATCCGAGCCTTTCAGATCCAAGATACGTTCTGCCGATGCTTTGTGCGTAAGCAAATACTTCTCAGCAAGACGACTCGCCACGTCTTCGCGAATCTCCTTCAGAGAGCGTTCGTCTGAGCTTGGAAAATAGCAAACGATGTCGAGGTCGTACCGATCACAAATCATTGTGCCCTTTCCCCTTGATCCGGCATATTTTATTACTGGATCATCACCAAATTCTTCACGAAGAAACTCGGTCACTTCCTTCTTGTGCGCCTGCAAAGCTTCCTCCTGAGAATCCGAGAGATTCTGCGAAGCAAGCAGGTCATCCAAATATTCGTTAGGTGTCATACGATTCTTTTAGTTAATTGTTAATGCTAATTCGTACCCCTCTTCGATACGGTCATACACATGCAATTGAGGGCTTACATCTTTAAGTAATTCCCGTCCGCAAATTACCGCAACAGGTGCAGGAACTGCAGCAAAGAGATGAAGCTTACTTTTTGCTCCGTGTTCGTTTTCAATTGCCCTGAGTGCGGACTGATATGTCCGCTGGAAAGCGTGCAAGGTCTCCTTGGTGGTCACAATCGAACGTCCTGGCTCTCTATCAACGGGAGCTATTTCATAAATGGTGAATTCAGCATCAATACTATTGGGCAATGTGTCCGTCCCTATCTTGCCGCTCAACGATAGGAGTAGGGCGACTTTCTCCCGATCTGTACCCTGCTGAATTTGTTTACACTCAAACTGTACGGGATCTTCACTGCGCCACCGCCAGCCAGCCGGTTCATCTCTATGGTGCTGATAGAAATCTGACGCAATTTTATCACCCAAAGCGTTACCGAGGTGAACAAGAACTGGTATCCGGGCAAGAGGAAATACCGAAAGATGTCCGACTTGACGGCGTTCTATAGCGGGAGAAATCTGCCGTTCTACAACTTCATTCACTTTCGCGACAGCTGCAGTCCAGTAACTACCATCGACTTCCTGAGGCAAGGACTGCAAGTCAATCTCGATTGCTCGGTCATCACCCAGGTAACGAGGGTACCTACCTGCATCCAGAACAGCAGTTCGCACTTCCTCATTTGAGATAGAGACTGCGTCTCCTCGAATATTACCCATTATTCGAAGAACTACGGTCTCATGCTCGACACCCAAACCTGTGAGGTACCTAATACGTGATTCGTGCTCGTGCTTATACTTGAGCAGAAGATCTTTCGGATACTGATCCACCTTATCGATAACTGCATGGCACTTGGTGCAAAGGAGCATGAGATTTGAAATCTGATTCCTTTCTGCAATTGGCATAGGATCATTACCCCGAGGACCACCCTTTGATCGCGCCACTATATGGGCGATATTAGAAAGCCTTACCTCATTGGTGGTCAGTTCATCTTCAAGCAGATACGCATTACATCCGTGAAATTCGCATCTACCACCTGCACGCGTCCACAGCTCAAAAACCACCGCGTCAGTGGCCTTAATCTTTGGAGCCTCTGTTGGCTCTGCTGCTGTGGCTGAGGTAGGCATACTATTTCTTTCTACGGTTGTATGGCGACTGATTTGGCGGCGCAAGCTTAATCTTCTTTTCAGAAGCCTTCGCACGTACTCCTGCTTCAGGCCTACCGAGCTTAAGCCCAATCACGCGCGTTGGCGTATTACCCTTTGCGAGCTCTTTGAGCTGCTTCACCTCTTCGGGGTTCCACTTCTTACCTGCATTTTTAATGTACTTCTTCGTCATACCTAAAATTGATTCTTAATAATTCCCACTACTTTCCCGCTCAAGAGGAATTCATCGCCCTCATGAATGAAGATTGGTAGGTATTTCTCCGTTGAATCTGCCTCCAGTACGATGCGGTTGTGCGCCTTATCCTCGCGGTAACGCTTAATTGTGGCGAGTCCGTCGATCACCGCCACGACAATGTCCCCATTTCGGTATGTCTTCTGTTCGCTATCAACCAACACGAAGTCACCACTTTCAATGGTCTTACCTGCTTCCACTTCCGCCTTGTTCATCGAATCGCCGTCAGCAATAAGAGCATAGAGACCCTTCTTGTTGCGCGGAAGAAGCGAAGAGGAAATCTTGAGATACTGATCCACGTTCTCCTCGGCAAAGATGGCTGCGGGACCGCAGTTCGCTGCACCAACCACAGGCAGAGAGTAGATTGGGCTCGGACTTGCCTTGCTGTACCCCTTGTTTACGAGACGAATTATCCCCTCTTCCAGATTCATCTGAATTAGTCCCGCCTTCTCAAGCTGCTGAAGGTGGTACTTGGCGGTCTGGGGCTTTCCTGCCGCGCCAAGCATGTCCGCGATCTTGCGCAGGCTGTAGGAACCGAAGTCCTTGTGGGTCGCAATGAGGTCTAGAAGCTGCTTTTGTATTCGATGCATACCCCTATTATAGCAAATCTCAGAGTAAAATGCAAATATTTATTTGACATTTTACACTCTTAGCAATTATACTTGAGACACAGAAAGAGGCATCTAGTTAAAAGCCTGCGATACTAGCTCCCGATTGAGGAGACGTTCCCTTGAAAGAGGCGCGGTTGACCTTACAACTAGATGTCACTGCCGTATGCAAAGACTCTCTTGGACTACGGTCCAGAAGCGAGTGAACGACCTCGTTCCCCAAGATGTGAATCCTCGTTCTATAACCGACCATCAGATGGCGGATCTTAAGCGCAGTCTTAAGAAGTACAACTTGGTAGAGATTCCAGCCATCGATACCAATGGAAATATTCTCGCAGGTCATCAACGTATCAAAGCGCTTCAGCTTCTTGGCCGAGGCGATGAACTAATAGATGTACGCTTCCCTTCTCGGAAGCTCACCGAGCAAGAGTCAAAAGAATATCTCATAGCCTCCAACAAGCTTGGCGGTGATTGGGACTTTGATCTTCTGAAATCGTTCGACCTAACCACGCTTGAATTCGCGGGCTTCGATGAGATAGAGATCGGAGAGATATGGGACAAGGATAAGGAAGTAGCAGACGACGAGTTCGATGTTGAAAATGAGCTGAAACAAATTAAGAAACCCAAGACTAAGCTTGGAGACGTAATCACTCTAGGCCACCATAGAATCCTCTGCGGAGACTCGACCAAATCTGAGAACCTTAAGCGGCTCCTGGGCAATCAGAAGGCTTCAATGATTTACTCCGACCCTGTCTATAATCTCGACATCAATTATGACGGTGGGGTTAGCGGGAATAAGGAGTACGGTGGCAAGGTAAACGATTCTCGCTCCTTCGAGGAATATCGAACCTTCCTGAGAGACAGTATGGAAGCGGCACTAGCCGTGTCCTCGAAAGATACCCATGTCTTCTACTGGTGCGATCAGGTATATATCGGCGTGGTTCAGGAGATCTATAGAACGCTTGGCATAACCAATAAGCGCGTATGTCTCTGGCTTAAGAACAATCACAATCCAGTCCCTAGTGTGGCGTTCAACAAGGTATACGAGCCAGTAGTGTACGGAGTTCGTGGAAAGCCTTATTTAGCTGACACCATGCAGAATCTGAATGAGGTCATGAACAAGGAGATGAGCTCAGGGAATGACCTACTTGATGAAGTAGATGTCTGGACTGCAAAGCGTCTTTCAGCGAAAGACTATGAGCACGCCACCTCTAAGCCGCCTCAGCTCCACGAGCGAGCCATTAAGCGCTGCACGAAGCCAGGAGACATCATCCTTGATAGCTTCCTTGGATCAGGCAGTACGCTTATAGCCGGAGAGTCACTCGGTCGCAAGGTTTACGGCTGCGAGCTTGAACCGCAGTTCTGTGATCTTATCGTACGTAGGTACGAGAAGATGACAGGTAAGAAAGCAGTGTATGAAAAAGACCAAAGCACTGCTTGATAGGCTTGTAGAAGAACTCGAGAAAACTCCACTGATCCAAATTGCTTGCGACAAAGTCGGTATTTCCAGAAACACCTTCTATCGCTGGATGAAGGAGGACGAGGACTTTCTCGCTCGTGTTAATGAAGCCGTATCACTAGGTACGGGTCTTGTTAGTGACGTGGCCATAAGCAACGTACTGGAAGGCATCAAGAAGAAAGATGCCATGTATACGAAGTATTGGCTAAGCCACAAACATCCTGACTTCCGGCGACCATATGTTCATAGGATCGATGCAGATGATCTCCTTCTACACTCTCGCCTTCTTGCTGAAGGAGCTCAGAAACATAAGGTTGAGCAACAGATAGCGAATTCACGCGGGTACATCGATGAAGAGATGTCACGGAGACAGGAAGCAGAAGTCGATGACTTTATGGAGAAGTGGGATCACATCGTAGCCAAGGGAGACGAAGAACGCGCCAAAGTCTTATTCGAGAAGTGGAAGAAGGAATACGAGACTCAAGTGCCAGACACTCCTCCACCCGACAATAAGAAGCCTCGTAAGAAGAGCTGGCGGTAATTACTCTTTCCCTTGATCTGCAAGAAGCTTCTTCCCTACCGGAGAATCGACTGGGATCATACCCGTTGATCCACACACTGGACATGCTTTATATCGAGAGGTTGATCGCCATATTGAGTAGATAACTCCCGGAATGATGAAGCAGAGGAATAGAACTATCTCTATCAACATACTTCCCTTAATTGCCGTACGAGGACTACCTACGTGTCCGCATGACGCACATATCATTTCTTGCTTAGCCATTTTGTTGTTGGTTCGGTTTTGTAATTCCCGATGGCCAGATACACAAAAATCCCGCCACCAGGAGGACCCTTACGAGTATCCCTACCTAAGTTTCCCTAGGTAACCGAACCAACGACCCTGATGACGGGGTTTTTACGTTGGTTCGGATTTTCGACCATATCCTTTGGAAACCAAAGGGGTTAGGCCATTTTTATTTAATTGTAGGCAGGTTCCCCTGCCGTCTTCTAATGGTATCGCAGTTCTTAGGGTTTGCTAAGCCTGTCCACGACCATGCGACGAATCCCTAGTTCTGCATAGACTATGCACCGGCCACCTGTCTGGCATCAATTACTAGGTGGAGGACAGGGACAAAATACTAGATAAAGCAGACCATTACCGTTTTACGAAAGAAGCCGACAGTGCCTACCTGAACCGTATTTCCTTTCTTCCCCACCCTAAGGAAGATCTGAAGCGGGCGATTATTGAACGGATTGAGGAGCTAATAGCCACCTACACCTCCCTGGCCACCTACGTCCCTGATGAACTAATTGATTGGCTCAATACCCATCAAAGAACGAATAAAAATCGACGGGTCTACCTGAAAGTATTACGAGACATGGAGAGCCTCCGAAAGGAGGCTCTTACTAAATTGAAATAGCGATATATGCAAACAGATCAATTTTCAGCCTTAATAGGCCAAGCAAACATACCCATAGCAGTTAAGGTTAAGTACGTCCTCTATGCCCGTAAATCTACCGAGTCCGACGAGAAGCAAGCACTGTCCATAGATTCTCAAGTGAAGGAGATGATGCAAATAGCCGAACGGGAGAATCTGGAAATCGTAGATATAAGACGAGAAGCCCATTCAGCCAAAGACTCAGGGCAAAGACCCGTATTCAAAGAAATTCTAGAAGACCTAAGAAGAGAACGATTCAATGGAATCCTGGTCTGGCATCCCGACCGTTTAAGCAGAAACGCTGGTGATCTTGGGTCAGTCGTAGATCTAATGGATGAGAGACGGCTAGTCCAAATACGCACGTATGGACAGACATTTACGAATACACCGAGCGAGAAGTTTCTCCTGATGATTCTGTGTTCCCAAGCAAAACTAGAAAATGACAATAAAAGTATCAACGTAAAACGAGGACTGAAGACGAGAGTAGAAATGGGACTCTGGCCAGCTCCTGCCCCAACTGGATATCTCAAAGAAAAACGAATGGACCGAAAATGCGAGACATTGATAGATCCAGAACGAGGACCGATTATAAAGAAAGTTTTCGAGAAAGTAGCGTATGAGAAGTGGAGTGGCAGGAAGATCTATAACTGGCTCAAGTTTGATCTGAACTTTAAGACCGCTGCGGGAAACAAGAATCTGAGTCTAAGTAACATTTTCACCATCCTTGAAAATCATTTCTATTACGGAGTATTTGAATATCCGAAGAACTCGGGAAACTGGTATCAGGGCAAACACGAGCCACTTGTTTCCAAAGAGCTGTTCGATCTAGTTCAGGAGCAGGTTAAGAGCCAGTTCGTTAGATCGGAGAATAAGGAGTTTGCGTTTACTCGACTAATTACCTGTGGCCTTTGTGGCTCGGGAATAACGGCTGACGAGAAGTTTAAGAAGCAGAAGAACGGGAATGTTCATCGCCACGTCTACTACGGATGTAACAAGTCAAAAGATAGAGCGTGCAAGAGCGGCTATATAAATGAGCCAGCACTTATAGATCAATTCGTGGAACTTATGGATCGAATAGATATTAGCGAGATAGGAGTTAAGGAAAAGATAAAGTCTGAGGTTGAGCGACTGAGGAAATTCCAGCAGTCTTTTCTGGGCATTAAGAGTAAAACTGAGATCAGGGATATAGATATACGGAACTATGCAAAATACCTTCTGCGCGAAGGAGCTGATACTGAAAAACGAGAATTACTCGGATGTTTAAGGAGCAAGATTCTTTTAAAGGAGAAAGTCATTACTTTATCTCCATAACAAAAAGAGGCCCATATGGGCCTCTTTTTGTTAGCTCTATGCTGTCTAGATTAGAATCAATAACAGTCCTGCTAGTGCCGCCATTCCAAAGTCCTCAATGAGAGTAATCTTGGTAAGCGGTACTTTAAGGAACGTACCCAGACACGCACACAAGAATTCTTCCTTGCGAGCAATCTTGATAGCGACTCCAAGGCCGCTGAATAGCATAACAAGAAGCTCTACCCAGAGCAGAGCTGGGTTATGTATTCCAGCAAGCATGAGGAGACCGAATGCGAGTTCAAGGAATGGATAGATATATCCATATCCCATCCACTTCTGCGCCAATAGGTCATACGTTGAATACCCCTCAGCGAATCCCTTTAGATCTAGGAGCTTGAAGCCTGCAAAGACGATAAAGAATCCTGCCATGAAGTACCCGATGGTACTGGTGAGCGCAAAGGTATCGTTGTAGTAGTCAGCTAGAGATACGGCAATGGTTGATGCCGTCAGGAGGCTGAAGATAACGATAAGCGGTATATAACTCTTCCAAGTTATTGGACCCAGTCCTCGATCTTCCATTACATGCTTGGGCGTTGCTTTTTCGCTACCTTCAGGCACGAGAACCATCCCACACTTAGGACACTTACCAGGACCTTCCTGGCGAATCTCTGGATGCATCGGACAGATATACATACTTAGATTGGTTCGTAGCTAATAACGATGTGTTCCCCATCTTTGAGTACAGTGTTTTCGTAGGTATCTACCCCTGTACCATCTACGGTAATACGTATTCGATGTGTAGCATCTGCTTTGTAGCTGAGGATCTCATCTTTGCTGAATGGCTGATCCCATACCGCGAAGAAGTCTGAGAGCGTGAAGTCCCGTTTCTCAGGAGACTCGACATGGATGACTCCATCAGGCGTATGCGTGTGGAGTGCTGTCATGCACGTCTGCTGAACGCCAATATTTGATGGAACAGGGACGTTCTCTCCATTCGCCACGATTTCGAGCATTGGATGAATATGGAATCCTCCGGCCATTTCGTCATCGCACAGAAGTGCTAGCTCACGATTCGTAAGTTCCCCTATCGGCTTCTGTGGACTTTGGGAGAAATACAGCAATGCTCCTATTACTGCAATAAGAGAAACAATAATAATTGCGCTCTTCATCTTACTGTCCGTACCAAGACGTTTTCCAATCCTGCATCTGCTTTATCTCAGTGTTCTGGGCAGTAATAATGTTCTGCGCCATATCCTTAATCTCTTGATGCTTCGCATTCTGGAGCGCGAGCTGTGCCATTTGTACCGCCCCCTGATGATGCATAATCATCTCGGTAAGGAAGGCCTGGTCGAAAGCATCTCCTGTCTTACCGTTAAGTGCCTGCATCATTGAATCCATTTCTCCCTGCATGCCACTGTTCGAACCGCCCATCATTGAGCCGTCAGGCATCATATGTCCACCAGTTGCCTGCTGCGGAGCTACCGGTGCCTTACTTGCGGCTAGTGCATAGCCACCTCCTGCACCGATAATGAGCGCAATAAGACCAACTACAATTACATTCTTTTCCATAAGATTTAGTTAGATTGAGTAAGAAGAAAGTAGTCGCTTATGGAGCTTTTGGATTAAGAATGCCGCTGGAGAAAAGTTCTTGTAGAAGCGGTGTAGCAGGATAGAAGCGCCTACGATACCCGGGCGGGCGCTCAGGCTTCGGGACGGCAAGCCAAAACCATGCGAGCGCAAGAACCGGCACTATAAAAGTAGGAATTTCTAGAGGGAGAGCTGTAAACGTAGACTGCCAACTACTAAGATGATCAAAAATTGACATAGGACACATAGAAGTCTCGCCCTGCATGAATGGGCAACCGCCCATACTGTGATCCATAGGCATAGCCATGAAAACCAACATAAAAAGTGGCACAAGCCCGACAAGTACAATTGACGTCCAGGACAGGAGCTTTTTAGCACTTATAGACATATGTCTCTAGTATACCGCTTCTGGTTCTAGCATAGAGCTATACTTTATTTATATGAAAATGACCAATATGTATGCTCGGTTCGGACTCATGATACTCATCTCCTTTGCTGCCATGTACATTTTGATGTACGCCATGGTGAATGTGCTTGGAAATGCGCTTCCGAACTGGAATCAGTTTTATATGGCAGGACTCATGACTTCCCCGATGATAGTGCTTGAAATGCTCTTCATGGGAACGATGTATGGGAATAAGAAATTGAATATAGGAATTATTGTTGGAGGTTTGGTTTTGCTTGTTATTTTTTGGATAAGTATTAGGCAGCAAGTCGGTATATCTGATGAGCAATTTCTGAAGTCCATGATTCCGCATCACGCCGGAGCAATCTTGATGTGCAGTAAGACTAAGCTTCAAGACCCAGAGCTGAAAGCACTCTGTACTGGCATTACATCAGGTCAGCAGGGTGAGATCGAGTTTATGAAATCAAAACTAAATGGAATGTAGGCGGACCTCGTGGCTACAGATTTAAAGCCAACTGCCCTCTGCTAAAATCCTCAACCATACTGAATAAGGTCTTTTGTTAGAGGGGTTCGAATCTTAACTACTTCGCACGGGATTAGGACTCGAATTTCGAGCTTCAAAATGCCTTTTGTTTATTGACGCGTCTCGAGCGCGATAACCTAGCACGAGTTGGCTGGGAGACTAGGGATCGAACCTAGATTGACGGGACCAAAACCCGGTGTCCTACCATTAGACGATCTCCCAATACGGATATCCTGCCCGCAAACGACGCTCCTCGCAAGCTAGGATGCGCACGCTTCTCTAAGCGCAGCCAGGTCCTCTTCGGTGAGCGAAACCGAGATACCGAAGTTGTACGGATACATCAAAGACTCTGGATCTTCGGTGTGCCCGATCCCGAGCGCGTGTCCGAACTCATGCGCGAGCACACGCACCAGCTCCTCACGGCTCTCGAACGTATATACCGTAATCTGTTCAGAATCCCCGTCTGCGGTGTAGTGTCCTTGGTCGAAATCGTGCCCGAGCGTCTCGTTGAATATCTCTGCGTTCTGGTTCAGCCGCTCCACGAGACCGTTCAAGGACCCGACGCGAACGTTAATATCCCTTCCTAAGGATTCGATACGTGCCGCCTCGCTCCCAAGGCTCGCCTGCTGCCTCTCGAGCGTCGCCTTGCGCACCGCGAACTGCGCGTACACGGACGGCGGCGCGCCCCCGCGATCGTTCCAGGACGCTACATCGCGCTCGTACTGGGCGACATCCGCTTCGTACTTCGATACTGCTCGTTCGTAAGATGTCTTTAGTTCTTCGTATCGAGTCCTAAGATTATCTATCTCCTCCTTCATGGCGCGGTACTCCTGCTGCCCCGCTTCGATGGAATCCCCGAGCGCGAGCGCTTCCTGCCGCTCGTCGTACACGAGCGATATGCCTATGCCAGTATCGCCCCTTCGGAATAGTTCCTTGCCCGCGGCCTCGTTCCAGACCTGAGCCGCCTCTTCAGCTGCAGTTATAAACGCCTCCTGAGAGAGCTCGAACCGAGGATCAGGAGAAAGCACGGTGTATGCGATAGGCTCTGCGCATCGCGGCGGATCCTTGATGTCCGAGAGCGCGTAGTGCGCGACTAAGCCGACGAGCGCCACCGGAAGCAGGTAGCGGAAAATGGGCGCGAGCATACGCATAGGCTAGGAAGAGAGATCGAGCACCGCAAGCTCAAGCGGGAGCTCCGGTACCGGCGCGAACCGGATGCGAGCGGACGCATCGAGGAACGCGCGAAGCGTCTCGTGCGTGAGCTTCGATTCCTTCGCCTCAGCGAGCGTAAGCGCTTCCTGATACGCGTCCTCTCCGAGCTCTTCAGCTATCTCCTTGCGAAGCTCTGACGCATGGCGCATAAGAAGGACTTGGCGAAGATACTCGAGCACCAGCGAAAGGTAAAGCGGGATATCTACACCCTGCGCTGACGCGGTCCGTATGGTCTCAAGCGCCTTGTCCGCGCTTCCTTCTGACAGCGCTGCCGCAAGCGCATGCACGAGCGCATGGCGCGGAGCGCCTGTAGCTTTCTCGGCGTCCTCACGCGAAAGCTTCTTGTCGGTTGCAGATGCGAGCGCCTTCTCGAGCACCGAGAGCGCGTCGCGATACGAGCCGTCTCCCAAATGCGCGATGAGGTCTGCGGCAGCGGGCTCAATCGCATAGCCTTCTTTCTTTGATACCGCCGTGACGAGCATCGCAAGCCCTGCACGCGTCGGCTTCTTGAACTGGAATACCTGGCAACGGGAACGAACGGTTTCTGGAACCTTCTCAATCTCAGTGGTAGCGAGGATAAGCACTACGTGCGCAGGCGGTTCCTCGAGCGTCTTTAGAAGGGCGTTCCATGCGGACTTCGAGAGCATGTGCGCCTCGTCAAGGATATACACCTTCCGTTCTGAGTTGTACGGGAGCGTATGCACGCTCTCGTTAAGCGCACGTACCTCGTCCACGCCGTTGTTCGATGCGGCATCGAGCTCGAAGATATCGCGCTCATCGGTCTTGAGCTCGCGCGCAAAGATGCGCGCGATGGAAGTCTTCCCAAGGCCGCGCGATCCCGCAAAGAGATACGCATGCCCTACTTTCCCGCTTGCAATCTGCTCCTCAAGCGGCTTCACCACCTGATCCTGCCCCGCGACGTCCTTGAAGGACTGCGGCCTATAGGCCCTGTAGAGCGATTGATGCGCCATGCGGGAAGTATACTACGCCGCTTCCTTGATCACGCGCTCCATGTCGTCAGCGCCCTGCGTCTCCATAAGCGCGGCACGCAGCTGCGCGGAACCCTCGAACCCTGCCGTGAATGCCTTCACGTGCTTACGCACCAGATGGAACGACTTTGCAGGCTGGAGCTTCTCGAAATCGCGCGCGAGCGAGAGGAGCGCCGCGAGCTTCTCGTCCCGCTGCGTATCTTCCTTGGCGCGTCCCGCGAACACCCACGGGTTCCCGAAGATGCCGCGCCCGATCATAACGCCGTCGCATCCGGTGTCGTGCGCTTTCTGTCGCGCTTCTGCGATCGTCTCGACATCGCCGTTTCCGATGATTTTGGTATCTGGAGCGATGCGGTCCCTGAGCGCTACAATATGCGGCATGAGGTCCCAGTGCGCCGGAACTTTGGACATTTCCTTGCGCGTGCGCAGGTGGACCGTAAGCGCAGGAAGATTCTCCTCCAGCAGGTTCGGCAGCCATTCGTCGATGGCTTCCTGGTTGTAGCCGATGCGCGTCTTCACGGACACCGGGATTCCAGCGGTGCGCGCTGCACGGATGATCTCCTTCGCTTTCTCGGGGTTCTTGATCATCGCGGCCCCTGCGCCCTGCTTTTCGATGGACTTGTCCGGGCAGCCCATGTTGATGTCGATACCGTCATAGCCGAGCTCTGCGCAGAGCTGCGCGGCATACGCCATGGATTCCGGGTTGCTCGAGAAGAGCTGCGCGACGATAGGACGCTCTTCGCTTGAAAACTGGAGGTCGCGCATTAGCGGGTTCTCATCGTCCGGAATGCCCTTCCTGTCGCGCATGTGATAGAGCCCGTCTGCGGACACGAACTCGGTCCAGGTTACGTCCGGCTTCCCAACAGACGCGATGAGCGAGCGGTACGCAGGATCAGTCACGTCCGCCATAGGCGCAAGGACGAAGAAGGGCTTTGGGAGCGTGTTCCAGAACGATTCCATAGCGGCATCCTACCGGCAGAAGCGTTATTCGACAATGCGGACCGCTTCGCGTAAAGTGCGTGCGGACACCCCTCAAACCACGGAGGTACACATGTATAAGGATTGGTCCTCGTACGTCTTCGTGACGCACGAGGGAGAGCAAGGAGGCGCCAAAGTCCTTTGCATCCGTAACAGTGACGGACCAGGAACTCGCCAGTGGAGGCTTCCCGGCGGTCCTAAAATGGAACAAGAACAGGACAGCCTGGATACTGCTCGTCGCACGACGACCAGACAGACCGGAATAAACATCTACGGCCTAAACCTGAGACGTATCGGCGATTCAATAAAAAAGGAAGTCCGCACGCGCCGCAATCACCACTCACATAAGCTGAACAAGCACGCGATCCGCTTCTACCGAGCTTCCTTGCCCATCGACAGGCTTCTACGCAGAAGCAATCCTGCGGATGGGCTCGAGTCTGACTTCCTGCCCCTAAGCATTCTGCGAAGCAAAGAGGACTTCCTCGACTCGCATCGAAGGTTCCTCCTTGAAAACCGCCTTCTTGGCGAAACGGGTCCCGAAGGGGACTAAGGGCCGGGCGCAGCACGCTGCACCCGGCCTTTTGCTATTCCTCTATCTGCACTTCCCCTCTTCGCTTGAAATACGCCTTCCCGGGGAACCTTAGGTCCACGTACTGGATAGATCCGTCGTTCAGAGAGAGCTGCGGGAACGCGCTCGCTGCGATGCCTGCTGCCTGCTCCTCGCGTCCGAGCACGTACGTGATGCGGGTGCCTGCCTCCGTATAAAGGTCTGCCTCGTCCGCACGGAACGCGAGCGCCGTGACATCGGCGCCGAGCGTGCGCATAGCCTTCACGAACAACAGCACGCCCGGGATGCGGTCCGCGCTCTCGATACGCGCGCGAACCGGAGACTCTCCCTGTTGCCCTGCGATAGGCGCGTAGATGCGCAACGCCGCCGAGGTCGACGCGACTTCCGGAGGAACCGGCGCAAAGATGAGCCCCTCGGCGTTCGCGCTGAAACAGGTGCCGAACGTGACTTCCGTTGAGGTGCCGCACCATACGTACGCTTCGGCGCGCGCGGTTGTTGATACCGAAAGCGTCGTAAGGCCTTCGGCGCGGATAGAGACCGCCTCGATGTCCGGATGCGCATCAAGGATACGTGCGCGGATATCCTCTTCCGGGATGAAGAAGAGCGAGTTGCGCGGGAGCACGAACGCGTGCGTTCCTTGGAGACCCGTTTCTACCAACCGCTTCACCGCTTCAGCGTGCGGACCGTCTGCTTGAACGGCAGACACGCGAAGCGCCGGAAGCCATGAAAGATATATGAGGAGCGCGAGGAAAAGCACCGTGACGATGCCGAGCGCTATGAGGAGCGCCTTCCTCGCTTTCTTACGCCGCTTCTTGAGTGGCTCTTTCGGCTCGACTTTCGCCGTCTTCTTGCGCGAAATGGTGACGTTCTTCTTTGAGGCCGGGACCGCTACGGGAGCAGGTGCTGCAGCAGGCTTTCGAGCAGACGCGCGCATGTCCATAGAGCGCTTCGGGCGTGCTGCGGGCGTGGGCGCAGGAGCCTGCGCCTTCTTCGCCTTAGGCTGTATGTCCCAGGACCTCCTTTCCGACATACGGTACGAGCGCGTCGGGGACGCGGACGGTGCCATCCTCCTGCTGGAAGTTCTCGACGATCATCGTGAGTACGCGCGGCATGGCAACCGCGGTGTTGTTCAAGGAGTGCGCGAACTTGAGCGATCCGTCCTCGTCGCGGTACCTGAGGTTCAGGCGGCGCGTCTGGAAATCATGGAAATAGGAAGAGGAATGCGTCTCCCGATATGTGTCCTGCGACGGCATCCACGCCTCGATGTCGTACTTCTTGACCTGCCCGAGGCCGAGGTCTCCGCCGCAATTCACGACGACGCGGTACGGGAGCCCAAGCTTCTCGAGGAACTCCTCGGCATTGCGCGTGAGTTCCTCATGGAGCGCCACTGACGTCTCGTGCGACGCCTCGCACAAGACGACCTGCTCCCACTTGAAGAACTCGTGCACGCGGATGAGCCCCTTCGTGTCCTTGCTGTGACTTCCCGCCTCGCGACGGAAGCACGGAGAGTACGAGAGGAACTTCGCCGGAAGCTGGCTCTTCTCGAGGGTCTCGTCCATGTAGTACCCCATGGTTGCCACCTCGCCCGTTCCTGCGAGGTACTCGCCGTCCTGGGTCCTGTAGAGATCCTCTTCGCCCTGCGGCAGGTATCCGGTTCCCATGAACGTCTCGCGACGCACCAAGGACGGCACAATCATGGGCATGAAGCCCTTCCCTGAAAAATGCGAAAGCGCGAGGTTCGATACCGCATTCGCAAGCAGGACGCCGTCGCCTTTGAGGAAGTACCCGCGGAACCCTGCGACCTTGGCGCCACGCTCGAAGTCTGCCATGCCGTTCTTTGTCATGAGCTCGACATGGTCCTTCGGAGCGAATGCGAACGTCGGGCGCTCGCCCCACTGCTTCACCTCGACGTTGTCCGCATCGCTCTCTCCTTCGGGAACCGTCATGTCCGGAAGGTTCGGCACTGAAAGCATGAGGGTCTGCCACTCCTCCATCACCGCTTTGTACTTCTCCTCAATCTCAGCCATTCCCTCCTTCACGTGGCGCATCGCCTCGAGCAGCTTCTCCTTCTCCTCGCCCTTAGCGAGCGCGATGGTCTGGCTCGCGCGGTTCTGCTCGGCGCGGCGGCTATCGAGCTCCTGGCGCAGGCGCTTGCGTTCGTCGTCAGCCTGAAGGAGGCGGTCGATGTCGACCTCGATGTGCTTTTTCAGGGCGCCCGCCTTGATGAGGTCCGCGTTCTCGCGGATGAAATGGATATCGAGCATGTTCCCGCCATTGTACGGCAGGACCGCGGCTACGAAAAGCTGAGGATTTTATATTTTCTTTATCTCCCTTCGGTATGCTTCCCGGGTATGGCGGATATCGAGGAGATCCTGAAGGAGGAATACGAGGAACGCGGCATCGGATCGCTCCTTGAGATACCGCAACCTCCGGAAAAGCTCTGGCTGCGCGGGTCCCTTCCAGGAAGGGACGTGAAGCGGCTTGCGGTAGTGGGATCGAGGGCGCTCTCTCCGTACGGCGAAGCGGCCTGCCGGTATCTCCTGTCCGGACTCGCCGGCTACCCGATCTCGATTGTCTCGGGGCTCGCGCTCGGCGCTGACGCGTGCGCGCACCGCGCCGCGCTCGAAGCGGGACTCCATACCATCGCGATCCCTGGTTCTGGGCTCGCGAACAAGACTATCGCGCCGCGCACGAACTACGCGCTTGCGATGTACATACTCGCGTCAGGCGGCGCGCTGCTTGCGGAGCATCCGCCGGAAGAAGGAGCGCGCCCGTACTATTTCCCTTCACGCAACCGCATCATGGTAGGACTCGCAGACGCGGTGCTTGTGATCGAAGCGGCCGAGAAATCGGGCACGCTCATAACGGCGCGCATGGCCGCAGACTATAACCGCGACCTCCTGTGCATCCCGCACCGCATCCTAGACGAGAACGGGCACGGCAACCACCTCTTCCTGCGGCTGGGTGCGGGTCTCATCACCGAGCCAGAGCATATCCTCGAAGCACTGGGGATTGCTGCTGAAGAGAAGCAGCAATCGCTTCCGCTCTTGTCTCCTGCCGAAGAACAGCTCTATGACGTGCTCGCTACCCCCATGCCGCGCAACGAGCTCATCCGCCGCTCGGGACTCCTTCCGGACGAAGCCTTGGTGGCGCTTCTGGCGCTTGATCTCAAGGGTCTGGTGAAAGAAACGTACGGCGCGTGGCGCAGGATCTAGACTCTTCACGCAGCCTCCACGCTTGACCATATATAGGTATGCGGGGTATCTGTGGGTACACACATGGCTAAACGGCTTCTTATCGTAGAGTCGCCTGCAAAGGCGCGCACCATCCAGCAATACCTCGGCAAGGAGTACGAGGTGCTTGCGTCCGTGGGTCACGTCCGCGACCTCCCGAAATCGAATAAGGACGCCGTGGATATCGAGGATGGCTTCGTCCCGAAGTACGTGATATCCGCTGACAAGCGCGAGGTTATCGAGAAGATCGCGAAGGCCGCAGAGAAGGCCGAGGAGATATATCTTGCGACTGACCCCGACCGCGAAGGCGAGGCTATCGCCTGGCACGTGAAGGAAGCGGCGAAACTGAAGAAGCCGCAGCGCGTAGTCTTCCACGAAATCACAAAGGCTGCTGTCGAAGAAGCGCTCGCGCATCCGCGCGCAATCGACGAACACCTGCGCCGCGCGCAGGAAGCGCGCCGCGTGCTCGACCGCCTCGTGGGCTACGACCTCTCCGGCCTCATATGGAAGAAGGTGCGCTACGGGCTTTCCGCAGGACGCGTGCAGTCTCCCGCGCTCCGCATCCTCGCTGAGCGCGAGCGCGAGATCCAGGCGTTCGTGCCTGAGACGTACTACACGCTGGACGCCGTGTTCAAGGGGAAGAGCGAATTCCCTGCCGCGTGCGTCAAGGAGCCTACCGACCCGAAGGAAGCGGAACGCATCGTGAACGAAGGACGCGCTGCGTCCTGGACCGTTGCGGAAGTGAAGGAGCGCTCCGAAGAACGTCAGCCGCGCCCGCCGTTCACCACCTCAACCCTTCAGCAGGCAGCCTCAACCCGCCTCGGCTTCTCTCCTTCGCGCACCATGCGCGCCGCGCAGAAGCTATACGAGGCCGGACACATCTCGTACATGCGTACCGACTCCGTGAATCTCGGAGCCGACGCCAAGGCGGCGCTCGCCCGCGCGGTGGAGGGTCAGTTCGGCAAGGATTATGTCGAGGTGCGCGCGTACCAGACTAAGAGCAAGAACGCGCAGGAAGCGCACGAAGCGGTGCGTCCTACGGACCCGAGCCGCGAGAATGCGGGCGCTACCGGCGACGAGCAGGCGCTCTATACCCTGATCCGCACCCGCGCTATGGCAAGCCAGATGGCATCCGCGAAACTTCAGCGCACGAGCGTGAAGGCGAAGGCAAACTGCGATATCCCGCTCTTCTCCGCTACGGGTTCCCGCGTCACGTTCCCAGGATGGCTTGCGCTTGATACGAGGGCGCGTGGCGAAGACGTCGAGCTTCCGAAACTCGTTGAAGGCGAACCGCTCACGCTCATCTCCCTCGGCTCTCTTGAGAAGCAGACCGAGCCGCCGAATCGCTACACCGAAGCGGGGCTCGTGAAGGAGCTCGAGAAGCGCGGCATCGGCCGCCCGTCTACCTACGCGTCCATCATGAAGACTATCCAGGACCGCGGCTACGTTGAGAAGACCGGACGCACCCTCACCCCCACTGCTACCGGCATGGTCGTCTCCGGATGGCTCGAAGAGCATTTCGCGGACTACATATCTGATTCGTTCACGGCAGAGATGGAGGACGAACTCGACGAGATCGCGCGCGGCGAGCGCGGGTACGAGGCAACCCTCTCCGAGTTCTACGGTCCGTTCTCGAAGGCCGTGAAGGCCAAGGATTCGCTCCCGAAAGCTACCTCACTCGGCGCGGTTCCTGAAGAATTTACCTGCCCGCTCTGCGGAAGCCCCATGGAGTTCAAGCTCGGACGCGGCGGCGTATTCATGAGCTGCACCCGCTACCCGGAATGCGAAGGCGCGCGCCAGGAGGACGGGACGGAACTCAAGGGCGACGAGCCTATCGGGAACGATCCTGCTACCGGCGCCCCTATCTTCGTTAAGACCGGACGCTACGGCCCGTACGTAGAGATGGAGCTTCCTGAAGAGGAGAAGCCGGTTGAGCTCACGAAGGCCGGGAAGCCGAAGAAAAGCCGCGGACGCCCGAAGAAGGCACTCAAGCGCGCAAGCATCCCGCCTGGTACCGACCTCTCGTCAGTGACGCTCGCCGACGCGCTCCACTACCTCTCGCTGCCGCGCGAGCTCGGGAACCATCCCTCGACCGGAAAGCCGGTTATGGCGAATGTGGGCCGCTTCGGTCCGTACGTGGGACACGACGGCGAGTTCCGTTCACTCAAGGGCGCGGACGATCCGTACACGATCACGCTTGATCGCGCAGTAGAGATCCTCGCGGAACCGAAGCGTCCGCCGAAGGGTGTCGACATCGTGCGGGAGGTCGGCAAGCACCCGAAGACCGGAAAGTCGATCGTGCTGTACAAGTCGAAAGCCGGGCTCTTCTTGAAGAAAGGCCTCCGCCGCATCTATCTCCCTGAAAGCCAAGATGCGGACAAGCTCTCACCCGAAGAGGCATCAGAATACTTAAAATAGAGAGCGGCCCCGGAATCGGGGCCGCTTCTGTACGCGTTACGCGCAGAGTCGTTCAGGAGCTGCAGGAACACCGGCAGGTTGCCGGGGCTTGAGCTCGAGCGGATGCTGGCAGCGGTCGGTATTGATTGAACGACCGCGCCTATGAAAAACCCTGCAGAAAGGACACGGGGATACAAAAGGCAGTACCATCTACTTGCTCCCTCCGTTGCGTGAATCTCATCAAACAGTATCCTTACGTTATGACCACCGTCAAGGAAATCCTAGCGCAGACGAGCGGTCTCTCGCCTGAGGACGAGGCGCTCGTAGAAAAGGCATACGCTTTCGCGGAGAACGCGCACAAGGACCACAAGCGGTATTCAGGAGAGCCCTACTTCACGCACCCGGCCGCAGTAGCCAAGCAGCTTGCCGAGTTCGGCATGGACGCGCCCACCATCGCCGCAGCCTTGCTCCATGACTCTATCGAAGACGTAGGCGTCACCCCGGAAGAGATAGACCGGGAATTCGGCCCCGAGGTCCTTTTCCTCGTCGAAGGCGTCACCAAGCTCGGAAAGCATAAGTATCAGGGCGGAGAGCGCCACGCAGAGAGCCTGAGACGCCTTCTGGTTGCGACCGCGAGCGACGTGCGCGTGCTCATCGTGAAGCTCGCGGACCGGCATCACAACATGACCACCCTCGTGCATGTGCCTGAGGAGAAGCGGCGACGCATCGCGCTCGAGACCTTGGAGATCTACGCGCCGATCGCAGACCGGCTTGGAATGGGAGCGCTCAAGAAGGAGCTCGAGGACCTCGCGTTCCCTGCCATAGACCCGGACGCGCACCAGCACGCGATCGAAGTCCGCAAGCTCAAGAATAAGGAGACCGAGCAGGGACTCGCGCGCGCCCAGAAGAACCTCCAGCACGCGCTCGTGAAGAAGGGACTCACCGACTTTTCCACGTCTGTCCGTATGAAGGGGCTTTGGAGCCTCCACCAGAAACTGAAGCGCAAAGGCGACGACATCACGCGCATCTATGACATCGCGGCGCTCCGCGTAATCGTACCGACCGTAGACGACTGCTACACCGCACTTGGCGTGATTCATGCGCTCTGGAAGCCGCTTCCGGGCGAGTTCAAGGACTACATCTCCTTCCCGAAACCGAACGGCTACCAGTCCCTCCATACCACGGTCATGACAGGCGAGGCTGGAATCGTTGAGATGCAGGTACGCACCCGCGACATGCATCAGCGCGCGCAGTTCGGTATCGCGTCCCATATGTCATACAAGTCGCTCGAGAAGAGCGCCGGCAAGCGCGCCTTCCAGCGGCTCTCCTTCCCGTGGATCAGGGATCTCGTGCCGGCGCTCCTCAACATGAAGAAGATCGCTCCACAGAACCATGACGCGCCTGACGTGCCGCGCTGGCTCACGGACCTCAAGGAGGCGCATGCCGAAGCGACCGAGACCGACGAGTTCGTAGAGGGGCTCAAGTCAGACTTCTTCTCGCACCGCATCTTCGTGTTCACCCCGAACGGCGACGTCATCGACCTCCCTACCGAATCCACGCCGATAGATTTCGCCTATGCCATCCACAGCGACCTCGGAGACCATATGCAGGGCGCGAAAGTGAACGGGAAGCTGGTATCCTTCGACACGAAGCTCAGGAACGGCGACGTCATCGAGGTATTGAAATCGAAGTCTGCGCACCCAACCGCAAAATGGCTCGACTACGCGCGCACGAGCATGGCACGCCGCCATATCCGGAACGCGCTCGACATCGAGGCCCGCGGCAGGCCGCATGCGGAGAGCGTAAAGCCAAAGCGCTCCCCGAAGGAGCGCAAGCAGAAGAAGGTGAAGTAGTTAGACCGTGAAGTTGCGGACCGAATAGAGATCCTCTTCGGGCTGCTGCGGAGGCTGCGGATTCTCCGCAGCGCTCGGAAGTATCGGCGCCTCTTCAACCGGCTCCGCTGGCGTCGGTTCTGTAGGATCCGCGATTGGCTGCTCTGCTTCAGCGAGAAGTGCCGCTTCGCGGGTCGCGAGCATCGCGGCGATATGCGAGAGGTCGTCCGGCGAGAAGAACTCGATCAAGAGACGTCCGCCGTTCGGACGATTCTCGATGAGGACGCGCGTTCCGAGCGTCTCCGTGAGGGACTTCTCAAGCGCCATCATCTCCGGCGTCTTGTCGTGCTTCCTGATCTTGTCCTGCGCGAGGCGGCGCGCCATCTGCTCAACCATGCGCACCGACGTCTTCTTGAGGACGATCTCCTTGAACAAGGTGTCCCGCTCTTCCGGCTTGTCGTTGAGCATGAGAAGCGCACGCGCGTGACCTTCGGAAAGCTCCTTGCCTACGACCGCCTGCTGGATGGCTTCCGGAAGGAGGAGGAGGCGGATGGAATTGGATACGTACTCGCGCGAGCGCCCGATCTTTGCGCCTACTTCCGCATGCGAGAGTCCGAAGGTCTCGACGAGCTGCGCGAGCGCCTTTGCGCGATCGATAGCGTTGAGATCCTCGCGCTGAAGGTTCTCGATGATGGCGAGCTCGAGCTTCATCTTGTCGCTCTGCTCGCCTGCACGGATCACCACCGGCACCTCCTTGAGGCCAGCGAGCTTGGATGCGCGCAGACGGCGCTCTCCGGCGATAAGCTCGTACGCGGACTGGATGCCGCCGTCTGATTTCTCCACTTCCTTCCTCGTAACCACGAGTGGCTGGAGCACCCCGTACTGCCGAATGGATTCCGCGAGCGCCTTCAAGCGCTCCTCGTCGAACTCGAGGCGCGGCTGGTACGGGTTCGGCTCGATGCGATCAACCGCCACCCAGAAGATGGAGTCGTACTTCGTAGGCTCCGCGAACTTCTGCGGAGGATTCTGAGGATTCCCAAACATAGAGGCATTGTAGCATCGCCGCTTAACTTTGCAGGAGGCCATCCTGTGCAGTACGATACGCGAGTGTTGATACGTCGACACGCACACGCGCTCGTACGCGAGCGCGCTTCGTTCGGACAGGAGAGGCGCCTCTCTTTGTCCGGGCATGCCGGGGTGGCGGAGTTGGTATACGCGGCGGATTCAAAACCCGCTTCCTTACGGATCGAGGGTTCGAGCCCCTCCCCCGGCACAAAATTCTGTGGTACAGTGCGCCTGTTCGTAACAAGGGGGCGTTATGCCGAATATTCCGCATCCGGAACTTCTGGTATTGACCATCGCAGCGCTGATGGTCGTTCTTTTTCTCTTCTTGAACAGGAAGGCGTTCTCGGGACCTAACCGGCTCGCCTCCTGCACCAAGGAGCGCCTCGCGCAGATCCGGGCTTCCCGGACCGCGCAGGCCTAGTTCGCAGAATGCGGAAAACCGCCCGGAACCACGCATGGTTCCGGGCGGTTGTTGCGTCAGCCCCTAGATCTTGCCCACCAGATCCATCCCCGGCTCAAGCGTATCGTCTCCAGGCTCCCAGGATGCCGGGCATACCTGGCCCGCATGACTCTCCACGTACTGCGCGGCCTGGAGCTTGCGGAAGGTCTCCTTTGCCGCGCGGCCGATAGAGTTGTCATTCACCTCCATGGAGCGGAGCGTGCCCGAGGGGTCGATGATGAAGGTGCCGCGCAGCGCGAGACCCTCGTCAGGCGTGAGCTGGAGGTCGCCGCCCTCGATAAGCACGCCGAACGCGTCAGCGATCTTCCCGGTCGGATCAGCACCCATAGGGAACTCGATCTTCTTGATCGCAGGAGACGTATCGTGCCACGCCTTGTGCACGAACACGGTGTCGGTCGAGAAGGACACAACCTCTGCATTCACCGCCTGGAGCTTCGGGTAGAGAGCTGCCATCTCCTCGAGCTCGGTCGGGCACACGAACGTGAAGTCCGCCGGATAGAACATCATCACGAGCCACTTACCCCGGAAATCCGAGAGCTTCATGGGACGCATATCGCCCTTGTAGTACGCCTCGAACTCGTAGTCAGGAATCGTCTCACCTACGCGAACGCTGGTGCGGTATTCGCGATACGGATCATGGAAGTCGCCGCACTCGCTGCAATAGTTGCTTTTCTGTTCCTTATGCATAGTCCTATGGTCGTTTAGTAGGGGCATGATACCATTTTGCCCACCATGAGTACTTCCGGGGACCCTTCCCCCATCATCTGCATCGCAGGCCCTACCGCGTCCGGGAAATCAAGGCGCGCCGTAGAGCTCGCCAAGGAACGGGACGGCGAGGTCATCTCCGTGGACTCGCGCCAGGTGTACCGGATGCTCGATATCGGTACGGAGAAGACCAGTAAAGAAGAGATGGATGGCATCCCGCACCACCTGATCGACATCATTGACCCCAAGGACACCTACAGCGCCGGTGATTTCGTGCGAGACGCGTCTCGGCTGATCGAGGAGATCCGGTCCCGCGGCAAGCAGCCAATCCTCGCTGGCGGAACCCATTTCTATTTCGATGCGCTCATATACGGACTGCCGGAAACCGCTCCTCAGAACCCAACATTGCGCGATGCGCTCGAGACGCGCTCCTGCGACTCGCTTATGGACGAACTGAGGACGCGAGATCCGCGACGCGCAGAACGTATCGATCCGAACAATAAGCGCCGCCTCATGCGCGCGCTTGAAATACTCGAGTCCCACGGACATGTCCCTGAACGCACTCTAGGGACGCCGAAGTATGAGATTGAATGGGTGCTCCTGAATCCTGAACGCGACGAGCTTAGAGCGCGCATTGCTGCGCGCCTCGAGAAGGCGCTTGAGAGCGGACTCATCGAGGAGACGAGACGCGTACGCGCATATGTAGGCGATACGCGCCTCAACGAGCTCGGGCTCGAATACAGGATCGTAGGCGAATACCTGCGCGAGGAACGCAGCGAGGAATCCCTTTTACCGTCCCTTTCTACCAAGGTCTGGCACTATGCGAGGCATCAGAAGGCATGGCTTCGTAAGATAGCCCAGGATTCCTAGCGTCCGCTTGGCGACCAGTGGACCGGATCGTCACGCAGCGTATTCCTAAAATTCCAGCGGTGGCCGTTATTCTTAAGCCAGTTGTACGTGCGCGTGTTACAGCTGCTGTTTCCGTTGCTGCACCCGACGTCAATATCTACCGCTTCGCCCGAATTATGGTTCGAGCCGTTGCCGCCGAGCGAGCATGGGCGCGCGACCGCGCCGATCTCGCTGCGCCTATTCCAGAGAGATACCTGGCTCGCTTCGGATCGGTAGGCACTCGTTACCTTGAGATCTATATTGTCTCTGGCTGCCGCTGCGCGCATCGCCATGAAATTGGTGACGGTCGCCTGCGTAGCTTTACCTGATCCACCAGCCACTGCAGCTGCCGGGAACGCAACCATAGTGGACTCATCCGCCGCAGGGCAGTTCGCGCCGGTACCCGTGACTACACGGTCATCGACCTCGGCTCCCGGCGTCGCCGTTATGTTTCCGTCGAACAACGACTTGTTGTCCTTTGACTCGATGCATGAGGGACCTGACCCGTTAAGCAGGATCGTATTCCACGGACCGAACTGTCCTCCGTACAGCGTCTTCATCACGAAGTCCACAATGAGCCACGCGGAGAGGGTTATGAGAAGGCCCACGACGGCATTGATGAGCATCTTGTTCGCGGTGCCGCGGTTCTCAGGATTCGTCGGCGACAGAACGTACAGGATGCCTCCCCACACGAGGATGATGGTCGCGAAGATGATCGCGATACCGATCGCGAAGTTCACTAAATTCTGAATGATGGCGAGCACCCCGCCGAATCCGCACGGACACTGGCGGCAGGCTTCCGGAACGATAGGACCGAACTGCGCTTGCGCAGAAAGCGGCAGCAAGGCAAGAGCGATGAATAGCGCGGCGCGGGTCATGGAAGTTCTACGGCGCCTTCACAGGAAGCGAACTCAAGATCGTAGTCAGGAGGATAGAGATCGTTCACGCCGGGACCTGCCACGACATTCGCATCGAGCTTGCAAAGGTCTGAGCGGGATATCTGCAATCTTTCAAGGAGCGCTTGTGCTGCCGCTTCGCGCGTCTCGCCGAGAGGTTCCGCCAGCAGCGTCACGAGGAACTCTCCTTGGGGCGAGTCCTGATCCGGCTCGATATACGTGATGAGATAGGAATCCATCGGGCTTCCGGCAACCTGATACTCCTGCTGGCTTACCCAATCAGGCTGCGGAACGGCACTGAAGTCAGGGACACTGACCGTAGTGCCGTCGCTAAGCGCAAGGCTCCGCTCGCCACTCGCGATAGTGCCTGAGCCTATGCCGAGAAAAGGATTCTGACCTCCCGGCTGCTGAGACACTTCAGGAGACGCGTCTTTTGGAACGAGCACAACGTAGAGAATGCCGACCGCAAGCACCAGCAGGAGCAGGCCAGCTAGTATCATCCCTATTCCGAAGATTCTTGAGGAGTGCATAGACGTATCGTACCACTTGCTATCGACCGAACTGGCAGCTCGGGTGGTCGACGCGCCGAGCATTCGGCACGCCGCAGCGCTGCGCGGAGCAGGCCCAGGCGCTCAGGTTAGAGGTATACAGGTTCTGCGCGGCGCGCGTATTCTTCGCCGGATTGAGCGCCGCGGCCGTACAACGATCGAAAAGTTCCTGATTCGTCACCCGCTGACTGCACCAGCCGACGCGACCCTGGTTGCGGATAGCATCTCCCGAGCACGGTCCGCTGAACGCAGCGCGGCAATCCATGCCCCAGCCAGCAGCCTCGGTGTCCGTAGTGGTGAGATTGATCTGCCACAGGCCCCAAGAATAGCTCGGTCCCCTGCCGCTATTGAGCTTGTCGGAACCGCTCGGCACCGAACGGCCGCCGCTCTCTTTGTTGCAGACGCGGGAGGCGTGCTCTCCGAGCGCTTCGAAGCGGGTGCCGCGCAGGCTCGCGAGGCTGCAAGGATGATTATCAATGACCGGCACGGAGCACTGGCCGCCGCCGGCCCTGCCGCCGCCCGGAAGCTGCATCGGGGTCCCCACGATGGTTCCCGAGAAGAGCGGCGTCGAGCTGGCTGCTACGACGCAGTAATCTCCGCCGGTTATGATCTCGTTCCATGGACCGAACCCGCCATTATCGTTGTAAAGAAGCTTCATCACGAAATCGACGATGAGCCACGCGGAGAGGATTATGAGGAGCCCTATCACGGCATTCGTGAGCACCTTCTTCGCCTGGGAATGATTCTCCGGATTCGTCGGCGTAAGGATCCAGAGCATGCCTGCGAACGCGATGATGAGCACGAAGATAACTATGCCAAAAGATATCGCGGCATTCATGCCGTTCTGAATGAGCTGCAGGAATCCTGCGAATCCGAGCGGAGCGCCTACGGGACAATCAGGATCAAGCTCATGCGCTTCAGGCACGAGCTGCCATTCCGGATCGAAGAGCGGCAGATTGGACTGCGCGCTTGCGAGCGCAGGTACGAGTAGAAGGAACGCGATAAGGAACGGAGCCCAGAGCCGCTTCATACGTGCATTCTATCTTGGAGAATCACTCAAACATCATCCTTTTCCCCGACACGAGAATCTGCTATCGTGCGCGTACAGGGTCCATAGTTTAGTGGTAGAACATCGGTCTCCAAAACCGATAGTGTAGGTTCGATTCCTACTGGGCCCGCCTTATTGAAGCAAGAAGCTTCTTACACGCCTTTCGGTGGCAATGGAATAAACACGCTCGTCCGCTTCTTGTACGCCTCCCATTCCGGGTTGCCTGCGAATCGCGCTTCGAGCATCGGCACTCCCGATACCTTGAGAAGGAGGTAGGTGATAAGAATCGGGCTCACGAAGCCAGCAAGCGCGAGCGTAGCGCTCATGGATAGAAGCGCGGCGCACGACGCGATCGCGATACCCCACCACATAAGCGACTCGCCGAAATAGTTCGGATGTCTCGTATAGCGCCATAGTCCCTGGTCCATGACCTTCCCCTTGTTCTCCGGCTTCCCGAGGAAGCGCGCGAGCTGATAGTCTCCTACTGCCTCGAAATAGAACCCGACCAACCAGGCGAAGATACCGAATGCCGCAAGCGGCATGAGCGCCTCTGCAACCGAATCCGCAAAGAGGTTCGTAAGCGCAACCGGAAGCGATACCAGGAATATAACCAGGCCTTGGAGCATGTAGACCTGGAGGAAGCTTCGGAGCACGAAGGTCTTTCCCCACTCCTCTCGCCACTTCTTGTACCGGAAATCCTCAGGCTTCCCACGGTTGCGCAGATAGATGCGGATTGAGAGCCGCGCGGCCCACACGGTCGCGATAGCGCTCAGAACGAACCCGAGCACGCTCTGGGTCCCGAGGAAGAACGTGACCCACGCGACAAGCGCGAACCCCCAACCGTACGCGATATCTGCCGTACCGTTGTCCTTGCGAACGAGCGACACAATGAACGCTATACACATGTAGACGAACAGGGTTCCCGCGGCGGTAAGTAGTTCCATATGAGCCCAGTATACCAACCCTTCCCGAGGGTATTGACAGGAAAAACGCCCGGGTGTAAGGTACTTGAACGTTCGCAAGTTCGCCGGCCTCGGCCAGCAGACTCGCGGACGTACCGGAAAACCCGTCCTCGGACGGGTTTTCCGCTATCCATTTGCATACCTAAAGGAAAAACCGCCCGGAGGGGCGGTTTTTCCTACTTCTTAACTTCCTTGTAGATCTCGCGGGAGCGCGTATTTGGATCAAACTTCTTCAGCTCGATCTTACGCTCTACCTTCTTCTTATTCTTGCGGGAAAAGCGTACGTGGCCGGAAGCCGACTTAAGCTTGATGAGACGATCCTGGGACATAGATAGGAGGACTATACCAGGGGCCTAGTTACTTCGCAACGGCCTTTGGCTTCCTGGAAGCGCGCCGCGGGGACTTCCGGACCTCGAAATGCGGCTCCCCGTTCTTCATGGATACGGTTACGGAACCGCCCTCCATGATGCCCTGACCCACCATAAGGGACGCGATCGGGGTGAGAATATGGTCCTGCACCGCACGCTTCAGGGGACGGGCGCCGTACTGCGGGTTGTATCCCTTCTCCGCGAGCCACTCCTTCACGCCCTGGTCGAGCGTAAGCGAGATGCGCTTCAGGGAAAGGCGCGCAAGCACTTCTTCTACCTGCGCGTCCACGATCTTCATGAGCATTTCCTTCCCGAGCATGTCGAACATGACGATGTCGTCGAGACGGTTCAGGAACTCTGGACGGAAGTGATCCTTCAGGGCTCCCATAACCTTCTCCTTCATACGCTCCTGTGCCGCGGTCTCATCCGCCTCGCTCGTAGCGAATCCGATATTGGCCGCCTTGTCCATGAACTCAGCGCCGATGTTGGAGGTGAGGACCACGATGGTGTTCTTGAAGTTTACCTTCCTGCCCTTGCCGTCAGTAAGGTGGCCGGAATCAAGTACCTGGAGGAGAATGTTGAATACCTCAGGATGCGCCTTCTCGATCTCGTCGAAGAGGACCACCGCGTACGGGCGATGACGGATGCGCTCGGTGAGCGACCCGGCTTCCTCGTGCCCCACGTAGCCCGGAGGCGCGCCGATAAGCTTCGACACCGAATGCTTCTCCATGAATTCGGACATGTCCACACGGACGAGCGACTCCTTGTCGTTGAACATGAACTCAGCAAGGCGCCGCGAAAGCTCCGTCTTACCCACGCCCGTAGGCCCGAGGAAGAGGAACGAGCCGATCGGACGGTTCGGGTCAGAGATGCCCACGCGCGAGCGCTTCACGGCGTCTGAGATAGCCTTCACCGCCCTGTCCTGACCAACCACCGCGTCCTTCAGCGCCGCTTCCATGCGCGCGAGCTTCGCTGCCTCTTCCTCGAGCATCTTTGCGACCGGGATGCCCGTCCAGCGGGCAACCACGCCCGCGATCTCCTGCTCCGTTACTTCCTCGTGGAGGATGCGGCGGGACTTCTGCAAGGTCTTCAAGCGCTTGGTCTTCGTCTCAAGATCCTTCTGGAGGCTCGGCATGCGGCCGTACCGGATCTCTGCGGCGGTACCGAGATCTGCCATGGCTTCCGCGTTCTCGGCCTCGACGCGTGCCTTCTCAAGCTCTGCCTTGAGCGAGCGGATGGATTCAAGCACCTCCTTCTCGTTCTTCCACTTGAGCTCGAGCTCGCTGGTCTTCTCGCGGAGGTCCGCGATCTCGGTATCGATCCCTGAGACGCGCTCGGCGATCTCCTTCGCGTTCTCGCTCTCCTCGTCCTTCTTGAGTGCTTCGCGCTCGATCTCAAGACGGCGGATGCGGCGATCCGTCTCCTCAAGCTGCGGCGGTTTGTTCTCAAGCGCGATGCGCAGGCCCGACGCGGCCTCGTCGATGAGGTCTACGGCCTTGTCCGGAAGGAACCGGTCCGTGATGTAGCGAGAGGAGAGCTCGACCGCCGAGACGATGGCGCCGTCCGTGATGCGCACGCCGTGGTAGAGCTCGTACTTGTCGCGCAGGCCGCGTAGGATCGCGGTCGCGTCCTCGATTGACGGCTCCTCGACGTACACCGGCTGGAAGCGTCGCGTGAGCGCGCCGTCCTTCTCGATGTGCTGCTGGTATTCCTTGAGGGTGGTGGCGCCGATCATGCGCATCTCGCCGCGCGCGAGCGCAGGCTTCAGCATGTTGGACGCATCGAGCGCGCCGTCAGCTGCGCCTGCGCCCACGATGGTATGAAGCTCGTCAACGAAGAGGATGACGCCGCCTTCTGACTTCTCCACCTCTTTCATCACCGCCTTCATGCGCTCCTCGAACTCGCCGCGGTACTTCGTGCCTGCGATCATGAGGCCGAGATCAAGGGAGAGAATCTCCTTGCCCTTCAAGGACTCGGGTACGTCGTTCTGCGCGATACGGAGCGCGAGACCCTCGGCGATCGTAGTCTTTCCGGTTCCCGGCTCGCCGATCAATACCGGGTTGTTCTTCGTGCGACGCGAAAGGATCTGGATAACACGGCCGATCTCCTGGTCGCGGCCGATAACCGGATCGAGCGCGTTCTCGCTCGCGAGCCTGGTTAGGTTGCGGGTGTACTTCGAAAGCGCGCGGAACTTCTTCGGCTCGGCGGAATCCCCATCCTTGTCCGCCTTCAGGTCCTTCAGGATCTGGAGCACGGTCTCCTCGTCGATGCGGAAGCGCGCGAGGATATCCTCAGCTGGTCCTGGGTGCTCGAGAATGGAGACGAAGAGGTGCTCACACCCCACGAACGCATCATCCATCTTCGCGGCGATCTTCGCGGCAGCCTCAAGAGCCTGCGCGAGGTCCGGCGTGAGATACAGGTTATAGGACGGCGAGAGCGTCGAGGACGCCTCCGGGATCTCGAGTGTCTCGAGAAGCGTATCTGAAAGCAGGATGGTATCGATGTCCATCCGATCGAGCACCGAAAACACGAGGCTCTCTTCCTGATGTATGAGCGCCGTGAGGAGGTGCAGCGGGCTCACGTGATTCTGCCCGCGCTCGATGGCGAGCTCGTGCGCCTTCCTGATTGCCTCCTTGGCTTTTGTGGTGAAGTTACGAAATGGCTGCATGGGTACAGAATCTTACACTAGTAATGACGGGTCCGTGAACTCTACTCTTACGCGCCTTCCGCAAGGAGAACGTTAATACGTTCTGCCGGCGCGAAGAGGCCCGGGACGGAGGTCGCGATGCCGATGAGGTCGCCTTCTATGTTCACGGCGGCTGCCCCCGCCGGCACGCCGGTCACGTTCGCACGGATACCCGCTTCCTCGACGATGGAGATGATGCCGGAGACCGCAGCGCCTCCGCCCGTAAGCGACACGAGGGTCTGTCCCTGGCTCAGGTCCTTGGACGCGACGATGTCAGGTATCGCGACGTTCGGGAGGCCCGCCGTATCCGAGAAGCCGTAGATGGTGAGGGTCGCGCCGCCCTTGGACAAGGAAGCCTCGGCGCTCGCGCCGTTCGCGAACATGATCGTCGCCTCCTTAGGAAGCGCGGCACCAGTCGCGGTAACGACCGCGCGCTTGTCAGGAAGGTAGGTCCCGATCGCGATCGCAGGCGTGGTGGTCGCGCCCTTATGGATCGTGACGCGGCGCGATACGTCCGCACGGATCGCGCCTGAAAGAAGGTCCTCGTCGCGGATAACCACGGTCTCCTTCGGCGGAAGGATGTTCGGAAGCGGCGTGGTCTCGGCGGCCGTCTCGACGGTACGCTCGACGATGCGGTTCACGGTCTGCGTGACCGTAGGCGGCGCCTGATCCAAGAGCGACACGGTCATCACGGCAGTCGCGATCGCGGTCACGAAATTCACCAGGATCGTGAGAAGCAGGAGCTGGGTCTTGTTGAGGTCCTCGATGTTCATATGCGGAAATTATACCGCGCCACGGTCTACGAAACGAACGGCCCGGATGAGCGCTGCTGCGAAGCGTGCAAGGTCCCGAGAGGACGTATCCATGCCCCACGAGATACGCAGGGCTGCCGCTGCGCGCTCCGGGTCCCCCGTAAGCGCAAGGACCGCTTCCGAGCCCTCGGCGTCCGTCGCGCAGGCGCTCCTGGTCGAGACCGCGAACCCCGCTTCGTCCAGGAGCGCCTGGATATAATCAGTATCGCGACCCAGAAGCGACAGGTTCAAGATGCGAGAAGCCTGTTCCTTCCCTTCGGTAAAGACGACATCAGGAATCTCATTCCGGAGGATTCCCTTCAGGACTTCGCGGTCCCGCAGCGCGCGCATGCCAAAAGCGTCTCGCGTTTCGTGCACTCGCTCAAGCGCGGCAGAAAGCGCAGCCGCGCCCGCGTGAGACTCGGTTCCCGGACGAAGCCCGCGTTCCTGCCCTCCTGCGAGGATGAGCGGCTCGATAGGCTTGCCTCTTGGCACGATGAGCACGCCGGTGCCGCGCACGCCTCCCACCTTCTGCGCATCGAGCGAAAGCGTATCCGCGCCGAGGCGCGTGAGCTCAAACGGACCCGAGAGCGGAAGCTGGCTCGCATCCACATGGATGCGCACGCTCGCGGGAAGCGCTCTGCGGACGTCGCGGACCGGAAATACAGTCCCAGTCTCTCCGCACACCGCTTCAAGCGCGATAAGCGCGGTCTCAGGACGGATCTGATCCTTGAGCGCTAGGAGGTCGATAGTCCCGTCCTTGAGCGCAAGCGGCTCTACGGAGAATCCTTCTGCTTTGAGCGCCTCCATCGCGCCACGCGTGGACGCATGCGCGCTCGGAAGATAGAGGCAGTGCATGGACGAGGACGGACGGTCTTTCCTAAGTGCGCGCAGGTACCCGAGGATCGCAAGCGCGTTGGCTTCGGTTGCGCCTGAGGTAAAGATCACCGCATCGCTCTTAACGGACGCAAGCCGCGCGATCCGCACCCGAGCGTCTTTGAGGATCTCCCGAGCCGCTCTTCCTTCGGTATGCGGCGATGACGGATTGCCGTATACCCTGAGGGCTCTTTGGTACGCGCGAAGCGCCTCCTTCGATACGGGTGTCGCCGAGGCGTAGTCGAGATAGGTGCGTCTCATGCACTTCATGCTACGCCGAGTGCGCCCGTTTGTTAAAAGTGCCATTTCGTGAGATAATCCCTTGCAATTATGGCGCGCAGCTCCCGACCACCAATCGTGGCCGTTATGGGTCACATCGATCACGGCAAGTCCTCCTTGCTGGACTACATCCGCAAGGCGAACGTGACCGCAGGCGAAGCAGGTGGCATCACCCAGCACGTATCCGCATACGAGGCGGAGCACGAGCACGAGGGGACCATCCGCAAAATAACGTTCCTCGATACCCCGGGCCATGAGGCGTTCCGTGCGCTCCGTGCGCGCGGCGCGCAGGCAGCTGATATCGCCATCCTCGTGATTGCCGCGGAAGAAGGCGTGAAGCCTCAGACCATGGAGGCGTTCGAGGCCATCACCGAGGCAGGCACCCCGCTCGTCGTCGCGTTCACGAAGATCGACAAGCCGGGCGCAGATGTCGAGAAGGCGAAGATCAGCGCGCTTGAGGCAGGCATTTACCTCGAGGGCCTCGGGGGCTCGATCGCCTACACCGGCGTCTCCTCGAAGTCAGGCGAGGGTGTACCAGAGCTTCTCGATCTCGTGCTCCTTACCGCGGACCTCGCGGAACTTACTGCGGACCCGGAGCTTCCTGCTGAAGGCTTCGTGCTCGAGTCTTCCCAGGACCCCAAGCGCGGCATGTCCGCTACGCTCATCATGAAGGACGGCACCCTTCCGGTAGGCGCGTTCGCGATCGCGGGCGCCGCCCTCGCTCCGGTCCGCTTCATCGAAGACTTCGCCGGCAAGCGCATCAGCGCTGCGCTCCCTTCTCAGCCGATCCGCATCTCCGGCTGGAACCAGCTTCCTCCGGCAGGTACGCCCTTCTCTTCCGCGAGCTCGAAGAAAGACGCGGAGAAGCTCGCGCTCGAAGGCGCAGCGGCTTCGGCAATACCGGCACGCGCTGCGGTTAAGCCTGCGAACGCGGAGCATGCGGTGCTTCCTATCGTACTCAAGGCAGACGTCACGGGCAGCATCCTCGCCATCAAGCACGAGCTCGCGAAGATCGCGCACGAGCGCGTGACCATAAGCATCATCCAGGAAGGCATCGGTGCCGTGTCCGAGGGCGACGTGAAGACCGCAGCGGCCGCGAACGGCCTCATCATCGGCTTCAACGTAGGCGTCGACAACGTCGCGCGCGACTCCGCTGAGCGCATGAACGTATCGATCGATACCTACACCATCATCTACGAGCTCAAGGAGCGCGTAGAAGGGCTCGTGAAGGAGCGCGCACCGCGCGTGACCGTTGAAGAGATCCTCGGCGAAGCGAAGGTGCTTAAGGCGTTCAACACGGCAGGCACCAAGCAGGTGCTCGGTGCGCGTTGGAACTCAGGCGCGCTTTCCGTGGGAGACACCGTGAAGATAGACCGCCGCGGCCTCCACATCGGCAACGCGAAGCTCACGAACCTCCAGGTAGCGCGCGCGGACGTGAATGTCATCAAGGACGAGGGCGAGTTCGGCCTCCAGATCGAAGGCAAGTACGAGGCGGCTCCAGGAGATACGCTTATCGCCTTCCGCATGACCGAAACCCAATAATATGAGCGCACGAGACGAACGGGCTGTTTCCATACTTCTTGAGAACGCAGGGCGCTATATCGCCCGCGAGGCGGGGCGCTCCACGCTTATCACCCCCACGCGCGCTACCTTCTCCAAGGACCGCAAGAACGCCACGATCTACGTGAGCGTGTTCCCTGAGGGACAGGACGGCAAGGCGCTCGAGTTCTTGATGCGCCACAAGGATCTGTTCCGCAACGAGCTCAAGAAGACGACGCGCTTCGCCCGTCTCCCGTTCATACGTTTCGAGCTTGATAAGGGCGAGCGAGCGCGCCAGCACCTTGACGAGGTTACGCGGGACCTCGAGATCCCTGAGGAAGACGCGTAGCGCGGAGGCGCTGCACGCGCTATTATCCTCTCTAGGGCCAGATGGCGAAGTGGTAACGCTGCGGATTGCAAACCCGCTATGCACGGGTTCGATTCCCGTTCTGGCCTCCATACTGCCGGGGTGATGGAATGGTAGACATAGGGGTCTTAAACACCCCAGGCAGCAATGCCATGCGGGTTCGAGTCCCGCCCCCGGTACCCTGGGAATTGGTATTGAATTCAGGGCGCTTCTTATGTAGAATGCGCCTGTATCCGCCTATAGCTCAGCTGGTAGAGCACTCGCCTCTTAAGCGATTGGTCCTTGGTTCGAGTCCAAGTGGGCGGACTAGAGAAAAGGAGAGGTCTTCGGATCTCTCTTTTTCTGTTAGGATACGGAGACGCTGGAGTGGCGAAATGGTATACGCGCCTGCCTTAGGAGCAGGTCCCTTCGGGGGTGGAGGTTCGAGTCCTCTCTCCAGCACACACTTGACTTTTTGTACAAAATAGTGTTATTTTAGTCCCAGATTCCGTGATCCTTGAGAACACGGTGCAACCACACTCAGCCAAAGGAGCTGGACATGAATCAGTGCAAGTCAGAGCACGTGGCGGTGAATACCGCCCGTTACAAGAGGTGGGTCACCGGCATCCTCATGCCCGGCGCCCTACTCGCCCTGACCATGCTGGTTCAGGGCATCACGCCATGGTGGCAAGTCCCTCTCTGGGAGTACGCCCTGCTATTCCTGCTCGGTTCGTACTACGTCACCTCCCTGCAAAGGGTCGAGACCGGTATGATCGCCGGCATCACTCTTCTCGAAGAGCCGGTGCTCGAGGTGACCGCAGGTTGGTACTTCGTACCGCGGTTCCTCATGGAGATCGATTGGATGCCGGCACACACGCTCCAGGACCAGTTCCCGGGAAACCCGGAGCAGATCTCGAAGCGTGACGACAATCTCGGACTGCTTCCGAACGAGTTCCGGCCTATCCGCGCGATGACCGCTCCCGGCAAACCCGAAGACGGGGACGATCCGCTCAACACGCGGCTCGCGCTCGAGGTCATCTTCGCCGTTCGGTGGAAGGTCAAGCCTGGCGGCTTCTTCGATGTGTATGTGAAGATCCCCGGCCGACGCTGGGAAGACAAGGTCGTGAACATCCGGCAACATATGCGGGATACCGGCGAGACGGAGCTGATCGAGGAAATCTCTGAGCGGTCGCCCTTCCGGGTGAACGCTGATATGCACCTTCTCAACGACCAGCTGAAGGAAGAACTTCAGACGGCAGTTGGCGACTGGGGCATCGAGATCGAAGAGGCGCGCATGCAAGCGCCCGACTTCCCGCACAGCGTGAACACCTCGCTCGCCGACATCTCTACCGCGCTCGCGCAGCGTAAGGTGACCGAGACAAAAGCTCATGCTGAGAAGCAGCGGCAGATACTGGTCAGCGAAGGCGAGTCGGCGGCGATCATCAACCTCGCCGAAGCGCGAAAGCGCGAAAGCATCGCCCGAGGCGAAGGAAGGAAGGAAGAAGCTGAACTAACGGGCATCAGCGGCGAGCAGCTCTATGCGGGCGAAATCGCCATTAAGACCGTAGGCGAGGGAGACCTCATCCTCGGCGAACCCGGCATCGCCCAAGCGTTGGGCATCGGAGGGTTCGTGCTCAAGCGTGCGAAGGATGCCGCGCCATGAACTGGCAGGGCATCCTCGTGTCGATCGTCTTCATTGCGATCGGCCTCGCGCTCATCCTCACCCGATTCAAGATGGGAAATCCCTTCCATAAGGACGCCCCTGACTCGGATCATGAGACTGAGAAGCATGGACATGGCCACGGCAACCCGAGCGACTCGCATGGCAAAAAGTCACCCGGCCATCATGACGAACATAAGCACCACTCGGCACACGGTCACGATGATCATCACGGCGGGAGCAATCCCTTCGTTCTGATGTTCATCGGCGCCGGCATCCTCGTGGTAATCGTCGTAATCGGCTGGTGGCTTTCCACCCGCGTGGCGCCTCCCAACGGGAAGCCTATCGCGGAACGAATCGCCATGGCGCCTCAAGGAACCCTTTCCGGGAACCAGGTGGCGCTGACTTCGTCGGTTCGCTGCGTGAGCATGGACGTCGTCGCTCGGGTGATTCCGCCCGGAGACGAGGTCGTGGTCGCGATTCCTGACGGCAGGAGCCTGGAGTTCGAGCCAGGCACTTCCGAAGGGACGCTGCGCGTCTGCGACGCGTTCAACCCTTCGGTCTGCGCAAACGGCCAGGGACTCAAGGGCGGCATACGGGCGGCCCGGATGGAGAACATCTCTTCCGATCCCGTCCATCTCCGCTGCAGGCTCTACTAAGCACCGTGTTCGAACTACGCAAAGCCCGCGCCTTTCCCGGCGCGGGCTTTTTCTTTGCCCTTAGTTCGCCCCTACGGTTGCCTTGAGGATGGAGACGATGGCGTTGGCCCCGAAGATGATGACGAGGCCGATGATGCCCCAGATCATGTGCTGCTGTCCGGTCCTGCGCTTTTCCTCGTCCTCCGCGCCCGCGATGAACTCCACGATACCCCACATGAAGACCACGAATGCGCCGAGCGCGAGCAGAGTGATAATCGGTGTGAGGATGGCGTCCTGCACCTTGGTGATGAATTGCTGGAAGGGGCTCATGAGGAAAGTATAGCAAAAGCCCGCGCGTGCGCGCGGGCTTTTGTGCTGCCGATGGAGGATTAGTTAACGATGACCGACGGGGTCACGTCGCCTACCGGAGGCGCGGTGTTGGTGGTCTGGAAGGTGCCGCGAAGGATGTTCACGAGACCCCAGACGGATACCATCACGAAGAAGCCGATGATGCCCCAGAGCATGAGGCTCTTGCCGTTCTCGCGCTTCTCTTCGTCCGCACCGCCCATAATGAAGTACTGGAACACGCCCCAGATGAACACGATGAAAGCGATAGCGAACACGAGCGGCACGAGCACGTTGTTGATGAGGCTGATGATGCCCTGGCCGATAGAGCCAGCGTTCGTTGCCGTGACCTGAGCGGACACGAAGAACGGGAACGCGAGAGCGGCAGCAAGATAACCGAGTTTCTTCATAGGTAATGATTACGTGTAAACCGTATTTCTTAAGGATAGACCGGAATGATGAAGCGTCAATAGAGCCCTGAAATCCGTGTGGACAGCGGCTTCTAGAGGAATGTGTCGTCGTCGTTGAGGTTTGGGGTCTGGGAACCACCGGTGCCCGGCGTGAATCCTGGAAGGTTCGGGACCTGGTTATCAAGCCTGAACGTTCCCCTCACGATGTTCACGAGGCCCCAGACAGATACCATCACGAAGAAGCCGACCACGCCCCAGATCGCCAGCTGCTTTCCCTGCGCGCGCTTCTCTTCGTCTGCGCCTCCGGCGATGAAGTAGAGGAAGAGGCCCCAGATGAACGCGAGGAACGCGAGCGCGAACACCAGCGGGATCAGCACGCCGCCTATGAAGCGCGTGATGCTCTGGAGCATGGACGGGATGGTGTTCCCGGATATCTCGTACTGCGCGTACGCGGACGAGGCTGACAGCAGGAACAGGGCGAACGAGAAGAATGCGGTTCGGAGAATCATATATATTTAGGATACCAATATCTGTGCCTTGAAACAGGGTTATGCACTGAGGGCCCCCGGGATAAGGGTAAGAAAGAGCCGGACGATGCCCCAGACCGAGAACATCACCACCAGACCAATGATGCCCCACAGCATGAGCGCCTTCCCTTTTTGGCGGTTCTCTTCTCCGCCCATGAAAAGGAACCGCGCCATGCCGATGAAGAAGAACAGCAGCGCGAGCGCGTACAGGAGCGGCATGACTGCCGTATTCACGATGCTCACGATGCTGGCCGTGAACTCCTTGAAGCTCGCGGCACGCGCGAGAGCCGGCGTGAGCATTAGGAAGGCTGCGACAAGGTACCGCATGACTAGCGCAGAGAATTCACCGTACCTTCGATCACGAGCTGGATCGAGGTAGCGCCAAGGAGGATGAGACCGCCGATAACGGTCCACACCAGCGCGCTCTTAGCGCTCTGAAGCTTCTCGGCATTGCCTCTTGCAACCACGAACAGGAAGCCCACGTACACGAGCATCATGATGAGGACTATGGTACCGATCTGTACGACGCCGCCGAGGATCGCCCGGAGAAACTCAGGGAGGGTTGAGACGCCGTTAAGCGGATTCACGAGCCCTCCTCCGGAGGTCGAGGTGCCGGTATTCGTTATAACCTCGGCGTGTGCCGCAAACGGCGCATACAGGAGCGTGAGGAGCACGGTATGCGAAAGAGAGCGAGTGAGTATCCGGTTCATGCTAGTAGGACGCGTTAATGGACTGGCTTGCGGTTGAGATCGCGTTATTCACCGATTCCCTGCCGCTCGCCACGTTACGAATCATGGTAGCAAAGATCGTGTCTGTGTCCGTCGGCGCTGGGGAGAGCCAGCCGCGCGCAACGAGCGCCTCAGGATAGAAGACCGGCTCGTAGAGGTCATCCTTCGACGGTGCAAGTGCTGCACGGACTGCCGGCGCCATGCCGAGCTTGCGCGCAAACGCCGCAACACTCTTGGCGTCCGAGAAAGAGCGCGCCACGCGCACCGCGCCCTCGGCGTTCGCGCTCGTGCGCGGCACCGCGAACGCGTACGCCTTCCCGTACGTGACGCGCGTCTGGCTCGTTCCCGGGGACGGGACCGGCGCCATATCGAAGTCGAGGTTCGGATTCGCAGCCGCAAGCGCCTTGCGCTCGGACGCGAACCCGAGGTACAGCGCGAGATCCCCCGCTACGAACGCGTCCCTGCTCTGCGGCAAGGAGCGATTCCAGGAGTACACCGTCTTCGTTGGGTTCGCGAACTCGGTATAGAAATTCAGCGCGCTCTCGGTAGGACGGATGCCGTAGTTCGTGCCCTTCATGGTGTCGAGATCCGATTCGATGCCGTTGGTAGTTCTCGTAGTGATCTGGTATCCCGCCTGCATGAATAGCAGCGAGATGATGGCACGCGCATGGTCGATATTCTCGTACGTACCGAGCGCGATCAGGCTTCGCGACACCACCTGACCTTCGCCTTCTCGGTTGACCGTTCCGGCAAGTCCCGAGACCGCCTCCCAGGTCGACGGCGGCTGCGTCACGCCTGCCGATGCGAGAATCGGGCGGTTGTAATAGAGGATGAGCGGATCGACCAGGAACGGGATGCCGTACGTGCCTCCGGTGGTAAGGAAGAGCTCGCCTATAGGGAGGAAGCTGCTCCTGAAGTCTCGTTCGGAGATGGTGCTCGACGGGATCATGCCGAGCTTCGATTGCGCGGACGCGAGGTCTTCCTGGGAGATGACGATGAGATCGGGACCGCGTCCGGATGCGATCGCTTCGGCAAGGTCCTGGTCGAAGGTCTCCTGCGGACGCTGGGTGTAGGAGACTTTCCCGTATTCTTGGTGCGCCTGCTTGTACTCGCCAAGCGCCATGTTCATCTCGTTTGCAGGCAAGGTTCCCCAGATGGTAACGGTTCCCACCTGCGGCACTCCCGAGGAGAATCCCTGGAAGCTCGCGAACAGCGCGATACCGACGAGCGCGATGACGCCGAATATCGCCATCACGATGATCTGGAACGGACGGAGGTTTTGCATAAGCTACGGCGCAGTGAATACGATCGAGTAATGGTGCGGACCCGCCCTGAAATCCTTCACCTTATGGAAACCAGCACTTATGAAGAGCTCTTCGGCGACATGTTCGGTGACTACGCGGTGCGGAAGCGGGCCCATGCCCCCGTACGCGCCTGCCCAGTCAATGACGAGGAGCCGGCCTCCGGTCTTGAGGATGCGCTTGATCTCGGCTACGGCCCCCTCTCTGTGATCAAGCTGAAAGAGCGTGTTCGAAAGGATAACGGCGTCGAGCGACGCGTCGCGCAGCTTCGTGCCGCCGAGCTTCTCGAAGTTGCCCCATATAGTCTCGACATTGCGCAGGCCCTTCCCGGCTGCGTGATCCTTCACGTGCTTCAGGATATCCTCCTGTATGTCTACCGCGTACACGCGGCCCTCAGGACCGACGATCGCCGCAGCGCTCGCCGCGTAGTGCCCTGAGCCGACGCCCAGGTCCCCAACCTTCATGCCTTCGCGGAGCCCGAGCTGGAGCACGTTGCTCTGCGGATTGCTGAAATTCATACGCAAAGTATAGCAAGCAGGCAGTTCTAGGTAGGTAGCAATCAACAAACACAAAGGGCGCGTCCGAGACGCGCCCTTTACCGGCGTACTGCCGTGTTCAGACGAAGGTGGTGCGATTGATGCCCTCGTGCCCGCGCTCGCGACGCTCCTCGGCGTCTCGCTCAGGGTTGTAGTCCACCCTGCACGGGACCGCGAATGCGCGACGGGGCTTCGCGGATTCTGGTGGCTGGGCCGAGACCGCAGGTTTCGGCCGAGGTGTGTTAACTCTCATCGTTGCCTCTTTGCTTGCTGCCCGAAATGTTCCGGCAGTCCGAGAGGATATTAACACGAAATGTATAAATGTCTATCTATCCTTGATCCTGAACCGGAGTATGCCTTCCCGCATGTCGCGATTAGCAACCACTTCAGCATCTTCCGGGAGGTCATGAGGACGGATGCCGACTGGCTCGTCGCTGATCTGGATGTCGTCGAGCGAGAATCCGAGCTCGCTTGCGATCTTCGGTGTACTAACCGCATTGAACGCATCGATAGCCGCACGCAGCTCGCTCAGCGAGTTTGCAAGTATCATCCTCTGGTACGCTTCTGACTCTTCGCCCGTTAGTGCCATCCGCTCGCCGAGCGACCGCTTCTCGAAGGCAGCAGGGTTGATGCCCTCAGCCTTGTCAGGAACCCTCCTGAGCGCATCTGGTCCGAACTGCTGCATGCCTTCAAGTCCCATACTTGTTTCGGTTATGTGTCTAAAGCGCCACCATCGACGCGATGCTGTCTCCCTCGCGCATCTTCATGATGCGCACGCCCTGCGTCGCGCGTGAGAGGCTCGGAATCTCCCCTGCCGAACAGCGGATAACCTGGCCCTTCTTGGAGATGACGACGAGCTCGTCGTCCTTCTCGGCGTCGCCGATAAGCACCTTCGCGCCGATGATCTTACCCGTCTTCGCGGTCACGTCCGCAGTCTTGATGCCTGAGCCGCCGCGGCCTTGCACCTTGTACTCAGCGAGCGAGGTCTTCTTTCCGTACCCCTTGTCCATGATGACGAGCAGCGACGCGTTGTCGCCCGCCTCGCCCGGCACCACTTCCGCAGACACCACGCGGTCCCCCTTCTTCACGTTCATGCCGCGCACGCCCGCGGCCGTACGTCCCATGGCGCGCGTCTCCGCCTCGTCGAAGCGAATCGACTGACCTTCAGCGGTGACGATCGATACCGAATCGCCGGAAGCCGCAAGGTGCGCCGAGACGAGCCTGTCGCCGCCCTTGAGCGCGATCGCGATGATGCCAGAACGGCGCACGTCCGCGAACGACTTCGCCTCCACCTTCTTGATGGTGCCTGCTTCGGTCACGAGGAACACGGAGAGCCCATCGCGCTCCTTGCCCTTCGGGATCGCGAGTACGCTCGTCACGCGCTCTTCTCCCGCGAGCGGCAGGAAATTCATGATGCTCTTTCCCTTGGTAGCGCGCTTGCCTTCTGGAAGGTCGAACATGCGCAGCTGATATGCCTTGCCGAAGTCCGTGAAGAACAGCAGCTCTGCGTGCGCGCTCGCCTTCACGAAGTGCGTCACCACGTCCTCTTCCTTGGTGGACATATCAATCACGCCCACGCCGCCGCGCTTCTGCACCTTGTACTCGTCCGGGTTCGTGCGCTTCACATAGCCGCCTGCGGTTAGGACGAGTACGGACTCCTCGTCCGGGACGAGATCCTCGACGGAAATATTCTTCACACCGCCTTTCACAATCTTCGTGCGGCGATCATCGCCGTATTTCTCGCCGATAGCCACGAGCTCTTCGCGCACAACCGCGAGGATGTTCTTCGCAGAAGAAAGAATCTTCTTGAGTCGCTTGATAAGCGCCTGGATCTCCGCGAGCTCGTCCTCGATCTTCTGGCGCTCGAGCGCTGCGAGCTTCTGGAGACGCATCTCGAGGATCGCTGCTGCCTGGATCTGAGAGAAGGCGAACTTCTTCTGAAGCGCTGCGGACGCGCTCGGGACGTCCTTGGATGCGCGGATGGTCTTGATGACCTCGTCGATGTGATCGAGCGCCTTGGAGAGGCCGAGCAGGATGTGCTCGCGCTCTTCTGCCTTACGAAGCTCGTGCTCGGTACGACGCTTCACCACCTCCTCTCGATGGAGGATGAAGGACTCGAGCATGCCCTTCAAAGAAAGGGTCTGCGGCACGCCATCGACGAGCGCGAGCATGTTGTAGTGGAAGGTCGATTCGAGCTCGGTGTACTTGTAGAGATTATTCAAAACCGCCTGCGGATGCGCGGTGCCCTTGAGCTCGACTACGACGCGGATATCCGCCGCGGACTCGTCGCGCAGGTCCTTCACGCCCTCGAGCTTCTTGTCGCGCACGAGGTCCGCGATGCGCGTGATGAGGTCCGCCTTGTTCACGCGGTACGGAATCGACGTTATGACGATGTTCGTTCCCTTCTTCTCCTCGACAATCTCAGCTTCGCCGCGCACCACCACGCCGCCGCGGCCTGAGGTGTAGGCGTGCTTGATATCTGTCTGGTTGAACGCGATAGCGCCGAGCGGGAAGTCCGGACCCTTCACGTGCTCGAGGAGGTCGTCCACGGACGCGTCCGGATTATCGATGAGGTGCGTGGTCGCGTTCACCACCTCGCGCAGGTTATGAGGCGGGATGTTCGTCGCCATACCAACCGCGATGCCGAGCGTGCCGTTCAGAAGGAGGTTAGGGACGGCTGCCGGAAGGACGCTCGGCTCCTGCTTGCTTCCGTCGAAGTTCGGATTCCAGTCAACGGTCTCCTTCTCGAGATCGCGGAGCATCTCATCGGCGAGGCGCGACATCTTCGCTTCGGTGTAGCGGTATGCTGCGGGCGGATCGCCGTCTACGGAACCGAAGTTACCCTGCCCCTGCACGAGGAGGTAGCGCGTCGCGAAGTCCTGCGCGAGCTTCACCATTGCGTCGTACACGGACGCGTCACCGTGCGGATGGTACGAACCGAGCACCTCTCCCACCACCGTCGCGGACTTCCGGAACTTCGCGGTCGGCGTGAGCCCGGTCTGACGCATAGCGTAGAGGATGCGGCGATGCACCGGCTTCAGTCCGTCGCGGACGTCCGGAAGGGCGCGGCTGGTGATGACGGACATCGCGTAATCGAGATACGACGTGCGCATCTCGCTCGTGATGGACTGATCCACCACGTTCACGCGCGGCTCGATCGGTGCTTCTTCTTTTGCGGCTTTCTTCGGCATGGAAACTAGAACGGGATGACGGTCTTCTCGGTATCGTTCGCAGGCTGCGCGCGCCCCTCGAGCGTCGAGGAAGTGCGCGTCTCGATAACCTTGAGCGCAGCCTCGGTGCTCGTAGCATTGAATGCGGCGCCTGCCGCACCCATGAGGTTAGAGAACGCGCTCGCTGGCTCCTCGAACGATTCGGCGAATGTCTCGCGGTCTTCCGCAAGCTTCGGCTCGCTGAGCGCGAACGTTCCTGAGGTTCCGAGCGCAACCGCCCACCCGGCAGCGACAAGCGCCGTCACGCCGACCGCGACTCCCATCGCGATGTTGTGACGCACGTGCTCCGGCTTCTCCTGGAGGCGCTCGATGTGTCCCTTGAGGTTGTCTAGTGCCATAGGCTATGCGGTTATGACGATGATAGCACCGTCCTTGTCAGCGGCATCCTTCTTCTTAAGGGTGAGCTTGTCCACCTTCTCGCTCTCCTTGCCGCTCTCCTTGAGGAAGCTCTCGAGGGCCTTGGGCTCACCCATGCCGTCCCAGTGCATCGGGATGACCACCTTGGGCTCGAGCGTTACGGCGAGCTTCGCCGCTTCTGCGGCGTTCAATACGCCGTCCCCGCCGACCGGCACGAAGAGCACGTCAATATCGTCGATCGCCTCGCGCGCGTCATGCGAGAGCATGGGGTCCGAGAGCGCGCCCAGATGCACGAGGGTCATGCCTTCAAGGGAGACGGCATATACCGTGTTCACCGCATCGGTCTCGCCTTTCGGAAGGCCGTACTGGCTCTTCGTGAGGAATCCTTGAACCGTGACGCCTGCTACCTCGTACTCTCCCGGTCCATCGATAACGAACGGCTCGGTGCCCCCGAACGAGACCTCGGCCACGCCGTTCATGTCCTTGTGCTTTCTCGTGACGAGCGCGATATCGGCGCCGAAGCGTACCGCCGGAAGCGAGGCTCCCTTTGCGACCGGATCGAAGACCAGGGTGCGGTCTCCGAGCGTCACCTTGAAGCATTGCCCGCCGTGATGGGTGATAACCATGTTCTCTTCATTATACAGGAATCGTAAGTCCTTTGATAGCAATCATGAGCCTATGCACAGGCCGCTTTGAGAAGATTTGATGTTAAGGCCGTACGATACCTGTGTGCGCGGTGATGCGCGGCACGGGAGCTGGTCCGCAGGACCAAGTGCCGGGTTTTCTCCGGGTTACCGACCACCTGCGGTCCAGTTCCTTTACTGACCTGCCTCCTAGCAGGTCTTTCCTATTTCTCATTAGGACATATCCACAGAGGTATTGACAATAGATGAAGAGTGGGGTATCTTTTCGGAGCTAAGGGCCTGGACTGTCCAGGAAGCCAAAGCCGGAAAGGAAAGACCATGAAGGTCAACACCTACAATCCGCCGGGCCTCATCGGCCTGGCTCAAGTGAAGAACGTCGCCAACGTCGCCCTGGCCGGCGCCGCCTCCGCCTGATCGGGCGCCGGCCGCACCGGAGGGTGTGGGGAGCTTCCCCACCGAACGCAACTCTGTTGGCGTGCGCGCCAGAAAGGATAACGCGACGAACAACCCCTACCAGGGCTCGTAACAAAATTCTTTGGCGTAGGTAGCGAATGCCGCTGCCAATCTCACATATACAAGGTCCCGCCAGACTTCGGTCTGCGCGGGGCCTTCTCTTTTACCTATATATATGGTAGGTTTCTCGCATCGCGAGCGCGTATATAAGCCGTGCGCGGGCTATCCCTCAGCTACCCTAAGGCAACTGAGTACCCGCCACACAGGACGCCTCGTACATTTCTAATGCCTGAAGAGATTCAGACGACTGAGGAGCGCAAGGCTCCCCCGGTTGTCTCGACTGTAGTAGTAGAACCTGGCCACCCGATGGCCGGGATGATTGACGATATCGCCGTGCCACCGCGCGCAGGCGACCTCGTCGAGGGAACCATTATCGAGCTCGTGCGCGGACGTCTCTATGTAGACCTCCCGCCGTTCGGCACCGGTATCATCTACGGCCGCGAGTACCTCAACGCCGCAGATGTGCTTAGGAAGGCGAATCCGGGCGACACCATCTCCGCGAAGGTCGTCGACGCCGCTGGCCTTGATGGCTACATCGAGCTCTCCCTCAAGGAGGCGCGCCAGGCCGCTATCTGGAGCGAGGCTGAGCAGGCTATCGCCGCGCAGACCATCTACACCCTTACCGTCGACGAGGCGAACAAGGGCGGTCTCATCCTTTCTTGGCAGGGCATCCAGGGCTTCCTCCCTGCTTCCCAGCTTACGAAGGAGCACTACCCGCGCGTTCCTGAGGGCGACAAGGACAAGATCTTCGGCGAGCTCCAGAAGCTCACCGGCACCGCGCTTTCGGTGCGAATCATTACGGCCGACGCGAAGGAGGGCAAGCTCATCTTCTCTGAGCGTGCAGGCGACGAGGAGAACGAGAAGGCGTCCCTCATCGACAAGTACCAGGTGGGCGACGTGGTAGAGGGCGAGGTCACCGGCGCCGTTGACTTCGGCGTGTTCGTGAAGCTCGAGCAGGGTCTCGAGGGTCTCGTGCACATCTCGGAGCTCGACTGGGGCCTCGTGGAGGACCCGCGTGCCCTCTTCAAGGTTGGCGACCGCGTATCCGTAAAGGTTATCGAGGTGAAGGACGGCAAGGTTTCCCTTTCCGTGAAGGCCCTCAAGGAGAACCCGTGGAAGACCGCGCAGGACCGCTACAAGAAAGGTATGGAGGTATCCGGCGTTATCATCAAGTACAACAAGCACGGCGCGCTCGCGTCCATCGAGGAAGGCGTCGCCGGTCTCGTGCACATCTCGGAGTTCGCGTCTCCAGCGGAGCTCCGCGATACGCTCGAGCTTGGCCGCGCATACCCGTTCACCATCACCCTCTTCGAGCCGAAGGACCAGCGCATGACGCTCTCCTTCGCCGGCGCGAAGAAGAAGTAGTTCCCTATCGGGAAATGAAGGCGCCCGGAGCTCTCGCTCCGGGCGTTTTCGTTACGCAGGCACCCAATCGAAACAGGTAGTCTTACGCTTCGGCTGATGCTCAACGTACCCTTCGGGATCGAAGTGCTCGATCGGCATGAGCCACCTGAAGCGGATCATGCGATTCTTCGCGATCAGGCCCGGATACGACTTGGACGACTTCGAGGAAGACCGGAATTCTCCCGGAATCCGCTCGAGGACGCTCAGGTCCACGAGCGTGATGCCGAGTTCCTCCCTAATTCCTCGAGCCATCGCCGTGAGGGGACGTTCGCTCCGCTGACGCTTCTCGCTTACGCTGATGTCTTGCTTGCGGATGCGGCGCGTACCGTTGGCGAACACCTGCATGGATTCCCGCAGGAACAGGCGTCCTGTCGGTCCTTCGTGGTAGATGAGCGCTTGCGCACGCTCGACCAGACGCAGGAGCTTGCCGCGCTTGTTAACCGCAAGCTGCGACTCTCCGTTCCGGATCTCCTTCCAGAAATCCTCGACGGTCTTCGTGGGGCCTTGGCCCCAGGTTTCGAAAGGAACCTCGTGCTGCTTCAATATTCTTTGAAGCGACGTGAGGCTCTGAACTTTTAGTATGCGATATGCCATCTGGCACCTCCCTCCGCTTCCGGAGGGAATGTAGCATGCTTTCTCCTAAACGCTACTTCCCGAAGTGCCGTGACACGTGCTTCCAGATCAAAGGCTTCTTGATTGCGCTCGCGCCCATGTGCCCGTACTTCTGCAGCTCGACGTAGCGAGCGCCTATGTCCTTTGCGAGCTCCTCGGCAGGCTTTGCGTGCACGATAAGGTCGTCCTTGGAGTGGATGAAGAGGAGCTTTTTTGCCTCAAGCTCCTCCTTCACCGCGACCGGATTATAGAAATCTCCTTTCGCGAGCTTCTTCCAGGCGTCCGGGTGCGTGCGGTATCCCATGCCGAACGCGTTCGGGACGTACTCGGCCATGGTTTTTAAGGGCTCGAGCGTCTCGTCCTGACGCGTCCAGTCTACGACGCCTGAGATGATAGCGGCCTTCTCTACGCGCGGGTCGCGCGATGCAAGGAGCGCCGCTGCGCCGCCGAAGCTCCCGCCGATGAGGAAGAACCGGGCATCGCGCATCTGGTGCTCAGTGCCGCTCCAGAGGTCGAAGAACCCGTTCTGTACGCCGTCCATGACGTCGATAAGGTCTTCGTGCGGGCTCTTCTCGAGGAACTCGCCCCGGCTCTCCCAGGTGCCGCGGTATATAGGCACAATGCTCCAGTAGCCGTTCCGCGCAAGGAGCTGCATCGCTTCCTGCTTGCCGCCCGGATATCCCGGACAGCCTGCAGCGAGAATCGCTACCTTATGCGAAGACGGACGCATTGCCGGCATGTATTCGGCAACGATGTCGTTCGCAAAGCGCGTGCGATATATCTCGATTCCCTGCATGCTATTTCGTGTTCGCGTAGAGCATCGCGCGCTCGATGCCCTCTGAAACGAAGAGGCGCGAGGCTTCGGCTGCCCTCGTGAGGGCGCGCGTGAGTTCCGCGTCTTCTCCCGGCTTGAACTTTCCGAGGACGAGCTTCACCACGTCCTCTCCTGCCGCTGCCTTCTTCAGCTTTCCTTTCGGAGTATGCGCCGAGATGCCGATCTTGAGCTGCGCGAAGTCCTTGGTCTTGAGAGCGCGCGTGATGCTCTCGATGCCCTTGTGCCCGCCGCCGCCGCGACCGAAGGTTGTCATCTTGATGGTGCCGATAGGGAGATCAAGATCGTCGCGTACCACGAGCAGTTTCTTCGCTGCCGGCTTGCTCTTTACGAGTCCCGCTGCAGTTTTGCCGGAATGATTCATATACACCTCAGGGAGCGCGAGCACGGTCTTGTTGCCGTCTATTGATCCTTCTGATACGAACGCTTCGGCGCTCTTCTTCAGCTTGAAGTCCGGAAAGCCCTCTTCCTGCGCAAGAAGTTCCACCACCATGCGTCCGGCATTGTGCCTCGTGCGCTCGTATTCGCCGCCCGGGTTCCCGAGGCCGATGATGACGTGTGCCATTACGAACTATCCTAACATTTGAGATACGAAAAAGGCCCCGCGTTACCGCGGAGCCTTTCAGGTTCGCCCAAGAAGGATCAGAGCTGGATCACGACTCCGCCGCTGCCGAACATCATGCCCATCAGTGCATCGGTGTCGCAGACCGTCGATGCCTTCCAGGCTTCCGAGATGACGACCTTCTCGTCAAGGGGCACATCGGGATAGGCGCGGGCGATCTCGGCCTTGCACAGAGCGCGAGTGACGCTCACGTCGTTGAACTGAACGTTCAGGGCCGCCTGACGACGGTTGACCTCGGCCTCCTCGTCGTCATTGAGCTCGCGATTCTCAGTCTTGATCTTCGCGTCCAGCTCCTTGACCCAGGCGACCTCATCGGCGCGGAAGGCGTCGTAGGCGACCTTCTTGCGCTCATATAGGGAAACCCAGCGCTGCACGATCTCCGGCACGGGACCGAGGTCCTTGCTGTGCCTGCAGTGCTCGACCTTGCCCTTCGGCGCGACGAATTCGTCGGGCGTCAGCGCGGCGGCTTCTGCAGCAAGCAGCGCCGCGATGGACTGTGAATTCTCGACAGTCGCGTTCATTTTCTTAAACCCCAGTTTTCTTGGACGACCTTGTCCAGAATAAATATGACACATTTATTGACAATATGCAAATAGAGTACGGGAGCGCATGAGTGGTACGATTATTTTAATGAAGGAATACCAGGAGGAAGTTGACGCGTGGTTCAAGGAAAAAGGCTGGGAATACTGGGAGCCGCTTGCCATAACCGCGCGGCTCTACGAGGAAGGCGGCGAGTTCGCACGCCTCGTGAATCACGTGTACGGCCCGAAGCGAAAGAAGCTCGACGAGCACGTGCAGGACATGGAGGAAGAGCTCGGCGATATCATCTACACCCTTATCTGCTTCGCGAACTCGCACGGACTCTCGCTTGATTCGGCTATCAGAAAGAGCCTCGACAAGGTTGCAGGGCGAGACAAGGATCGCTTCACTACGTAGTCGTCCGTTTGATCCGGTATACCGTCTCTCGGTACGCGTTCCCAGCCTTTGCGTATTCTTCGATATCCTTAAGGAGCTTCTCTTCCCCGCCGAGTCCTGCCATCTGTGACTCGTATGCGCGGATCGCCTCGATCTTCTTGTGCAGGGCGTCTTCGGTCAGCGCTATTCGTTCGCGCTCGACATATGTGTCACCTCCGAAGATCGTCTTGACGAGCGCATCCTCATCAAGACCCACGGCATACGGCAGGTCTGCATAGAAGAAGAATTCATTTTCTGACGTATCCCTTCTCTGAAGCTCCCGCAGCGCCTCGCCGACAAGCTCATGGTCCGGATGCTTCCGCAGTCCTGGGGCGTATACGGAAACAGGTCCTTCAAGAGAGCCTGTGTACGCCAAGACCTCAGCGACGATGGTCTCGATTATGTCCGTCCGGGACGCGAACGGATCGCGATACTGCCAATCAAGGAGCGGGAGATTGATGATCTGTGACTCAGGTACCAAAAGAATCGAGAGCGCAGTGCGATTCTCCTTAATTCGCGCGCGCATGGCTTCTGCGCTGTCCCGAAATCCCGTGAGCGCGTCCCAGGGCGTGCGCTGCACTGGATCCGGGGCGCCCGAGAAGCATGTCATAACCGCGCATGTGCTGCCCTCCGTTGCGAGCAGGCCTCCGAGCGAAAGCACCGCGTCGTCCAGATGCGGAGAAAGTATGAGATGCCGTACCTGCATGCGCCTATGGTACCTGATGCAGGCATTCGTCAAGATGCGAAAAAGTTGACGCGCAGATTCAGAGGAATACAATGCGCGCATGAACGTTCTTGGGACTGCGTTTCGTGAGATATTCACCTTCGTTGTCCTTGCGGTTGTCATTGTCGTCCCGATCCGCCTCTTCGTGGCGCAGCCGTTCGTGGTCGAGGGCGAGAGCATGCATCCGACCTTCGAGTCTGGCGACTACCTGATCGTCGATCAGCTCTCCTACCATCTGGGCGATCCTGACCGCGGCGACGTGGTGGTATTCCGCTACCCGAACGACGAGAAAGTCTTCTATATAAAGCGCATCATCGGCCTTCCGGGCGAAACGGTGCACATCGAAGGCGGCGAGACCCGCGTCACCAAAGCCGACGGCACCGAGATAACGCTCGACGAGACGTATGTCGTCGCCGAAGACGTAACCTATACCCTCTCCCGCACGCTCGGCCCGGACCAGTACTTCGTTATGGGCGATAACCGCCCGAAGAGCTCGGACTCGCGCACCTGGGGCGCCTTGCCGGCGCATGACATCATGGGCCGCGCATACGTGCGCCTCCTTCCGTTCGATGAGATCGGCGTGCTCCCGGGTTCGGTAACCGTTCCTGAGTAGACCTATGTCGCACACGCTTCAGCCTTCAGACATCGTTAAGCGGGCGCATGCGGTCGGAAGCTATTACGGCTTCACCCCGCTCTCGACCTTAGCGGCAACCAAGAAGGGTCAGGGCGCGAAAGCGCCATACCCGGACACGCTCGCGCTCGATACGCTCGATACGGCAGCCAAGGATGTCGCCGCGCTTTTGAAGCAGGTGCGCGACGCGGGACTCACCCCGTCCGCGCAGCAGCCACTCTTTTTCTGGCATACGAACGCCGCGCAGGGCCGCCCGGCGCCCAAGCAGATCGTGATTCAATTCCACGTGCTCGGTGTCGAGCATGCGATCGCGGACGCAGTGCTCATCCGTGCGGTGCGCTCCCTGATGCATGACCTCGGCAAGCAGGAGCCTACGCTTCGTCTTAATAGCATGGGAGATAAGGAGACCCGCGGCCGCCTCACCCGCGAGCTCACCCAGCTCGTGCGAAAGCACCAGCACCTCATCCCGCAGGAAGTAGCCGAGCACGTGCGCCAGGGACAGCCGGTCCGCGCCGCGCACCTCCTTGCACAGGACGAGAACCTGAAGCACTTCCTCCCGTCCCCTACCGATCACCTTTCCGAAGCGAGCCGCAAGCACTTCGAGGCGGTCCTCGAGTACCTCGAGTCTACAGATACCCCGTACGAGCTCTCGCCGCATCTCTACTCGCGCGCGAACGCCTGGACCGAGACCTGCTTCGAGCTCGCGCATGACGCGGACGATAGCCTCCATGCCTGGGGATCCCGGTACAGCGAGCTCGCGCGTCCGTTCTTCAAGGGAACAGTGCATTCGGTCGGTGCCGTGGTGCGCGTGAACGTACCGAGCCGCGATACGGTCGCGCCTATCAAGGAGCGCGGCAATCCTCGCTTCGTGTTTGTGCACATCGGCGATGAAGCGAAGCGCGAGAGCATGAAGATGGCGGATGAGCTCCGGAAAGCCCGTATCCCGCTTACCCAGGCCATGGGCGTGGCTTCTTTGACGGAGCAGATGCGCCTCGCCGAGACCATGAACCCGCCGTATCTCCTTATTATGGGCCGCAAGGAGGCGCTCGAGCGCTCCGTTATCCTCCGGGAGCGCGCTACCCACACGGAGACGTTCATCCCGCTTAATAGCCTCATAGAGCGCTTAAAGGCGGTTGCCTAGCAATTGCGCCCTTTTAGGCCCTATGGTATCTTTTCCTTCATGCAAAACGCAGTACGCGTAGAGGTAAGCCGTGGCAAGAACGAGAGCTCGGCATCTCTTATTCGCCGCTTTTCCCGCCGTGGCCAGGGCCTCGGTCTCGTTCGTGCGCTCCGCAAGCGCCGTTACTACGCTCGCCAGAAGTCGAAGAACGTAGAGCACGCACGTGCCCTCATCCGCGGCGCTCGCATCATGGAGTACAACGAGCAGGTGAAGCTCGGAAAGATCGATCCGGCTGCCAAGAAGACTCGCGGCAAGAAGTAAGAGAAAGCGCCTCCGGGCGCTTTCTTGCTATCATTCCCTCATGACCACACTCGATACGAGAAACTTCACGCGCCAGGCGCCTCCTGCGTTCCCTTTCAAGGACGCTCTTGCCGCAGCGCTTCCGGGCTGGGAGATGTCCTTGGTGTTCGCCGGAGAGACACGCGCACAGAATATGAACATCGCGCTTCGCGGGAAGGACTATGTGCCGAACGTGCTGTCGTACGAATCCGGGAACAAGAGCGGCGAGATCGTGATCTGCCTTGCGGTTGCAAAGCGACAGGCACCCTCGTACGGACTCTCGTATCGCGATTTCGTAGGACTTTTGTTTATCCACGGATGCATGCATTTGAAGGGCATGCAGCACGGGGATACAATGGATGAACGAGAACGCTCGCTTCTGCAGCGTTTTACTCGCGCTAACCTATCTCGCACCTCGAATGTCCCGACGCATCGCAACCGGCATTGATATCGGCACGCACCAGACGAAAGTCGTGGTGGTCGAAGAGGTGCAGGGCGAGAACGGCGCGGAACTCCATATCATCGGTACGGGCATCTCTGAGAGCCGTGGCATGCGTCACGGCTACGTGGTTGACGCGGAGGACGCCGCAGAAAGCGTCCGGCTCGCCCGCATACAGGCGGAGCAGATCGCGCGCGTACCGATCCGGAAGGGCTTCCTCGCGATCGGGGGCGTATCGCTCGACGAAGTGCGCGCTTCCGGCGAAGCGATCATCTCGCGCGCAGACCAGGAGATAACGGACCTCGATCTCGAGAAAGTGCTCGAGACGGCGCGCGAAGCGGCGCGACCGAGCTTCTTGAATAGGACGGTGCTCCATGAGATCCCGATCGAGTACCGCGTGGACGGCGCCAAATCGCTCGGAGAGCCTATAGGCCTCAAGGGTACGCGCCTTACCGCGGACTACCTCTTCATTACCTGCCTCACGCAGCATGCGGAGGTTCTCACCGCCGCTACTGAAGCCGCTGACATCGAGGTTATCGACCGCATGGCGTCCCCGCTTGCCGGTTCCTATGTGACGCTTGCGAAGGATCAGAAGATGAAGGGCTGTGTGCTCGCGAACATCGGCGCCGAGACCGTCTCTATCGTGGTGTATGACGAAGGTCTTCCGATCTCCGTGAAGGTGTTCCCTATCGGCTCCACCAACATCACGGACGATCTCGCGCTCGGGTTCAAGGTATCTATCGAAGACGCAGAGCGACTCAAGCTCGGTCGCCTCGGCGGCGCGATGTATCCGCGCAAGAAGGTGGAGGAGATCGTTACGGCGCGCTTCCGCACGATGTTCGAGCTCATCGACAAGCACCTGAAGCAGCTGGGACGCCGCGGTAACCTCCCTGCTGGCATCATCATCTCAGGAGGCGCCTCGGGACAGGGCTCTATCAGCGATATCGCGAAGGGCACCTTGAACCTTCCTACCCGCATCGCGGACCTGAAGCTCTCTTCGGATACGAAGGTGAAGGATGCTACCTGGGCCGTTGCGTACGGCCTTGCGCTCTGGGGTCTTACGGGAGACACGGAGACGCCGAAGAAGAAAGGCGTGCAGATGGGAGAGTTCGCTACGACCCTACAGAAGTTCTTCAAGCAGTTTTTGCCATAGATATACGTTGACAGTTTTTTACGAAGGCCACAGTATCGATTGTGGACCGAGCAAGCTGCCGCACTGATGCGGTAAGAACGGATCCTTAGGGAGGCTCTGATGAGACGTCTGTTCGCCTCGTAGGTCCAGGCCGGCGAAGGGGCGAAAGACATGCCGCCCCTCAAACCCCGACTCCTGGGTCTGACCGAAATGGAGTGTGGCCCCGGCGAAGCGCCGGGGCCTTGCACGTTTGTGTATGAAAATAGCAGCACGATTCCCCTATTTGTCAGCATTTGCATGCTGATTTTGTACTTGTATGATAAGGCCACGTTATTAGGGGACCCGTTAACAGCTCCATATGTCAAAGCGTGTTGAACCAGAAGTCGAGACCTTCGCCCGCATCCGCGTGGTAGGTGTCGGTGGCTCCGGCGGAAATGCCGTGAACCACATGGTGAATTCCAAGGTTAAGGGCGTGGAATTCATCTCCGTGAACTCCGATGCCCAGGACCTCCACCGCTCGCTCGCCAAGCGCAAGATCCACATCGGCAAGAACCTTACTCGCGGTCTCGGCACCGGTATGAATCCGGAGCTTGGTAAGCGCGCAGCAGAAGAGACTCGTCAAGAGATCCAGGAGGCGCTCCAGGGTTCCGACATGGTCTTCATCACCTGCGGCATGGGCGGCGGCACCGGCACCGGAGCCGCGCCGGTGGTTGCACGGATTGCTAAGGAAGTGGGCGCGCTCACCGTCGGCGTCGTGACCCGTCCGTTCACGTTCGAGGGTCTTCACCGCAAGGAGCTCGCGGAGCGCGGTCTCCACGATCTCAAGAAGGAAGTGGACGCGTTCATCGTGATCCCGAACGATAAGCTTCTCGCGATCGTCGAGGCGCAGACGTCCGCGAAGAACGCATTCTCCATGGCCGACGAGATCCTCCGCCAGGCGGTCGAGGGCGTCTCTGACATCATCACCACCCCGGGCGAGATCAACACCGACTTCAACGACATCAAGGCCATCATGGAAGGCGCAGGTCCCGCGCTCATGGGCATCGGTATCGCAGAGGGAGACCGCCGCGCGCAGGACGCAGCGGCACAGGCCGTCAATTCCCCGCTCCTCGACGTTTCCATCACGGGAGCCAAGGGCGTGCTCTTCGTGGTCGCAGGTGCCGAGGATCTCGGTATCCTCGAGGTCCAGGAGGCGGCGAAGGTGGTTTCCGATTCCGTGGATCCTTCCGCGAAGGTCATCTTCGGTATCATGCGCGACGAGAAGCTCAAGAAGGGCCAGGTCCGCATCATCGTCATCGCTACCGGCTTCCCGGAGGGCGAGAGCGCGCATAGCCAGGGAGGTATCGAGCGTTCCCTCTTTGCGATGGCTCCTGTCGAGCAAGAAGAGGTGCGCGGCAAGATCTACAACGAAGCCGTAGCGCAGCCGCGTCCTGAGCCAACGCCTGCTCCCGAGCCGGCTCCGGCACCTGAACCAGCTCCCGCACCGGCATCAAAGCCGCTCATGGAGCGCCGCCGCGAGGAGCCGGTCGTGACCGCGCAGCCCAAGCCGCGTGAGGAGGCGACCATGAAGACCGTAGTCCCGCCGTCAGCGCAGAACCAGCCTGATGACGAGGACGAGGCATGGGGCGCGATCCCGAGCTTCCTCCGCCGCCACAAGAAGTAGCGCACGCAGAAATCCCCGGGACACCTCGTCCCGGGGATTTTGCTATACTGCCCTCATGCACGACCTCATCATCATCGGCGGCGGACCAGCGGGCGTCGCCGCTGGCGTCTACGCCTCCCGCAAGCGCCTCAAGTCCGTCCTCGTCGCCGAAGAGATCGGCGGACAGAGCACCGTCTCAGACGGCATCGAGAACTGGATCGGAACCGTGCGTATCGCGGGCGAGGACCTCAAGAAGTCCTTCAGGGAGCACCTAGAGGCCTACAGGGGCGACGTACTCGACGTTATCGAAGGAGACCGCGTCGAAAGCCTTACGCGTACGGGAGAGGGCTTTACGGCCACTACGCGCGATGGCAAATCCTTTACCGCGCGCGCGGTGCTTATCGCGTCTGGCGCGAGCCGCAAGAAGCTTCTCGTACCAGGCGCGGACAAGTTCGAGAACATGGGCGTCACGTACTGCGCGAGCTGCGACGGCCCCCTCTTCTCCGATATGGATGTTGCGGTCGTAGGCGGCGGGAACGCAGGCCTTGAGACCGCGGCGCAGCTCCTTGCCTACGCGAAGTCCGTCACCCTCATACATCGCCATCCGGCATTCAAGGGCGAAGCGATCACCGTCGAGAAGATCCTTACGCATCCGAACCTAAAGACCGTCATGAACGCGGAGCCGACCGAGGTGCTCGGCGAGAAGTTCGTCTCAGGACTCATCGTCAAGGATCGCACCTCGGGCGAAGAGACCACCCTTCCCGTTACGGGCGTGTTCGTCGAGATCGGCGTCATCCCGAACACCGGGTTCGCGAAGGATCTCGTGGAGCTCGACGAGGTGGGTCGCGTCGTAACCAACGCGCGCGACCAGCACACCTCTGTCGAAGGAGTCTGGGCCGCCGGAGACTGTACGGACGAGCTCTATCACCAGAACAACATCGCGGCAGGAGACGCCGTGAAAGCGCTCGAGGATATCTATCAGTGGCTCGCGAGGAGATAAGGAAAAAGCCGCATCAATCGATGCGGCTTTTTCCTTTGGTGCGAGGGGCTTATGCAGCCTCCTCTGCGCCAGTCTCCTCAGGAGCAGCCTCAGCTGCACCCTCGTCCATACCCTCCTCAGGCATCATCGGAGCTGCCTCCTCTGCGCCATCCTGTGGCTGGTCCATCTCAAGTTCATCCATGTGTGTTGGAGAACGGCTCTATTCTTCGCAGAGCGAAAAATACAGCCATCCAAAGTTAATTGGCTGGCAATTCGACCAACCCCTGAATTTTACCAAGCAGCCCTCTGAAAAGGAAATGAAGGGTTATCCCCTCTTCCTAGGCTCATTCATGTCCCAGATGAGCGCGGCCACGTTGCGCGGCTTCCCTTCGAACGGGAGGTGATGGTTGTCGAAGAACGGCATGGAATTGCATTCGAGGATGCCGAGGCGCTCCTGCTCCTTCCATGAGCGCGTGATATCAGGGATGATGAAGTCGATGCCTACGATAGGTGCCTTGAGGACGCGGGCTGTCTCCTCGAAGAGTGCGATGTTGTCTTCATGCACCTCGTCGGTAACGTCGCAGGTCGTTCCGCCAACGCTCCAGTTTATCTTCTGATGGAGGATCGCCTTCTCTCCTTCGGGAAGCACGCCCTCAAACGTGTAGCCCTGCCAGGCAAGCTCTTCCTTTGCCGCGTCGTCGAGCTTCATGTGGTGGAAGTACGGGCCCTGACGTCCCGGATGCTTATTGGCTTCCTCGACGAGTTCCGCGATGGTGCGCTTCCCGTCTCCGATCACGTGTGGCTGGTCTCTGCGAAGCGCTGCCGCAAACTTCCCGTCCACAACCGTCGCGCGGTATACGGGACCATCCAGTTCTTCTTCGATAACGACGGTTGGTGCTACCTGCTTCGCGACCTTAAACGCGCGTTCAAGCTCTTCTTCGGTATCGATATGGAGGATGGTGTGGCGCGACGCGGATCCAGATGATGGCTTTGCGATAACCGGGGGCGTGAGCGTCTGATAGAGCTTCTTTGCTGCGCTGAGAGTAGACACAGCGCCGCCCTTCGCAACCGGAAGGCCGAGCTTTCTAAACTTCTCCTTAAGGACGGCCTTGTCGTCCATCCATGGCACGCGCGCGAGGTCCGCGTCTCCAGGGATTGGGATGCCTTCATAGGCGATCTTCCTGCCGTCCGGGTATGTAGCCACGAAGATGTTGCGCGGCAGGTTGAAGAGACGGAACTCGGACACGGACATGCCGCGCTCCTTGGCTTCGTTCCAGAGCATGAGCGCAAGCAGCTGCGTGTCGTCGTCGGGTTCCATGACGCGCGTCGCCCACCCCAGATTCATCATTCCCTCAAGAAGATGCGGCGTTATCTTTCGCTCAATTGCGTACACGATGCCTGCGAATCCGCGTAGGAACGTGCTCGGGCGCGTAAGCGGCTTCATGAGGTCGTCTATCACGATACTCACGTACGTGACGCCATGGAAAATGGCGCCGTCGCCGCAGTCCTTGCAAGGCTTAGGGGTTGGGAGCGAAAGAGCCATACGTGTTTGGCGGAGAGGGGGAGATTCGAACTCCCGGTACAGTTTCCCGTACGCCGCATTTCGAGTGCGGTGCCTTCGACCACTCAGCCACCTCTCCTAAAGGTTAGAAGTCGAGAACTCACGCATCCTAGCATTTCTGGCCTCAAAAATGTAGGATTGTCTGTACATACGGCCCTATCGTCTAACGGCTAGGACAGCGCCCTTTCACGGCGTAAATCGGGGTTCGATTCCCCGTAGGGTCACCAAAAATTCAGGAAAGGATGCTAGTATCGTCCGATACCGTCATGAAAGCTTTCTATGCCATCCTCGCGAACACGCTTGTCTCGTCCATAACCAACTTTACGGTCTGGTTCGCGATCACCTTCTGGATATACCTTGAGACCGAGTCAGTGTTCGCGACCGGCATGCTCGCGGGCATCTACCTCGTGCTTACCGCAGGGACCGGCTTCTGGTTCGGAAGCATCGTGGACCATAACCGCAAGAAGCACGTGATGCTCGCGTCGAGCGTTATCTCGTTCGCTCTCTATGGGATCGCATTCCTCCTGTTCCAGTCCGTACCCGAATCCGTATTCGCTGACGTTTCAGGCGTACCGCTGTGGGCGTTCGTCCTTCTCATGATGATCGGCGTATGTGCAGGCAACCTCCGTACCATCGCGCTCCCGACGCTCGTTACGCTCCTTATTCCTGAAGACAGGCGCGACAAGGCGAACGGGCTCGTAGGCATGACGACCGGCATCGGATTCCTTGTCACGTCGATGATCAGCGGGTTCCTCGTTGCCTGGGGCGGTATGTTCTACGTGATCGTGTTCGCGCTTTCTCTCACTGCGCTCGCCTTCCTGCACCTCACGCTCGTAGCCGTGGACGAGACCCGCGCAAGCGAGGACCCGGAGGCACCTAACGAACCGAAGCGCATCGATATCAAGGGCACGGTCCGCGTGATACGCGGAGTGCCTGGTCTCATGGCGCTCATCCTGTTCGCTACTTTCAACAACTTCCTCGGCGGCATCTTCATGGCGCTCATGGATGCGTACGGCCTCTCACTGGTATCGGTACAAACCTGGGGCGTGCTCATCGGCGTGCTCTCGACCGCCTTCATCCTCTCGGGGATCATCATCGCGAAGACCGGACTCGGCAAGAATCCGCTCCGAACCCTCCTTACGGTTAACGTGATCACCTGGACCGTCTGCATGTTCTTCACCATTCAGTCCTCGATAATCCTGCTTGCGATCGGCTTCTTCATCTGGATGCTTCTGGGCCCGTACGCCGAAGCCGCAGAGCATACGACGCTCCAGAAGGTGGTGCCGTTCGAGCGCCAGGGCCGCGTGTTCGGGTTTGCGCAGAGCGTGGAGCAGGCTGCGTCGCCTTTGACCGCGTTCCTTATCGGTCCCCTGGCCCAGTTCGTGTTCATCCCGTTCATGACTACCGGACTCGGAGCGGCAGCCATTGGCAGCTGGTTCGGCACGGGGCCTGAGCGCGGCATAGCGCTCGTGTTCACAGTTGCCGGAGCGCTCGGGCTCTTCATGACGATCCTCGCCTTCAACTCGAAGTACTACCGCCAGCTCTCCACGAGGTATCAGGAGTCTTCTCAAGCAGTTCCGGAGGCGGCTTGAACCCTGTCCCCTGATGCGGTATCGTGCGAGCACGCGCGGTTAGCTCAGTTGGTAGAGCGCGTCATTGACGTTGACGATGTCGGGGGTTCGAATCCCTCACCGCGCACCAAGAATGGAAATGGCTCGCATGTGCATGCGGGCCATTTCCCATATTAGGCGGTGCTAGCATGAATACTGGAAGGAGAAAGAGATGCTGAAGCCTGAATGGTTCAACCGAATTCCGGAGGTCGACCTACACCCGCTCCACATAATGGCAGGCTGCCTTGTTATCGCAGCTGCAGGTTGGGCGTGGTGCCAGATATTCCCAACGAATTCAGGAGGCCGCCGCTGAGGCGGCCTCGCACTAGATATCCAAATGCGCTATAACGGACCCATGAACCGGACTATCGTCTTTTACCATGGCAGCTGCCCGGACGGCTTCGGCGGCGCGTACGCAGCCTGGAAGAAGTTTAAAGACTCTGCGGAATACATACCGCTTTCCCGGTCTGAAGACGCGCTTCCGGACGTCTCTGGAGCCGACGTGTACTTCATCGACTTCGTATACGAGAAGGAGCGTATGGATGCGATCGCAGCTGAGGCGAATAGCCTCATCGCGCTCGACCACCACGAAGGCGTCCGCGACGTAACTGAATCGCTTCCGGGTTCCGTCTTCGACAACGACCGCTCAGGCGCCTCTATCGCCTGGAACTACTTCCATCCGGACGCTCCCCTTCCGAAGCTCCTCTCGTACGTCGAGGACGACGACCTATTCCGCTTCGCGCTTGCTGATACCCGTGCCGTCCTCTCATACATAGCCATCCGCCCATACACGTTCGAAGCGTGGGACGAGCTTGCAGCAACGCTCGAGAATTCTGAAGAAGCTGGAGCGTTCCTTATGAAGGTACGCACCTACGCGGAGTACTTCGAGCTCCTTGCCGCGTATGCGGTCGAGCATGCCAAGCTCATCGACTTCGAAGGACATCGCGTCTACTTCGCAACCGCGCACCCGTTCAAGCCGATGAAGTCGCTCGTCGGGAACCTGCTCGCGAAGAAGCGTGGGCCGTTCTCCCTAGTAGTGGCAGCGCACCCCAACGGGTACGGCGTCTCCATCCGCGGAGACGGCACCATCGACGTGTCAGAGATCGCGCGCAAGTATGGCGGCAACGGACATAAGAGTTCGTCAGGGTTCCTCATCCCGGCCGGCGGCCCGATGCCCTGGACGCTCGTAGAAGACGATGACGATTCTCTCAATCGAGACTAGCTGCGACGAGACCGCCATAACGGTCCTCGAAGCGTCAGGCGATGAGCATGCCGCGGAATTTCGCATCCTCGGGAACGCGCTCCTTTCCCAGATCGACATACACCGCGAGTTCGGTGGCGTGTACCCTGCAGTCGCAAAGCGTGAGCACGCGAAGAACCTCGTGCCGATACTTGCCGCTTCGCTTGAGGAAGCAGGCATGCTTAGAGAAGCATCCGCAGACATTCCGGAAGAGCTCCGTACAGAGCTCGCGTCAATCCTTGAGCGCGAGCCGGGATTGAGCGATGCGCTTCTCGCGTTCCTTGGTGCGTACGGTGTCCCGGATATCGATGCGATCGCCGTGACGCACGGCCCGGGACTTGAGCCTGCGCTCTGGGTTGGCGTTAATTTCGCCAAGGCGCTTTCCATCGCCTGGCAGAAGCCGGTTACCGGTATCAATCACATGGAAGGACATCTCCTCTCTGCGCTAGCCGTGGCGAGCGAGGACGATGCGTCGCGCTTCTCTATCGCGGATACCGAGCTTCCCGTGCTCGCGCTTCTCATCTCCGGAGGACACACCGAGCTCGTATCGATGGATTCCTGGCTTTCTTATAAGCTCATAGGGCGCACCCGGGATGACGCGGTGGGAGAAGCGTTCGACAAGGTAGCGCGCATGCTCGGGCTTCCGTATCCGGGAGGGCCCGAAGTCTCGAAACTCGCGGAAGCTGCCAGAGATCGGAACAACTCGGAACAACCCCAGCTTCCGCGTCCCATGCTCGGAGACGGGACCTGCGACTTCTCGTTCTCGGGACTCAAGACCGCGGTCCTCTATCTCGTCAAGGGGCGCGAGCTTTCGGAGAAGGATAAGGAAGAAGTGGCACATGCGTTCGAGGACGCCGTGGGAGACGTACTCTTCGGCAAGGCGTCGCGTGCGCTCGTTCAGACCCGCGCAAAGACGCTCGTGCTTGGAGGCGGCGTGTCTGCGAACACGCACGTGAAGCGCGTCTTTGCTGAGCGCATGACCAAGGAGCACCCGGAGGTTGCTCTCAGGATCCCCGCGTTCAGGTTCACAACCGACAACGCCATCATGATAGGCATCGCGGGATACTATCGCGCGCTCAGGCAGGATTTCCTTGATCCCCATACCCTTCGCGCTGACGGGAACCTCTCGCTTACTTAGCTCCAAGGAACGGTACTGAAAAGTGCCGTTCTTTGCTATATTCGACCTATATATGGACGACAAATTCCTTAAGCCCTACGACCCTCTGGAGACCGAGCCCCGGATATACCAGGAATGGGAGGAGAGCGGGTACTTCAACCCTGACCGGATGATCGCGGACGGCCTGACCGACAAGGATGCCGAGGCGTTCAGCATCATCCTGCCGCCCCCGAACGTCACAGGACGCCTTCATATGGGTCACGCGCTCATGCTTGCGGTTGAGGACGTGTTCGTCCGGGCAAAGCGCATGCAGGGATACCGGACGCTCTGGATCCCCGGCACGGACCATGCGGCAATCGCTACGCAGTCCGTGGTTGAGAAAGAAGTGTCGAAGAAGGAAGGCAAGAGCCGCTACGACCTCGGACGCGAGGAGCTGCTTCGTCGCATCGAGACGTTCGCGAGCGAGAGCCATGACACGATCGTAGGACAGGTGAAGACGATGGGGGCGTCCCTCGACTGGTCGCGCGAAGCCTTCACGCTTGATGAGACCCGCACCCGCGCCGTGCGCGAGGTATTCAAGCGCATGTACGACGCAGGGCTCATCTATCGCGGCAACCGCATCGTGAACTGGGACCCGAAGGGACAGACCACGATCTCTGACGATGAGATTGTGCACGAGGAACGTACCGCAACTCTCTACACGTTCAAGTATGCGAAGGACTTCCCGATTGCCATCTCCACCACGCGTCCTGAGACCAAGGTGGGAGACGCCGCGGTCGCAGTGCATCCGGACGACGCGCGCTATAAGGAGTACGTAGGCAAGGAATTCTCCTTCACCTTCTGCGACGTACCGGTAACGGTACGCGTGGTTGCTGATGCGGAAGTGGATCCTGCGTTCGGTACCGGCGCGCTCGGCGTGACGCCTGCGCATAGCCAGATCGACTGGGAGATCGCGGATCGCCATGACCTCCCGCGCCCGCAGGTCATCAACGAGTATGCGAAGATGACGGTCGAAGGCCGCCTCTCGGGCAAGAAGACCGCGGAAGCGCGCGAGATGGTGGTCGCGTGGCTTCGCGAGGAAGGCCTTCTCGAGAAGGAGGAGCAGGTCGCGCAGAACATCTCCACCGCAGAGCGCACGGGCGGCATCATCGAGCCCTTGCCGAAGCTCCAGTGGTTCATCGACGTGAATAAGGAGATTCCCGGCCGCGGCAAGTCCCTCAAGCAGCTCATGCTCGAGCCGGTGCGCGACGGACGTATCACGATAGTCCCGGAGCATTTCGATAAGACGTACTTCCACTGGATCGAGAATCTGCGCGACTGGTGCATAAGCCGCCAGATCTGGTACGGGCACCGCATTCCGGTGTGGTACCAGGGCGAGGAGATGGTCGTTGGCGAAGCGCCCGAAGGAGATGGCTGGACCCAGGACGAGGACACGCTCGATACCTGGTTCTCCTCGGGGCTCTGGACCTTCTCCACGCTCGGCTGGCCGGAACAGACCGAAGACCTCAAGACCTATCATCCGACGGCGATCCTCGAGACCGGATACGACATCCTCTTCTTCTGGGTGGCGCGCATGATCCTCATGACGGGCTTCGCGCTCGACGAAGTGCCGTTTAGGACCATCTACCTGCACGGTCTCGTGCGCGACGCGCAGGGACGCAAGATGTCGAAGTCGCTCGGCAACAACATGGATCCGCTCGATATCGCGAGCAGGTTTGGCGCGGACGCAGCGCGCATGGCGCTCATCGTCGGCAACACGCCTGGAACCGATACGCGCATCAGCGAGGACAAGATCAAGGGCTATAAGAACTTCGCAAACAAGCTCTGGAACATCACGCGCTACGTTCTTACGGAGACCGAAGGCGTAGATGAGAACGCGGCGCTCACCGAGCCTGATGCCGCAATTCGCGCGGAACTCGATGCGCTCATCGCGGACGCAACCAAGGATATCGACGAGTACCGCATCTACATGGCCGCGGACAAGCTCTACCATTACGCGTGGGATCGCCTCGCATCCGAACTCCTCGAAGAGTCAAAGACAATCTTCCAAAGCGAAGACGAGGCTGCAAAAGTTTCCCGAAAGGCACTTCTTATCTCGCTCTTGCGCGATGTGATTACCACGCTTCATCCGTTCATGCCATTCGTGACGGAAGAGATATGGAAGAGCATCCGTCCTGCCGACGGACTCCTCATGACGGCAAAGTGGCCGGGAAAGACAGTGTAGAATACAAGGGATGCTCTCTACAGAGACCCTTTTCTACGCCTTCCTCGGCGGGATCCTTCCCGCGCTGATCTGGCTGTACTTCCTCCTGAGAGAGGACCGTCGCTGTCCCGAGCCGCGCTCTATGATTGCACTCGCGTTCCTCGCAGGCATTCTCTCCGTCCCGGTCGTGCTTCCGCTCGAGCGCCTGTCGGTGCTCGCGCTCCCGGCCGGCATCCCGGTCATCCTCGCATGGGCGTCGATCGAAGAGACGGTGAAATACCTTCTCGCGGCCCTTCTCGTGCTGTGGCGTCGCGCCGTGGACGAATCGGTAGACCTCGTGGTCTACATGATCACGGTCGCGCTCGGGTTCGCCGCGCTCGAGAACATGCTCTTTCTTATCGCGCCGTTCTCAGGCGGCAACATGCTCGAAGGATTCCTTACCGGAAACCTCCGCTTCATCGGCTCCACCCTGCTGCACGTGGTTGCGAGCGCCGTCATCGGATTCGCGCTCGCGTTCTCCTTCCGCAAGGGACTCATCGTGCGTACACTGCTCGCGACACTCGGACTTATCCTTGCGATCGCGTTGCATGCCCTTTTTAACTTCCTTATAATCGATGGAAGCGGTTCGTTTACGCTCCTTGCGTTCTTCATGGTCTGGAGCGGAGCCGTCGTCGTCTTCGCACTCTTCGAAATACTGAAGTACCTGCGTTATCACCGATTACCAAAGAACACTTGCGAAATCTAGTACGCGTATGAAAAAACGATCCTTCTTCGACCGCCTCTCGGGCTCCGCAACGGCGGATGATGCGTACGACTCCTTTGACGACGACTTCCCGATGCAGCAGGGCATGCAGACCCCTGTCATGGTGCAGACGCAGGCGACTCAGACGCGGACCTTCGCGAACCTCGTCGAGGAGGATCAGAGCGAGGGTCAGCTCCCTGTAGACGTGTACCAGACCCCGAACGAGATCGTCATCCGCACGTTCGTCGCAGGCGTGCGCCCGGACGAGCTCAATGTCTCCATTTCGCGCGATATGGTGGTCATCGAAGGCTCCCGTGAGGAGCGCGACTCGGTCACCGATTCTGACTACTTCACCCGTGAGCTCTTCTGGGGCACGTTCTCGCGCACCATCCTCCTGCCTCAGGAGATCGATGTCGACAACTCTTCTGCTGGCTCGAAGGACGGACTCCTCTCCATCATCCTTCCGAAGCTCGACAAGGCGCGACAGACGAAACTGCGCGTTAAGGCAGGATAACGAAAAAGGCCCCATATGGGGCCTTTTTCGTTAATGGGTCTCCTCGTGGAGCGCTGGGTGCGCGTATGAGCGGATCGCCGTGAACCTAACTTGCCCTATCACCTGCCCGTTCTCCGTCTCTACCCGCACGCGCCATTCGCCAGGAACCACGCTGCTCACCTCTGAGTATCCGCGATATCCGTCCGTCCGTCCGCCTGCTATCGGGAACGCGATCCTGCTCTGTGTCACCCACTCGCGGCTGGTCTCGTCATAGCGTTGCCAGCGATGCACAACGGTTGCGCCGAAACGTATCGGCGCCTGCACCGCGCTGAACGCGTAGAGCGGACTCCCTGCAGCTACCTGGATGGTATCCGGACGCGGATCCCACCATTCCCTGCCTTCCTCTGCCATGACTACGTACCGGTCTCCTTCGCGCACGAGGCTATGGAAGACGCCGCTGTCCTTGAGCGCAAGCGGGATAGGCGGCACGAGCCCCGTGAAGTACGCGCCTATGACGAGCGCGACGATGGCAAGACAGGAGGCGATGATAGGCGCGAGCGTGCGTCCGAGCTTTGCTACCCTCCCCAAAAGCATGAGGTATATGCCAAATATTGCGAGCGCACATGCCGTGCTTGCGAGGAATACCCAGGGACCGAGGGTACGCAGGAAGAGCGGGATCGCGAATATCGCATACGCGTACGCGGCGAAGAAGAGGAGTACCGCGATGAAGGCGATGCGGTCCTTGTACTTCCTGAACCACTCGTTGCCTATGAACACGAGGAGGAATAGGAGCAGGAACGGCCAGCTCGCCTCGAGCGCCGCGCTCTTCGTGTAGAAGATAAGGAACCAGGAAAGCAGGTTGCCGATGAGGTACTGCGCGACAAGCGGCAGGATGACCGCGATGGAACGCTTGCGTACGGACGGCTCCGACCGCCAGCCGGAGAGCGCATGCGTAAGGAATACCGCAAGCGCTGCAAGCGCAAGGTAGGTACCTGAGGCTGCAAGCACGAACGACACGTCGAGCAGCACGAGCGCGATGACGTCGGTTATGAATCCAAACAGGAAAACGAACGCGCCGAGGTGCCGTTCGTTTCTCTGTGCCCAGGCAAGTACCCTGCGGATCATGCCTTAACTATACGCCATTGAGGGCGTTGCTGGTGCTTGGGGGCGGGCTCGAACCGCCGACCCTTCGCTCTTCAGGCGAATGCTCTACCAACTGAGCTACCCAAGCAAGTGAGGAGATTCTAGCATATTGGGCCCCGGTTTCCAGGGCTACTGATACTCAGCCTGATACTGCTCGATGAGGCGATTCAGCTGGTCCTCGCTCGGAACGCCGAAGAGTCCGGACGGCAGCTGCCCGTTCTGGGTGCCAGAAATCGCGTCCATGATGGGACCCAGGTACGAGGAGAGGAAGAAGAGCGGGACGCCGAGGATGATGAGCCAGAGGACGATCTTCGCGATAAGGCCGAGGATGGCGTTGCGCCGCATCTCGCGCAGGAGACGGTTATTATCCTTCGCTACCGCGAGGTTCTCCTCAAGGAGCTTCTCAAGCTCCTCATGAGTATCGTGTTCCGGAGGCATGGTGTCCTATGAATTATAACAGCTACATGCCCCCGCCAGGAGTCGAACCTGGATTTAAGGTTTAGGAAACCTTCGTTCTATCCATTGAACTACGGGAGCTTAGGCAGATAGTACCCTTTTGGATGCTTCTTTTCCAATCAGCTGGATTGCACTTTGGATTACTAATCTCTCACGGATACCGGACCGAACACGAATCCTGCACATACCATACTGAAGCTTTCCTTTCTTTTTCCCTTTAATTATTTCAACTCTATTAATCCTGCTAGCTGGGACATTAAGGGTGCGCGACCAGAATTGGCACGCATGTGGTTCCGAGATATCTGCATGTAGACGCAGTGACAACGAGATTCTTTCTCGAGGGATTCCCATGTCATCTAGACAGCCCAAGAATGCCACCAGCAGGTTCGGATCAGAGTTAATTACAGAGAAATCCTTCTTAGTACCTTCGCCCCAATAGAGACCAATTAGCAGGAAGAGAGTGTCACGTGTATTAATCTCGCCGATGAGACCTTTTGCCCTTTCTAGCGAGTTCTCTCTTAATCCCAAAGCGCGCTCTTTTCCGCCGCCTTGCTTCTCCCGCAGTAACCTCCGCGCTTCCTGGGAAATCGGAACATGCTTCACGTAGCGTTGTATGGTGGTCTTTGCCATTCCTGTCTCTCGAGAGATTTCAGGAATACTCATGCCTTGGAGCCTGCGCGCAACTATCATCAGTCTCGCCTCCTCAGACATCCTTTTCATTTGGATATTCTAACAGGATACTGGGAAATAATATTAATATCCACACATTAATATGGAAAACGACGCCCAGAAGACGCCGTTTTCCATATTATGAGGCTCCTTTACGCAGCAACGCCGAGAAGCTCGTCGAAGCGCTTCTTATCGAAGCCGACGATCATCTCGTCGCCGATGAACACGACCGGAACGCCCATCTGGCCGCTCTTGTCGATCATCTCCTGGCGCTTCTCCATGTCAGAGGCGACATTGAATTCGGTGTAGGAAACGTTGTTCGCCTTGAAGTACTCCTTGCTCATCTGGCAGAAGTGGCAGGTCGGGGTGGTGTAGATGGTGACAGTAGTATCCATACGATGTTGTTTATGTCCCTAGTATAGCAATTTCGAACCGGTGCGGGTACGGGGAATCGAACCCCGATCTCAACCTTGGGAAGGTCGCATTCTGCCACTAAACTATACCCGCTTCTCTTACCAGATCCCGAAGAACCCGAGGATCCGCTTGTACCACGGAAGGTGCGGCTCGAGACCGTCATCCTTCGGCGGTAGGACGATGATAACCTCTTCTCCGGCCTTCGCAACGCCATGATTCTGACGGAGGGTCGCCTCCTGTCCGCGCTCGGTGGAAAGCTCCTCGAGGTTCGTTTCGAGCTTCTCTTTCCGCTCCTGAAGCATCGCGAGCTCCTCCTTCTGGTCTTCCACGGCTTTCCGGGCTCGCTCCTCCTTTTTCGCGATCCCCCAGACCGCCCAGGCGAGTATGAGCACCACGACGGCCAAGAACGCGGCGAGCGCGTACTCTCCTGCCTTCTGGACATGCTTCTTCGAGGAGCGAGGCATGCGCCCAGTATAGCAAGCGGCTAGCGCTCGCTATCCTGCACCATCTTCATGAACACATCCTGCGGAATGTCCATTTTCGCGTGCTCGCCGCGGCGCTTCTTTCCCTTCTTCTGCTTCTCGAGAAGCTTCATCTTTCGCGTGATATCGCCTCCGTAGAGATAGCCCGTAACGTCCTTACGGAAGGCGGAGAGGGACTTCGAAGCGAGGATGCGGCCCATGGCATGCGCCTGGATCTTGGTTACGAACTGCTGACGCGGAAGGACTTCGTGGAGCTTCTCTACCATGCGCTCGCCTTCCTCAGTGACGCGACGGCGCGACACGACACGTGCGAACGCCGGAACCGGCTCCTCGGCAACGAAAATCTCAAGCTTCACCACGTCCGCAGGGCGCTCATCAAGGAGCTCGTATGAAAGCGAGGCGTATCCCGAGGACGCATTCTTCACCTTGTCGAAGAAGCCGCGCATGAGTTCGCGAAGCGGCATCTCCACCACGAGCTCGATGCGGCCGTCCACATGCGTCTCCGTCTCAAGCACATTCCCTTCGTGATCATGGAAGAGCTGGATCATCGATGAGAGCGTGTCGGCAGGTGTAATGAGCACTACCTTCACCCAGGGCTCCGAAACTGATTCGGTATCGCCATAGGCAGGGAACTTGGACGGCGTGTACACCACCTCCGTATGCCCTTTCTTGTCAGTCACGGTGTAGGCGATGGTTGGAATGGTAACCACGAGCTCGAGATCGAACTCACGCTTTAGTCGCTCGATGATGATCTCGAGATGGAGCATGCCGAGGAAGCCGCAGCGGAAGCCGCGTCCGAGCATGCCTGAGGACTCTTCCTCAAACGCGAGCGACGAGTCCGAGAGGCGCAGGCGCTCGAGGGATTGGCGCAACTCCGTGAGGTCGTCCTGACTCTCCGGATACACTGAGGCCCAGACAACCGGGCGCGGGCGGGCGAATCCTTCAAGTCCTGCTGCGCCGCCGGTCGAGGCGATAACCGTGTCTCCCACGTTCACCACGCCTGCCTGCTTCACGCCCGTCACGAGGTATCCGATCTCTCCTGCTGAGAGACTCTCCGTTGGTACCTCGTCCGGCATGAAGATGCCGGTCTCAAGCGCCGTAAAACGCTCGTCAGCGGCTGCAAAGCGCAGGAGGTCCCCCTTCTTGAAGGAGCCGTCGAACACGCGCATGAACACCGTGATGCCGCGGTGCGTCGAGTATGAGAAATCGAAGATGAGTGCGCGTGCGCCTCCCTCACCCGGACGCGGCGCAGGCACGCGCTCGATGAGCGTTTCAAGAAGATCTTCAACGCCTTCTCCGGTGCGTCCTGACACCGAGAGTACGGTGTCAGGGTCTATGGAAAGGAGTTCTGCGATCTCAAGTGCCACGTCGTCAGGGCGCGCCGCAGGGGAGTCGATCTTCGAGAGCACCGGGATGATCACGCAGCCCGCGTTCTTCGCCATCTCGAGCGTGGTGAGCGTCTGCGCCTGCACGCCCTGCGTCGAGTCGACGAGGAGGATGACGCCTTCAACCGCAGACAAGGCACGTGACACTTCGTACGAGAAGTCGATGTGTCCTGGCGTGTCGATGAGATTCAAAACGTATTCCTTCCCGTCCTTGGCGCGGTACTTCATGCGCGCCGGCTGCATCTTGATCGTAATGCCGCGCTCGCGCTCAAGGTCCATCTTGTCGAGCACCTGGTCGCGCATCTTCCGGGCCTCGATGGTGCCGGTACGCTCAAGGAGCCGATCCGCGAGGGTCGACTTTCCGTGATCGATGTGGGCGATGATTGAGAAGTTACGTATGTCCATAGAGATGCGGGAGCCCTTCCCGCTCCTCTTAGGCGTCCGTACGGTCTGAGAGGACCTGTCCGGACGGCTTGAGGGCGGTGGAGAGCCTGAGTCGCTTGAGGGAGTCCATGAGGTCCTTGAATTCCTTGTTCGCAAGGAGCGCGAGGACCGCCGCGGATACCGCTAGACCTACCATACCAGCCAGCAGGGCTTCGGTGAATACGTAGGCCAGGGTCGTGGCCGGAGCGAGGTTCCCGAGGAACGAGAGCACGCCGTAGGCGCTCGCGCCCCCGAGGATAGCCGCAGCCGCGCCCTCGAGCATGGGGCGCGCGAGCGACTTCGATACGCCCGGAGCGACATTCTGAAGCGTCACGAGCGCAAGCACGCCTGTAGCAACCTGTCCGAGCATTGCGCCCGTAGCGATAAGCAGCACGTCCGTGCCTGGCACGTCCTCAACACGAAGGAGCGCCTCGATGAAGTAGCGGATGCCAGGGAACGTCGTGGCAAGCGAGAGAAGACCGAGCGCGCCCGCAACCGACACCACGAGCCCTGCGACCTGGATCAGGAGCGGGTTCCAGGACTTCTTCGCCGCATAGAACGCACGTGACGCGAGCAGCACGAGACCCTGCGCCATGAGCCCTACGATAAGGAGCGCGAGGATCGCGGCCGTGAGCCTCGTCGCGTCCCAATCGAACGCGCCGGTACCGAGCACGATGCGAACGATATGGGCACGCATGACGAGGATGAGCACCGAGAGGATCGCGGACCAGAACACGATGTGCCGCGCAGCCGCAGACAACGTCGCCTTGAACGCGTCATAGCGCTTCGATTCCATGGTCTCCGACAGGACCGGGAACGCGGCGGTAGCGTACGACGCGGCGATCAAGGAGAGCGGGACCGCTTGGAGGTTCAAGGCGAGCGAGAGGACGGCGATGCTTCCCTCGCCGGTACGCGCCGCAAGGATGGTGAGGATGAGCGCGGTTACCGAACCCATAGCAAGCGCCAGCGATCGCGGCACCGAGTCTCGCATAACCTCCCACAGCACCCCCGGAGACGGGAACGTGAGCTGCGGCAGCATGTGCTCGGCCGCGAGCACCGGGATATGGATCACGAGGTGCGCAAGCGCGCCTGCTACGACGCCGATGCCGATACCCGGAAGCCCGTACAGCGGGTACAGGAACACCGTACCTGCGATGATGCCGAGGTTATATAGCACTGGCGAGAGCGCGAATAGCACGAAGCGTCGCTTCACCTGCGTCACGCTCGTCGCGATGCCTGAGAGTCCAAGCAATATCGGCTGGATGAGGAGTATCTGCGCGAGGAGCACGAAGCCGTCAGCGTCCGCTGACGCGATTGCGTCCGGGAAGAGCGCAAACAGGATCGGACGCGCATGAATCGCAAGCACGGCACAGAGCATTCCTCCTGCGATAACGAGGAACGACGCAGTCTGCGATATGAGCCGCTTCGATTCCTCGCGCTTCCCTCCTGCAATGCGCGGGATGAGCACGTACGCGGACACGAGGGACGCCACGAGCGCGAACACGAGATCCGGGACCTTGAACGCCGCGTAATAGAGGTCGAGGACGTCGCTTGCACCGAAGCTGTGGGCGAAGATGCGGTCGCGGAGGAGCGCGAGCGCTTGGGACGCGAGCGTGAGTCCAGCAAGCACGTACGCGGCCTGATGGAGGCCGCGTACCGGTGCTGTTATGGAACTGAGTATCCTGCCGACCATCGTCTCGCTAGGGAGAACTAGCGCTGAGCAGGTCCGGTTGCGCTTTCGTTAAGCGGTCCCTGTGGGATGCCGAGCGCCCCGAGGCGCGATGGCGGGAACGGATTGCGTCCTGCCCGCACTGCGGCGAGATCCGCCGCGACAGACTGCGCGTTCTCCGGAGAGAGCGCCGCCACCTGCTCGAGCTCCGCTGCCGCCTGCGGGAACTGGCCAGCGATCGCGTACATGACGCCGAGGAAGAAGCGGGCGTTCGCGTACTGCGGATTCGCCGATACCGCCCGCGAGAGCGCGTCAATCGCGCCCTGGGTATTGCCGTTCGCAGAGCGGAGGATGCCGACCTGGAAGAGTACTACCGGATCGTTCGGCGCGAAGTACGCCGCAGCTTCCGCTGCCTCGAGCGCTTCGCGCGCACGGCCCTGCTCCGCCTCGAGCTGCGAGAGGAGGAAGATTGCCTGAGTGTAGTCACGCTTGAGCGCGATCGCCTGCATCAAGGCTTCGCTCGCTGCCTGGTTGTTGTCGCGCGCGATCTCAAGCTGCGCTACGACGTAGGGAAGCGCAGGGCTCGTCGGATGGAGCGCAATCGCCTGGTCGTACGCGGTCTTCGCGTTCTCGTAGGCGCCCTCGATGTTGAGCGGCACGACGGTCTGGTACACGTTTCCGAGCATCGCCCAGTTCTGGTACTCATTCGGTCCGAGACGGGTAGCCGCGAGCGCTGCTTCGATGGAGCCTGAGAGCGCGCCCTGGAACTGCGCCTGCGCATCTGCCTGCGAGAGCGTGGTGTCTCCTGCGATCTGGTTCATGCGTGCGATGCCGATTCCTGCGATGAGCTCGTACACGCGATCGCTCTCGCCGAACACGAGCGCGCGGTTAGCAGCGGCAAGCGAGTTCTCGACGTTCCCAGCAGCTAGCTCGTTGGCAGCTTCGGCGTACGCGACGCTTCCGAGATAGCGCTCGATAGCGACGTATGCCGCGAGGATCGACGCGAGGAGGAGGAGTGTGAGCGCGAATACGATCACGAATCCAACCTTCGGGCTGCGCGCGAAGATGATGCCGAGCTCACGCGCGTCGCGGCCGTAGCGCATCGACGAGACGAAGATACCCATCATGAGGAACCCGGCGAGCAGTACGAGCGGGCCCGGGACCGCGAACACCATAAGCGCGAGCGCGTAGAGGGAGCCTACGAACGAGGATACCGATACGAAGCGCACGAACGGGTCCTGCGGGAGGCGTGCGAGGAGGAAGCGTCCGCCTACGAACAGGAAGAGGCCTGCGAACGCGAGCCATGCGAGCGCTCCGGCAAGGCCGGTAGTCACGAACGAGGTCGGGATGTAGCCGATACCGGTCGTGAAGTCGACATTCCAGAAGATGGTGTCGTTGAGGCTGCGGTCCTTGTGGCGCGTCCACTGCGTGTCGAAGGTTCCGGGACCCGAACCGAAGAGCGGCGAGGATGCGTAGGTGTGGCTACCGATATCGAACGTAGACTGCCATGACGGACGGACATCGATCACATTCACGCCGAGCGCGGTCGCGAACGAGCTGCCGATAGTGCTGCCGCCTACGAGGAAGAGGAGCGATACCGCGAGGGTCGCGAGCGGAATGCCGAGGAAACGGTTCCCAGTAGAGATCTCTTCCGGTTCTTCAGCAAGAAGGAGCGCGACGCCATCGAGGTCGCTCTCTTCGCCTGAGCCGCGGTTCTTCATGATGGCCTCGATGAAGAGGGCGAGCGATACGAGCGCGATGAGTACCCAGACGACGACCGAGTTCACGAGGGCAAGCACGAGGAGCGCTACCGCGCCGCCGACGAGAAGCAGCGTGCGGGTGCGGGAGGACAGCGTGAGGAGACGGAGCGCGAGAAGGCCGGTTACGACCGCAAGGCCGAGGAACATGCCAAGGTCCACGAACGAGCCAACGAGATTGACCGTCGGCGAGATCACGGACGGCGCGACACGGCCGACGAGCACGATCAGGACCTGAGCCGCGAGCACTACGCCCGTAACAACCGCGCCAGCCCCGAAGAAGAGGCGCAGGCTATTCGTGCGGCGGAACGAGAGTGCGGTAAGGGTCGCGAATGCCGAGAGCATGAGCACGAACCCGAACGTATCGGTCTCAAGCTCCGTACCGAAGAACGAGTCCGTGATTCCCGCGCCCGAGAACAGGGACGATAGGAGGTACGCTGCCGGTACGAGCCACAGGGCGCCAAGGAGCGGCAACGGCGGCACGATCACGTTTCCGCGTGAGAGGCGAGCGAGGATAAAGAGCACGAGGGTCACGAGCGCGCCGAGCGCGAGCACCGTCACCTTGGTGTAGAGAAACGGAATTGTTGCGGACGGGATAAGAGCGAACGCGCCGAGCGCGAACGAGAGCACGACGGCCCATGTGGTGGCCATGTCGAAGGAAAGGCGTCGCTTGCCTCCCTGCGCACGGGTAACGGTCTCCTGCATAATAGGTAATTCCAAAGCTGCCCTGGTAATAGGTTCCAGTATAGCTCGCTTGCCTGTCCGTTTCCGGAAGGCATGTGGAAGAAACGTTGATTTTCTCTCCATATGTCGTATTATCATCCATGGACCCTGGCCTGACGACCGCTGCCCTAGGCAGAGGAAAGTCCGAACACAGGCTCACCTTGTGTGAGCAGTCTGGTAGCAGGTAACGCCTGTCCGCCGTAAGGCGCGAGGTGCGAACAGAAACGACGGATGCCGAAAGGCTACGTACTCTCCTTTGGAGAGTGTCCTAAGGGCGACCTTAGGCTGAAACGGCTAAATCCTTACCGCTGTGCAAGGCCGTGCCCATCATTGTGTGGGAGCGCCGCTCGAGGTGCGTGGCGACACGCATCCCAGATAGATGGTCGTCCGCGACAGAATTCGGCTTATGACCAGGATCCGCTTACATGAAAGAACCCGCTCGCGCGGGTTCTTTCATATTAAAGTTTCGGAAGCGGCACGCGTGTTCCCACGTCCCATCCCTGCCTACGCATCTCGCCTGCTCTCGTCTCAAGCACGAGACGCACCGGACGCGGCGGATAGAACACCGCAGGGAACGTGTCCGGAGAGACGTTCTCGTCGATTTTCAGAACCGTCCCGTCCTCGGAAAGCCATGCGATATCGATCGATACGCGCATGTCCTTCATCCAGAACCCGTACGAGCCTTGGGCAGGGAAGACGAAGAGGAGTCCGTAGTCTTCGGGCACATCCGTGCGTCCAGAGAGTCCTTGCACGCGTTCCGCGTCAGTGTCCGCGATATCAAACACAAAGTCGCTCTTTGCGATCTCCGTATACGTACTAACCGTTTCCCTTTCAGAGTGCGGGATAAGGAAGTACCCCAGCGCGCCGATGACCGCGAGCGCGACGATGCTTGAGATGATCGCGGTCCTGATTTTCATGAGCGGAGGCGGAGAGATTCGAACTCTCGAGAGCCTTTCGACCCTGCCACCTTTCCAAGATGGTGCACTAGACCGCTATGCGACGCCTCCGTGCGTGGCTGTTATACCACGAATCAATCTATTTCGCTCCCTGACCGAGAAGCGCCGCGACGCGTGCCTCAACCGGCGGATGTGTCGCGAAGATGCGATTCATGAACTTTCCTGCCTGCGCACCGAACGGGTTCCCGATGAACAGGTGTGCAGTAGCGTGGTTCGCGCGGCGCATCGGGCGGCCGTCCTTGGCGATCTTCTGGAGCGCAGACGCGAGACCCTCAGGATAGCGCGTAAGCAGCGCGCCTGAAGAGTCCGCAAGAAATTCCCTCCTGCGTGAGATCGCGAGCTGGATGAGCTGGGCTGCGATAGGCGCAAGCACGATCGCAACCACCGCGAGGATCGCGAGTATGGCGCCTGCCTTGCTGTCATTATCGCGAGAGCCGCCGCCAAAGAGCGACATGCGCAGGAAGATATCCGCGACGATCGCCACGAACCCTGCGAGCACGACCGCTACCGTCATGACGAGCATGTCCTTGTTGCGGATATGAGAGAGCTCGTGCGCAATCACGCCCTCGAGCTCGGTGCGATTGAGGATCTGTAGGAGTCCGGTAGTAGCCGCGACCACCGCATGCTTCTCATCGCGTCCGGTAGCGAAGGCGTTCGGCGCCGGGTCCTCGATTACGTAGAGCTTCGGCATCGGCATACCCGCCGTTATAGAGAGGTTCTCCGTGACGGTATAGAGGTCGAAGAACTCCTCGCGCGATGCAGGACGCGCGCCGTTCATCGTGAGCGCGATCTTGTCGGAGAACCAGTAGCTCCCCACGTTCATGAGTACCGAGAAGATGACCGCGCCCCAGAGAATGGCAGGGGAACCGTAGTACCAGGAGATGGCCCAGCCTATTGCGGTGACCACCAGGAAGAACCCGGCCATGAGGACCCAGGTCTTCATCACGTTCTTCGAGCGCTCCTGATAGAGGTTAGCCATGTGGTGTTTCCTTACCTACTAAGACGCACGACCGCGCCTGCCCTTTCTAGAACGAGACCTTCACCGGCTCGCGTGCTGCTTCCTCGACTTCGGAAAGCTCGAACAGTGCCATCTGCGAGAAGCCGAACGGCTTCGCGATCACGTTGCCTGGGAACTGCTCAACCGCGGTGTTAAGGGTCTGCACCGTGGTGTTGTAGAAACGGCGGCTCGCCATGATCTTGTTCTCCGTGTCAGAGAGCTCGCGCTGGAGCTCGAGGAAGTTCGTGTTGGCCTTAAGGTCCGGGTATGCCTCGGAAACCGCAAAGAGGGACTTGAGCGCGCCCGTAAGCATGTTCTCCGCTTCTGCGTGCTCCGTTACGGTCTGCGCGCCCATAGCCTGCGTGCGCGCCTGCGTCACGCTCTCGAGCGCCTGGCGCTCATGCGCAGCGTACCCCTTCACCGTCTCGATGAGGTTCGGGATGAGGTCGTAGCGGCGCTTCATCTGCACCTCGATATCGGACCATGCCTCCTTCGCGCGGTTGCGCATCGAGACGAATCCGTTGTATGCGAACACAACCCAGAGCACGAGTACGGCAACGATGCCGAGCACGATCCAAAGAGTCATCATATATAGATATTGTAGGATTTCTGCGCATCCGCGCAAGGAAGGGAATTCATATCCCCTTCATTGCCGACGGGGCGTTCCGGAGGTATGGTCGAAGCAGAAACGGAGGATGCACACCATGAGCTTATCTGCATACGAACTGGCCGCCCTGCTCGGCGCGGCTCTGCTCGTTCCCAAGGTCCGCGAGTTCTGTTCGGGCTTCTGTTCCGGCCTGTTCGGCTGGGATGGCTACGACTCAAGCGAACGCTGACGGCCCGAAGCGAAAGCGAAAATGCCGCGGCTTCTCAGTCGCGGCATTTTTCATTTCAGAATTTCTTAGAAATCCATCCCGCCCATGTCGGGGCTCGCTGGCTTCGGCTCTGGAATGTCCGCTACGGCAGCCTCGGTGGTGAGGAGGATGGCTGCTGCGGATACCGCATGCTCGACCGCGCTCCTGGTTACCTTAACCGGGTCAATGATGCCGGCCTCTGCCATGTCCTCCACTTCCTCACCTACGAGTGCGTCGTAGCCGGCGAAACCCTTAGCGCCCTGTACGCGCTCGACGATAGCGGAGCCGTCGTCCTTTCCGGCGTTCTTGAGGATCTGGCGCAGCGGCGCTTCGAGCGCCTTGCCCACGATCGCGAAGCCCGTGCGCTCGTCTGTGCTATCGAACTCCCAGTCCTCGACGCGTATCGCGCGTGCTACTTTCGCGAGCGCGGTTCCGCCGCCCGGCACGATACCTTCCTCGATCGACGCCTTCGTCGCCTTAACGGCGTCATCGATCTTGTCCTTCAGGTACTTCATCTCGGTCTCGGTTGCCGCACCCACGCGGATAACCGCGACGCCGCCAGACAGTTTCGCGATGCGCTCCTCGAGCTTTTCCTTGTCGAACTTCGAGGTGGTCTGTTCAGCGAGCGCCTGGAGCTGCGCAACACGCGCATCGATATCGCTCTTACGCCCCTTGCCGCCTACGAACACCGTCGTGTCCTTGCCCGCTACCACGCGCGACGCGCGGCCGAGCACGGAGAGCTCCGCGTTCTCGAACGTGTGTCCGAAGTCGCTCGAGACTACATCCGCGCCGACAACCGCCGCGATATCCGCGAGCATCTCCTTCTTGCGGTCGCCGAAGCCTGGTGCCTTCACCGCAAGCACGTTGAACGTGCCACGAAGCTTGTTGAGTACGAAGGTGGTGAGCGCCTCGCCTTCCACGTCGTCTGCGACGATCACGAGATCCTTCCGTCCTGACTGCGCGAGCTTCTCGAGGAAGGGAAGTATCTCCTGCACCGAGCTTATCTTCTTATCAGTCACGAGGATCTGCGCATCGCGCATCTCCGCTTCCATACGCTCCGGGTTCGTAACCATGTACGCGGACGCGTAGCCCTTGTCGATCTGGAGGCCCTCGACGACCTCGTAGGAGAGCTCCATGCCCTGCGACTCCTCTACCGTCACCACGCCGTTCTTTCCGACCTTCTCGACGGTCTCCGCGATGATGCGGCCGAGCTCTTCGGACTCTGCCGAGATACTTGCTACCTGCTCGATGTCGGTGCGACCCTCGACCGGCTTTGCCATCGACTTGAGTTCCTTTACGGCCGCGTCGCGCGCCTGCTCCATGCCCGCGCGGATCGCCATGGCGGACGCGCCCTTCGTGAGGGACTTGAGCCCCTCACTTACCATCGCTTCAAGGAGCACCACGGTAGTGGTGGTACCGTCTCCGGCGACGTCGTTCGATTTGTTCGCCACCTCCTTCACCATCTCCGCGCCCATGTTCTCGAACTTGTCCTTGAAGGAGATTTCTTTTGCGATGGAGACGCCGTCGTTGGTGATGCGGGGACCGCCGTAGCTCTTCTCGAGTACGACGTTACGGCCGCGCGGCCCGAGGGTCACCTTCACGGCTTCAGCCGCTTCCTTGAGGCCCTTATGGATCGCGGTGCGCGCGTCCTCACCGAACTTGATCTGCTTTGCCATAGAGTGAAAGGGAAGTTAGAGAGGGAAGTAAGACTTAGGAAAGGATCGCGAGCACGTTGGACTCGGAGAGGATGTAGTACTCTTGTTCGTCGACTTTGACCTCGTCGTATCCGTACTTGGAGAAGAGGACAGTATCGCCAACTTTTACTGTCATAGGAATGAGGTCGCCGTCCTCGTAGCGTCCGCCACCAACCGCGACCACGGTCCCCTTCGAGGGCGCATCTTGTTTCGCCGAGTCCGGGATGATGATGCCGGAAGAGGAGACCTCCTCCTTCGCTTCGGGCTTCACGACCACACGGTCGTTGAGCGGCGTAATAGAAAGGCTGTTCTTTGGCGTAGCCATAGGAAAATGATTCGCTTATGCGGTTACTAAGAATGGCCCGTTTCTAGGCACGATTCCCCTGCCTAGAAGTTATCCACAGTATAGGAATGAGGGTTTAGAGCGTCAAATCAATCTAAAACTCCCAGCTATTGACAAATGTGCATTTATGTATGTATAGTTATATGCAGAGTTAACCCCTGGCCCCGGAAAGGAACCAGCCATGAACGTCGTAATCCCCTGCCTCGCCTACCTCCTGATCGCGCTCGCCATGAGCTCGTATCTGGTGGTCAGGTTCATCCGCCTACCAGCTTCGGTCGATCGCGACGACGCGATGTCGACCTTCATCGGCTATGCGCTGACCGCGCTGGTCGGCCTGTTCCTGCTGTCGACCGCGCACTACCAGTTCGGCCTGGGCGGCCTGTGGGCCGGCGTCGGTGCGCTTGCCGCGCTGACCGCGCTCGTCGGCTGGTCGTTCCGTCAGGAGAAACGCTCCTTCCAGCTGGCCTGAGCGTGCCGTGCCGCTGATCAGGCCCCCGGGAAATCCGTCCCGGGGGCTTTTGCATTCCCCACTCCTTGACTTGATGAAATTTATACGTGCTACCATTTCCTCATACAACTTACTGAAGCATTCATGAAAGAAGGAAGTCCATTTACAGTGGTAAGCGAACCAAAGCGTTTTTCACCCGAGGATATGGTTGCGGCAGGAGAAGCTTTTGCTACTAACCCAGTTCAGTCAGAATCAGAGCCTGCCGAGATGTTTGATAGAAGCGGCATGGCCACACTTGGCGAAAAACTTGCTTCAGAGACTGCGGAATCAGTTTCAGCGGCAAACGAAGCTACCGTAGTACAGCTTAGCGAGGTCAGAGAGCGACTACGAGGACATGTCGAAACAGCGGTGGAAACGGCACCTTCCGCTCCCGAGACTTATGCAGAATCACCGGAAGCCACTCCAGAACAGATAGATACGTTCCTCCGTAAGGCATATGGCAGTGATGGATACAAAAACCATTCAGGCATCTACAGTGACAGCACGCCTGCAGAAAAGTTCGCGCACGTGATGCAGTCTCGCGAAAGCCTAGCAAGCTCAAGCAGGAAATCGACATCATGGTTCGCAGGTATTCTGAGCTCGGGAGCTGGCTTGGGTGCCGTAGCGGCTTTGGGTCTCACCGCGATTCCCGCTGCAGTTGCTGCGCCACTGCTTGCTGGACCTGCAATCGGCTATGGAGCTTACAGACTCTTGAAGTGGAACTTTAATCGGCAGCAGCGCAAATTTGCTCGAGAAGCAGAGGAGCTCGGAATCACGACTGCAACCACTCAAACACGACTCGCTGCGTAGCAGAATCACTACTTTCTCATTTTTAAAACTCCGGTTTGATTCCGGAGTTTTTGCTATCATAATTTGACACATATATTAGGATTATGTTATATTAATTTCCAGAGCACCTTGATAGTTGCTTTGTTTCAGCCCCGAATCTCGCAGGAGTCCCCAATGCTCGACTACGCTTTTCCGCTCGGCATCATGGCCACAGCGGCCATCGTCACCCTGGCGTTCTGGCTGCAGCGGAGCGCCTTTTTCCGCTTCAATCACGAGCGCCGGAAGGATGACCCCAAGGTCAATACGCACGAGCCGAGCTGGGATTCCTTCAAAAGCTTCGTGCAATTCGCCATGATCGCCATGCTCGGCGCCTTCCTGGGCTCCGGCGAACCGATCGTTCTCGACTATCTGCAGCGGGAGCCATTCCTGCGCACGGCCGCCGTCAGCATCATCGTCCTCTGGTACGGGTGCTATGCGCTCGTGCTGTCGGCAAGGAGCCTGATTTCGGCGTTCCACCTCTTGATCCACTTCTACAACGTGGAAGCGAAAAGCTCTGAAAGTCTCCAACAAGAGCATCAGCGCTTCCGCGATCAAGCCGATGCCGCCGCCTTGCAACGAGCCAACGAGGCCGCAGCCTCCGCTCGCGCCGAAGCCGCGGCGCTACGCGCTGAGCTCGAGGCCGAGCGGGCAGGTCGTTCGGCGGAGTCCACTCCGACCGTGGGAGACGCTCCGCCGGTCGAGCAGCCCGCCCCGGAGGCATCGGCCGATGCCGGGGTCGTCCGAATCGACAACCGTCGCCAGGCTGGCTGAACGAAGGCAACCACCCCCGGGACTCGTGTCCCGGGGGTTTTGCATTTCCTCCCCTATTTTGGTATAGTCCGCCTCACAGATGGAGACTCTCTCGGCAGCATTGCCCTACATTCAGATAGCACTCTCCCTTCTTCTTATCGCGGGGATCGTCCTTCAGAACCGAGGGGCGTCCTTGGGTGGAGCCTTCGGAGGCGACAACTTCGCGTCTACCTTCTACAAGCGCCGCGGCGCTGAGAAGTTCCTGTTCAACGCGACCATCGTCATCGCTATCCTCTTCGTAGCCGCTGCGGTCGCAGGCCTCTTCTACTAGCCTGCTCCGGGGCGCCATCTGTGCCCTAATTCCGCCTATGCGGCCCTCCCCTTTTTACGTACCTGAAAGCAGTGACTCGCCTCTCATAAAGGCGCAGCGCTTCCTTCGTTCCCTCTCGCCAGGAGACCGCGCGATCGCCGCAGTGCTCGGGCTCTTGCTCGTTACGTCTCTCTTTTCAGGTCTCGTAGCGCTCATCCGCGCGTACCAGGTGACGGTACCCGCGTATGGCGGAAGTCTTACGGAAGGCGTGATCGGGTCACCTCGTTTCATCAATCCCCTGCTCGCGCTTTCTGACGCGGACCGCGACCTCACGTCCTTGGTCTATGCGGGGCTCATGGGCGTGGACGGAGACGGGAACATGGTGCCCGTGCTTGCGGAGCGCTATCTCGTGTCTGAGGACGGGACCGAATACACGTTCCTCCTCCGGGAGAATGCGAAGTTCTCGGACGGCTCTCCGGTAACAGCTGAGGACGTGGTGTTCACGGTAGAACGCGCTCAGGATCCGGCGCTCCGCTCACCGGAGCTCGCGAACTGGGCGAACATTCGGGCTGAAGCGGTAGACGCGCGCACCGTGCGCTTCACGCTTCCCCAGCCGTACGCGCCGTTCCTTGCGGACACCACGCTCGGCATCCTTCCGGCGAAGCTCTGGAGGAACGTGCCCGTGGACGAGTTCTCGTTCTCGCCGCAGATGACGGAGCCGGTGGGAGCAGGGCCGTTCAAGGTGTCGCGCGTGACGAAGGACAAGGCCGGGAAGATCACCTCGATGGAGCTTTCCGTGTTCAAGGCCTACGCGCCGGGACGCGCGCATCTCAACCGGATCACCATGAAGTTCTATCAGGACCAGGAAGCGCTCAAGGACGCATACGACAGCCGGCAGATCGAGAGCGCGTACGGCATCCTCGCGAAGGACATGCTCCGCGCTCCGTACTCCCGCGTATTCGGCGCATTCTTCAACAGCGACGAGAACCCGGTGTTCGCGAAGCTCGAGGTGCGCAAGGCGCTCTCGTTTGCGGTTAGTCGCGCCCGCATCACGCAGGACCTTCTCGGAGGCAACGCGACGCCTTTGATGGGCCCGGTTCCTCCGGGAAGCGGCGTGACTCCTTTCCCTGTCCCTGAGGGCGATCCGGTTACGCTTGCGACCGAGGTCCTTACGGACGCCGGATGGGAGCGCGACGAGGAGACCGGACTCTGGGGAGACGGCGAGACGATCCTTTCATCGGTCACGCTCAAGACCGCGAACGTGCCCGAGCTCAAGGCGATCGCGCTTTCTATCGAAGCGGACTGGGAGGCGCTCGGCGTACCTACGGAAGTCGAGCTCTACGAGCCCGGAGACCTCGCGAGCTCCGTGATCCGCCCGCGCGCGTACGAAGCCTTGCTCTTCGGCATGGTTATCGGCCGCGATCGCGACCTCTACGCGTTCTGGGACTCGGGAGAGCGCTCCGATCCTGGCCTTAACATCGCCGCGTACGCGAACCGCGCCGTGGATCAGCTCCTTGAGAGCGCGCGTCAGGAGCTTGATCCTGAGATCGCGCGCAAGGATCTCGAGGAGCTCTCTACCCTGATCGCAGAAGACTACCCTGCTGCCTTTACGCACGCACCGGACTTCCTGTATGCTATCCCTAACAGCGTCCACGGCGTACGTCTCCCCCAGATAGCAGCACCGTCGGACCGATTCGCGACCGTCGCGCATTGGTACCGGAACACGGAGGAGGTGTGGCCCGTCTTCGCGAAGTAGTGTGAACAGTCGATAGCCTAGAGGCCCATATCGGCATACAGGCTGCCTACTGCGCATACGTGCGCTTCATTGAAAAAACTATCAGATAACAATCATTCATTATGTCAGCAGCACCCGCGCCGGCTCCGGCGCCAAGCTCCCGCCCGAAGCCAGATGCTCGTCCGACGCGTCCTGAGGGCGCACCATCGCGCCCGCGCGGCACCCGCTCTCGCGGCACCCGCGGCGGACAGGGTCGTGCTCGTGGCGGTCGCGCATCGCGCGATATCCGCCGCACGCTTGGACGCCCCGGCGCAAACGAAGCGCCGCGCGAGAAGAAGCAGGCGGAATACCTTCCGCAGGCGCCAGGAAAGGACACGGTACGCATCGTGCCCCTCGGAGGCGTCGAGGAGGTGGGACGCAACATGTTCACCGTCGAGACCAACGGCGATATCTTCGTATTCGACGTGGGCTTCCAGTTCGTGTCCGAGGACACGCAGCCGGGCGTCGACTACGTACTTCCGAACACTAAGTACCTTGAGGTGAACAAGGACCGCATCCGCGGCGTATTCATCACCCACGGCCACCTCGACCACATCGGCGGCATCCCGTTCCTTATGGAGCGCATGGGCAACCCGACCATCTACACCCGAACCCTTTCGGCGACAATGATCAAGAAGCGTCAGGAGGAATATCCGGACCAGGCTCCCCTTAACATCGTCGAGGTGGAGGCAGGCCAGCAGATGACCATCGGTTCTACCAAGGTCCGCTTCTTCCAGGTGACGCACTCGATCCCTGACTCCATGGGTATCGCGGTCGAGACTCCGTACGGAGACGTCGTCGCTACCGGAGACCTCAAGCTCGATCACGACAATGGCATCCCGACCGATCGCGAGATCAAGGTCTGGGGCGAGCTCGGAAGCCGCAAGAACCTCTTCTTCATCGCCGACTCCACCAACGCGGAGCGTGACGGCTTCTCGGTCCCTGAGAAGAAAGTGCACGAGACTCTCGAGGAGATCGTGCGCACCGTGAAGGGCCGCCTTATCATCGGTACCTTCGCGTCTCAGTTCGAGCGCATGGTCCGCATCATCGAGATCTGCGAATCGCTCGGCAAGAAGGTCATCACCGAAGGACGCTCCATCAAGACGAACCTCGAGATCGCCCAGAAGACGGGGCTTCTCAAGGTCAAGAAGGAGACGATCATCTCTTCCCAGGAGATCGGCGACTATCCTCCGGACAAGGTGGTTATCCTGTCGACCGGCGCGCAGGGCGAGGAGTTCGCCGCACTCATGCGCATCGCGACCAAGCAGCACAAGTCGATCACGCTCACCCCGCGCGATACCGTGGTCCTCTCGTCCTCGGTCATTCCGGGCAACGAGATCTCAGTGCAGCGACTCAAGGACTGCCTCTACCGCAACGGCGTGACGCTCATCCATTACAAGTCGTCCGACGTGCACTCGACCGGCCACGGAAACACGGGCGAGCTCGTATGGATGAACAAGCAGGTCAACGCGAAGTACTTCATGCCGGCCTACGGCTACTACTCCATGACCTACTCGCACGCGAAGGCGGTCGAGCAAGCTGGCAGGCCCCGTGAATCCATCGTCGTGGCGGATAACGGTACCGTCATCGATATCGGTCCAGACGAGAAGCTCAACGTGCATAAGCAGAAGGTGCCGTCTTCCCCGCTCGTCGTGGACGGGTACTCGATCGGTGACTTCCAGGAGGTCGTGATGCGCGATCGCCAGATGCTCGCGAAGGACGGCATGTTCGTGATCATCGCGACCGTGAACCTCAAGACCGGAAAGCTCCGCAAGTCTCCGGACATCATCTCCCGCGGATTCGTATACCTGCGCGAGAATCAGGAGATGCTCAACCAGGCGCGCCTCCTCATCAAGAAGACCGTGGAAGACACCACGCAAGGCATGAACCCGGTCGATCTCGACGAGGTGAAGAACGCGCTTTCAGACACCATGGCCGGCTTCCTCTTCATGAGGACCAACAAGGCGCCGATGGTGATCCCAGTCCTCATCGGGGTGTAAGCAAGGACGCTTCATGCACAGAAAATGCCGCATCGCTGCGGCATTTTCTCTTTACCGGATGCTAGAATTCCTTCGATGCATCCCCGTCTCGTTCTTTCTACAGGCAACTTCTTCAGCGCGATGTACTTCGCGCTCGTGCTTGTCATCGCGGCGCCGTACCTCGCGCTCTTTTTGCCTGAATCGCAGGTAGGGCTCGTGATATCGTTCGGCGCGCTCCTCACGCTCTTCGTGTTCCCGTTCGTGCCGCGGCTCGTGCGCAGATGCTCTTCAAGGACGCTTGCCATAACGTTCGCGTTCTCGCAGGCAGTGCTCCTTTCCGTGCTCGCCGCAGCGCCTGCGCCGTTGTTCGCGATCATCTGCATCGCGCTCATATTCGCCATCGCGCCCTTCATCTCCTATCAGCTCGACCTTCTCCTTGAGTGCGCGAGTACCGATGAGAGCTCTGCGGGCAGGGTCCGTACGCTATTCATAACGGCCGCGAGCCTCGCATACGTGGCTGCGCCGCTCCTGGTCGCGTTTCTCATAGACGGCACCGATGCGTACTGGAAGATTTTCCTTGCTGCGGCCCTCTCGCTTACCCCGTTCATCGCGCTTCTCATGTTCGAGAAACTCCCTGAGGGTGAGCCGCCCGAGCTGCACGCGATGCTCGCCACCTGCTCGTGCCTCTGGAAGGATAAGGACCTAAGGGCCGCGACGCTCGCGGGCGCAGTACTGCAGTTCTTCTTCCACCTTGCGCCCCTCTATATCCCGCTCTACCTCCACACGGTCCTCGGGTTCCCCTGGGACGAGCTCGGCTGGATATTCGCGCTCATGATCGTACCGTTCCTGTTCGTAGAGTACCCTGCCGGCTATATCGCGGACCGCTGGATCGGAGACAAGGAGCTCCTCATCGCAGGGATCGTGATCATGGGTGCCGCATTCGCAGCTATCGGATTCATCACCGCGACGACGCCGCTCTTCGTTATCGCGGCGATACTGTTCGTAAGCCGCATCGGTGCGGCGCTCGTGGAAGCCATGACCGAAGGCCACTTCTTCAGGAGGGTCTCGGGGCAGGACGTGACCACCATAAGCCTGTTCCGCATGACGCGTCCTTTCGGCGCGCTTGTCGCTCCCCTGTTCGCGAGCGCACTTCTCCTCAGCGGGAACTTCCTTCTCTTCTTCCTCGTCTCAGGTGCGCTCATAGTCGCGCTCGGCATCGTGTTCACGATTCCGCTTAAGGACGTGCACTAGCTCGGGAGCCTATAGATTCCTCGTACCTTTTCTATAAGCCCTTCCTTAAAGAGCTTTTTCAGCTGTTCCGCTACCTGCTCCTTCCGGTCCGGACCGAGGATGCCAGCGAGGTACGCTTGTTTCTCGGGTTTCTTTGCAAGCGCACGCAGTATCGCGCCACGAGCTTCGCGTCCTGAACCGCGGAACGTTGGTTGCTTCGCATAGGTCGCGCTCTTCGCGTTTATGCGCACGCCCGTGCGCTTGAGGTATGATCCGTAATCCATGAGCGCTGCGTACCATCTGCGCGCTTCTCCCTCAGGAAGCGCTTTCTCAAGTATCGCGAGCACCTCGGCATCTCGTACTTTTTCCTCGTTCGGGAAGAAATGGTGCATCACCGCGGTACGCAGGTTCGTCTCCACGAACACTACGTCCTGGTTCCAGGCGAACGCGGCGACGGCGCGCGCGGTATAGTGCCCGATGCCCGGCAAAGACTCCAGCTTTGCGATGTCTTTGGGAATCTTTCCCTCGTATTCGCGAACCACGGCCTTCGCCGCTCCATGCAGCATCTTCGCCCTGCGGTTGTACCCGAGTCCCTGCCACTTCTGTAGCACGCGTGACAGCGGAGCGCTTGCAAGCGCTGAAACGTCCGGGAACGCTTCGAGGAACGCGTCATAGAACGGGATCACCCGCTCCACCTGCGTCTGCTGGAGCATTATCTCGGACACGAGGATGCGATACGGGTCGCGCGACTTGCGCCACGGCAGGTGCGTCCTGCCGTCTTTCTCGTACCAGCCGAGTACGTGGTCCCTAAACCGCTTCGGCGTCATCGTTCCCCTTCTCTGCTGCCGGCGCTACGAGGGCAGCCTCAGGGACGATTATGACCGCAAGCACGTATCCGACGATTCCGGGAACGAAGCCGGTGAAGACCGTGAGGATGAGGTACCCGAGGCGTAGCAGCACCGGGTCTACCCCGAAGAATTCGCCGAGTCCGCCCATTACGCCGGCGATCATGCGATTCGTGCGGCTCCTGTAGAGTTTCTTTTCCATATGTAGGAAGTATAGCAAAACCCCCTCCAGGCCGGAGCCAGGAGGGGGAGGTCGTAGTTCCATGGGAACGAAGCGACGGGTGGTTTAGCTAGGGATCAGAGCAACTAAAGAGGGTGCCCCCTCAAACCGTAGGGTACAGCCTGTGAGGCCTTCACCACATGGCGTTGGTTGTTTTGTGCAGCTTAGGCGCGGACGCCTTCACATGCTCCCTTCTCGAGAAACCAAGCTACGCCCGCACGGAACCAGGACCAGCAGCACTTTACTAGTTTCAGAAAGGTACGTCAATTACTTCGCCTTCGGCCACCTCCCTGCCGCAGGAGGCCAGAGCTTCGTGAGCGGATGGTCCTCGCAGGGATGCGGGAGCGCTGGGCACACGTACCGGCCGTAGAGCACCAGGCCGTTGTTCACGTACTTCCAGTCCTTCTTCGGGATAAGCGCTTCCAGGTCCTTTGATATCTTCGTGAGCTCGGTCCGGTCTGTAAGGTCGAACTTGAGCGCGAACCGGCGTACGTGCGTATCCGTGGGGATTCCCTCCCATACGTCATGAAGCTCTCCTAATATCACGTGGGCAGTCTTATATGCGATTCCCGGAAGCGTCACGAGCTCAGCCTCGGTCTTCGGTATCCTTCCCTTGAATTGGTCCCGGACTATCTTCGCTGTCGCGAGGATGTGCCGCGCCTTGTTCTGATAGAACGTAATCGAGGATATCTGCTTCGTGAAGGTCGCAAGGTCCGCGTCCGCGAAATCATTCACGCTCTTGTACTGCTTGAAGAGGCTCTCCGTTACCAGGTTCACGCGCTTGTCGGTAGACTGCGCTGACAGCATCACGGCCGTAACGAGCTGGAACGGGGTCTTGTAGCTGAGTTCCGTCTCAGGAACCGGATAGGTCTTCTTGAGATATGAAAGTATCTTCTTGGCGCGTGCCGTGCGCTCTTCGCGGATTGAGGCCTTAGGCATGGCTCTTGAGGTACAGGAGCACCTCGTCGGCATGCTTCTCGGGCTTCACGTTCTCGAACACGGTCTCGATGTTCCCGTCTCGGCCGATAAGGAACGAGGTGCGGAACACGCCGTCGTACTCGCGACCCATGAACTTCTTCCTGCCCCAGACGCCGTACGCGTCAGCAACCCTATGTCCTTCGTCCGCAAGGAGCGTGAACGGAAGCCCGTACTTCTCTGCGAACTTCTTGTGGCTTTTGACCGAGTCCGGCGATATCCCGAACACGATGGCGTCGAGCTTAGCTAGATCCGGCATCGCGTCACGCAGCGCGCACGCCTGCTTCGTGCAACCTGGCGTATCGTCTTTTGGATAGAAATAGAGGAGCACTCGTGTTCCTGTGTGCGTCGAGAGTGTGTGCGATACGCCGTCCTGGTCGAGGAGCGTGAAATCAGGCGCCGAGGTCCCAGGTGCAGGCAGCATGTTAGAGGCTTTCCGTATCAAGCGCATCGGTGCGCGAGAACGCGAAGCGGTACGCGATAGCGACGATGGCGCCCGTAGCCGCAAGGAACAGGACGAAGAGTATGAGCTTGCCAATAACCGGCACCATACCTACGAGGCTGAGCACGAGCATGCCGAGGATCGCGAGCTTCCAGGTAACCTGCTCCTGCTTCAGGAGCCCCCTGCTGAGCGCTGCGCCCGCGATCACGCCCGCGTACAGGTATCCGAGCATAAGGAGGAGCAGATACGCGACAAGAATCAGGAACGCAACCGCCATGCCCACGAACGAGACCAGGAGCAGGATGATGAACACGGGTGCAGCGAATACGACCGCAAACCCGAGGAGCGCCAAGAGCGCGAACTTGCCCGGAGAGCGCGCGAGCGTGCGATCCGCCACCCGCTGCGAGAACTCAGGGAAGAGGCCCGCAAGGAGCGCTGTACCGATAAGGAGCGATATGATGCGCACGACGAGGAACACTCCTGCGCCTGCGATCGCGAATGTCTGCGCTTCTTCCACGCTTGGAAGGTATGAAGACGCGCCCGTATAGAAAACGCCTCCGGTAACGGTCGCGGTCGCGGGGATACCCGCTTCCTGCGGCGCGTCGTACCGGAGCTCACCTGCGATAACCGTACCTTCCGCTAGCGTGAGCCGGTCGGTCGCGAGCACCTCGACGTCACCCTGAAAGATTCCGGAGAGCTGGATGTCCGAGCCGTAGACAACGGTCTTCGCGCCGCCACCGTTCATGCGCACGGTGCCGCCGAGGATGCGCGTCTCCAGAGCTGAGGAAGACGCTATTACGGTTCCTCCTGCAAGGACGAGGTCTCCGGTTACCGGACCGGTTACGGATACCTGCGCGCCGAGCGCACGAACATCGCCCTGAACCGGGCGCTCGATTGTTACGGTGCCGCCCGCGACAAGCACGTCCCCTTCGACAGGACCCGCGACAGTAAGCGTGCCGGCAGCGCCCACGATATCCGCCGAAAGCGGAGCTACGACCGCCACATCGGTCCCTGCCACATAGGCATTGCCTTCAGGAACCTCTGAAATGACGAGGGAGCGGGCGTTCCAGAACGTGGCTGCGGATACGTCCGCCGGGAAAAGCGCGCTTACGAGGAGGATGACCGCGAGGAATCTGAAGCAGGCCATGATGCCGCCATCATACCACGGGGCCCCAGGCGTCAACCTAGAGCACCGGAATGAGCTTCACGGGCGCGTGCCGGGTCCAGAGGACGTGGACTGCGGCAAGGACAAGGAACGCGATGAGCGCCGAGAAGAGGCAGTAGATGCAGAGCGCCTTGATGAGCGCGAACTGGATGAACACGAACACGAGTGATGCTGCGGCCCCGAACCAGGCGAGCGCGTACAAGGCGCTGAACAAGATGCGCTTCGGAAGGATGAATATGCCGAGCGCGAGCGTGAACATGAGCGCGAAGAACCCGACGCCATACAAGGCGAGCGGGAGCCCGAGGAGCTGCGAATACGGGCTCTGCGCGACGATATTGCAGCCGTCGAGCGCGCCGCCGATGTCGCAGGTGAGCGCAGTGTCGGTAACCGCGCTCTGGAAGAGGTACCAGGAGTCCGCCATGCCAAGGAACGAGAGCGCGATCACGATCGCAAGCAAGGTGGTGCGGTTCATGGTCATAATCCTACCCCGCCCCCGCCCGTACCGGCAACCTTCATATAAAGGCGCTACTATGAGCCTATGGAAAAGACCGAACAGGAATGGAAAGAGACGCTGAGCCCCGAGGAATACCGGGTGCTCCGGGAATCAGGCACCGAGGCGCCGTTCGCAGGAAAATACGTGGACAATCATGAGGATGGCACATACCGCTGCAAAGCGTGCGGCACTGTGCTGTTCTCTTCAGAAACCAAGTTCGATTCAGGGAGCGGCTGGCCGTCGTTCACAGACCCCGCCGTAGCGGAGAACGTCGGGACCCGTGAGGACGAGAGCCTTGGCATGCGCCGCACGGAAGTCTTCTGCAGGAACTGTGGGAGCCATCTGGGCCACGTGTTTGACGACGGCCCTAAGAAAGCGGGCGGAAAACGGTATTGCATCAATTCCATCGCGCTCGATTTCGAGAAGCAGTAGCTTCATGAATGCTCCATGCGGTATCTGCGAAGATGCACGAGTAGCAAGTAACCCTGACATTTCGTATGGCTGATGCAGATGAGCTTGAGCGTGACGCGGATCGCGAAGAGGAACGGGCCGGCGCGCACACCGAGAGCGCGGAACTCCTTCGCAGGCAGGCTGAGGAGCAGCGCGAGGACGAGAGGCGCGAAGAGGAAGCGCACGAAGATTAAATATAAAAAGATGTGAGCCCGACCGGAATCCGGTCGGGCTCATCTTGGTCTCAGACGTATCGCATCGCCGAGTGCTCGAGACTCTTCGCAGCGGAGCGGACCAGCGGCTGGAATGCCACTCTCCCATGCTCGATGCAGTAGGGTCCGTGGTCCGATTTCCGTCCGCAGAACGAGAAATCGCTGCTTGCCGGATCGCCGATAGGCCACCTGCACATATGCTTGCTCAACGTGCCGAGCACAGCGGTGCCAGACAGGTCCGGAAGCACGGGCTCATCCTCGACTCTCGGCGCAGGATCAGAAGAGGTCGCAGGCGGTCGAGTGGCCGCTTTCTGAGCAGGCCGATTCTGTGTGCTTTTTTTCACGCGCGACCTTCCATCACTGAAGGTTGTGCGAGCCGGCTGTGACGGAGTAGCGCGCCCGGAAAGCCCGAGGCGATGCACTTTTCCGATAACGGCGTTACGCGTTATGCCTGCGCCGAGCTGCCTGGAGATCTCAGTCGCAGACTGGCCCTCAAGCCAGAGCTTCTTCAAAGTCGAGACACGATCCTGGGTCCAGCCATCGTTTACCATATCAATGTCCTCCTTCGGGCGTGGTGCCCATCCTAATGGCTAGTATAGATGCAACCTCAACCTTAAGGCCAGGGTTCTAGAGAGTAGAGGGAAAGGACCTTGAAAGATGATATTGGCAGGGTGCCCGGCACCCTTCCCCGTTCGTGCGTATTATCCGTTCACGCATTCGCCTATGGCATTTACGAAAGCCATCGGACTCGGGGTCGCCATACTCGTCCTCAAGCTCCTCCTCCCTGGAGTTCTCACCGAAATAGAACGTACGGCCGTAGCATTCCTCAAGGGAGCTACCACTTCCGCAGAAGTCGCGACGCAGCTTGCCGCAAGCGCAGGCAGCATACAGATCTCGAACGAACCGTTTGAGCTCCCGCGCGCTCCTGAAGCGAAGTACCCGTACTAATTGATGCAAGCCGGATCCTGGGGTCCGGCTTTGTTGTTTTCTGCTGGAAGATTAGGTTTAAAACCGATTCGTCTCCTCCCCTTCCCGCTCGTTGATGCTGTGCTCGTCCAGTCCGAAGTAGTGACCAACCTCGTGCCATATCGTCTCGCGCACTACGATCCGAACCGCATCCCGGAACGCGCGATCCATTTCGCTAGCCTCTTCAAGTATCGGCAGCCGGTATAGCGTTATGGTGTCAGGAAGCGTCACGCCGTTCCCGTACTCGCTCCCGCGCTCCGTGAGCGGGATGCCGCGATAGAGTCCGAGCAGGCTCTCGCCCTCCTCAAGACCCTCGAGCTTCCGGATCTCGTCATCGACATCGTCCTCGATAAGGAGCGCGACGTTCTTCACGCGCTCCCGGAAGCGCTCCGGTATGCGCACCCACTCTCCTTCGGCGATCTGCTCGAACTCTGCTTCGCTCATCTCCATACCTAGAGCTTCCTGCTGTCGTATGCCCAATGGAGGAGCGCCTGCCTCTGGCGCGGCCTGCAGGTGTGGTCACCCTTACGGCATCCGTACTTCACCTGCGCTACGTGCCGCACCATCTGCTTCCAGCGCTTAATCTGGCGCTTGTCCTCCTCCAGGATGCGCCGGCCGCTATAGTATCGGCAGTACCACTGAAACCAGCCGCGCGGATCTTCCTCGTATATCCATCCCTTCGCGCGCCATACCGAGAGAGGCTGCGACGCGTTCACGCCGAAGTAGTTGAGTTCCTTCACATGCCGCTCGTGGCAGAGCGGAACCCCGTCGTACCAGTCCGGAAACTCGTCCTTACAGTCGGTCATGTACTTGCCGCCGAACGCGCCGAGCTTCAATACCTCGTACGGAGTGAGGTCCGGCGTGAACTCAGGGTCGAAGTTCTTCCCTTCCGGTTCGGTGCGGACATAGCTATACCCCTGCTGCATGAGGTCGTTCACGACCACTCTCTTTCCCGTCATGTCCCTATAGTACCAAAGCCGCTCCTTAAGGGAGCGGCTTTGGTCTCAACCGGTGCGAAGAGCTACTTGCCGAGCTCTGCCTCGATGAGTGCCTGCACGTTCGCGAACGGCTGCGCTCCTGCGAGAAGCGAGGTGCCGATGATGGTGCCCGGGGTACCGGTGATGCCGAAGGCCTGACCCTCTGCACGGCTTGCATCGATGATCTCCTGGTACTCGCTTGCCTTATCAGTGCGGAGCTTCTCTATGCGCGCGGTATCAAGGCCGAGGCGCTGCGAGAGCGCGTCCATGCCCGCTACGTCGAGCGTACTCTCCTCATCGCCCTCGAACATGCCTGCGAACCACTCGTCCCAGCGGTCCGGGTACGCCTCCCATACGGCATGCGAGTAGAGAGCTGCATCGTTCGATGCGACACCGAGGAACTGGAAGTCCTTGTAGACGATCTTCACGCGGTCGCCATAGGTGTCGATGACCTGCTTCAAGGTCGTCGTCTCGAACTGCTTGCAGAAATGGCACTGGTAATCGAACCAGACCACGACTACCGCCTTGGCGTTCTTGTCGCCTACGTACGGAGCATCATCGAGATTAACGTCCTTGATATCTACCGCGACAGGCTCAGCCGGCTGGCCAGCGCGGTCGCCGCCCTGGCCGAACGCGAATGCGCCGCCGATGATGAGCGCGCCTACGAGCACTGCGAGCGCGGTGCCGTACTTCTCGAAGAAGGCGCCTGTGCCAGCATTTTCCTTGGTTTCCATAAGATAAGTATCTGCCCTTAATGCTATGCCCCTAAGTATACCAAAACCCCGGGACAGGCTGTCCCGGGGTTTTGGCTCCTTAGTATTAGTTAGGGATGAAGGTGAGGGCCTGGCCCGCCTTCCCCGCGCGGCCGGTGCGGCCGATGCGGTGGGTGTAATCCTCGTACGTAGACGGGAGATCGTAGTTGATCACGTGCGACACGCCCGAGATGTCGAGGCCGCGCGCCGCGACGTCGGTCGCGACCAGCACGTTCACCTCGTTCTTCTTGAAGCCGATGAGGGCCTTCTGGCGCGCGCCATGGGTCTTGTTGCCGTGGATGGACTCGGCCTTCACGCCTGCGCGACGGAGATCCTTCGCGAGACGCTCCACGCCGTGCTTGGTGCGGCCGAACACGAGCGTCTTCTCGAAGTGCGGCTGCTTCAGGAGCTCGACGAGCTTGTCGAACTTCTCGTGATGCCCTACCGGGACCACGTCCTGGTCAATGGTGTGCGAAGTCTCGCGAGTCTTGACTGACACATGCACCGGGTCGTTGAGGAAGTCTCCGATCAGGCGCTGGATGTCCTTAGACATGGTCGCCGAGAAGAAGAGCGTGTGACGCTCCGCGCGCATCTTGCCCATGATGAAGCGCATGTCCTCGATGAAGCCCATGTCGAGCATGCGGTCCGCCTCGTCCAGCACCACGGTGCCGAACGCAGAGAGATCGAGCTCTCCACGCTCCATGAGGTCCTTGAGGCGTCCTGGCGTTCCGATGACGAAGGCTGGGTTCCTGCGGAGCACGCGGATCTGCGGCACGATGTTCGCGCCGCCCACGCAGGTCACGCTCGTGACGTTGAGACGCTTCGCGAATCCGAAGAACTCCTCCTCGATCTGTATAGCGAGCTCGCGGGTCGGGACCATGACGAGCACGCGCTCCTCCTGGCCGAGCGCGCGGAACTTCAATACCTTGTCGATGAGCGGGATGAGGAAGGACGCGGTCTTTCCGGTACCGGTGTTCGCGATGCCTACGACATCCTTCCCGAGAAGCACGTGCGGGATCGACTGGTCCTGGATAGGGGTCGGGATGCTGTATCCCTTCGCGCGGATGTTCTCCTTGAGACGCTCATCCACGGCGAAGCCGTCGAACGCGTGCTGCGGTACGTACTCCTCAGGCTTCTCTTCAGGCTTCGCCTTGTTGATGAGCTTCGAGAGGTCTACCGGCATCTCCTGGTAGTTACGGCCGCCAGAGCGTCCGCCGCCGCGAGAACCGCGCTCAGGGCGCTGGCCGCGTGCGGAAGGCGCGCCACCCTTGCGAGAGCCGCCAGAGCGAGCACGGGAGCGCTTCGGCTCGACCGCAGCCGTAGCCGGGCGCTTCCATCCGTTATCGAGCGCGAACTTCATGCCTGCTTCGAATGCAGGACTTACAGGCGCAGGACGCCCACCGCGACCGCGGCTCATAGGTGCGCCGCCGCGATTGCCGCGGGAGCGCGAATTCTTTTTCTGATCCATTTTGTATGTTTCTCTAGATGCGCAGCGTGCTGCGCGATCCTCGCATAAAAGAGCCCGAGGATATTGGCTCAAACGTTCTCGAGCGTGTTAGAGGAGGCGCGATTCGCGCTCTTCCTTCGTCCTGAAACTACGCTTCAAGACGACGTACGTGGAGAAACCGTTGTGGCTGCAATATACCAGAATCTGGAGAATAGCGCAATGCAGAAGTGTAGAAAGGCCCGGCATGCACCGGGCCTTTCAGAACATATCGGAAGCTTCCTATAAGTAGCTACGCTATAGGATTCTTGCCTTGGATAAGGCGGACGAGCACGACGATGATGGCGATGACGAGGAGAAGATGCAGGAAGCCGCCAAGCGTGTATGAGGATACGACGCCCACGAGCCAGAGGATGAGGAGTATCGCCGCGATAGTGTAGAGCATGTGCAAAGGATTAGCGTGTAACGGTATCCACCGTACACTTCCCTGTCTGGAGCTTGCATGAAGAAAGCCGCGATGCCGCGGCTTTCTTCTAGGACCTGCGCGCCTTCGCGCGATCGCTCTCGGTGAGCTGCTGCTTTCGCAAGCGTACCGATTCCGGCGTGATCTCGAGGTACTCGTCCTCTGCCATGACTTCGAGACCGCGCTCGATGGTGAGCTCGTACGGCGGGAAGAGCGTGATCGCCTCGTCGTTGCCCGACGAGCGAACGTTCGTGAGGTTCTTGCCCTTGGTCGGGTTCGCAACCATCTCCTCGCCCTTGGAGGTGTTTCCGATGACCATACCTTCGTACACCTCGGTCGCCGGCGTGATGTAGAGCGTGCCGCGATCCTGGAGGCCCCAGAGCGCGTACCCGAGCGCCTTGCCGGTCGCCATGGAGATCATGGAACCTACCTGGCGCTTCTTGATCTCGCCTGCGTACGGCTTGAAGCCGATCACGCGCGAGGAGAGGATGCCTTCGCCCTTCGTGTCGATGATGAACTGGTTGCGGTAGCCGAGGAGGCCGCGGGTCGGACCCTCGAACGTGAGGCGCACGGTGTCGCCGTCCTGCACGAGGTTCTGCATGACGAATGCGCGGGTGCCGAGGCGCTCGATGATGGCGCCCTGGTACTCGGTCGGGGTGTCGATGATCACCTCCTCGAACGGCTCCTGCTTCACGCCGTCCTCCTCGCGGATGATTACCTGCGGCTGAGAGACCTGCATCTCGTAGCCGGCGCGGCGCATGTTCTCAAGGAGGATCGCGATATGGAGCTCGCCGCGTCCGGAGACCTTGAACGCGTCCGGGGATACGAAGTCCACCTTGAGGCCCACATTCACCTCGAGCTCGCGCTCAAGGTATTCGCGGAGCTGGCGGCTGGTCACGTACTTCCCTTCGCGACCTGCGAACGGCGAGTTGTTCACGAGGAAGTTGACGGTGATGGTCGGCTCGTCGATAGAAATTGCCGGCATCGCCTCAACCGACGCGTCGGTTGTGATGGTCTCGCCGATGAAGGCATCCTCGATGCCAGCGACGATCACGATGTCACCTGCGACCGCTTCCGGCACGTCCACGCGCTCAAGACCCTTGAAGGTGAACACCTTCGTGAGCTTCGCGTTGCGACTGGTGCCGTCCGCCTTCTTCACGATGACGTTCTGCCCTGCCTTCACCACGCCCTCGTACACGCGGCCGATCGCGAGACGTCCGAGGAAGTTGTCGTACGCGAGGTTGAAGGTCTGGAGCTTGAGCGGCTTCGATGCGGACTCGTCGCTCGAAGTCGGCGGCACCTGCTCGAGCACGACATCCAGGAGGGGCGTGAGGTCCTTGCGCTCATCGTCGAGCGTGCGCATCGCGACGCCCTCGCGGCCGATAGCGTACACCGTCGTGAAATCAGACTGCTCGTCTGAGGCGCCGAGCTCGAGGAAGAGCTCGAGCACCTGCTCCTCAGCACGTGCCGGATCTGCCGCCGGCTTGTCGATCTTGTTGAGCACTACGATCGGCTTCAATCCGAGCTCCAAGGACTTCTTGAGCACGAAGCGCGTCTGCGGCATCGGGCCTTCCTGCGCGTCCACAATAAGGAGCACGGAATCGATGGAACGGAGCACGCGCTCCACTTCCGAACCGAAGTCGGAGTGGCCCGGGGTATCCACGATGTTGATCTTGGTTCCCTTGTACTCGATGGAGGTGTTCTTCGAGTAGATGGTGATGCCGCGCTCGTGCTCGAGCGCGTTCGAGTCCATGGATACGCCTTCAGGAGCAGCTCCGGTGAGCTTCATGATGGCGTCGGTGAGTGTGGTCTTGCCGTGGTCCACGTGCGCGATGATGGCGATGTTTCGAATTTCCATGGTCGGTAAAATAAAAATGCCCCGAGGGCGATAAAGACAGCCTTAAAATACCTTTATATAGGTGATGCGTCAATTACGTATTGCTCGGGCGTCCATGCGGGCGTGCATGCTATCACGAGCGTAAGTTCGCCCTCCCAGAACACCGCCTCTCCCTTCTCTATCGTAACCACGTCTCCTTGCGAAAGCTTGCTTTCGATACCGTTTACCGAAACGACGCCGCTGCCCTCAGTTACGTACACGAGCTCCCGAACCGCTTTATTTATCGCATTCCCCTCAACCGGATATCGTCCTCGTATCTCAATCCGTGCGACGTTGATATCGCTTCCTCCGGTCTCGTACTCGAACGCCGTGCAGGTGCCCGCGTTCTCAAACCTTCCTGCTTCGTTCTTCCGGATTATCTTCATGCCTTTTCCTTTAGAAGCTTTCTGAGCTCCTTCTGCGTTACCAAGGTCTTAATGTCCGTCATGCGGTCGACATACACAACACCGTCTAGGTGATCAAGCTCGTGCTGGAAGATGCGTGCCCAGAACCCCGAGAGCTTCTCGCGTATCTTCTCGCCGTTCTCATTCACGTATTCAACCTGGATCCATTTGGCGCGAGGCACGCGGCCGAACGGCCCCCTGAAGCTGAGACATCCTTCCCAGTCCGTAACGCTCAAAGGTGAGCGTTCAAGGATTCTGGGATTGATGATGGTGAGCGGACCCATACGCTCCGTTTCAGGTCTTCTCTTTATAGGCCGCATCTCCATAACTGCTACCCGCAGAGGCCTCCCTACCTGCGGTGCGGCGATACCCACGCCGCCCGTACGACGCATGGTGTAGATCATCTGCTTGATGAGACTCTGGAACTCTGCCGAGCGAATCGTTCCAAGCGGCACATTCTTGGTCCTGGTCCTCAGGATAGGGTTCCCGAACTCGGTACGCGGGAGCACTTTCATGCGGAAAGTATACCAGCGTTAAATTAATAATTGACTCGATGTATCTAAGGCATTAGGCTTTAGCCGGATCAAAAAGGAGTAATGCGATGTCAGAGGAATATGCCTATAAGGGCGATCCTCTGGGATCGCCAAAAAGATACTGCCGTGTTTGTGGAAAGACTCTTTCTGCATACAACAGGAACAAGCAATGCTTTCATCATGCCGTCGACGAGACGGTTCGTCAGGAGCGGAAAATCACAACATCAGTAGCTATCCTTCCGGTTGTGCGCACTGCCGTTCGTTCAGGGCCGCCGAAGGTGAAACGTATCGTTCCAAAACCTGCAGTTCAGCAGGCGGCGCGACAAACGGCAGTGACGAGCGCGAGTGCACTTGAGCTTCCGAAGCGGAGATTCCCGTCTCAGAAAGCGATCGCCAGCGTTGTGTGTACCTGGTTTGGCGTTGAATTCGAAGATGTGGTTCGCGAGGATAAGCACGCACGAATCTCGCACATACGAAACATCCTCATGTATCTCCTGTATAAGGACTCAGCGGGTTCGTATCAATCTGTCGTGGAATTCCTGAATCGGAAAAACCACACAACCGCAGTAGCTGCGGTTAAAAAGATCGAGACCCTGTGTTCTTATGACAGACGGCTCCGCTGCGAACTGTGGCTTATGCGGAGGAAATACAGAATCAAATAGCCGGTAATCTTCGGATTGCCGGCTATTGCTACTTTACTAGCGCAAATATCGCTCGACATTTGCCCGATGCCCAGCATAGGTCGCTGCGCAATGTATCTCGCCTTCGTTGTCATGCAGATAGTAGAGGCAATCCGTATCCTCAGGATTCAGAGCCGCTTCGATCGATTCGAGCGATGGGTTCGCGATCGGGTGCGGCGGGAGCCCGCTATTCCTATACGTATTGAATGGCGAATCGAGGTCCTTGTCTTCCGGGCGCGGTACCGGCCACCAGTCCCCTTCCTGTCCGCGGATGTACTGTAGCGATGCGTCCACCTGCAGCCGCATGCCGTCATTAATGCGGTTCCAGAGGATGCCTGAGACGAGGCGCTTGTCGTTCTTCGCGGCCTCGCGCTCGATCAAAGACGCCATGATAAGGGTCTCGGTCCAGGTCACGTTCTTCTCAACAGTCTGTGACGCGAGCGGCGCGAACACTTCGTTGAACCGATCGCGCAGGCGCGCCGCTACCTGTGCGGGATCCTGGTCCGATGGGATGAGATAGGTATCTCCGTAATAGACACCTTCGATGAGCTCCTGAGACGGCGCCGTGTCGATCTCTATGAAATGCCGCTTCTCCTCAGGGTCCCAGTTGAGCTTCTTCGCGAGATAGTCTGCTATCTGTTCCTTGCGCCACCCGGGCGGGAACGTGATCCACGCGAGGTATGGAGGACGGGACAGGAGTTCCGCAACCGTCCACGCGTCCATGGAAGCGCTCAGCATGTATCCTCCCTCGCGGATATCGCGCATGCCGCCTGAGCTCAGGTACGCGATGCGGAATGCCGTCATGCTCTTGATGTAGCCGAGTTCCTTCAGCTCTCTGGTCACGATGTCGAAGTCCGCGTCCGGCGGAACGATGAACTCGGTCGCCGGCTGCGCGGTAGCGGAGACCGGACCGAAATACCGGGCGTACGCAAGCAGGGATCCTGCGAGCACGAGGACGAGCGCGATGCCGCCGATGATAAGCTCGCGCCGCGTGAAGCGGCGCATGCGGACGGACTCGAAATACGGAACGATCATGTATGCGGTATTGTACCAGCCCTATCCCACGTAGAGCGCTCGCGCGAGCTTCAGCTCGTCGAATGAGTACTTCCCCTTTAGGAACGCATGCACCGGCGTGAGCTTGCTTGCGCCGAGCGCATCGAACGCTTCGTGTATCTTCGGGAGCGCGCCGCGCAGCCTTCCGGGAAGCTGCTCTTCTAGACTCTCCGTATCAAGACGGCCCGCTTCGATGAGCTTGCCCACATGATCCGCGATGGTGCCGAGCGTAAGCGCGCGGGCTTTCGCGATATCCATCAGCGAGCGACCCTCCTCGAGGAGCGCGAGCGTCTCGTCATAGGTCGTACGCTTCTCGGGACGCTCTCCAGGAGCGGCGGCCTCGAGCGTTCCGCCCATTGCGGTTATGAAGTTGTGCTCGAGCGTTATCCGCTCTCCGGACACTTCGAGCGCTGTAAACGCGCGACGCGCCGCTTCTGATGCGTCCTTGAGCTCCTTATCAAACGCGGCGACGCGCGGGTGTATCGCAAGCGCGTTCTCGCTCCATCCGAGAAGATGTACGCCCGAGAGCGTGCGTACGCGCGAGAGCGCGACGTATCCTTGTCCGTATTCGAAGGCACGCGAGAGATCCATTGCTGCGGCATCAAGGCTCTGTCCCTGACTCTTATGCACCGTGATGGCCCACGCAAGCCGCAGCGGCACCTGGCTTATCTTTGCGCGTACCTTCCCGCCCTCCTCGACCGCCCAGTCCTGAGGCGCGATTGCGATCTCGCGCCCGTCCCGCGTCTCGATGATCGGATAGCCCGTACCGCGCTCGAATCCGATGACGGTGCCGAGCGTTCCGTTCGCGTAGCCGGCGACGGGATTATTCTTCGTCGCCATGACGACCGCTCCTTCCTTGAGCACCAAGGATTCAGGCGAAAGGCAGCCGCGCTTCAGGGACTCGATGAGCACCTTCCCGCCCGCGCTTTCCATGACGAACGTGTGCGGCGACCCCGGAAGCTTGGCGAGCTCGGTCTGGTTTATCCGGTCCACGTCGGCGTTATGCGTAAACAGCTGCGGGACGCCTTCAGCGAGCTCGTCGTACTCTGCTTCGCGCGCCGTTATGAGCGACACGTGCGTGTGGTCCCATTCACCCGCCCTAATCGCGCTCAAGACTGAGAGGAATGTCGTATCGTCCTGGCGATGCTGCTCCTCGAGATAGCAGACGACCGGGTTGAGTGCCTTCCATGCGGATGCGTCGAACGCGAACGACACTTCGCCGCGCGACACGGGCGGAAGCTGGAAGAAGTCGCCTACGAGCACCACCTGAAGCCCTCCGAACGCCCGGTCGCTATGCCGTACCGTGCGCAGCACCTCGTCTACCATCGATAGCACGTTCCCTGAGAGCATCGATATCTCGTCGATGATAAGCACCTTCGCCTTCTGGAGGCGCTTGGCTACGTGCTCCTTGCTCGCTATCGCGTCGAGCAACTCTTCAGACATGCGCTCTGCGATGCCGATGCCGCTCCACGCGTGAAGCGTCATGCCGCCCACATGGGTCGCAGCGATACCGGTGGACGCGGTTATGGAGGGCTCAATGCCGCGCGCACGGAGCCACGCGACATATGTGTTCACGGTATGAGTCTTGCCGCTTCCGGGCTCTCCCGTAAGGAAGACGTTCGCGCCCGTCTGCAATATGGAAAGCGCGTCGGACTGCGTCATGCAGCTAGCGCGTCTCTACGCGGAATGAGAATCGGTACGCCGCGTCTTCGGTCGGCTGGCTCGCCATCGGATACGGCTCGACGCTCTCAAGCCATACGGTCGCGATCTCGCTCGTGACCGGCTCGCCGGAAAGCTCGATCGGCATGACGCTCTGTCCCATCCCGTCCGCGATCCGAATCTCGACGCGTGCCGTTCCCTGCCACACGCACATCGCGTCCATCGGGCAGCGACTGTCCTCGATGACACGAACAGGGGTTATCGATACGCCTGAGAGCGTCTGCGTCTCGCCGAGCGCGAGAGTTGCGCGACCTTCAGAGACGACCGGCACCGGATCGCTCGTGCCTTCTGCGTACGCCGTGATGCGGTACCCGTGCTCCGTGTTCGCAACCGTAAGGAATACCGGGATGCTTCCCGCGTCTCCGGTGCTTGCCATGAGCATGATTCGTCCTGAGACGTCGTACGCCTCCGTGTCGTTCATGGTGACACGCTCGACTTCTATATGGTCAGGCCACGGGCTCGATGTCTCGCGCCCTGGCGCCAGGCTGGGATCTGCAACCCATGCGGCCAAGAGTTCCTCTGAGACGTACGGCCCGTATGCGGCGCGTATCTGCTCCTGGGCGTCCGGCGACAAAAGGGACACTGCGCTCAGCTGATTCCCGAATGCCGCGACGGTGGAGCGAACATCGCCCTCATGCTGTCCGTCGATGATTCCTGTCGGGTGCGAGGCTGTATAGGACCAAATGAGCCCTCCAAGGACGAGCATGGCACCGACGACCCAGAGATACATGAAAGAATGGTGCGAGGAGACGTGCTTATGGAAGTTCTTCATACCCGTAAGCATAGCATTCCTTAAGGCTCGTTTGACCGCAGATTATTGACATGGCGTAGTTTGTGTTATAATCTTGTACCTATGAATATCGATGCACTTATAAAGCGTCTCCGGGCGCTCGCTTCCCTCGTTTCCATACGTTCAAAGACGCTCTGGCGCCGGTACCGCGGCCTCAAGCGCTGGCAGCAGATCGTGATCGCTGTGGTGCTCGCGACGCTTTTGATCGGCGGTATCGCGCTTGCCCGCAGCGGCGCAAAGCCTGAGACCCTCCCGGACGGGCGCGTCGTGTCGCTCGCTACCGTCGGCGAACTCTCCGGTACCGGAGGCTCGGTCGACCTCATCGGCTCCGTGCGCTCGATTACCGAAGCGAACATCCTCGCGAAGAACGGCGGCACCGTGACGAACGTGCGCACCCGCATCGGTGCAGGCGTTCCGGCCGGATTCGTGATCGCAGAGCTCGAGAACGCTGCTGAGCGCGCGGCGGTACTTCAGGCGGAAGGCGCGTATGATGCGGCCGTAGCGGCGCGCAGCGCACAGTCTCTTCCGGACACGCAGGCATCCGCTCGCGACGAGTACCGCGACGCGTACACGACGCTTGATACGATCGTCGAGAACGACATCGATACCTTCTTCGGTGGCCCTACGGCCGTAGGTCCTGACCTTCTCATCTACCCGAACGCGAACACCGCGACGCGCCTTTCGCGCGAGCGCGCACGCATCGACTCGCTCATGCGCTCGTTCGAGGCGAACCTCGCGACCGCCAACTCACGCAGCCCGCAGGCGCTCCTTGACGAGGCTGAGTCCGTCGCGCGCCAGGTCCAGGCCTTCACCAACGAGCTCGCAGCCGCAGCCAACGAGCGCGACTCGCGCGCTACCGCAGCTCAGCTGAGCGCGCTCGCATCCGCGCGCACCGGCGTGAACGGCGTGCTCTCAAGCATCGCGAGCGCGCGTGCAGGCCTTCGAAGCGGCACCGTATCCGCGACCGCAAGCGCCGACGCGAGCGTGAAGCAGGCACTCGGCTCCCTGCGCGCAGCACAAGCGGCGCTCGAGCGCACCGTAGTGCGCGCACCGATCGGCGGCACCGTGAACTTCCTCCCTATCCGCGTCGGCGACTACGTCACTCCGATGCAGCACGTAGCGACCGTAGCCCAGAACGGCGCGCTCGAGATCGTCGCGTACGTGTCTGAGGACAACCGCGACCTCCTGGTTGCAGGCGGACAGGTCATGATCGACGGCGCCTACGAGGGCATCGTCACGTCCGTTGCTCCTGCGCTCGATCCGACCACCAAGCAGATCGAGGTGCGCATCGCGGTAACAAGCGAGACCGAGCTCGTAAGCGGCCAGTCCGTGCACATCGCGCTCCCGGATCTCGCACCAACCGAAGCTGCTGCGCCTGAGGGTCCAGTGCTTCTTCCACTTGCGGCCGTGAAGCTCCGTGCCGGAGACCGCATCGTGTTCTCCGTAGGAGAGGACAGCCGCCTCGTCGCGCATCAGGTCGAGGTCGGCGAAGTGCGCGGCGATCGCATTGAGATACGTACGGACCTTCCGAAGGACCTGCGCATCGTCGAGGACGCGCGCGGACTCTCCGAGGGCGAAGCGGTGCGTATCGAGTCTGAGACCGGCATCTAATCCCTATGACGAAGTTCTGGACGTTCTTCCTCGCGAAGCACCATTTCACGATCCTCCTTGCGGTCGTGCTCATATTCGGCGGGTTCTATGCCGTGCTCGCGATCCCGAAGGAATCATCGCCTGAAGTGCAGATCCCGATGGGTGTCGTCACGACCGTGCTTCCGGGCGCGTCAGCAGAGGATATCGAGACCCTCATCACGAACAAGGTGGAAGACCGCGTCCTCGGCATCGAGGGCGTCTCGAAGGTCACGTCGTCTTCCGGAGACGGCGTCTCCTCGGTCACGGTTGAGTTCAACGCGAACGCGGATATCGATAAGTCCATCCAGCTCCTTAAGGACGAAGTGGACACGGTGCGCCCGGAGCTTCCTGAGGAAGCGAATGACCCGGTGGTGTCTGACGTGAACTTCGCGGACCAGCCGATCCTCATCATCTCTATCGCGGGCGAGCTCGCTCCTGCTGAGCTTACCGAACTCGGTGAGACCGTAGCGGATGAGATCGAGCGCGTACGCGGCGTATCCTCCGTCTCGGTGTCGGGCGTCCGTGAGCGCCAGGTACAGGTAATCGTCGAGCAGGCGAAGCTCCGCCAGTACGGTATCTCGATCAGCGACGTCACGAATGCGCTGCGCGCTTCGGGCGTCGCTGCTCCTGCAGGCGCCATCACCGTGGACGGCGTCCGGTACTCCGTGCGCCTTGAAGCGGGCCTTACGGACACCGCGCAGGTAGGCGCGATCGCGCTCGCAGGCCCGGGCGGCACCCCGATCCGCATCGCGGATGTCGCTACGGTCGTGGACGGGCTCGCCGATCCTGCGACCTATTCGCGCGTATCAGTCGACGGAGCGCCGAGCGCCCCTGCGCTTACCCTTTCCGTATTCAAGAGCCGCGGCGGCAACATCCTTGAGACCGGCAGCGATGTTAAGAAGCTGCTCGAGGAGCTCGAGTCCGGACCGCTCTCGGGAACCGAGACCGTCATCACCTACGACGCTGCAGACGATATCGCGCACGACCTAGCAGAGCTCTCGAAGGTCGGCCTTGAGACCGTGGTGCTCGTCATGATCATGCTCTTCCTCACGCTCGGCTGGAGGGAGTCCTTGGTTGCGGCCGCTTCGATCCCGCTCTCGTTCCTCATCGCGTTCATCGGCCTTGCCGCAAGCGGCAACACCATCAACTTCATCTCGCTTTTCTCGCTCATCCTCGCGATCGGCATCCTCGTGGACTCCGGCATCGTGGTGGTCGAGGCCATGCACACCCGCCTAATGCAGACGGGCGACAAGTACAAGGCGGCCGTGGCTGCGATCAAGGAGTACGCGTGGCCGCTCATCGCCGGCACCATGACCACGGTCGCGGTGTTCGTACCGCTCTTCTTCCTCTCGGGCATCGTAGGCAAGTTCATCGCTTCGATCCCGTTCACGGTCATCTTCGTGCTCATCGCCTCGATCTTCGTAGCGCTCGGCCTCGTGCCGCTCTTGGCGCTCTACGTGATCAAGAAGGAGCCGTCCGCGCTCGAGAAGCGCCAGGAGGAATATAACGAGCGCGCGAAGGCGTGGTACGAGAAATACCTGCGCTCGATGCTCGGCAATCGCCAGAAGGAGAACAAGTTCCTCTGGACCATGGCCGGCCTCTTCGTGCTCTCGCTCCTGCTTCCTATCACGGGCCTCGTGAAGGTCGTGTTCTTCCCTGCCGAAGACATGGAATTCGTCACGATCGCGATCGAAAAGCCGCAGGGCACCGCCCTTGCGGACACCGATCTGGCGGTCCGCGAGGTGGAAGAGCTTCTATACGAGGATTCCCGCGTCGAGTCCTTCGTTTCCGATGTCGGCACCGCGAGCTTCTTCAGCAGCACGGGCGGCGCAGGCTCGCATATCGCGAACATAACCGTGAACCTTGCTGAGGACCGGAAGCAGACCAGCGGCGAGATCGTGACGGATCTGCGCAAGACGCTTTCGTCCGTGACGTCTGCACGTATCATCGTCTCTGAGCCTGCGGGAGGCCCGCCTACCGGCGCCGCTATCTCCGTTACCTTCGTCGGCGACGACCTCGCGGCGCTCGGCACGGCAGTCGACCAGGGCGCGCGCGCTCTCTCAGAGGTTCCCGGAACTACCAACGTGGACACGTCCATGAAGGATGACGGCGCTGAGTTCGTGGTGCGCCTCGATTCCGCGAAGGCGGCTGAGCTCGGCGTATCTCCGCTCGCGGTCGCAGACACGCTCCGCAGCGCCCTCTTCGGCACGGATGCGACCGATATCCGCGCAGGCGGAAATGATATCGAGGTACGCACGAAGCTCGACCTCAACCCTGGCTTCCGCGATCCGTCCGAGACTACGGACGCGACCATTGACGCGGTCCGCAGCCTCACGGTCCCAGGAGCGCGCGGTCCGGTTCCGCTCTCGTCGGTCGCGACCATCGCGTACGAACCTGCGAACGCGGTTATCCGCCACGAGGACGGCACGCGCATCGCGACTCTCACCGCAGACGCCGCAGCAGGCGGCAACCCGCTCCAGATCGCTTCCACCTTCACTGAGAAGATGCAGGATGTGGAGCTTCCTGAAGGGGTCGAAATGAAGATCGGCGGCGAGAGTGAGGACGTCAACCAGTCATTCGCTGAGATGGGCCTCGCGCTCCTTGCCGGCGCGGCGCTTATGCTCGCGATCCTCGTGCTCGAATTCAACTCGTTCCGCCATTCGCTCTACCTGCTTCTTATCATCCCGCTTTCCTTGGTGGGCGTGCTCGCCGGGCTCTTCATCACGAACTCAGCGCTTTCCTTCCCCTCGATGCTCGGCATCATCGCGCTCGCGGGTGTGATTATCAATCACGCGATCATCCTCATGGACTCGATCGCGCGAATCGGAAACGAGCGCACGGACGCGTCCCTCACAGACGTGGTGGTCGAGGCAGCATCGACGCGCTTCCGCCCGATCATCCTTACGACCGTAGTCACGGTGGTGGGCATGGTCCCGCTCTCCTACGCGTCAGGCATCTGGGGACCGCTCGCGTTCTCCATCATGTTCGGCCTTGCATGGTCCATGATCCTCACGCTCGTCCTCATCCCGATCCTGTACCATCGCTGGCCAGGAAAGGAGGTGCGCGCCAAGTTCACGAAATAGCAAAAGGCCCGCATCGCGCGGGCCTTTTGCTACCTGAAGCTCTCTTAGGTGCGAGCTTCTGCGCTTCCCTGCGCGTACAGGGACGAACGGAGACGCTCGACGATGAGCGCCATGCGGCGCGAATCGTTCATCGGGACGGTCTGCACGTTCGCTCCCGAACCGATCTCGATGTCCTCAGAGAGGTCGTCCGCAATCACGTCGAGGTCATGATTCAGGCGCGCCTCAAGGTCCGCGCGGCTCTCAGCCTTTGCCATGAGGAACGCGTACCACGGATAGGACACGCGCACCTCGCCCTCAGGAGACACTTCCGCGCGTATGGTGATGCTGCCCGGGATGAAGCCGAGGAACTTCGCCTCCGCCTTGTAGCGGATCATGAGCTCGCCGTCGGCTAGCTCGATCTCCTCTACGCGGTCATCGCGCTCGACGAGCGAACCGACGTACGCTTCGAGGCTCGCCGGCGTCATGACGTCTTCAGCGCGGGTTACGGAGTATACGGTGCCTTCCTTGAGGTCGTTGCGGTCTATGGAGAATTCGGCCATCGTTGCGCTTCCCGCCTCGGTCGACGTGCCGGCATCGCTCGAAAGACTTGTCTCGGTATCGGCCATTACATCAGCATCCATCATGGAACTGGTGGCGGAGACGTCGATGCCGGTTCCGACATCGAGGTTTACGCCCTGGGCGTGCACGGCACCAGCAGCACTGAATCCGAACGCTGCTAAGAGCACGAGAGTACTGAATTTTGTCATGATTTCTAGGAAGTTAAGGCGGCCGCTATGCCCGCCGCTACGGAAGAACCTTCTCATGGTACCGATTAAGGCCTCATGAAGAAAATTCCCCACATGGAAATCCGGGGATAGAGGCCTGGTGGTACACTTTCAACCATGAGTACGCCCAAGAAAGTCCTTATCGTAGAGGACGACACGCTCCTTCTCGTCACGCTCACGCATCAGTTCGAAGACGCAGGATACACGGTGCTTTCCGCAAAGAACGGCGAGGACGGGGTCTCGACCTACCTCTCTGAGAAGCCCGATGCGGTGGTCATGGACGTGATGATGCCGCGTAAGGACGGCGTGGAGATGCTCGAAGAGATCCGGGAGAAGGCTCCTGACCACAAGGCTCCGATCATCGTGCTCAGCAATGCAAACGATATGGAGTACGTCGCGCGTGCAATGAGCCAGGGAGCGGTAGCCTATCTGCTCAAGTCGGACCGCCAGATCGACAGCGTCGTGAAGCTCGTCGACGAGCGCCTACGCGCATAGTGGCAGCGATAGCGTGAACGTAGAACCCTCTCCCTCGACGGAAGAGACGGTTACGGCGCCTCCATGCAGCACCGCTGCTTTCTTCACCAGATAGAGTCCGAGCCCGGTACCGTATTCTCCCGAGCGAATCGCTTCCTTGGTGCGATGGTACCCTGCGAATATCTTCTCCTGGTCCTCCGGAGCTATCCCCTTTCCTTGATCGGTTACTGAAAGCTGGTGCATGCCTGCCGCTCTCTTGTAGCTGATTCTGACCGCGCTTCCCTCGCGCGTGTACTTCACCGCGTTCGTGAGGAGATTGAAGAGCGCATGATGGAGCATCTGGCGGTCTGCACTCAGGGTGCCTGCATCTGCGAACAAAGGATCCACGTCGATCGATACGTGCCGCTCTTGTGCAGAAAGCGCGAGACTGTCGGCGATGTCTTCCACGAAGTCGCGCAGGTCGATCTCCTCAGGACGCAGCCTTGCGGTAGTGCCACCCTCCAGCGCGGTCAGGTCGAGGAGATTGTTCACGCGCCCGATGAGTCCGAGGCAGCTCTCATGCACGAGAGCGAGCACGGTCCTAGTCTTCGGATTAAGAGGCGGGTTCTGTCGCTTCAGCAGCCCTTCGATCGCCCAGCGGATGCCGGTAAGCGGCGTGCGAATCTCATGCGAGGCGATCGAGAGGAATTCCGATTTCTGCTCAAGGTACGCGGTCTCGCGCCTGCGGGTACGCTCCGTAGCGATGATAACGAGCACGAGAAGGAGCGAGACGAGCACCGGGAGCGACGCATAGGCTATCGCGTCGCCGAGATACCGGTTTGCCGGAAGGTCCATGCCGAGCATGGCGACCACCGTCCCCGCCTCGTCTATAACCGGCGCGTATCCTGAGATCCAGAGCCCCCAGCGGTCCTGGTCAGGCCCTTCCGTGCGGCGCCTGCCATCTTCAAAGAGCGCCTGCATCGCCGGGGTCGCCTCGTAGTAGACCTGGCCAGGCGGCGAGTAGTCAGCGGACTCTGCCGGCTCTGAGTCCGCGTAAAAGAAGAGATTTCCCTCTGCATTCTTTCCGATCACATATAGGAATCGTGCATCCCCGTTAACCGACCGCATCTTCGTAAGGAAGAGCTTGAGCGACTCGTACGGCGGCGTGCCGAGGTCATTCTCGGTTCCCGAGAGTTCTTGCAGCTCTTCCTGCGGCACCGCTACGGCTATGGTGGCGACACGCTCGAGGATATGCTCGCGTCCGGCGCGGTCTACCTGAGAGAAGACATAGAAGGCTGACACCGCGCCGATGAGCAGCACGAGCACTGCAAGGAGTATGGGTGCCAGACGCATGCGTCCGAATCTCTTGTTAGCCTCTGGGGTGAACATGGTCTCAGTATAGTACGAGCGCGGAACCTTCGTTCCGCGCTCGTAGAGGAAAGCGGTCCCTAAAGGGCCCGGATGCTCTCGACACTGACCACGCCCTTCACGTCGTACTTCATCCACCAATCTGAGCTCAGTATCTCGATCGGCACGAGCGTACCGGTCACCTCGATACGAGCATCTCCGGACGCCGTCATCCGCTCCTCGTCCGAGAGCAATGCCAGGTCGAGCGCGTAGTTTGATCCGTCGTCTGTGCGGAGGCCCTGCGCGCACTCCTTGGTCTGCGGGCCGGTCGTGTCCTTGTGCGGAAGGCAGATTATGGTTCCGGCGAGCGTTGCCGGGTTCGGGAGCACGGCCGCTGAAGCGCCTTCTGCAACGAGTTCGAGGTCGTACGGGAGGCCTGATTCGATGTCGTTACCATTGATATCGAGTATGCGGATCGTGTCGGCATCGACACGGATGAAACGCTGCGATACTTCCCCGTCGCCTTTATAAAGCGCGTATACCGTCGCGTCAGGATTCGTTCCTGTTCCGCGTTCCGTGGTCCAGCGACCGGACTCAACGAACGGCTCCACATCCCGCTCGAGGTACGTGAGGGAAAGCTCGTACGTTCCCTCGGCGCTATAGGCGCTGTCCTGCATGAGCGTTAGGCGCTGCACGATGCCCGGGCAGTCCGCGCACGGAGTCGTACCTTCGAAGGTGCCGAGCAGCACGCCTTCTGATACGGACCGTTCCGTAAGGGATGCCGGCGGCGGCACAAACGCGAGCACGGCAAGGGCGAGCACTATGAACGCGCCGAGCGCGATGATCTGGTTCTTGGTCATATGCTTTAAGGATAGCAAGGTCGCGAATGCGTTCATCCCACCCCCTGCATAACCTCTAGCGGAACCCACGGATGATGAGATCGCTGAATCCCCAGAGCGATAAGAGCGCGGTGAGCACTACGATCATACCGGTAAACGGAAGCGTTACCGGCATGCCGAGACCGTAGTGCCAGTACGCGGCACAGAGGAACCCTGTGATACCAATCACGATGTCGAGAACGACGTTCGGAGTGACCTCGATGATCTTGAGGAGCCATTCATACACTTCCCAGAGGATTACAAGCACTATGGCGATACCGAACGCCCATGCAAATGAGAATCCGAGCCAGAAGAGCCCGGTACCGATGAGAATCCCTGACAGGAAATGCACCACGGACCAGAGGTCCACGTACCGGCCGTGCTTCCAGGTATCCATAGGGTGAGTGTAGCAGGTATGCTATACCTACATCCATGTTCCACCAGATAGAAGCGCTCATACTCTCCTACGCTCCCCTACTGCCTTTGCCTGCGTTCGCAGCGCTCGCATCGTTTGCGGAAGAGATCGTCGCGCCGATACCGTCGGGCCCCGTGATGCTTATCACCGGCACGCTCGCGCAGGTGCAGGGCTATACACTTCCCCTTCTCGTGGGTCTCGCGCTCGTCGCAGCCGTAGGCAAGCTCGCAGGATCGCTCGTCGTGTACTTCATCGCCGACAAGGCCGAGGACGTGTTCGCGGCGCGCTTCGCGAAATTCGTCGGGGTCTCGCATGAAGAGCTCGAGCGGTTCGGTTCGAGGCTGGGCAACGGCTGGAAAGACTACATGCTCCTCACGCTCCTGCGTACGCTTCCGTTCGTACCGAGCGTCGTTGTCTCGTTCGGGGCAGGCATGCTCAAGGTGCGGCTGAAGCTGTTTATCTTCGCGACCTTCATAGGCTCAATACTTCGCGATTTCACATTCCTCTATGCCGGCTACGCCGGACTCGCGTATGCGGAGCAACTCATGGAGCAGTTCTCGACGCTCGAATCCATCGGCCAGGTAGCGATAGCAAGCGCTGTCGCGCTCGCGCTCTTCGTATTGATATTCGTTCGCTACCGGAAGCGTCGCGCTACCACCACGTCCCGCTGACGCCGAGCGCTTTCATCTTCGCGCGCGTGAGCGGACCGAAGTATCCGACGGACGGAGAGATGCCGTTCGCGGCCTGGAAGCGTGCGAGCGCGCTCCTGGTGAGTGCTCCGAAGAACATCGTCTCGCTTCCTGGAGCCCCGAGTCCCTCGGCTGCGAGCGCGAAGCCGTTTCCGTTCAGGAGCTTCTGGAGCATCCGCACGTCCTCCCCATCCATGGAGGTCTCAAGGTCTCGGACCTGAACCGTCCCGGACGCAGCTACCGCGCTCGGGAAGAGGCGCGGCCACTCGGCCTTAAGCGCATCCGCTTCCGCTACCTTGCCCATGTCCGCGAGGTTCCTCACGCGGGACGCGATAGAGCCTCCGCTGCGGCTTCCGGTTGAGCCGGACTCGGCCGCCGGCACCGTGCCGAATATCGCGAAGATCGAGAAGTTCGGCGTGTCGCAGGTTATGGTGTTGGCTGCCATGTCGAGACTGCAGCCTGAGAGCTGTTCCCACGCATTGTCATGATAGTGGTGCATGGTGAGCGTGCGCTCATCGAGCCCCGCGATATCCTCGTCGGTATAGGTGTAGGTGATCGTCACCGGATGATCGAACGAGTCGAGCACGGTGGTGGAGTTCACGAGCGCCGTCACGTTGAACGCGACTGCTGCTGCGCTATAGAGGCTCCCGGGAAGGCCGATCTCCGTGAGTATCGGTTCAGATTCCTGCGCATGGATCTGGATCACTACCGTAGAGCTCGTGGCGGTGAAGTTCGCGGGAGTAGCGACGGAGATCGAGCGTCCTGAATCGGTAAGAGTTGTGGTGGTAGTAGCGTTCGCGGCAACCGAGTTGGTGGTCGCAAGCCGCGGCTCTGCCCCTACGCAGCCAAGCGTCGTGAAGCTTGCGGGGGTCGAGGTAGCGCGATTCCCCGCAGCGTCTGCCGAGGTGACCTTGTACGCATACGTGGTGCAGGACGAGAGGCCGGAGAGCGACGCGGTATGGCTCGTGACGCGCGAGCTCGTGTCGGTCTCGCTGGTGGTGCTTGCGTATCCGGTGCCTACCGAGTACACCGCCTTGGTCGAGGACTGCTCGTTCGTCGTCCAGGTGAGCGCTGCGGTCGTGGTAGCAGCGCTCGCTGAGACGCTCGAGATAACAGGCGCGGTCACGTCCGCGGTCGTGAAGGACCAGGTAGTCTTGCTGCTGATGCCTGCAAAGAAATTGTTCGATCCGTCACGGAACGCCGTGTTCGGTACGAGCACGTAGTACTGGACGCCTTCTTCGAGCGTGACGCTTGGGTTGATCGTGATGGACGATGAGCCGCCGCCAGACACGAGGTTGCCTGCCACATCTATGGACTCTACGATGCTGTCATCCGAGGATTTCCTTATGGTGATTGCGCCGGTGCTCGTGCTCACTGACTTGCTGAACCCGATCACGAGGTTCGCTGTGACGGACGCGGACGTATTGCCGTTCGTTGGGGAGAGCGAGGTTACGGCAGGCACGTCGGCCGTCACCACCGAGATGTTGGCTGCGACCACGGTCGGGTTCGCGCCAGGCGCGCCGAACTCTGCTACGTATCCCGGAAGGCTGAACCCTGAACACGGGAGGTCGTTCCACTTTCCAGTACCTCCCGTGAGGTACTGCGCGCAATCCTCGCCACCGGCATCATTCGGCTCCCCGGTACCCCAGTTCGCGTAATTGCCGCCGACGGTGCTTCCGCCTGACAGTCCGCTCCAGAACTGCGTGCCGTTCTCAGGTCCCGTCACCCATCGCCATGCTCCTTCCGAGGCGCTGTCGCTCGCACCCATCCACCCGGCGTTCGAGAGGCGCGCCGTAACGAAGCTGTTCTCGTTCGCAGACGAGATAGTGGCGAGATAGCCGGTAGCGCCGTAGAGCGTGAGCGCTTCCGCTTTCGTCTTGGCGGCGTTCCAGTCGCCCGCATCAGATATGTACTTGTAGAGGTGGCCGTTGTCCTCGAAGAAAACCTCGCCAGCTTCCACGAGCGATACCTCGAGCGTGTCGGTGCCCGTGCTTGCACGCGTGTACTTCAAGGTCGCGAGCGCCGCATTGATGTTCGCCACGGTACCGGTGAAACTAACGCTCGTGCCTGAGGAACTCCCACTGAACGTGAGTCCCGTGGTGGTGGTCATGGAGAGCGTTCCGCTCGTAGCACGCAAGCGGACCGGAGTCGTAGAAGCTGCAGGTCCCACGATCTGGAAGCCGGTTATGGATGTCGCGACGTTCGGCGTGGTGGTCGCATTGTTGCCCGTTGTAAGCGTGAGCGCTGCGTGCGCCGAAGGTGCATACGAAAGGAGCGCCCCAAGTGCGAGGAAGGAAGCCAGGAACAGTTTCATGAAGAAAAGTATACCCCACCCAAGTGGTGCTACACGAGCAGTACCTTCAGTGCGAGCAGCATTATAACGAGCGCTCCCGCTATCTCGAGCTTGGTGCCGATCAGGTGCTTGATATGCCTTCCAACGTAGATGCCGCAAAGGCAGGCAGCAAACGTGACGAGACCGATGGCAAGCACGGCGAACGAGAGTGACACCGGGATGAACGTGAACGATATGCCCGCGACAAGCGCGTCGATGCTCGTCGCAACCGCAAGTGCGATGAGGGTCTTGGTACGGAGTATGTTCCGTTCTTCATCTTCACTCTCAGGACCGAGCGCTTCCTTGAGCATCTTGAGTCCTACGAGCATGAGGAGCGTGAAGCCGATAAGGTTCCCGTATGCAGCAAGCGGGCTCTGGAACGCGAGTCCTCCGGCCCAGCCGATGAGCGGCATCATTCCCTGGAACAGGCCTAAGACGCCCGCGATATAGACCGCGCGGGTATGCGTGATGCGGTTGAGCGCTCCGGCACCGACCGCAACCACTACCGCATCGAGCGACAGCCCGACGGCAAGAATAAGAATCTCTACAGGAGACATGTGGTCTTCCCTTCTGTACTACAGTCTCTACTGCGCGTACCAGGCCTGCATCCAGTCTTTCATCATCTGGATCTCTGAGGCCTGCGCGGAGAGTATGGCCTGTGCGAGATCCTTGATCTCCTGATGCTTTGCGCTCATGAGCGCCGCCTCTGCCATCTCAATAGCACCCTCATGATGCGCGATCATCTCTTCGAGGAACGCCTGATCAAACGCGTCTCCGGTCTTTCCCTCTAAAGACTGCGTCATGTGTTCCATCTCGGCATGCATATCACGGGAGCCATGCGACATAGGCGCATCATCTCCCACTTCTTTCCCGGTAACGGCCATGACGGCTCCAGCACCGATAACAACACCTATTGCGCCCACGACGATGGTTTTGACGGTTTCGTTCATGCGGAAAGTATACCAGCGTGGGTCAAAAGTTCCTGCTTAAGGCTCTGGATCAGCGCATGGGCACCTCGATGAGGATTACCGAAGCAGAATCTGTTGCAGAAAGAGTTATCGACTCAAACTCTGATACCCCTAGGCCGTCTCGTGCGCCAAATTCTATATCTCCGACCGTGACGCTTCCCCCAACCACAAACACATAAACCCCGTGCTCTTCGGTGCGCAGAGCATATGACAAAGGATGCGCGGCATCGATTCTTGCATAAGAGATATAGGCATCTTGCTGAATGGGCAGCGAACCCTCGCGCCCTCCCTCGCTCGCTAAAAGCGCTATGCCCGGAGCCTGCTCTCCAAGATTAAATGCCTTCTGCGCGTAGTTGGGTTCGCTGTTGGGCTTATTGGTCTCTATCCATATCTGAAACAGCGTCAGCGGTTCTTCCTCTGACTTATTCTCTTCTGCGTGTGTCACTCCCGTCCCCGCAGACATAACCTGTACGTCGCCTGCCGGAACGTCAAAAGAATTTCCGAGGCTATCGGTATGCGTAACCGTTCCGCCCGTTACGATGGTAATGATCTCCATGTCCCTATGGGAATGCGCACCGAATCCCGTTGAGGGCGCGATCTGGTCGTCGTTCAATACGCGCAGCTTGCCGAAGCCCATCCGGGTTGGATCGTACCAGTTCGCAAAGCTGAAGCTATACCTAGTTGATAGCCATCCGTAGTCTCCCCCGCCTCGTGTGGTTGATCGATGTAGTAGCGTTTTCATACTCTGATTGTTTAGATAGTATTCGAGCTAACCTGACTATTTGATGCCGTAGAAATCGTAGAAATCCTGGATATTTCCATGAGCCGTTCGAGGCGGCATTGGGAGCGCATCGGCAAGTCTGTCTAGCGGCACCTCCCTCGCTTTCTCAAGGAACTCGTCTGCGAGTTCCTGTTTGAATCCATACTCACCGGGCTTCTTATCTTTTCCTCCGAGGAATTGGCCCCATATGGCAAGTCCCCGATCCCAACGCTTGGGCTGGTAGTCTATTCCTCCAACAATAAAGGTATCTGGATAGAGACGCCGATATGCTTCAAGATTATAGAGGTTCGTGCATCCTCGAACGTATCTTGCGTCAGGATGCTTTTCTTTTACTTCGCGGAACATTTGTGCGAGCTCGCTTTTCCTGCGTTCTAGTTTTTCTTTACTGAGCGGCCCTGTTGAGACGAGTTCCCCATCCTTCCATTCCTCATCGGCCTCACCGTTAAAGAAGTGCACGCGCACAGTCTTTGTGTCCTCCTCATAATCATAGGAAGAGCAGCCAAAACGTCCGTCCTCTTCATTCCGATATGGCACACCCTTCATGCCATAGCTCTTTCGACGCTCGAGCTGCTCTGCATACCCGGCCTCAAGTGCGTTCTCGTCAGTTATGCCTGGCAGGAGCTCTTTCTTGCCATCTTCAGTACGTATAGCAGCGTTAAGGAGCGGCGCGTACTGCTTGATAGCTTCGATAAGCGGCAAGTCTTGACGCTCTGCCATGAGCTTCGCGAACGCGAATTGCGTATCAAATAACCCCTTTGGATAAACAAATTGGAGATTGTCTTTCCAGTACTCGGGCGTCTGAATCGATTCAGATTTATGGAGCTGTGGTGAGTGTTCCATGCCACCTAATTAGAGCACAAGATCTTCGAGCTGGTTGTTTGGGGCGGTATTAGAACTATTCTGTCCTTTCGCTTATTGATTTACTAGATAAGTGTGATATAAAATAAACGAACCCTGAATTGGAGAAGTTCATTGGAAGAAAGCACACTAGCCATCCTGACTGAAACCCAGAGTCGACTTTCGCGGCTCATATCGGAGGAAGAGCCCCGCTACCCTCCGAGACAACTACGACTTCAATCGCCTGGTGCCGTTATTCTCGGCAGGGCATCGAGGGAGCAGCAGGCGATCGCAACGCTCTATGGACAGATCTGCACAGAGCATTGGGAAGCCCATAAAGCTTCCGGGCTCCCTGAGAAAATCACTCCTCGTGTGAGCTTCGATCATCATTACAACCATGTGGCGGCTCCCATGCTGTCCGAGTTGCTGATATGGTCGGCGCACAGGGATTACCCAGATATCTCTGAGACGATGTCCATCGGCGCAATTCAGATCGATAACGACTGGAACATGTACGCGATACCAAGAATTGCGTCATGACCGCTCGAACAAAAAGGAACTGCCCGTTCCTTTCGGTTCGGGCGGTTTCTTTTTTATAAATCTACGAGCTGCCGGGCAGGGACTCGAACCCCGATTGACGGTGCCAGAAACCGCTGTCCTACCTTTAGACGACCCGGCAATACCGAGGAGCGGCCGAAACCGCTCCCGGTTCGCACACAATACCTGGAAACCCAGGCAGTTTCAATGCCCTACTGCCAGACCGACAGTATCGTGCCCATGAGGCAGAGGGAGATGAGCCAGTAGCCCGAAGTGATGAAGAAGTACTTCCACGGGCGGTCTTCCCAGAGGACCGGACCCATCAAAGGAGCCACCATGAATCCGAGCCAGCACCAGAGCGCGGTCGTGATACCGGTCGAGACACCCGCAAGGCCGGTGAACTCGGTGACGTAGAAGAGCGCATGCGCGAGCACCGCCGCCATAATGAGCGCAGCCGCTGCGACAAGCGCGTAGGAGCGCATCATCGCCTGCTTCATCGCCTTTGTCATCTCGGTCGGCATCTCGATCTTGATGGTACGCATCCAGATCTTCCCGAACAAGGGACCGAACCAGACGAATCCGAGGATGATCGCTACCACCGCGGAAAGGAGCACGGCCCAGTAATTTATTACGACTTCCATGTGAGAAACAAAATTAAGGAATACTCGCACAGTATACCTCCTACGGAAAAGGACCGACGAATAAATCGCCGGCCCTTGTCGCGTCGTCACGCCTTCTGACCACCATCCTGATGCAAGGACTTTGCCAGGTCCAGAAGACGCCTGCGAGGCCTCTCACCCAGCTGGTAGTAGGCCTGGATCAGATCCAGTGTCTCCTTCCGCGAGTAGATCGGCTCCTCTTGGCCTTGCTCCCCGGACCTTGCCCGGTCAAGCGCTTCCGCAAGGCCGTCGTAGAAGTAGGAGACGGAAGTCTCGAGCGCCTCACTGATCTGCCAGAGACGCGCGGCCGTGATGCGGTTGGCGCCGCACTCGTACTTCTGGATCTGCTGGAAGCGGATGCCCACCTGCGCAGCCAGTTGCTGCTGCGTGAGGCCGAGCAGACGCCGCCTGCGCCGCACCCTGCGACCAAGGTGTAGATCGATATCGGATGCCATCGAAAGGCCTTTCTCTGCTGAGGTTGCGTACCTGCGTACGTTCCAGGTACACCCTACAGCGAAATTCCGTACGCGCAACTACGCCACCTTCTCGCTCGCTGCCTTAAGAAACGCGGTGAAAAGTGGGTGCGGAGAAAGCGGACGCGCCTTAAGCTCCGGATGCGCCTGGGTGCCCAGCATGAACGGATGCACGTCCTTCGGAAGCTCGGCTACTTCCATGAGCACGCCGTCCGGGCTGGTTGCAGAGAACACGAGTCCTGCATCCTCGATCCGCTTCACGTACTCAGGATTGATCTCATAGCGGTGGCGATGGCGTTCATGAACCGTATCTGTGCCATACGCTTCGCGCGCGATCGTGCCGTCCTTAACCTTCTCCTCGTACGTTCCAAGGCGCATGGTGCCGCCGAACTTCCCTTCGGCGATAAGCGCCTTCTGTTCGGGCATGACGTCGACGATAAGATGCGACGCGTCCGGGTTGATCTCCGCGGTATTCGCACCCTCAAGGCCGAGCACGTTGCGCGCGTACTCGATAACCATGAGCTGCATGCCGTAGCACAGGCCGAAGTACGGGATCTTCTGTTCACGACAGTACTGTATCGCTTTGATCTTCCCTTCGATGCCGGTCTCTCCGAATCCTCCCGGCACGATGATGCCGTCAAACCCAGACAGCTTGGATAAATCTCCTCCCTTCTCGAAATCCTTCGCGTTCAGCCATTCGATCTGCGGCTTCACACGGAGCGCGGATCCCGAGAACTTAATGGCCTCGATAACCGAGAGATATGCATCGGAAAGCACGAAGTCACCCGTATCAAAATACTTTCCTACGATGCCGATCTTCACCTCGGGACTCTCAACCTTGATGCCATCCACGAACCGCTGCCACTCCGAGAAGTCCGCAGCCTTCTCCTTCGAGAGCTTGAGCGCGTCGAGGAGATTATCTCCGAGATTATCCTTCTCGAAGTTCATCGGAACATCGTAGATGCTCTCGACGTCAGGCGCGGAGATGATGCGATCAGGGCGCACGTTGCACCAGATGGCGAGTTTCTCCTTGCGCTTCTCGTCCATGGATTCCTTGGAGCGCGCGATGATGAAATCCGGCTGCACGCCGTACGCGTTCAGATCGCGGACCGCGCTCTGTGTCGGCTTCGTCTTCATCTCTCCGAGTGTGCCCGGAACCGGAAGGTACGACACCATCACGAACGTGACATCGTCCGGATGCGTAAGACGCATCACACGCGCCGCCTCAATAAAGAGCGCGTTCTGGAAGTCCCCCACGGTCCCCCCGATCTCGATGACCGAGATCTGGCTGCCGTTATGCGCCGCTGCCGCTTCGATGCGGCGGAGGATCTCGTCACGCACGTGCGGAATCGCCTCGATGCACTTGCCGCCGTACTTGAGCGCTCGCTCGTTCTCGATAACCGTCTTGTAGACCATGCCCGAGGTCATGTAGTCCTCAGGACCGAGATCGCGATTGAGGAAGCGCTCGTAGTTGCCCATGTCCTGATCGGTCTCAAGCCCTGAATCGAGCACGAACACCTCGCCGTGCTCGGTCGGGTTCATGGTGCCCGCGTCTACGTTGAGGTACGGATCAACCTTCACGAGATTCACCTCGTACCCGCGCTGCTTCAGGATGAGCGCGATAGAAGAAGAGGCGATGCCCTTGCCGACGCCGGACATCACCCCGCCTAGGACGAATATGTACTTGTGACCCTGGAGCGCCATGAACCTAGACCTTCAGGTAGCGGCGCACGGCAAGCCATGACGCGAGCGCTCCGACGAGCACGCCGGTACCCGCGAGGATCGCGAACACCATGCCGAAGTGCGAGAGGTAGTAATCAAAGAGATTGAATCCTCCGAGCCAGGTCGAGAGAGACTGCCCCGCGTACCAGGTGACCGGATAGAAGAACAAAAGCGATATGACCGCAGCCGTAAGGCCTGAGATGATGCCGGCCACGATGAACGGACCGCGGATATAGGCGTTCGAAGCACCCACGAGGCGCATGACGGCGATCTCATCGCGCGCGGTGTAGATCGCAAGGCGGATGGTCGCAAGCGCGATGATGGTCGAGGCAACCGCGAACAGGATCACGATAGCGAGGCCTGCGCGCTCGGTCGCGTCGATCGCTGCCGTAAGACGGTCGATAACCGCCTTGTTCTGGAAGTAGTTGATGCTGTCGATGATCGGGCCGTTCGGAGAGACCGACGGGTCGGTGGAAAGGAACTCCACGATGCCTGCGTACTGCGTCGGATCCTCTGCCTTCACCGCAAGGGACGCGCCGAGCGGGTTGTCGCCGAGCTCGTCCAAGGCTTGGATGGTGAGCTGATCGTCCTCATGGCGGGCGCGGAACTCGGCGAGGCGATCCTCGCGCGAGGTGTAGACGACGCTTGCGACTTCTGGCATCGCTTCGAGCTGGCGCTGTATGGAAACGATGTCGCGCTCATCCGCATCCGTGACGAAGTAGACGTTCACGTCTACCTTGTCCTCGAGACCTGCGAGCGTATTGGAAAGTATCGCCGAGAGGAAGATGAGGGAGCCGACGATACAGAGCGTGATCGTCATGATGAGCACGGTTGCGAACGAGACGGCGCCGCTGCGCGCGAAGTTCTTCGCTCCTCCCGTGAACACTCGCTTCATCATCATCCACATACCTACGATTTGAGAATTAGAGCACGTAATGGCCTTGCTGATCATCGCGGATCACGCGCCCGCGATCCATCGTGATCACGCGCCTCCCCATCGCGTCCACCACGCCCTTGTTATGCGTCGTGATCAGGACCGTGGTGCCGAGCTCATTGATCTTCTTCAGGATATCCATGATCTCGTACGTGTTCACCGGATCGAGGTTTCCGGTCGGCTCGTCCGCGACGATCACGTCCGGCTGGTTGATGATGGCGCGGCCAATCGCCACGCGCTGCTGCTCGCCTCCAGAGAGCTGTGATGGGAAATGGTGCGCCTTGCCGCCGAGATCAACGAGGTCGAGGATGTGCGGCACATCGAGCGCGATCTCGTCCTCCGGGCGCCCTGCCGCTTCCATCGCGAACGCGATGTTCTCGTAGGCGGTCTTGTTCGGGATAAGGCGGAAATCCTGGAACACCATGCCGATCTTCCGGCGGTAGTGATGGAGCTTCGATTTCGGGAGCGCGTGCACGTCGGTCGACTCGAAGAAGACCGTGCCTGAGGTGGGCTGCGTCTCCGCAAGGAGCATCTTGAGGAGCGTAGTCTTGCCGGCGCCCGAGTGCCCAACGATAGAGACGAACTCCTTCGGAGCGATCGCTATGGTGATGTCCTCGAGTCCGGGAGTCCCGTCCTTGTGAATCTTCGTCACCTTGTCGAAATAGATCATATAACGAAGGCCATTATACCCCAGCCTCGCGGGAAGCGTCTATGAACAGGTCCAGGTCGCCTTCTAATACCGCTTCAGGATCATGCGATTCAACGCCCGATTCATGATCTTTCACCAATTTGTACGGATGCAGGACGTACGAGCGCATCTGACTGCCCCATTCGTTAGCGGTCGTGGCGGCGATCGAGCGTCCTTTTGCCTCAGCGAGACGCTTGTCCTCCTCGATCCTGAAGAGTTTCGCGCGCACTAGATCCATAGCCTTCTCGCGGTTGGCCTGCTGGCTGCGTTCTGAAGACACATGCGCTGACACCCCTGAAGGCGTATGCGTGATACGGACCGCAGTCTCCCGCTTGTTTACGTTCTGGCCGCCAGCGCCGCCTGAGCGCGCGAACTGAATATCCAGGTCGTCAGGCGCAAGGACTATCTCCTCGTTCCCTGAGAGCACCGGCAACACCTCGACCAGCGCGAACGAAGTCTGGCGCTTGGCGTTCGCATTGAACGGCGAGATGCGCACCAGGCGGTGCACCCCGGCCTCATTCTTCAGCCTTCCGTACGCTCCTTTCCCTGAAACCTCAATAAGCACGTTGCGGAAACCGCCATGATCGTTCTCGTTGGCATGCAGTTCCCACGTATCCCACCCCTGGCTCGACGCATATCCCTCGTACATCCTGCGGAGCATGCGCGCGAAATCCTCCGCGTCGTCACCTCCGGCTCCGGCAAGGATACCTATCGTTGCGGACCCTGCGTCATGCCCGTCTCCTGATCCTCCTTCTTTCAGGTTCTGATACTCGTGGATCACGCGCTGCGCGCTTACAGGGTCCTTCCAGAAATCCGGAGAGGCCATCAAAGCCTCGATCTCTGCGATGCGGTCCTCAGACATAGGACGAGTGTACCCTACCTAAGGACGAAGCGCCTGCGGAACTAGAGTTCCGCAGGCGCTTCGCGCTGGAGCCACCGGCCAGGATTGAACTGGCGACCTTTTCGTTACGAGTGAAATGCTCTACCAACTGAGCTACGGTGGCGGTCCCGTCTACCATAGCGGGAAACGCGCTCCGGTTCAAGACTTCGGCTTCCAGAGCAGGCTCGCAGCAAGCGCGCCGATAATAGCGCCGAGGAAGTTAACCGTAAGGTCGACCGCGGTGTTGTAGTACCCGCCGACATTCGAGTCCGGGACCGAGAGCTTGGCAGCGAACTCGATGATCTCGTTGATCGCCCCCATACCCATGGAAGCGAGGACCGCGAACACGAAGAGGCCGAACGCATGGAACCTACTGTCACGCCTCAAGAAGAAATATGAAAGCACGCTCGCAACCAGCGATCCGTACGTATGCACGATCTGGTCGAACTTAATGAAGGTTAGGCCGGTCGGGTTCTCAATATAGACCGGCACGTAGTTGTACAGCACGTCGCCGTTAACGAGCACTGCTGCCCCGAGCATGTGCAACAGCCCAACGGAGGACAACATCCATAAAAGCCACGCCGGAACGCATTGATGCGAGAGGACGCAGCCGCCAAGGATGACGAGCAGCACGATAACGGCTATGTATCCGAGGAATTCGCTGTTCCCTATGGAAACGAAATGGAACGCGGCGAATACGGTGTAGAGGACGGTGAACAAGAGCGGCAGGAGGCGCGAGAGCGTGAGGTTCTCGAGCGAGGTTCGTATGAATTGCATGACGTGAAGATACCGATACCTACATGAAGAGTTCATAAAGCAAAAGGGCGCGGTATGGTCCGCGCCCTCGAAAGCTTCTGCTTTATGGTCGATCATCGCGAGGATGACTGCCGTCCTGGTAGAGGTCGTCACCGGGGCGCGTGCGCGAGTCCGGCTGGTAGTCGTCCGGACGCGCATGACCCATGGTCCTGGGCTTGATCTCGCCAACGGAATGTTGTCCCGTCGGATCAGACCCGTCCCAGGTGTTTGTCGTCTCGGTCATCAGAAATCCTCCCTCAGGATCTGGTTGGAACAAAAATCAGGCTTCGCATTGCTGCGAAGCCACCACTCTCGCCCGTATCCGCCCTTTTGTAAAGCGGTGTTGTGCACTGTGTCGGAGCCGATGCCCGGGATTGAACCGGGGACCTCGTCCTTACCATGGACGCGCTCTACCGACTGAGCTACATCGGCAATGTCCGCCGGAGCGGACTTTCTGAGAGTACGGCATTTCTCTCTGGTTTTCAACCGAAGGCAGCCCACTTCACGATCCGTTCCGAAACCGCCCTGTACCATATATGGAATGCAGATACGAATAGTGGTTGCGAACATCCAGTCGGGCATCGGCGTGACCAGAGGGTACCGGCAGTACCTCACGAGCAGCTGGCGGTATATCCTCCCGCATGACGGTCCCGGGGCGCTCGGCGCAGGAGCGTTTCTGCGCGCGGAAGACGCTGATGTCGCGCTTCTCACAGAAGTCGACGCGGGTTCTCGCAGGTCGCGCGGCATCTCGCAGATCGATGCGATCGCTCTTGAAGCAGGACTCTCGCATGCCCGGTTCTTCCCTACGAGAAGCGTGGGAACCTCAATCAACGAAGGGAACGCGGTGCTGTCCCGCTTCCCTATCCTCAGCACTAGGACGCACCCACTCAAGAGCGGCGTGAACCCGAGAGTGCTTGGAGAAGCGATCATCAACGCAGGTGGCACACCGCTTACCGTGCTGGTCGCGCATCTTGCGCTCGGTACGCGCCTGCGCGAGTCGCAGATCGCGGAGATCGCCGCGCGCGTGAAGGAAGTCGAGGGGCCGCTCATACTCGGCGGCGACTTCAACGAGCGGGACCAGAGCGCCTTCAGGCTCCTGCTACAAGCCGGTCTTGCTTCGGTTGCAGTGCCGAGCTACCCCTCCTGGAAGCCGCGCCATGCGCTCCAGATGCTCTTCCATACGAGAGACATACGCATCGAGAGCGCGGCCGTGCCTCCGGATTCTCGCTTCTCGGACCACCTCCCGCTTATCGTAGCGGCAGCACTGGATTGAAGTGCTTACGAACGAGAACTCAACTGGCACAAAGCACAAAACCGCCCTTCCGGACGGTTTCGTGACGTGCGCGGTCGACGAGACTTGAACTCGCAACCTCCCGCGTGACAGGCGGGTGCTCTAACCAGTTGAGCTACGACCGCAAACAGCGCACGAGTCGAAATATAGCCTGTTTATAGGCTATACACAACCCTGGTGTCGGGGGTGGGGAATGATCCCACGACCTTAGCGTTATGAGTGCTACGCTCTAACCAACTGAGCTACCCCGACAATACACGCACCATACTATATGGAGCGCAGCGGTTCAACGGCCGCTTGAGAGGATTTCCTCTGCTTTAGCGAGGTCCTCCGGCGCCGTTATCTGGATCCACGACGTGGCCGGCACGGCCCAGAGCGGAATCCCACTTTCCTTGGAGGCAGCGAGTACCGTCTGTGGCAAGCCGTACTCGTCGCTCCCTTCCGCTTTCGGAACCATTGGATAGTCAAAGACGCGGGGATCAAGCGCGAGCATGTTCGTATTCATAAGACCTGGCTTGCCCCGATGATCCCCTTCCTCGATAGCGACGATATGCCCGGTATCGTCCATCACCATGCGGCCTCCTGAGCCCATCTGCTCTGTCTCTTCGACAAGCACGCTCCAGTCCGGGGAACGAAGACAGGTCTCGACATCCTCGCGCGCGTAGAGGTCGTCCCCCATCATCACCACGAACCGGTCCGTGAGGTACGGCTTCGCGAGCGCGAGCGCGCCCATGGTCCCATCCAGGTTCTCCTGCACGGCATAGCGGATGGTTCTTCCCTCGAACGAACCTCCGAATGCGCTCCGGATAACGTCGCCCTGGTAGCCGACGACAATGATGACCTCGTCGACCTCTGGCGGAAGCGCATCAAGCTTATGCTCGATGAGCGACTTCCCGTGCACAGTAAGCATGGGCTTCGGAACGGAATCCGTAAGCTCCTTCATGCGAGTGCCGCGGCCTGCGGCGAGAATGACAGCTTGCATACTTAGAGTGCTTCAAGCACAGAAGCCGCTTGGTTACTGTCTGGCACCACTACAGACGGCTCGCTCATGGCGTTATACGCAAGGACTGAGAGCGAGACGACAAGAATCGCGAGACCTCCGCTCAGCACCTCTCGGTACGCAACCTTCGCATGGAAGACAATTGCGAGCGTAAGCAGGATACCTACCAGCACGGCAAGCGTGGCGAGTACATACATGAGCGTCTGTGCTGGAGACGTAGCCGCCTGCGCCGCAAAATCAGTTGCCGTAGTAACTACCTCTACTTCGGAACCTTCTTCTTGAGGCGTTGGAGCCGCTACTTCCGCTGGTACCATCGGCTCAGTGACTGACGGCTCCTCTGCCATCGTTTCTGCCTCAATACCGAGCACTTGTTCTTCTCCGGTAGGCTCTGGCGCTTGCGTGAGAGAGCTTTCGATTTCTGCTTTAGGCTGGGGCGCTGCAGAAGCAGCGGCTTTCGGTGTTGCAAAGAACTGTACTACGAACGTAGTGTCCCGGCCCTGATAGGTTCCTTGCGCTACTCCGATACCAATACGCGTGTACTGAGACTTCACGATGTTTGCGTGATGAGTCGGCGACTTCATCCATGCCTCTTGAACGTCCTCTGAGTCCGTGAAGTTAACCGCGAGGTTCTCGCCCGCGTAGCTATACTCGTACCCCACCTGCTTCAGCCAGTACCATGGCTGCCGCCCTTCCGGATCAACGTGAGAGAAATATCCGCGAGCGGCCATGTCCTCGGCCTTCAGCTGTGCCGCACGGGCAAGATGCGTATCTTCCTGGAGTGCGCTGATTCCGGCCTCTGCACGGTCTTCATTAGTAAGCGTAGCAAGTACTCCGGGAAGGACCGATGCGAGGAAGTTCGTTTCCTGGAAGACGAACCGGGTCTGAACGAAATACGCCGCCTGGAGAAGAAGTATCAGCGCCACGACCGTGACCACGCCGCCAAGCGTGAACAATAGCGGCTTATACGCATTACGCTCATGCGGGAGAAGCGCGTCGTAGAAGTGGTGACGGAGCTTTTTTCGCGCCATTAATATAAACAATACAACAGGAATAGAAAACAGCAATCCCCGCCGTTTCAAGGCGGGGATTGCTGTTTTACGTCCTTAGAACCTAGTTCGCAGGCGTCGTAGTGCCTGTGGTTTGCGCCGTCATCGTCGCAGCGACTGCTGCGCGCGTAAGCGGACCAAAGTATCCCGTTGACGGAACACCATGTGTTGCCTGCCACTGCTTGAGCGCGGCCTGAGTCATCGGGCCGAACCATCCAGTTGGTGCCGGGATCGCGAGAAGACCAGCGTCGATAAGCATCTGCTGGAGCGCGTTTACATCAGCGCCTGTCTTGCCGTACCAGAGGTCAACCGTGAAGTTGTAGGTCGAGGCACCAAGGACCTGGCCCTGGCCAGGCGTAACGCTATTTACCTGACCCGTGACGCTAGCGTTAGCATTTGCGTTCGAGTTGGTGTTTACCGTGCGGCGACTGGAGCCGCTCCGGCCAGAACTGCCACCATTGTTATCATCTTCTGGCTGAGCAATAACCGGAGCGATCGTCGCCCAGTCATGCTGTTCAGAGAGAGTCGTGTTTTCTGCAACGATACCATTGACTGTGATGATAGCCTTTGCAGGTTTCTCTGCTGACTCCCACTCGCCGAGCGTCCAGTACTCTTCAGTTCCGTACGTAAGGTTCTGCGTGATGAACGGGGTGCTGAACTGCGTCGTGTTCTGTGCAAGCAGTTCGTTTAGCTTCGCGAGATTACCCTCATTGACGGCAAGGGTGTTTCCACTCGCGTCCTGAAGTTCAACCGTGAGTTCAGTAAACGTGCTGATGTTCGACACATTGAAGCCAACATTGATACCTGTGTAGTCGGTACCTGCGTGAGTGTTGAAGTTCTCTGCATTCACAGCAGGGATGATGGACTCCCACGCATGCTGTTCAGAAAGCGTCGTATTCTCTACCTCGATACCGTTAACGGTAATAACTGCGGTCGAAGGCTTTGCATAGGACTTCCACTCGCCGAGCGTCCAGTACTCTTCCGTTCCGTAGGTAAGGTTCTGCGTGATGAACGGGGTGCTGAGCTGAGCTGCACCATTGACGAGAAGTGGGTTGAGCTTAGCAGCTACACCCGTGTTAGTAACGATTTCATCGCCATTAGCGTCCCTGAGCTCGACCGTAACATCGTCAAGGTTTGCCATGTTCGTAACCCGGAATCCGACGTTGATGCCCTTGTAGTCAGTACCAGAATGGGTGTTGAAATTCTCAGCAGTTACACCAGGAACAATGCTTTCCCAGGTCGGCCAACTACCACCTTCGTTAAAGCTTGAGTTAGTGGTTACGAGATCGCCGTCAGCAGTACTTACGGTAATAGTAACGCTTACAGGTCGAGTATCGACACTCCATGCTGCAGGAGCAGGATTCCAATAGAGCGTGTCACCTGCCTCAGTAAAGGAACCTTCCTTTATAACGAATGGGGTCGTGAGCTGATTGGTGCCTGGTGAATTAATGATGCCAAGCACACCAGCATTTGCTGTTTTAGTTACGCTTGAACCGTCTGCACGGTTCAAGGTTACAGTTACCGCTGTTGCGTTTGTAATATCGGTTGTACGGAAACCGACACTTATGCCCTTGTAGCTTCCATCGACGGTCACGAACTCCTCAGCATCCACCGCTGGAGCGGCATAGACGCTTACAGGAGCTATGGCTGTGAGAAGCGCGAACGCAGAAACCATGCTCGCGAGCTTAGTAAAGGTATTAGTCATAAGTTTGCCTAATAGAAGTAATCGCCCGTTATTACCCCAGGTATGCCACTGCAACCTGCCCCAGTAATACCTTCACCCTATTCTTCTCAACTCATTTGTCAATAAAAGTTTCTGTTGTGACATGATAAAAAATTCATGTTTTCTTTATGTCTATTCTGATCACTTTCAGAGAACGATGCCGCCAGTTTGCGCATGCGGTACCATAGGTCTATGAAATCCTTTAGCGCACTTCTACTTGGAGCACTTCTATTCCTTCCCTTCACAGGATTTGCTCAAGGAGTAGAAGAGCAGCGTCTCTTGAAGGCGCGTGTGCTCGAAGCCTCCCCTACCACCGAACGGGTCGTGGAAGGTACGAGCATCGTGACCGAGACCCAGACCCTCACTATCGAGGTGCTCGAGGGCGAAGACCGGGGACGGACCGCTACCTTCGAGAACGATTTCACGCAGCTTGAGGAAGGCGACATATTCTACGTACGCCATACGGTCGGCGGATTCGATCTTGAGACCTGGGCGGTCTCAGACCCGTATCGCCTCGACGTACTCATGTGGGTGGGCCTCGCGTTCCTTGCACTAGTGTTCCTCTTCGGAGGACTCCAGGGCATCCGCGGACTCGCTTCGCTTGCCGGAAGCCTCGTGCTTATCTTCTACCTCCTCCTGCCCGGCATCTATAGCGGCGGGTCTCCAATTCTCATATCACTTGGCGTGGCAGGACTCATCATCATCGTGGGTTCCTACGTGACGCACGGCGTAAACAAGACCACGACCGCAGCCATGCTCGGCATGCTCGCGACAATCCTCGTCACGGGCCTTGCGACCTATCTCGTTATCGGCATGGCCTCGCTCTCGGGATTCACTTCCGAGGAGAACGCGTACCTTAACTTCGCGACCAGCGGCACGCTCGACATGGTTGGCCTCCTGTTCGGCGGCATCATGATCGGTCTTCTCGGCGTCCTCTATGACAGTGCGATTGGCCAGGCGGTCGCGGTAGAAGAGCTGTATACCGCGGGCACGAATTACACCCGCAAGCAGGTATATCTGCGCGCGCTTCGGATCGGGCGCGAGCATATCGGCGCCTTGGTTAACACGCTCGCTATCGCATACGTAGGTGCGTCGCTCCCGCTCCTGCTTCTCCTGAAGCAGTCGACGGCGAGTCCGCTCTATCTTCTCAATAGCGAGATCTTCGCCACGGAGATCATCCGCATTCTCATGGGAAGCATCGGTGTGATACTCGCCGTGCCGATCACGACGCTCATCGCCACATCGCTCCTCAAGGGAACAAAGCCTTCTGGGATCCACGCGCATTAGCGCTTGACTCTATCCTCTGCTGGTATAGAGTGCTGGTATTACTAATGCAAATTAATTGCATTTACCCATGTCACTTACCACGTTTGCTAAGAATCATCCGCTCGCGATATACGGACTCGTCTGGCTATTGAGTCTCTTCATCGTGTCGCTCGAGCTCGTGGGCTCGGGCGTCTCCGGGAGTCAGGCGCTCCTTGCGGACGTAGGACATGTCGCAAGTGATACCCTGCTCGCGCTCGTCCCGCTCGCAGCGCTCCTCTTCGTGCGCCTCGGATGGAACTACCGCAAAGTCGCGTTCGTGAGCAGCCTCGCCGCGGTAGCGATTCTCCTGTGGGTTGGCGTGCACGTAGGCGGCGAAGCATGGGAAGCGCTCATGGGAGAGGAGCATCACGACCATGAAGTTAATGGCGTATTCCTCTTCCTATTCTCAGGCGTAGCAGCGATCGCGAACCTGATCCAGCACCGCCTTCTCTCGCGCATCGATCCTGAGCATCATCATGGCGCGCACCAGGGCCTCCATTTCCATGTACTCATGGACCTCGTGAAGAACGTGGCGCTCCCGGTGCTCGGCATCCTGATCGCGCTCGAGTTCCTCCCTGACCACGCGGACCTCTGGGCAGCGCTTGTTATCGGGGTGCTTCTCATCATCCGCGCCCTCATGCTTCTATATACGACCCTCTTCCAGGAGAAGCGCCTGCATGCAGGTCATGACCACGCCTAGCCACGAGCAGCTACTTCGCGATGCGGGACTGCGTGCCACGCCTGGGCGCATAGCCTTGCTCCACGCGCTCGCAAAGGAACCGAAGCCCGTACCGGTTGAGAAGCTCGCCAAGTCTCTCAAGGGGAAGCTCAACCAGGTGACCTTGTACCGAGCACTCGAGGCATTCGAGAACGCGAACATCGTGACCCGCGCAGGGCTCGGGCACGAGCACGCGCACTATGAACTTCTCCTTGACCGCCCGCATCACCACCATGCTGTATGCCGTGCCTGCGGACATGTCGAGGATATCGAGATCCCGCATTCACCTTCTCCCGAGAAGGATGCCGAACGACGCGCCAAGGGATTCGCTTCCATAGACCGCTATTCCCTTGAGTTCTTCGGGACCTGCCGCTCGTGCGCTTAGCGCTATACACACAGGCAGTAGCAGCACCTGGAAGCGGCACTTGCGGTGCTAGAATCTAGGTACAAATATGAATCCTTCATTCGGGACGCGCAGTGCTGTCCCGGCAGCTCGCGTATGAGGATACTTGTTGTCGAAGACGAGGCGCGTATCTCCCGCTTCCTCAAGGAATCGCTCGAAGCAGAGTTCTTCGCGGTCGATGTCGCTGAGGACGGCGAGCAAGGCTCGTACTTCGCGCGCACCAACGAGTATGATCTCGTCGTGCTCGATAACATGCTCCCGAAGAAGGACGGGTTGCAGGTATGCAAGGAAATCCGCGCGAGCGGCAAGACCATGCCGATACTCGTGGTGTCCGTGAAGACCGGAACGTTCGATAAGGTGGACCTACTCGACGCAGGTGCGGACGATTATCTCGCCAAGCCTTTCGTGCTTGAGGAGCTCCTCGCAAGAGTGCGCGCGCTCATGCGGCGACCTACCGTCATCGAGAGTGACGTGCTGCGGGTCGAGGACATCGAGCTCGACGCGAAGGCAGGAACCGTTCGCCGCAGCGACCGCGACATCACACTCACGCGCAAGGAATTCATGCTCCTGCAGTACCTCATGCGGAACGAGGGGACGGTGCTTTCCCGCGGCATGATACTTGAGCACGTATGGGATATGAGCGTGGACATCTTCTCCAACACCATTGAGTCCCACATCCTTTCCCTCCGCAAGAAGCTCGGGGACACGAAGGACGACCGTATCATCCAGACCATCTCAGGACGCGGATACCGCATGGGCGGATAGCCGCTATCTTTTCTTCATATTTTCGTTATCGCTCTCTGAGAGAGTGTGTGCGGACTGGTCATTACATACAGGGAGACTCTGATGACCGATGAGATTAGTGATACGAAAGCCGCATACGATCGCATGGGCGTTGCGTACGACGCCCTTTCAGAAGACTTCCATCAACAGGTCGCCTACCCCGCACTCCTTGCGCTTCTTGAGCGAGGGCTCGGCCCGCTACGAGCCCGAACGATACTGGACGTGGGCTGCGGTTCAGGGAGACTCGTGCGGCTTCTGCAGCAGAAAGGCGCAATCGCTTCTGGCATCGATCTTTCCGATGGCATGGCGTCGCGTGGCAGAGCAGCGGGAGTTCCGATAACTACCGGCTCGATGCTCGATCTTCCTTACGAGGACGAATCGTTCGATGCGGTGGTCTCGTACCACTCGTTCAACTATGTTCCGTTCCCGTATCAGAGGCGCGCCATCGAAGAGCAGTCTCGAGTGCTCAAGCGCGGAGGAACATTGCTCCTCTCCCTCTTCCATACAGACACACCTGTACGGACTCCGCGCGCGGTTACGAGCGAAGGCGAGGAGCTCATACTGTATCTCAGAACACTCGATGAGATGCGTGACTTGGTGAGCTCGTGCCACTGCATCACACACCAAGCGCCGGTAGCGACGCCCGCGCAAGCAGCGCTCGTCCCTGAGAATGTGCGTGCGCTCGTGACCGAACGCCCCTACGCTCTGTTCATCGTCGCGCACCGCATTGTCTGAACCCTTCGACATCCCGCTTCTGCGGGATGTCTTCTTATGCGAAATTCATATTTCGATTACCTTTTCTTGATCGTGGCTCTACATCGGGACTCGTACCCTTCACTCTGGTTGTTCCTTACACGCATCAGAAAAGGAGTTTGCGATGCACATGTTTACCGGCGTCTCGCTTCCAGAGAATCCAGGCCACGATACGGTCTACACGCTTCTGCCGAGCGCTTCAGACGATGCCTACTACCGCGAGCGCACCAACCGGAATATCGGCTGGATAACGGAGACCGAGCAGCAAATCCTCCGGGATTCTGTAATCGGCATCGCCGGCTGCGGCGGCATGGGAGGCCTGCTCGCTTCCCTATTCTGCCGGATGGGCATCGGCGAGGTCCGGGTTGCGGATTCTGAGGTCTTCGATCTCTCGAACGTGAATCGGCAGTTCGGCGCGAGCCGCACGAGCATCGGGCGCTCAAAAGCGCTCGAGACCGCACGGCTCACCCGCGCCATATGTGACGACAATACGCTCATGGTGTTCCCGCAGGGCATCACCGAGGAGTCTGCCCAGGATTTCGCCCAGGGATGCCATATCATTCTCGACGAGATCGAATTCTGGGCAGTAGGGTCCCGCATCCTCCTGCATCAAGCCGCCCGTTCCTTTGGCGCGTCGCTTCTTAACTGCAATGCCGTCGGGTTCGGATCACGATTGTTCCGCTTCGATCCCGAAGGATTCACCATGGAGGAGCTTCTCGATCTCTCCTATGAGGACGCGAAGGTCCTGCAGGAACGCATTCAGTCCGGGACGGCCAGTACCGAGGAAGTAACGCTCGTGATGGAGCGTATGTTCCGCGGCCTGGTGCCGGAACTGCCTGAATACGCTTCGGAAGACGCGGGCTACAGCACCGTCTCTGCGGTGCGAACACGGCTTCTGACCGAGCAACGTGCATCCATCGTCTCGTCAACGCCGCTCCTCGCCTCAGGATTCCTCGCGACGCATACCGTCTTCGAGCTCCTGAGTAAGAGTACTATCCCGCGGGTATACCAGCGACCGCCTGCGGCACCGGGCTACCTGATCATCGACGCGGGCTTCCACGAGGCCCGGGTCGTACACCGGAAAGGATCCGACCTATGACCGAAGGATTGAGCGTCTTCCTGGCAGAGCGCGAGGAAGACATAAGCGAGGTACACCGCCTCGTTGAGCGCATCTATCTGGCTTCGTACGGCACCGTGCCAAAGTCAGCCCATGCGTACGGCGCGGTTCGCCGCGGAGATGAGGTGGTTGCATGCCTCGGGTTCGACCACGCCGAGCCTGATGGCAGATTCGCGATAGAGCGTATCTACTCGCTCGACCGCAGCACCTATCCGGTTCCTGTCGAGAGCAAGAGCACTGCCCAGTTCGGCCGCCTCGTCTCGAGCGAGCCGTGTCTCGGTAGGCTCGCAGTACATACCGGCATCTGGTTTGCGGTCAGGTCCGGAAAGCGGCTCGGCATTATCGAGCACACCGATACTATCCATCGCGTGGCGCTCGGATTCGGCCTTGTGCTCATCGATATACCTGTATGGGAAATCGACCTCAGCGAGACTCTTCCCGGAGACCGCGGTTACTACGAGAAGCGCGAGGGCAAACCGTACCTCATGGACCTCGAGCGATCCCTTGAGCGTACGGCTGCAAAGCTCCCATCGGACGTTCTCGCGCTTTTCGGGGAATGATGTTTTTTCACGATACAAGCTTCTGGTGCGGGCTGCCTCGCATGCCCGCACCTCTATATACTTAGACCATGGCACCGAACCTCACGCCGGATATCCTGCTGCTTGCGATCGTCGCGGTCGCTAACGTCTCTATCGGGACGTATGTGTTTCTGCGCAAGCCTGAGGACCGAGCGCGACAGGCCTTCTTCCTCTTTGTTACCGGAGGCGCGCTCTGGGTAGGAGGGTTCGTGCTGCTTTCGCTCACACATAATTTCTCGTTCGACATCGTGACGAACTACGGAGGGCTGCTCCTCATCGCCGGCACCCTCTGGTTCGCGCAGAACTTCCCGCGCCCCATCATGCTTCCGGTGCGGTCTTGGCTGCTCTATTTCCCGTTCCTAATAATCGCGGCCGGTGTCATACCGCAGCAGCTCATCGTGCTTGGCATTGAGCCGCTTCCGGGTGGCGGCTTCGTGCCGATCGTGGGGCCGCTGTTGCCGCTCTGGAGCCTCATAGCGGTTACCTATACGCTCGCTGCAATCTTAATCCTTATATATCGATTCCGGAGATCAACCGGACGCGAGCGCCTGCAGCTCGGATACGTATTCGCCGGCGTAAGCACGTTCGCTTTGTCTGCCGTCGCGTTCGATATGGTACTGCCCGTATTCGGCGTCACGGAACTCAAAGGTATCGGTCCCCTTACCTCCATCGTCTTCGTGGGAGCGACCGCCTATGCGATAGCACGGCATCAGCTCATGGATATCCGCATCGTCATACAGCGAGGGTTCACGTACAGCGTCTTGCTCGGACTCATCGTCATCTGCTACCTGAGCGTGCTCTCCGTACTCGGAACGCTCTTCCCGAATGAGGCGAGCGGCATATCTCTCGCCGCGTCACTCGTTACTATCACGCTCGGCATCATCGGCGTTCCGTACATCGAACGCTGGTTCAGGAAAGCTACGGATCGCATATTCTTCAAGGGAACGTATGAGTACGCCACCGCTCTTGAGACCCTATCTGCGGTACTGCATGCGAACGTGGAGCTTTCAGACCTCGTGCGTGAATCAGAGCAGGCGCTTGCGCGTATCCTGAGAGCGACATCCGTCCGCATCGCGCTTGGCCAAAGCGCTCACAAGAACGCAGTGCTTCTCGTTCCTATTGGCCTTGATGGCGAGCACATCGGCTGCATCCAGGTTGAAGCGAAGCGATCCGGCGACCCGTATACTCCGCAGGACCTCCAGCTCCTCAAGACATTCGCATACCAGGCAGCCACAGCGCTCTCGCGCGCGCAGCTGTACGCTGACGTGAAAGAGCACGCGAGGGATCTTGAAGCTAAGGTTGCGGAACGCACCCGGGAACTCTCGCAGACGCAGGCACGCGAGCGGCAGATGCTGAATGATCTCTCGCATAACCTGCAGACCCCACTCACCGTGCTCCAGACGAGACTTGATCGCTTGAAGCCGATCCTGAAGGACCAGGCCGAGGTACGCGCGCTCGAGCAATCCCTCGGGAGTTTCTCGGGATTCGTCTACGAGCTGCTTTCACTTGCGCGCCTTGAAGGAGGCAGGCGCGTGGCGCGAATCCCGCTTGATCTGAGCGCGCTCGTGAGCGAGCTCGTTGACGAGATCAGCGTTATCGCGGAGAATCGCGGCATATGGGTTGAAAGCCGTATCGATGAGGGCTTGTATGTAAAGGGCGACGAGAGGCAGCTTCGCGAGGCGCTCATGAATCTGGCGAGCAATGCACTCAAATACCTGAAACCAGACGGAGAACGGAGCATAGCTTTTACGCTCATGCGAGAGAGCGATGCTGTCGTGCTTGAGATACGCGACACAGGTACGGGCATTGCTCCTGAGGATCTGCCACGCATATTCGAGCGGTTCTATCGGGGAAGCCGCGTTCGGGACGACCTGCAGGGCACGGGCCTCGGGCTCGCGATCGTCAAGCGCATAGTCGAGCAACATAAAGGCACCGTCTCAGCGCAAAGTGTTCATAGTCAGGGTACGACCATGACGGTGCGCTTGCCGCTCCTTTCGGAGCACTAGCTTCCCCATCCTCATACCGGACCAGCTATCCGACCTTCGATAGAAGACCGGTGTTGCGCAAGCTGGCCCGATATAAAGAAACGCAAGCGTGCGAGTCACTGGACAGAGTCTACTTGAACGACCTAAAGGAATTCTAAAATTTCCATAGAGCGAAGATGGAGTGGCAGTTATGCACCGTGTTCTGCAAAACCTGGTTCCCAGGGCCCATACTTACTAGGTGTCGCGATTATCCGGTTCCTTAAGAGTCATAACGTATCGTATGTCTGCACTTAAGCCTGTCGCGTTCATCCTCGTTATCGTCGGTGCCCTCAACTGGGGGCTCGTCGGTCTAGGCGGGTTCATGGGTTCTGAATGGAATCTCGTGAACATGCTGTTCGGCATGTGGCCGATGGTCGAGTGGATCATCTATATCCTCGTCGGCCTTTCGGCTATCGTCCTCCTCGCAACCAAGCGCAGGATGTAGCGGCACCCCCAAGCGAGAAAGCGCCGCTTCAAAGCGGCGCTTTCTCTATCTCCTACCACCAGATGCCTTGCATCCCGGCTATCTTCATATGCGTTCTCGTTACCGGACCGAGGTAGCCTAGAGCGGGCGCGATGCCGTGCGCCGCCTGGTACCCAGCGAGTGCAGCGCGCGTCAGTGCACCAAAGAGATCAGTCTCGCTCCCTGCAGAACCAGGGCCCGTATTCGCAACTACGAATCCATTTGCATTCAATAGCTTCTGGAGCGACCGCACGTCCTCTCCCGACATGCCTGTCACAAGATCCCGGACCGGCAGCGGTACCGTGCTGTCATGCTTGTTCACTTCCTCCTCCGGGAAGAGTCTCGGGTACTGGCGCATGAGCTCCTCTGCGCGTGCGGTATTGCCCATTCGGATAAGTGCTTTCACGCGGGACTGGATGCTGGTCCCGGTTCTCCGGCTTGACGTCTCCTCGACCTCAGTCGGAGCAGGTTCCGGCTCAGTAGATATGTACTGGAAGAGGCGCACGCCGGGCGTGCCGTTCTGTCCTACCGCGACTGTTATGCGCTCATCCTCGTAATAGAGATGCGGCTCGCCGAGAAAGTCCATGGCGAGGTCGACTACCCCGCTCGTTCCGAAGCTCGATATCGGATCCCCATCCAGATCGTAGGCGCGAAGCACGCCCTGGTCTCCGGAGAGAATGCCTCCTACCACGAGCGCCCCATCGCCATCAGCAACCATACCCTGGATCTGGTCGTTCACCGCCGAATCGTCCACGGTTACGACGTCGAAATCTTCTCCATCCTCGTCGATTCGGACATAGAACGCATGACGGTCGAAGTTATCGCTCACGTACCCGCCGAGCATGATGCTTCCGTCGCTCGCGATCGAGAGGTGCTCGCTGCGGGCATAATCCACGCCAGGAACGGCTTCGGTGAAGATACCGTTCGACGCGAAGCTCGTATCGAGATCGCCATCGGCTTCAACCGCATAGACTGCCACATCGTCTCCCACATACCCGCCAAGCAGGAAGCTGCCGTCCTCGCGCATGGCCATGTCGGTCAGGTTCGTGTTCGCGAACGTGGTGATACCGTTGATACCGAACGAAGGATCAAGGACTCCGGCTTGGGAATAGCGCGCAAGGAACGAGTCTCCCTGATCGTTATCCTCGCCGAGCACGATGATGCGGTTGTTGCTGTCGACCTCGACCGCAAGGAAGCTGTACTGGTCGCCGATCATGAGCGCGTACCCGTCATGGGTCGTTCCGCTCTCGCTGTAATGGTTGCCGAAGGAGGTATCAAGGACTCCTCCTGAGGACAACCGCCCGATAAAGCCGCCATAGCTGTCTGTCGTATTGCCGTAGTTTCCGACGAAGAGGATCTGGCTCCCCTGGAGCGCGATATCTCGCACCACCGCTAGGCCATTGATATCGAACGTGAACGAGCCTCCGGTGCCGAACGAGGTATCGAGCGCTCCGGCTGCGGTAACGCGCACGATGCTCGACGGGTAGGGATCCGGACCCACGAACGAGTTCGCGGAGAATATGATCTTCCCGTCCGGCTGCTTCAGGAGTCCCGTTACCTCAGGCTCGCTGTCAGCAAGCCCTACCTGGGTCGCGGTGAAGAACACCGAACCATCGGTATCAAAAGCGGTATCAAGCCCGCCATACGCGGCGTGAACGAAAGTAGACGGCACTGCGAGAAGCGATAGGAGCATCGCAGCAAAAAATGCGGTATTCCTGAGCATTACAACGTATCTAAGAGCAATGACTTCAGTATACAGGTCCTGATAGCAGAAAGACCGCTTCTGAGCGGTCTTTCTGCGTAACGCGTGTTGCGGGGGCCGGAATCGAACCGGCGTCTGGAGGTTATGAGCCTCCCGAGGTACCTCTCCTCTACCCCGCTATAGGCATATAATACGCCATATCCTGACGTATTGCAAGTCCTAAATCTCGCCGTGCTCGCGCATCACCGTCTCATAGAGCGCGATGGTTCGATGCGCCATGTGCTCCTCGAGCTGGTAGGCCGAACCGGAGTGCGCTATCTCATTGCGCACCTTGTGCGCGTCCCACGCGTTCTGGAGGGTATGGAAGCGGGATGGGTCCACCGCCTTGAGCTTCTCCCCTACCGAGTCGCCCGGATACCCGAGCTGCGAAAGGAGGTCGTCGAGCATGATGTCGGCTTCGATGATGGCCTGGCGCCAGTCGCTCTCATGCGGGCTCTCGATGAGCTGCCGCACATGCGCCCAGCGGCTATGGTCGCGTGTCTCCTCGGCATGCTCCGCATGGAGCGTCGCGTGACGCACTTCGTCCTCGTGCTCGGTCTGGTGGTACCGGATGACCGCGTTCACGAATACGATGAGGAGCGCTATGGAGATGACGAGCGAGAGCGCCGTCACGAGAAGCCAGATCTGGCTCGCGAGCGCCATGATGCCGCCCGCCTCGAACACGAACCCTCGCGGGCTCGTGATGAGCTCATAGAAGAGCCTGAAGAAGTACTCGACGTTGAGGAAATGTACGGTCGGTGCGGTAGTCGTTCCCATTGAGACGATTATAGCGTCTCTCCGGTCACATCGGCGCCGATTCTAAACAGTACGTCGTCCGCGCCAAGAGGCGCAGTGAAATGGATGCCGGTCGGAAGCGAGACATCGTCACGCGTTACGTCTCCCATAGGCACCGAGAGCGCAGGCATTCCGGTGAGGTCCGCGGTAACCGTGAACACGTCCTCAAGGTACATCGAAACCGGGTCGCTCTTCTCCCCGAACCGGAACGCAGGAGACGGCGTCGTCGGGAACGCGATCACGTCGCACGACTTAAACGCTTCCTGGTACTCGGCACGCAGCATGTCGCGCGTGCGCTCGGCCTTGCGGTAGTACGCATCGATGTACCCTGAAGAGAGCACGAACGTGCCGAGAAGTATGCGGCGCACCGTCTCCCTGCCAAACCCCGCAGTCTTGGACTTAACATAATCCTCAAGCAGCGTATCGCCGCGCTCGGCGAGCCCGTAGCGGATGCCGTCGAAGCGCGCGAGGTTCGCAGACGCTTCCGCCGGCATGACCACGTAGTACGCAGGGAGCGCGTACCCGCTCGTCGGGAGCGATACCTCGACGAGCGTGTGACCCTTTGCCTTGAGCGCTTCCAGGGTGTTCCTGAAATTTGCAGCCACGTCCTCGTCCAAGCCTTCGCGAAGCAGATGCTCCGGCACGCCGATGCGGAGCGTCTTGCTCTCGGTTGGCGCAGGATAGGTATCTACCCCTATCGTGGTTGCGTCATTCGCGTCCTTGCAGCGCATCGCATCGAACAGAACCTTCGCATCCGCGACCGTCTTTGCGATAGGACCTGCCTGGTCAAGCGAGCTCCCAAGCGCGATGAGACCGAAGCGCGAGATCGCGCCATAGGTAGGCTTGAGCCCTACGAGCCCGGTGTGTGCCGCCGGCTGGCGGATGGAGCCGCCGGTATCGGTGCCGAGTCCTCCGAGCGCCATATCAGCGCGCACGGCTGACGCGGAGCCGCCGGAAGAGCCGCCTGCGGTACGTGCCGTGTCGATAGGATTGCGCGCAACGCCATAGGCCGAGTTCTCGGTCGAGGAACCCATCGCGAACTCATCCATATTGGTGCGTCCTATGAAGAGCGCGCCTGCCTCCTTGAGCTTCTTCGTGATGGTCGCGTCGTACACGGCGCGATGATTCTCAAGCATCCGCGAAGCCGCGCTTGCGATCTTCCCTTCGATGAGAATGTTGTCCTTCATCGCAAGCGGTATGCCGCAGAGCAGCGGCGCATCGTCTCCCTTCTCGTCGATGCGCTTCTGTGCGGCAGCGATCGCATCCTCATCGGCTTCGAAGAGCTCGAGATACGCGTTCAGTTCAGGATTCTTCTCCTTCGCTCTAACAGCGCACGCGTCCCAGAGCTCGCGTACGGAAAATTTCTTGGCGCGGAGCCCCTTCGCCGCTTCGGTTATGGAAAGCTCGTTCAAGGACTTAGTCATGGCTGATGATCTGCTTCACCTTGAGCGAATCGCCTTCGCGCTCGGGGAACTGCGCGGCTATCGCGTCGGTCCAGGTACCGGGCGCGCTCGGGTTCTCATCTTTGCGAAGCACGTTACGGACCGGCGAGAGGTTCCTGCCGGTCTCTGGCAAATCGAGTTCCTCGAGCTTCCCTACGTATTCGAGGATGCTGTCAAACTCGGCCGCGAAGCGTGGAAGGTCCGTTTCCGGAACCTCCACGCGAGCGAGCGCTGCCAGGCGCTTCACGTCTTCTGCGGATGCCTTGCTCATATATAGGATAGGTATATCACGAACCGACCCTCCGGAGGAATTCTGCTTCGTCGATCACGGGCACGCCGAACTCCTCCGCCTTCGCGAGCTTGCTTCCTGGCTTATCGCCTGCAACCACGAACCCAGTCTTCTTCGATACCGAGGACCCGGTCTTTCCGCCTGCTCTGCGCACCATTGCTTCCCCTTCCTCCCGCGAGAAAGACTCGAAGGATCCGGTTATGACCACCGACATACCTTCAAGCGGGCCTCCCGCACCTTCCCTCTCGATCCGTGAGATTGAGAGGTGCGCAGAGAGCCGCTCAAGGAGCGACTGGTTCTCAGGATCGGCGAACCAATTCGATAGTGCTTCGGCTACCACCTCTCCTACGCCGTCTATATCCGCGAACGCCGAAGCCTTCGCTGCACGGAGCGTATCGAGCGTGCCGAACTCGATAGCGATCAGACGTGCCGTCTCCTCGCCCACATGCGGAATCGAGAGCCCTACGAGCAGCCGGTCGAGCGGGACCTGCTTCTTGCCCGCGAGCGCGTCTATGAGATTCTGCGCTGACTTCTCCTTGAACCCCGGGAGCTGCACGAGCTCGTCCTTGGTGAGATCGAAGAAGTCGTCCATGTTCGAGACGAGCTCGTGCTCCATGAGGAGCTTCACGGTCTTCTCGCCGAGCCCGTCGATATCGAGCGCGCTCTTGCCTGCGAAATGCGAGAGTTTCCGCAGCTGCTGATCGAAGGACCCGGCAACCGCGCAGCGCCGCGCGGCCGTGCCCGGTACGCGCTCGATCGCGCCGTCCCCGCCGCACAGCGGAGAGGATTCCGGGAACTTCCACTTCTTCTCCTTGCCCGTCCGGAACTCAGGCAGTACCTGCACGATCTCAGGGATGATGTCTCCTGCCTTCTGGAGGATCACGGTATCTCCCACCCGTATATCCTTGTCTCGGATAAAGTCTTCGTTATGCAGGGTAGCGCGCGCGACGATGGTGCCTGCGACCGAAACCGGCTTGAGGTGCGCGACCGGCGTCAGCACGCCGGTGCGGCCCACCTGAAGGCTGATGTCCTCGATGACCGTTGTCACCTGCTCTGCCGGGAACTTCAGAGCGATCGCGTAGCGCGGCCCCTTTCCAGTGTGCCCGAGCGCCTGCTGGTGCGCACGGTCATCGACCTTCACCACCACCCCATCGAGCTGATAGTCCTCTTTGTCCCGAGCGCTGCCCTGCCACTTCTTCCAGAACGCGAGTATCTCCTCGACCGAGGAGACGTGCTTCTCGTGCGAATTAACCGGAAGCCCGAGCGAGCGCAGATACCAGAGCTCCTCTGCCTGCGTTTGCGGCATCTCTTCCGAGAGTCCCTCGATATCGTAGAGGAACGCGCCGAGCGGACGTTGTGCGGCAACGGACGCGTCGAGCTGGCGCAAGGACCCTGCCACGATGTTACGCGGGTTCGCGAAGAGCGGTTTCCCCGCCTTCTCCTGCGCGCGATTGAGCGCCTCGAATCCTTTCCGGCTCATGTAGACCTCTCCCTCGACGATGAGATCGACCGGACGCACAAGGCGCTTCGGAATACTCTTGATGGTCGAAGCCGTATGCGTCACGTCCTCGCCGACGACACCGTCTCCGCGGGTCGCTGCGAGCACGAGCTCGCCCTTCTCGTACGTGAGGATGATATGCGCCCCGTCGATCTTGAGCTCGCAGGTATACGCGGGCTCTGCCGAAACGCCGAGAGACCTCGCGAGACCTTTCCGGACCCGCTCATCGAACGCGCGGAGCTCCACTTCATCGAACGCATCGTCCAGTGACCACTGCGGTACCTGATGCCGTACCTTTTTAAGTCCCGGGAGCGCCTTGCCGGCAACCGTCTGCGTCGGGGAATCCTTCGTAACCAGTCCTGGATACTTCGCCTCGAGCTGCACGAGCTCGTGCTTCAGGGAATCAAGGGCCTCGGCAGAGATGGAGGACTCGTCTTTCTCGTGATACTCGGCTCGATACCCCGAAATTGCCTCCCGCAGCTTCGCGGCTCGTTCCTTCGCGTCTTCAGGTATCCGGGGCGCCATTACCCCTACTCTACCCTACCCGGGCGCTAGTAGAAGACCTTGAGACCGCGCTCGATGCGGCGCGGATCGGTCGCGGTACAGGTGTTGTAGCCTGTAGCGTAGATGCAGCTTGTCGCGGATCCTGAGCTGCAGGAAGCGCCGGTGGTCTTGTAGACCGTGACCGACGCGGTCACCCCGTCTACGCACGGAGTCGCGAACGTCGAGGTCCTGGTCCCGCCGCTCACGCTTGAGGAGACGGAGATACTCGAGCCGGCGCACTGGATAGTGCCGATCGGTGCAGCGTATGCGAACGCATTCTCCTTCTGGTCCCAGTAGAGAGCGCACTCGATGGCAGAGTCCGCGGCATAGAACGCGTACTGCGACTGGCGCGCGGTCGAGGAGAGCACGATCTGCTTGTATGAGATATCGAGGAGCGCGAGCCCCACGGAAAGGAGGACCGAGGTCAGGATGACCGCGATGAGGAGCGTGAACCCGCGAGAAGGATGCGTCATCATAGCCAGTTATGGAGACGGTCAGTCAAAGTTACCGTCTGCGTCTGCCCGAGCACGCTCCAGCTGACCGTCACAGTCACCACCATCTCGGTCGTACTGCCGGGGACCGCAGTGAGACGGACCCTGCGCGTAAACTTCGTCGCAGACCCGCTCCCCTGCTGGTTATAGAGCCCTGCGGAACTGAGATAGAGCGGCGTGATCGTCCGCGAGATCGTGTTCTGCGTCGGGTCCACGACACAGTCGGCAGTGATGCAGTTCGCATATGAGGAGGTCCCTCCCTGAGTACCGTCGAATCCTGAAAGCCAGCTGCGACTGCCGGGAGATATGAGGTTTGTTATGTAGTTGCCGTCACGAACGGCGCGCACGTATTCGATCCCTTCTTGCGCGAGAGACGACGCGATAAGGACGTCTCGTGCAACCCTGGAGGCGTTCAGCGCCTGCTGTACTGCATACAACGGACCGATGATCGCAACCGCGATGATCGTGATCGCGACCAACGTCTCGACAAGAGTGAATCCGCGCTGCTCCATTGTCTGCATCATATCTCGATAAGCCGCTGCGTCGCTGCGGTCTGAATAGAGAAGCTCGTGCTCTCGCCTGAATCGGTCACCATCGTGCCCGAGACCACGAAGATGACTTGCGGCTGCAGATATGCATCCGCTCCTGAAGTCCCTACGCCGCGCACGTAGAAGCGCAGCGCATTCACGGTGATGCGCGGGTCCGTAAGGGATACGGCGGTCGCATCAGTACAGATGCTTCCGGTGCACTGCCCTATGCTGCCATCGCTCTTCAAGCGATAGGTCACGAGATACTGCGTTCCGCCTCCGCTCCGGCAATCCTGTCCCTCGAGACAGAACGAGATGCTCGTGCCGCCGCCGGAGCAGTTCGGCGAGGAAGTATTCCCGTTGCACGCATATTCGCTGCCCGTACGCATCGAGCGCGCCATGCTTTCGGTCGCGAACGAGAGTGTTGCTGCGAGCTGATTGTTCGCGCGCGCCTGACGGTCGAGGCTTATGAGCGTCAGATACGCTCCGGTAACCACCAGCATCACGACGCTGAAGATCCCGAGCGACACGATGAGCTCGAGAAGCGAGTAGCCGCGCTGAGGTGTGTGGTTCGTCATGGGCATCCTTCGTCTCCCTTCTGCGCGACCGATACGTGTCCCACCTTCGTCACGAGCACGCAGCGCTCCCCCACTCCGTCAGGAGATACCACGCGTATCGTCGCGTCCGTGAGCGCAACGCGCGAGGAAAGTGAAGGCGGCACCGCGCTTGAGGTGATGCCCGTGATGACGGACTGGGTGTTCGGGCGCATGTACAGGATATCGAGCGCCAGGATGCCCGAGTCACTGCATACCTGCTGCCCGTTGCTTGCCCGGGTGCCGCAGAAGCTCTTGATGCGGAACCCGTTATTGAGCGAGTAGCTCCGGACCGTTTCGGTCGCCGTATCCTGGATGCAGTTGCCGGGCTTCGATTCGGGGTTAGCGCTTCCGAGGTTTGGGTGCCCTGGACACACGGTAGGATTGCTCACGTCGCCCGGACGCACCGGATCCACATCAGCGAACAGCGTATACGCGTTCGGCGAGCCTGCGGAGAAGTGCACGCCGTATCCGGCGTTCGTGGTGCTGCCTGAGCGCCTGCTCGAGATGCCGTAGGACTGCGCTTCGCGTATGGAAAACGCGATGGTGTAGGAGATGTCCGTAAGTACGAGCGAGCGGTTGAACGAGCTCTGACCGAGAAGCGCGATGGTCGTGATGATCACGATGATCGCGAGCACTACGACCATCTCCACGAGCGTGAAGCCTCGCGACGTTATCAAAGCGGAAGAAGGAGCGGATTCCATTGGGTGAAGTACGCGAGCAGGAAGCCTGCGGCGAGGAACGGTACGAACGGGACCTCAATACCCATTCTATGGCCTTTAGGGCGGCCTACCAATATCGCTATGCCCACGATAGCGCCAATCCAGAACGAGAACAGAAGCCCGGGAAGCGCGAGATATGGCCCAACGAGGAGCGCGAGCGAGAGCGCTACGGGAGTATCGCCGAGACCCATGGCCCTTCCCCGTGAGAGAGCATAGAAGAGAAAGAAGAAGAGACCGACGAACCCGGCAACCGAAAGCGCAAGACCGAACTCAGGAACCGCGCGCGCTGAGAGCCAGGCGAACCCGAGCGATAGGAACATGAGGAGCGTGGACGCCGCAACCGGGACCACGGTATGCCGGAGGTCGTAGAGGACGATGAACGCAAGCGCGAGCATCGCGAGCAAGAACGCTGGCAGCGGAACCCCAAAGCCGAGCTTCAGGTATGCGAGCGCGAACACGAGACCGAGCAGGAGCTCGCTCGCAACATACGTCCCCGGAAGTCGTGCGCCGCAGCATCGCGCCCTGCCCAGGGTCGTAACGTAGGAGAGCACGGGCATCAGGTCCCGCCAGTCCAGAGGCTCGCTGCAAGAGTTACATCTCGAGCGGTCCCGGACCCAGGATTGCCCGGTGTGCACGCGCTCGGCGACCACTCCCAAGAAACTCGCGAGGACGCCTCCGAGAAGCGCGAACCCAATGACTCCGATGGAGAGCATCTCTACGGGCACACGTAGATGGACGCGCCAAGTACGGCAGTCGCCTGCTCGGCGGTGCCGGTACTGTCTACGCAGAATCCTACGATCGATCCGCTTGCAGAAGCCTTGAGCGGCACCCACGCAGCCCAGGCGTTCGTGGAGTCATGACACTGGCCGGTCTGCCAGGTGGAAGCGGTGCCGTCCGCGTACGTGGTCGGCGAGCCGTCGTATGCGTTCTCTGCAGCGTTCACGCTGTCGCCGATGCGGTTCGCGCCCGTGGTCGCGCACACGCCTTCGTAGCTCCAGCCGTTGCCGTCATAAAAGAGCTCGGCCTCGGAACGTGCGTTGGCAAGGTTCGACTTGATGGATGAGTCTGCACCGCGGTTACGCGCGGTGTTAAGGGACGCGAGCACCACAGACGAGAGGATGCCGATGATCGCGATCACCACGAGAAGCTCGATGAGGGTGAAGCCTCGTGCAACGGGATTGTTTTTCATACCTTCACTATACACGCTTCCCTGCAACGAACGTGGGATTCTGTGTATTAAACGCAAAAGCGCCCAAAGGGCGCTTTTGCTATCCGAAAGATTCGGGATTACGGGCAAGCGCCGTCCGTAAGGGTCGGAGCCGAGCTCGTGGTGCTTGCGTAGCCAGAGGAGTCAACGCAGTAGTACTGCGAGGTGCTGCTCTTCATCTGTGCAGAAGCTGCCCAGAGAGTGTTGCTTGCGTAACACTGCACTGCGCCAGAGCCTGCCGAGGTTGCTGCAGCGATGTTATCGCCGATGACGTTGGTGCCGGAAGCTGCACAAACGCCTGCATTCGCAGTCACGGTGCCGCTTGATGCGTACGCGTTGCTGTTTCCGTCGTAGTAGAGCTCAGCCTCTGCGCGAGCGTTGGCGAGGTTCGACTTGATGGCAGCATCTGCACCGCGGTTACGCGCGGTGTTAAGGGACGCGAGCACCACAGACGAGAGGATGCCGATGATCGCGATCACCACGAGAAGCTCGATGAGGGTGAAACCGCGGTCGGCCTTTGAGTGTCCGAGAAGGGTCATAGTATCAATTAGGGCGTAATTACTGGGCAGAATGCTAAATATCCGCTTGCTGCTAATTGTACGGCACTGCGGTTACGCGAGGCCCTGCCGTGGGGATAACCCTTAGGAAATCGAGCCTGCGAGGTTGTAGATCGGAATGAGCACCGAGGCGAGCAAGGTTCCCACGCCGAGGCCGAGGAGCACGATCATCATCGGCTCGATGAGGTCGACGAGCGTATCGACCGCGGTCGTCACCTCGCGCTGGTAGAACTTCGCGAGCGTCTGGAGGATATTTCCGAGCTCGCCTGTCTCCTCACCCACGCGCACCATGGCGGTCATGATGCCCGGGATCTCCGCATGCTGTGCGAGCGCGTCGGAAATGGACGCGCCGCCCTTCACCGCCTCCCCGACGTCCTTGAGTATGTTCTCGTAGGTGTTACTTCCCACCACCGACGCGGTGATCTCAACCGCCTCGACGACCGGAACGCCGGACACGAGCATCGTCGCGAAGTTGTCCGCAATGCGCGAGAGGTAGAGCTTCTGATAGAGATCGCCCACGTACGGAACCTGGAGCTTCACCTGGTCGAAGAACAGCTTGCCGGAAGGGGTCTGGAGCGAGCGGTATGCGAAGAATATACCCACGCCGATCGCGATCAGGATGAAGAATCCGAAGTTCACGAGGAAGTCGGAGATTGCGATGACGATAGCCGTATAGATCGGAATCTCCTGGCCGGAATCCTTGAGTATCGAGGAGATGCGCGGGATCACGAGCGTGAGCATGAGCGCCATCACGAGCACGAAGACGCCGATGACGAACGCCGGGTAGATAAGCGCGTTCTGCGCCTTGCTCATGACCTCGTATGTGCGATCGAGGTAGTCCGCGAGGTAGCCGAACGTCTCTGAGAGCTTTCCTGACTCCTCGCCCGAACGGACCATGTTCACGTAGAACCCGGAGAACACCTTCGGATGGCGCGCAAGCGCCTTGGAGATCGGGCTTCCCCCCTGAAGGTCGTCCGCGATCTGCGTCATGATGTCGGAGAGGTACTTATTCTCCACTTCTGCCGCGAGCAAACGGAAGATGCGGAGCGCCGAGACCTGCGCCTCGAACAGGGTCGCGATCTGGCGCGAGAGGATCACTACCTCCTTATTCGATACCTTCTTGAAGAAGCCGAACTCGATAGCGAGCGGCGACTTCTTCTCGATCGGCTCGATCGACGAGACGATAAGGCCGCGTCGCTGCAGCGTCGTGACCGCAACATCGACCGAGAGCGCCTCTACGGTTCCTGCGCGCTCATGGCCGTCCTTATCGAGTGCGTGATACGAGAAAAGCATAGACTATAGGTAGCGTTCGAACGTCTTCGGATCGTTCGCGCGCTCGTACGCGTGCTCGATTGTCACTTCGCCGCGTCGCACGAGCTCAGCCAAAGAACGGTCCATGTCGATCATGCCCTCCTGGCTCGAGGTCTGGATCACGGTGGTGATCTCATGCGTGCGGCCCTCGCGGATAAGGTTCGCGATAGCGCTGTTATTTATGAGAAGCTCGTACGCCGGAAGCTGCCCGCCCGAGATGCGCGGAATGAGGCGCTGCGAGAAGATGCCCGCGAGCGAGCCTGCGAGCTGCACGCGGACCTGGTCCTGCTGGTTCGGCGGGAACATGTCGATGATGCGGTCGATGGTCTGCGCCGCATTATTAGTGTGAAGCGTCGAGAGGACGAGGTGTCCGGTCTCAGCCGCGGTAACCGCCGAAGAGATGGTCTCCTGATCGCGCATCTCGCCCACCATGATCACGTTCACGTCCTCGCGGAACGCGGACTTGAGCGCTGCCGCGAAGTTCGGCGTATCGATGTGCACCTCGCGCTGGTGGATGAGCGACTTCTTCTGATCAAAGATGTACTCGATCGGATCCTCGATCGTAACGATATGCTCCGCGCGCGTCTCGTTGATTCGGTCGAGGATCGTCGCGAGCGTCGTCGACTTGCCCTGCCCCACCGGACCCACCACGAGGAAGAATCCCTGCGAGCGCTGGCTGAAGACTTCGAGGATCGGCGGGAGATTCAGGTTCTCGAACGAGCGGATCTCGTGCGGGATGAGGCGCATCGCGATCGCCACGTTCCCCTGCACGGTGTAGCCGTTCACGCGAAAGCGCGCTTTCTCGGTGTGCGCGTACGAAAAGTCTATGGCCTGCTCGCTCGAGAAAGCTGCATAGCGGTTCTCCGGCGCGATCGCCTTGAGGATGGTGGCGGTATCAGCGGGCGTAAGGACTGGGTGCTGCAGAAGCGGCACCAGGGAGCCTGAGATGCGGAGGATCGGGTTGTTCCCTGGAGAAAGATGGATGTCCGACGCGCCTTCGGAGACGACGGTATCGAGGAGCGTCTTTACCTGTGCACCTGCATCGGCGCTCATGCGGCCTCAATTATCTTGATAGTCTCTGCGAACACTTCAGACGGAATCGCGGAAGCCTTAATGATGTACCCGTCCGCGCCAAGCGCCTTCGCCTGCTCAATGTCTGATTCTTGTCCCTGGTTCGAGAGGATGATGACCTTCGTGCTGCGTTTGAGGTTCTCGCGCTTGATCACCTCGAGGATCTCAAGACCCGTCATGCCCGGCATCACGATATCAAGGAGAAGCGCGTCAGGACCTTCGCCTTCGCGCAGCACCTTGAGGAGCTCGTCGCCCCCTGAGAACGCGGTTACCGCATGCCCCGCCGCCTTGAACTTGACGGCATACATATCAAGGAGGAATCGGTCGTCATCGACCAGGTAGAGCGTGTACGGGGCAGTAGGCATGATTCTGGTTCTTAGGCAGGCGTCTCTTCAGCATCGATGAGCATCTGTCCGCCGAGGGCGTTCACTTCCTCGAACGGAATCTCTCCTGCTAACGCCTTAATGATAGCATCCTCGCGCATCGTCAACATGCCCTTGGCGCGGGCTGCCGCGTACACGCTTTCCTCGGTCGGCTTCGTAAGGACGACGTGCTCGAGGTCCGCATCCATGCGCAGGAACTCGAACACCGCGAGACGGCCGCGCGTGCCGTTCGGACAGTCCGCGGTAGGGCTCGCCCGGTAGAACTGCTTGAACTCCGGAAGGTTCTTATGGAATTCCTGCGGGAGGTCCGCGAACTCCTTATCAAGGAGCCCACGCATGCTCTCAGAAAGCGGGATCGGCTGCCCTGCCCCCGGGCAGAGCCTTCTCACGAGGCGCTGGCCGATGGCTGCGATCAAGGTCGGCGCGATGAGATACGGATCCACGCCCATGTCCACCAGGCGCGGGATCACGCCCGCGGCGGTATTCGTGTGGATGGTCGAGAACACCAAGTGTCCGGTGAGGGCCGCCTGGATCGCGAGCTGCGCGGTCTCCTTATCGCGGATCTCTCCCACCATGATGATGTCCGGGTCCTGACGGAGTATGGAGCGCAGACCTGACGCGAAGGTGTAGCCGATCTCGGGCTTCACCTGCGACTGCGCGACGCCCGGGATCTCGTACTCGACCGGGTCCTCGATGGACACCACGTTCGCGGCTTCGCGATCGAGCTCTGAGAGCATCGAGAACAGGGTCGTCGACTTACCTGAACCGGTCGGTCCTGCGATAAGCACGATGCCGTACGGCTGGCGGATGATCTCGCGAACCTGTTCGAGGTCGCGCTTGGAAAGACCCACGGTCTCAAGTGTTGCGACCGAACGCGCGCTATCGAGGATACGCATCACCACCTTCTCTCCTCCCTGTGTCGGGAAGGTCGAAACGCGGAAGTCGATGCGGCGTCCTTCCACGGTAGCGGAAAAGCGGCCGTCCTGCGGCTTTCGCTTCTCGTCGAGGCGGATCTGCGAGAGGATCTTGATACGCGCCACCACGGCCGCATGCACCTTTGCCGGAAGCTCGAGCGAAGTGTGGAGCTCGCCGTCCATGCGGAATCGTACCCGCGTCTTCTCTGGCGTCGGCTCGATATGGATATCAGACGCACCGCCTTCAACCGCATAGCGGAGGATCGTGGCGACGATTTTCGTTACCGGCGCGTCCGCCTTGATGGTGGTCTCAACCGCCTCGGGAGCCGCGCCCTTCTCCTCCCCGTCTGCGGGCGCAGCGGTCGTGCCTTCAAACTCCGAGAGCGCTTCGCCCACTTCCCCGGAAAGGTTCTCGTACTCTTTCAACACGCGATCGAAGTCCGCTTCCGAGATCAGGAAGAGCTTGTACGGCATACCCACGCGGCTCGAGATGAACTGAAGCGCATCCAAGGCTTCTATATTGTCCGGATCGACGATACCGACCGAGAGCGCGCCATCCGCTACCGAGAGCGGGACGAAGCGGTAGTGCCGCGCAGACTCTTCCGGGATATAGCCGAGCGTCTCCTTGGAAGCCGGTTCCTGCGGGAGCGCGAGGTACGGGATCGAATAGTGCTCGCTTGCGACCTGGTACGCCTTCTCGATAGAGATCCCGCGCTTGTCGAGCGCGGACGCAAGCGTGCTGCCGGGCGCGCGCGCCTCTTCAGCAACGCGTGCCGCGTCTTCCTTTGAGAGAAGCCCCTGTTCCGTAAGCAGCGAAAGAAGATTCATCGCGTAGGCCTTCGCGGAGGATTACACCTTCCGCAACGCATCGTTATGCACCCTGGTATGTACGTAGTGTAACGCGTAAGAGGCACGTTGCCGTGCCTCTTACTGCGGACCTGTGGGATATCGCTACTGCGCAGCGACGCCCGGGAGCGGCGAGAAGGGATCAGGACGACCGCCCGCTTCAGGGAGAATCGCGGTCTTGATGTCGATGAGCGCTGCGAAGCGCGGATCGCTCAGGATGCTCGCGTCGAACCCGATCGGTTCGAGCTGCGCGGCGAGCGTGAGGAACGAGGCCTGGGCCTCGCTGGTCGGGCCGCCGTCCATATATGAGATATCAGGCTGCGCCGGCTGGCTTTGCCAGAGGAAATAGAGCGCTGCTCCGCCAACGACGATAGCCAGAGCGATGTACATGAGGGTGTTCTTCTTGAGCGCCATAAGAGTACGGTTATCGGAGCCAGTAGAGGCGGAACGTTATGTCGTAGGTGTACACGCCCGTGTTCGAGTCGTCGACCGACAGCTCCACGATATCGAGCGGCCGCAGGCTCTGCTCCACGCCCGCGAGGAACGTGCGGAAGGCGCCGTAGCTGCCGGTAGCAGAGACCGAGAGCTCGAGCGAATCCGTGGTATCGGACGCCTCGAGCGGGATCGCGCCGCTATCAATAACGGGCTGCGTGCTCGTTCCAGCGGTCTCCCCTCCCTCGATATCGAAATCAGAGAGCGTAACCCCGGAGCGCGCTGCGAGCGAATTCAGATCGACGATGAGCTGCACGTTATCGACATTGTCGGGAAGGAACGCCTCGAGGCGCGCGAGCTGGTCCGCTGAGAGCGTGTTGCGTTCCTGCGTAAGTGCGAGCTCCTTCTCCTTGAACTGTCGTGCTGCCATAAGCGCCGAATCGAGATTCTCGATCTCGTCCTGCAGCACCGCGACGGATCCGCTGAACGTCGGCTGCACGTATGCGAGGAATATGCCTACCGCGAGGACTATGAAGAAGAGCGGGAGAAGTCGTGAGGAGATCATAGGCGGTTGGTGGTTGTCGCGGTGGTCGTGGCCCTGGTACTCGTCGCAGGCGCCGATACCGGTGCTTGCGGCTGCGCAGGCGCTTCGGCACCTTCTGCCGGCGCCGAAGAATCAGGGATGCCTGGCAATACCTCCCCTGCGGTTATGAGGCGCGGATCGAGTGATGCGGTAAGCGTGAACGAGACCGTGCCGTTCGTGTTAACAGAGATGTTCGAGAATATCGCGCGCTTGATGCGACGCTCCCCTGCGAGCGCTGCGCTCTGCGCTGCAAGCGCGTTGAAGGAACGCGCCACGCCTTCGGTCTCGATCTCCGCAGTGCGATCATCCGCTACCGAGATGGAAAGCGTGCTGAAGCGCACGTTCTGGAGCGTGCGCGCCTCGAGCGTATCGAAGAACTCGGAAAGCGTAATGTGCTTGTTGAGGATCGTCTCGACCGATTCGAGGCGGTCGCGCAGACGCACGAAGTCCTCTACCGCATCGATATCGACGCTCTGCTGCGCGACCGCGAGCTCCGCTGCCTTCGCGTCGCGCGCGCTCTTGAGGTAGAACTCGTATCCGAAGGTGGCGAGCGCTCCCACGATGCTTACGCCAAGAAGCACGAGCGCCATGACAGAGAAGATATTCGTGCCGCTCTTCTGCCGCATCGATGGCGCGACAGGCTGTTTCGGCACGAATGACGTCGGTATGGTCGGAGGAAGGGCCACAGTAGTATCAGTATACGAGGCAGAAGCGCATTTTACGCCGCTTTATGCACAGCGCGCTATCCTTGCTCCTCGAGCTTGCGGAGTGCAAGCCCTACCGCAACCGCGAACTCAGGACCGATCTCCTCGAGCACCGGGCGCATGAATGCCGGAGCCTGCGTCTTCCCGAACGGATTCGCGACATGCACTTCCATATTAAAGAAACTCTTCGCGTATGCCTGGAGCGCCTTGGTGACGCCGCCGCCGCCGGTAAGCACGAGTCCTGAAACCTGGGTACCCTTCACTTGCTGGTACTGGTCCAGGGCCCGCTTCGCTTCCTCGAAGATGCGCGAGAACATGAGCTCTATTGAGCGCGGATCATAGGACCCGGATCCGTCAGCGAATCCGTGCTCTTTCTTGAGCGCTTCTGCGCTCGCGACCGGGATGCCGCTCGCGGTCGCGATGGTGCGCGTCACATCCTGCCCGCCGCGCGGGATGTTATGCGAGAGCGCGACGACGCCATGCTCGACCACGTATACCTTGGTTGCGGACGCACCGATATCAAGCACCAGCACCGGCTTCACCGGCTCGTCCACCACCGAGCGGATCGTACTGAAGATCTCGATCTCGTAGAACGTAGCCGCAAGCTGCGACGTGGTAACCACGCTCTCAAGGAGCGTGAGCTCGTCGTTATGTACCGCGACAAGTAGTACCTGCACCTTGGAAGGCGGTGCCGCACCCTCAGGAATCGCTTCGGGGATGATGAACCAGTCAAGCTGCACCTCGGAAACCGGCACCGGGATGTACTTGCGCGCCTCAAGCTCGATAACCGTCTTCTGCTCATCCGGGTTCTCGCGGCGCGGAAGCTCCACGAGCGTGAGCAAGGAACGCGAGAACGGTATGGAAATACCCGCGTCCTTCGTAGTGACGTTCGCTTCGCGCAAGAGATCGTTCAGGCACTCCGCGATCTTCGCTGCCGGAAGGTTCGTCGCCTGCCCGATCTCGCCGCCTGCGTAGGGCCCGAGCGCGAGCTCGCCGTAGGTCTCAAGTATCGCGGCACCACCCTCGCGGCGCAGCTGCACCACTTTCAAGGATGACGAACCGATGTCGACGCCAATCACGCTCGCGCCTTTCTTTCCTCCGCCGAATAGTTTTGAGAGGAATCCCATCGCGCGAATTGTATCATGCATGCATGAAGCTTCTCCGGGCAATCCTCGACCTCCTGTTCCCGCCGCGCGACGCCGAAGCGCTCGTGAACGGGGCGACACAGGAATCGCTCGGCGCCCTCGTGCGCGTACGCACCCACGATGACGGAACGGTCTCGCTCCTTCCCTATCGCGCGCCCCAAGTGAAAGCATGCATAACGGAAACGAAGTTCAGGGACAGCGAGAACGCGCAGACGCTGCTCGCGTCCGTCCTCAGGGAATACGTAGCGGCGCTTGAAGAAGACCTCGAGAGCTTTGAGGCGCAGACCATCGTAGTAGTGCCGGTCCCGCTCTCAGAAGCCCGAAGAAAGGAACGCGGCTATAACCAGACCGAGCGCATCGCGACGAAGGCTCTTTCTGGATTAGCGGACACCACGCTCAACACAAAGATCCTGGTACGTACCCGCGATACCCTGCCCCAGACCTCGCTCGGAGGCCGCGAACGCAGGGAGAACCTCAAGGACGCATTCGAAGCGTCTATTCCCGACGCAACACATACCTATATAGTGTTCGATGACGTCCGAACCACCGGAACCACCCTCTCTGAAGCCGTGCAAGCACTGAAGAACGCCGGAGCCCTCAAGGTATACGGCCTTTCATTGGCGCATTAGGGCGGAAATGATACTTTGATACCTACAGGAGACGTGGCTGAGTGGTCGAAAGTACCTCACTGCTAACGAGGCGAGCTGTAAAAGGCTCCGAGGGTTCGAATCCCTCCGTCTCCGCCAAGTCGAAGGCCCCGCCCGGGGCTTTCAGCCGTTTCTCACTCTCCATCCGTACAATCTGCGCATGCACGCATGGAACATAAAGCCCCGCGACGCTATCGCGCTTCAGAAAGAGCTCGCCGAGGAAGTGAAACTCGTGCCGCTTGAGAAACAACCGGTGCTCATTGGAGGCTGCGACGTCTCTATGAACCGGTTCGCGAAGGACGGGTTCGCCGGATTCGTGACACTCACGTACCCCGAGCTTCAAACGGTAGACCATGCCGTACACAAGGGCGTGATTCCCTTCCCCTACATCCCCGGACTCCTCTCGTTTCGTGAGATACCGATGCTGCTTGAAGCATGGAAAGAACTCAAGCAGAAGCCTGACGTGCTGCTCGTTGACGGCATCGGCATCGCGCACCCTAGGCGCCTTGGCATCGCGTCGCACCTCGGCGTGCTCCTTGATATACCAACCATTGGCGTCGCCAAGAGCGTTCTTATAGGAAGCTTCGAGGCTCCAGGAAACGAACCAGGCGACACCAGCCCTCTCGTGGACCAAAAGAACGGCGAGACAATAGGCATGGCGCTCCGCACCAAGAAGAACGTAAAACCCGTATTCATCTCTCCAGGACACCGCGTAACACTTGAAGATGCGGTCTCGCTCGTCGCTTCCTGCGTGCGGAAGCACCGCATCCCGGAACCGACTCGCGCGGCGCACAACCTCATGAACGAGTATCGGCGTAAGGATATGGCTTCCTGATTCGTCTTCGTACGCGATACCTGGTATACAACCTACATGAACAAGCGTCTCAAGATAGCGCTCGTAGCGCTCCTCATCCTGTTTGCATTGATCGGTCTCCTCTTCACGGGAGTCTTTGTCGCCATGCAGCTCGGCCTCACCAATGTCCGGGGCTCTATCTCGGACCGTAACGCGTTCTTTCTCGGGAAGGATGAAGAGACTGCGGTCGCGTCGATCCCCACAAAGCCTTGCATCGATGCAGGCGCGAACACCTGCGCATGGAACGAGACGCCTGAATGGGTGGTGGTCGAAGGCGGCCTTGCCAAAGACGCTGCTATTATCGCCCGCGTATCCGCCGAGACCGGCGTCCCGGCGCGCCTTATCGCCGCGAGCGTGGTTCCGGAGCAGATCCGCTTCTTCACCTCCGAACGCGAGGTGTTCAAGCGCTACTTCGAGCCGCTGAAGATCCTCGGCTCCCTCTCGCAGTTCTCGCTCGGCGTCTCAGGAATCAAGCAGGAGACGGCGCGACTCGTCGAAAAGCATGCGCTTGACTCAGAGTCCCCGTTTTATCCGGGACCGGAAGCAGCACGCCTCATCGCGTACAGCGATCAGGTCGGCAAGGACGAGGAACTCTATCGCCGCCTCACCGACGAGAAGGACCACTATTACTCCTACCTCTACACCGCGCTCTACCTCAAGGAAGTCATGGCGCAATGGGAGCGTGCCGGGTTCCCGATAGAGGACGATCCGTACGCGCTCGTGACGCTTTTCAACATCGGCTTTGCTAACTCCGTGCCGAAAGCCGACCCGAGGCCCGGCGGCGCGCCAATCACGGTTGGCGGCGTAACCTACGCGTTCGGACAGCTCGGCGGCGACTTCTTCGTGTCTGACGAACTGCGAGACGTGCTTCCCTAGCTTCACCGCCACATCATCAACATGTGCGTATAGTACGGAGCGTATGAACGTTCCGAGCATCGAGTCGCATCTCTCGCGCAGACAGGAAGAGCGCACGTATCCGATCGCAAAGCGCATGCATGACCTGCCGGTAGTGGGCATCATCGCGCGCGCCTGGGTGCGCGCTACGCAGTCTGAGGAGCCGAGGGTCTGGGCGAGCCTCCCTCCGGTCGTCGCGTAGAGCACGGTACACTGTAGGGAGCCAATTCCGGCTTAATCTCTTTGCCTATGAATGCCAAAGTCATCTGGATCGTACTCGTGCTTATCGGAATCATCGGTATCGGCTGGCTTGCCTTCGGCAGCCGCGCGGGCGCACCGGCTGATACCCAGACCGCGACGACTACCGAAATGACCCGAGGAGAGGAACCAGCTCCTATAATAGACGGCGAGGATGGCGGACCCGCATTCGCGGTCGTGACGCTCACCGACTCGGGATTCACTCCGAGCACGCTTACCGTGAATGCAGGCGAGACCGTGCGCTTCATTAACGAATCGTCTCGCGGCATGTGGGTAGGCTCAGACGACCATCCGACGCATACCGATTACGACGGCACCGCCACCCGCGAGCACTGCGCGAACGGCATGGCTACCAATGGCACCTTCGATCAGTGTGCTTCTGTAAACAAAGGTGACTACTGGGACTACACCTTTGAGCGCGCAGGTTCCTTCGGATATCACAATCACGTCGGCGCTTCCAACACCGGCACGATCGTAGTGCGCTAGCATGACTACCAACCCGCTCCATCTTCCTGCGCCCGAGCTGCTCCTGCGCGCAGGCCTTGCGATCTCGTTCCTGTATCCGGCGCTCCATGCGCTCACGGATCCCTACGCATGGGTCGGGTACTTCCCGCCGTTCCTACTGTCGCTCGCGGGCGAACACACTATCCTGATGCTCCATGCCTGGGGCGCGATCGAAGTAGTGCTCGCGCTCTGGGTCTTGTTCGCGCGGAATGTCTTTGTCCCGAGCGCGATCATGGCAGTCGCGCTCATGGCGGTAGTCATCGCGAATCCTGCGCAGTTCCCTATCCTCTTCCGCGACGTGACGATAGCGCTCGCTGCTGGCGCGCTCGCATGGATGCATCGCCCGAAGCATGAAGCGTAGGACCCGTACCGCAGGCGGCGTGGTGCTGGGGGACAGCGGCACCATTGCGCTGGTGCGCACCACGGGCGGGAGCGGATGGACCTTCCCGAAGGGCCATATCGAGGAAGGCGAATCAGACGAAGACGCAGCGCGCCGCGAGATCGAAGAAGAGACCGGACTTACGGATCTCGAGCTCATCGATGACCTCGGTTCTTATGAACGCTACCGCATCGGCAGGGACGGTTCTGGCGACGACAAGTCTGAACTGAAAGAGATCCACCTGTATCTCTTCGCGGCACGTCCCTATTGCGCCCTCGTCCCTGCGCACGAGATCGGCGAAGCAGAATGGGTAGCGATGCCGCGCATGATGGAAAGGCTCACCCACCCCAAGGACCGTGCGTGGTTCACCACGGTATTCGAGCGCGTACGGCACGCGATCCAAAGAGACTAAGAGAAAGGCCCGCATCAGCGGGCCTTTCTCTTATCGAATCGCTTTCGCGATAGCGGGCACCACCCGCTTGTCCAGCACGTCAGGAATGATCTTCGTTGCCGCAGGCTTTGCGACGAGCGCTGCGAGCGCCTTGGCAGCGCGAACCTTGGACTCTTCCGTAATCCGGGTGACGCCGCGATCGAGCGCGCCGCGGAACACGCCTGGGAACACGAGCGCGTTGTTGATCTGGTTCGGGAAATCGGAACGGCCAGTCGCGATGACCACGGCACCTCCCTTCTTCGCCTCTTCAGGCATGATCTCCGGGACCGGATTGGAGAGCGCGAATACGATGGCACGCTCCGCCATGGAAGAGACATGCGCGCTCGTAAGGAGATTCGGTCCGGAGACGCCTATGAAGACGTCAGCGCCAGGAAGCACCGCAGAGAGTTCTCCTGAGACGTTGCGCGGATTAGTTAGCACGGCGAGCTCCTGCTTACTGTGGTTGAGGTCAGGACGCCCTTCGTAGATAGCGCCGCCGCGATCGAGCAAGACGATGTCGTCGATGCCCGAGATCTTAAGGAGCTTCGCAATCGCGACGCCGGCCGCGCCTGCGCCCGAGATGACGATACGAAGCTTCTTGAACGGCTTCCCCACGACCTTCGCCGCGTTCATGAGTCCTGCGAGCACGACGATGGCGGTGCCGTGCTGGTCGTCATGCATAACCGGGATGTTGAGCGACTCGATGAGCTTCTTCTCTATCTCGAAGCACTGCGGCGCCTTGATGTCCTCGAGGTTGATGCCGCCGAACGAGGGCGCGATAACGCGCACGGTACGGATGATCTCGTCCGGGTCCTGGGTATCGAGCACGATCGGCCACGCATCGATTCCGGCGAGCTCTCGGAATATGAGCGCCTTCCCTTCCATGACAGGGAGCGCCCCGTACGCGCCAATATTCCCGAGCCCGAGCACGGCCGAGCCGTCTGAAATGACCGCGACCGAGTTCTTCTTTACGGACATTCTGCGCGCGTCTTCAGGATGCGTTGCGAGATGCGAGGATGCCGCGCCTACGCCAGGCGTATAGAAGAGCGCGAACGCTTCCTTGGTCTTAAGCGGGACGCGCGCCTTCGTCTCGATACGCGGACCGGTCTTCTTAAAGGCTGCAACTATCTGCGCTGGAGTGCGCTTCTTTGGGTTCGGCATGTCGCAGAGTATCCCACGCCTAGTTCCCCGCTGTCGAACACCAGGCCAAAAGCTTCGCCTTGGTTGCCGGACCCACGAGGCCGTAGGCACTCGAGGAAGCGGTGACGATCGCTTCCTTCAGCTGGAAGCGCTTCACGGCGCGGTCCGTAGCAGGACCGTAGAAGCCGGTAATGAGTCCCTCGGGGTATATCTGCGTGTCCTTAGCGAGGATGGTCTGCAACCGCGTCACCTCGCCATTAGTGTCAGCATCCGTAGCATCAAGCGATAGCTCGCTCGTAAAGGCAGCGCACGCTGGAGCTGGCGTCACGGGAACCGATGGGGCCGGTGCCGCAGCGGCAACGCCCTGCGCCGCGTTAAGCGCCGCACGAGTGCGCGGCCCGAGCGTCCCTGTCTGCTCGAGATTGTTACGTGCCTGGAACGCCTTCACCGCGAGCGTCGTGCACTCGTTCGTAAGCCCTGAGATCGGACATACCCCGAGCGATGCTTCGCTTCCCGGATAGAGATCGAGGTCTCTAAGGAGCGCCTGAAGCGCATAGATGCCGGTTGCGTTCGTGCTGGTGGCGGTCGAGGTCGCAAGCAGGTCGCTACTGAAGGTGTATGGAAGCGCCTTGGTATCGAAGCGCGGACGGCCCGGCGAGCCGAAGAAATCCTTCACGCCCTGCGCGGTCTGGAACGCGAAATCCGCGAACACGGAGTCGCGCGCGCCGTCCCCTGTTATGCGTGGCTCGTAGATATAACCGTACTCGAGCAGAAGGCTCGGCGCCTCGCTCGTGTTGTAGGCGCCTACGGCGATCAGCTCGCGGTCCTCGACGATACCCTTTGTCTCGTAGCCGAAGTTCGATACCGCGCTCGTCGACTTGAGGCGCTCGAGCACCGGCTCCGCGATGGCGCGTGACGCATCCGCATTGCCGTATATCGCGTCCGGCACGTAGATCGCGGCGCCTGAGTACGCGCCCCGTTCGTTGGACCCATGTCCGGTCTCGTCGTTGAGGTGAAGGTGGATCACGAGGTCGATACCGTTCTCGTTCGCCCACTTCGAGACGCCGTAGAGGCGGGTTGCCACGTCCCCGGGAGCGGCGTTGTGCGACGCCTGCTCCTCGAACACGTCGATCCTGCCGCGCTTCACGAGCTTCTCGTAGTCCTCCTTATGGTCCTCCACAAAGCGCGTGATCTTCCGCATCTGGCGGTCGAAGTATGGAGCAAGGTCGTCATTCCACCCCAAACCGTCGCGTGCGACGGACACCTCGAAGTTCGGGTCGGTCTCGAGCTCACGCTTCAGGCGCTCCGCGATATCGACGACGAACTCGCGCTCGTAGTAGCCCATGAACTCAGCGCCGCCGTACATCGGCTCGTGTCCCGGCATGATGAGTATGCGCACCTTCGCTCCCCCGAAGGAGGCTTCTTGATAGGCGATCGCAAGGTCGTCCGCGCTTACCGTCTCCTCATATGACTTGGACGCAGCCTGCACGCTCGTGCCGAACGTGAGCAATCCAATCAAGAGAACGGCGAGGGAAAGATGTAGGGTACGCTTCATGGGAGTACGGTATCACGCATACAAACAATCCCCAGTCTCGCCGATCGGGGATGATGTAGGGATGAAGAGGCGCTTAGCGCTTCTTCGCGTGCACGAACACCTTGGCGGTGCAGGTCGAAGTCGCACCGTTCTTTCCGATAAAGGTCATCGGGAACTCATGCTTGCCGCGGACCGCGATTGTCACCTTCTGGCGGCCATCTGCCGGCCACTCCTTCTCTCCCTGTACGAGCCCAACCATCTTCACGGCGTCCTTGCTCTTCCAGACGATGTCGACCGAGCTGCCGGAGGTCATGACCTTCTTCGACGCGCGCGCCTCACAGGTTGGCGGCTTCGGGATCATGGTCACGTTCTTCACCGTGAGCGCGATGTCCTGAGTGGCAGCGCGTGCTGCCAGCGGAAGCCCCATCAGAAGGAGCGTTGCGAGCATGAAGGATGCGCTGAAGCGCGATAGGTTCGTAGTCATAGGTATATATATGAGAGCATTCTTCATCGAAAAATGCCAGATGCCCTGAACCGGTACTCGAGCGTATACTCTAGGCATGAAGCCTACGGACCTGCTCACCGAACACTTCACGCGCCTCAAGCCTGACCAGAAGAAAGCGCTCGAGCGCCTCGGCATCAGGACCGTTCGCGACCTCCTCTACCACTTCCCCTCCCGCTACGAAGCATCGGGTCCGACCGGTACCATCGGCAACGTCTCGCCCGGAAGCGAGGTGACTCTATACGGCACGATCAGGAAGCCTGAAGCGAAGAAGGCATGGAAGTCGAAGCGCCCCATGGCTGAAGCCTGGCTTGAGGACGCCTCAGGTCGTATCAAGCTGCGCTGGTTCTCGCAGCCGTACATCGCGAAGACCCTTCAGGACGGGATGGTGGTAAAAGCGAGCGGCAAGGTAACCGGGACCGAGGGCAAGGTGTACCTCGCGAATCCAGAGATAGACCGCTCTCCAGTGCCGCCAGAGGACGTGCACGAGTCACTCTTCACACAGGACGAGGCGGTGCCACTCATCGAGGATACGCTGTTTGCGATTTATCCCGAATCAAAGGGCGTTTCCTCTCTGTGGCTTTCGCACGCGGTGAAGCGCGTATTCGAATCAGGCATGCACGAGACGCTTGTTGATCCGATACCTAAAGATATGCTCGACCGGTACAGCCTCCCCACCCTCCAGACCGCGCTCATCTGGATGCACGCGCCTCGGAAGCTACCTGACGCGCAGGCCGCGCGCAAGCGCTTCGCGTTCGAAGAAGTATTTGCCATACAGCTCACGACTCAAAGACGGCGGCTCGAAGCATCCAAGGAACGAGCGCTTCCCGTGCATGCCGATCGTGATCGCCTGAACGAGTTCATCGCGTCTTTCCCGTTCCCGCCAACCGAAGCGCAGTCTTCTTCGATCGAGCGCATCGTCTCTGACTTCGAGAAGCCGCATCCGATGCGCCGCTTGCTTGAAGGTGACGTAGGAAGCGGCAAGACCGCGGTAGCGGCCGCAACCGCCTACATGGTTGCGACCTCGAAGCCGCCCGGAAGAATTGCCGGCGCGCTCCAGGTCGCGTATATGTGCCCCACCGAGATCCTCGCGAAGCAGCACTTCTCTACCTTCGTCTCCTATTTCAAGGACCATCCGATCCCTATCGGTCTCATAACCGGTACCGAGTGTCGGAAGTTCCCCTCGAAGGTCCGGTACGAAGAGTCCGCGAAGGTATCGCGCGCGCAGTTTGCGAAATGGGTAGCCAACGGGGAGATCCCGATCGTGATCGGTACCCACGCGCTCGTCTATAAGTCTCTGTCGTTCCAGAACCTCGCGTACGCCATCATCGACGAGCAGCATCGCTTCGGAAAGGCACACCGCCAGAAGCTCGCGCGCAAAGGCACGGAACCCATGCCGCATCTCCTTTCCATGACCGCGACCCCTATCCCGCGTACGCTCGCCCTATCTATTTACGGAGACCTCGACCTCTCCCTGCTCGACCAGATGCCGCTCGGTCGCAAACCCATCATCACGGAAGTCCTTGGACCCGAGAAGCGCGAGCGCGCGTACGAACGCGTGCGCGAGGAACTCAAGAAAGGACACCAGGCATATGTCATCTGCCCACGCATCAACGAACCGGACCCCTCAAAGGAATCAGCAATCCAGGCGAAGAGCGTAAAAGCGGAAGCAGAGCGCCTTTCGCGCGACATATTCCCTGACGCTGCGATAGACATCCTTCACTCGAAGATGCTTCCGAAGGACAAGGAGGACGTGATGAAGCGGTTCGAGAAGAACGAGGTACAGATACTCGTCGCGACATCCGTGGTTGAAGTGGGCGTGAACGTCCCGAACGCGACCGTGATCCTAATCGAAGGCGCCGAGCGCTTCGGGCTCGCCCAGCTGCATCAGCTGCGCGGCCGCGTCATCCGCTCATCGAATCAGGCGTATTGTTTTGCACTCCCTGAGTCGTATGGTCCAACCACGAAGGAGCGCCTGACCGCGCTTACTACCGCAAAGAACGGATTCGAGCTTGCCGAATACGATCTCGCGCTACGCGGTGCTGGAGAGCTCTACGGAGCGAAGCAATGGGGCGTCTCAGATATCGCTATGGAAGCACTCAAGAACGTGAAGATGGTGGAAGCGGCACGTAACGAGGCGCAGGCGCTCATCGAGAAGGATCCGGAACTAAAGAAGCATCCCCTACTCGCGACACTCGCAAAGGAAGTAGACGAGGAGGTGCATCCTGAATAAGGGTGCGTTACAGTAGCTTAAGCCACCCTTAGCTCAGTTGGTTAGAGCGCGGAGCTTATACCTCCGTGGTCCTTGGTTCGAGTCCAAGAGGGTGGACCAGAAATCTGATTCTGATATAAGGAAGCTAGTCTTGGCACCTTAGGAAAGGAGACGTTCCATGGACTGCACGAACTGCGGCGCATGCTGCGTCGGCCAGATCATTCCGCTCACCAAGCTCGAGCGTGGCACCACGCCGCCTGAGCTCATGGATGGAAAAGGTAATCTGAAATCCGTCGACGGGCACTGCATCCTCTTCGATCCGAAAACTCGAAGCTGTACCGACTACGAACACCGACCTCAAATATGCCGCGATTTCAAAAGCGGCTGCGATCGGTGCGTCGTTATGCGGGCGTTCGGGTCAGCGCGGCTCGGCATGGGCCCTGAACCCGTACCGACACCAGTCGCTGAAAGCGCATTCGCCGACTTCGCAGTCCGTCTTCACCTTGAAGAAGACGGCGGGCGTATCCGACGGATATCTCACCCGGAACCTGACGCAGTAACACAAGCGGCACTTCTCATTGCGAACGAGGAGCTCCGGAATGCGGAAGGATACTGAAACGGCGACCCTTTTGGGCCGCCGTTTTCTCTTTTACTTGTGCCCTGCCCCGACCGCAGGCGCTGAGATCTCCTCTTCAGGCTCGGGCGCCTTCGGCGTGATGCCGTTGGCGATGAGGATCTTCTCGAACTCCTCGCGCTCGATGGTCTCGACCTCTACGAGCTTCTCCGCGATCGCATCGAGCGCGCCGCGGTGCTGCTCGAGCACCTCGCGCGCACGGCCCTTCGCCTCCTCGATGATGCGTGCTACTTCCGCGTCGATCTTGCCAGCAACCTCCTGCGAGTACGCAGCGTCTCCATACCGATCTGCGGCGTACGCGACCGGACCGAGCGAATCGCTCATGCCGTAGCGCGCCACCATATCGCGCGCGAGCGCCACGATAACCGCGAGGTCGTTCGAAGGGCCCGTCGTGAGGTCGCCGAAGATCATCTCTTCTGCGACGTAGCCGCCCAAGGTTCCTGCGATATCGTCCAGGAACGACTTCCTCGACTGCATCTTCTTATCGTCAAACGGAAGCTTCAGCGTGTAGCCTGCAGCACGCCCGCGGCTGATGATAGAGATCTTGTGGATCGGATCCGCGTGCTCGAGCACGGAACCAACGAGTGCATGACCCGCTTCGTGATACGCGGTGACCCGCTTCTCTTTCTTGCCGAGGATGTGGCTCTTTCGCTCCGGACCGAGCATCACCTTCTCGATGGAGCGGATGAGATCGTACTGGGTAATCTCCTTGCGATTCTCACGCGCAGCAAGGATCGCGCCCTCGTTCATTAAGGAATAGAGCTCAGCGCCGGAGAAGCCCGGGGTGCGCTCTGCGATAACCTCAAGGTTCACGTCAGGACCGAGCGGCTTCTTGCGCGCATGTACGCCGAGGATCTCGAGGCGGTCCTTGCGGTCCGGAAGGTCGATCGTCACGCGACGATCGAAGCGACCCGGACGAAGAAGCGCCGGATCAAGCACGTCAGGACGGTTGGTTGCTGCCATCACGATCACCTTCTCCGTCGGATCGAAGCCGTCCATCTCAACGAGGATCTGGTTTAAGGTCTGCTCACGCTCATCATTTCCGCCGCCAATACCGGTACCGCGCACGCGCCCAACGGCATCAATCTCGTCAACGAAGATGATCGCCGGAGAAGTGCGCTTTGCCATGAGGAAGAGGTCGCGCACGCGCGACGCGCCCACGCCCACGAACATCTCCACGAACTCAGAACCTGAGATGGAGAAGAAGGGCACGCCCGCCTCGCCCGCAACCGCGCGCGCAAGCAAGGTCTTTCCGGTTCCCGGTGCGCCCATGAGTAGGATGCCCTTCGGGATACGCGCACCGATATCGAGGAACTTCTTCGGGTTCTTGAGGAAGTCCACGATCTCAAGCAACTCTTCCTTCGCTTCCTTGGCGCCTGCGACGTCCGCGAACATCACGCGCTGCGACGTGTCCGCAGGATCGATCATGCGCGCCTTTGACTGTCCGAAGGAGAACGCCTGCATACCCGCGCCTCGCACCTGGCGCGTAAGGAACCAGAAGAGTACGGCAAGGAAGACGATCGGAAGCAGGATCGGCGCGAGGTTGAAGAACCAGTACGTGAACCCGCCTTCCTTCTCAATGGAGGCAGAGACAACGGAAAGCTGCTCCGGTGTCACGCCGTACGCGGAGAGCGTCTCCGGGAGCGACGCTTCCGGATCCTTCATCGAGGTCTTCTTCGTGCCGTCCTGGTACGTAAGCGCCACCTCGTTGCCGCTGATCTCGAGCGCAGACACCGAGCCCGCCTTCACGTCAGCGGCTACCTGCGAAAGCGAGATCTGCTCCGGCTTCGTGCTCTCGCCCATGAGGAGCGAGTAGATGCCGGTGAGGGCGATGAGGATAAGGACCGTCGAAATGACGTTCGCCGTGAATCCCCCACCCTTAGGCATCGGGACCTTCCCTTTCGGGAGCTTCGGGCCTCCTTTCCTTGAAGCTTTCAACGCGGGTTTTTTAGTAGGTGCCATAGTCGTTCCAGTATACGCGAGCAGCGCATTTGCCGAAATCCTGCTACCTTTTATAGGTCATGGCACCCTTGCTCGAGAATAAGAAGGTACGGCTCCGTTTCGAGTCGCTTGAGACCTTCACCGCCGGGATCGAACTCTTCGGGTTCGAGGTTAAGTCGCTGCGCGCGAGGCTCGGAAGCCTCGAGGGCTCGCGCGTCGTGGTGCGCGGCGGCGAGGCCTTCCTAACAGGCATGACCATCCCGCCGTACCAGATGGCGAACGCTCCTAAGGAGTACGACCCTGAGCGCGCACGCCGCCTTCTCCTTTCTCGCAAGGAGATCGCTGAACTCCTTGATGCAGAATCTAAGAAAGGGTTGACAGTTGTGCCTTTTGAGGTATACAATAAGGGAAGATACCTGAAGGTGCGCATCGACATCGTGCGCGGCAAGAACAAGGCTGACAGACGCGAGGACATCAAACGTCTGGAAGCGAAGAAGGAAGCCGATCGCGCGATGCGAGAGAAATAGTCGATCAGTCGCGTTCTACAACCGTTCTCCTGAACGGTTGTAGAACGGGGGTGACCGGCTTTGACGGTCCTGTACCTTGAGAGACGTGCGACGCGGTGGAAGTGTGCTGACCACCTAAAAACGTACACAAAAATACTTGCAAAGAACACTCTTGCAAGCGTGAAGTCTCCGTTCACCATGAACGACTTCGCGTTCGCTTACGTACGGACGGCTTAAGCCTCCTCGCCTAAGCGACGTTCGTACTTCCCCGTTCCTTCAGGGGGAAGTACGGGCGGAATCTTCTGAAGGATAGGTATCTGCGCTCTCCCAGGCGCAGACTGAAGCGACGGGATCAGGTAGAGGCGTTTTCGTTACCGTTCCTATTCCTCTACTGAATTGCTAACGGTAACTACGCGTCGTAGACTCGCTCTTGAGACGGGATTCGGACCGGAGTTCGACTCTCCGCACCTCCACATAACCAATAAAAAGAACGCGGTCCCTAAAGGGACCGCGTTCTTTTTAGAGCGAATGCTTACGCCCTGCGAACGAGCTTCACGATCGCAAGCAGCACAACCGCGCCAAGGATCGCGACGATGAGGCTGTAGAGGTTGAACCCGTCTACGCCGCCCTCGCCGAACGTGTTCATGATGAAACCGCCGAGGATCGCGCCGATGATACCGACGATGATATCGAGCAAGAGACCCTGCTGGCCGTTCGTCTTCATGATGAGAGACGCGATCCAGCCTGCAATAGCACCGAAGATGATCCAAAGAATGATTCCCATAGTGTTGGTGAGTTAGAAGAGGTAAGGACTATTACTGCGCTGCGCCGCCCATGTCTGGCGTCGGCACCTCGACATTGATCTGCGTTGGTGCCGGAGCTGCTGCCCCGCCCCCGAGGCCCGGCCACACGAAGATGGCTACGAGCGCGATGATGATGAGCAGCACGGCAGCGATAATCCATCCGCCTGCGCCTCCACTCCCTGAATCAGAATTGTTTACAACGGTTGCCATTTGAATTTGCATCAACTTATATAGCCGCTGAGTATAGTCATCACGCGTGAAATCAAGATGAAGCCTTCAGGTCCAAGACTTCATGAAAGGCTCAGGCTTCCTTGTGTACGCTTCCTGCATACCCTAATAACGAAACCGCATGAACCGAACCGGACTTATTGTGCTTATTATCGCTATCATCGGACTACTCGTGCTCTTCTTCGCATTCAATCGCCCCGCGATGGATGAGGCTCGCGAGAACACCGAGGACATGGCGACTACCACTGCCTCGGCAATGAATCAGACGGCCACCCGCGCTGAGGCAGCCGCCGAGCTCACGGCGCTTCGTGCGCGCGTCGAGGCCGGCGAGACCTACGCAGACCTCCAGGAAGACTTCGCCCGGGTCCGCGCACGCGTTGCCACCTCCTATGAGAATGCTGAGGGAGCCGCAGCAGACGAGTGGGCTGAGGTTCAGGCTGATTTCGACAACCTCGAGGCATCCGCCCGCGCCGGAACGAGCTCCTTCCTTGATTCGCTTGCGTCCCTCATCGCCCGCCTCTCCGCAGACGTGCGCGTAGAGTCCGAGACCGAATAGGGGCTCTGAGGCCATACCAAGACTAAAATGCAATAAGCCGTACCTTGAGTACGGCCTATTTGCGTGCTAAAATGCTCTAAACGCCTTGAATACGACCGAACGAATCCGCATAAACCGTGAGATCCGCGCAAGCGAGCTCCGGGTGATAGGCGCCGAGGGAGAGAACCTCGGCGTGATTTCGACGTCTGAGGCCCTCAAAAAGGCCCAGGATGCGGGTCTAGACCTCATCGAAATCTCGCCGAACGCGGTCCCTCCCGTTGCGAAAATCATGGATTATGGTAAGTTTCAGTACGAGCATAAGAAGCGAGAGAGTGCTGCTCGAGCCAAGGTTAAGGTATCCGAGACCAAGGAAGTCCAGATCAAGGTCGGGACTGGAGAGAACGACATGCGCCTCAAGGCCAAGAAGGCAGCCGAATGGCTCGCCGAAGGCCATCGAGTGCGTGTCGAGCTCTTCCTCAAGGGCCGATACAAGGGCATGGAGGAAGCATTCCTCAAGACCCGCCTCGAGAAGTTCGTGCTCCTCATCCCCTATCCGTATAAGATAGCCGAGCCTATCGCGCGCGCCCCGAAGGGCTTCGCCGGTATCCTCGAGCGGGATGCGAAGGCCGTGGCTGCCGGAACCAAAAAGCCAGAGAATCCTGACCCACAAACACCGTAACCATGAAAACCAACAAGTCGTACAGCAAGCGCATCAAAGTGACCCGCAACGGGACGCTTGTTGCACGCAAGCCGGGTCAGAACCATTTCAACGCAAAGGAGCGCGGACGCACCAAGGGTGTGAAGGGTCGCACGAACATTCTCAATGTTCCAAAGCGCATCGTCCGCCAGTTCTTGAGCAAGACGAGCGCATAACTTTCAGTAACTAATTCCGTATGGCACGAGTAAAGGGTGGTGTAATTGCAGCAAAGAAGCGTCGCAGCATTTTGAAGCGCGCGAAGGGCTACCGCCACGGCCGCTCCACGAAGGTTCGCCTCGCGAAGGAGTCCTTGGTACATGCAGGCAAGAACGCGTTCAACCACCGCCGCGACAAGAAGACCGACTTCCGCCAGCTCTGGATCGTGCGCCTCAACGCAGCGCTCCGCGATCTCGGCTTCAAGTCCTACAGCACCTTCATCGCCGCTAAGGCAAAGGCTGGCATCGAGCTCGACCGCAAGGTCCTCGCGACGCTTGCCGCAACCGAGCCTGAGGTATTTGCGCGCGTCGCAAAGAAGATTCAGGGCTAAGCCCTTTCTTCATAGGGAAAGCCCCGCACTTAGCGGGGCTTTTCTTATTTCCTGAACAGCTCGTCGACAAACGCGCAACTCTCGCCTATGTACCCATGCTCGGCAAGCTCTGCCCGGATCGCTTCATCAACCATTTCAGACGTACTTGAAGACAGGTCTTCTGGATCAAGATGCTGGAGTTGATTCGTATTGCAGTAGATATGGTCTTTGTCACGAGTAAGGCCTACGTTGGAGAGCGCCTCAGGAAGAAGTACAAATGTCTTCGGGTCAGCGCCTGCAACTATCCCAGTCCAGCAGCCACCTGGAATGCCACATGCGGAGATATAGACCTGCGAGCCATCAGTCGCAAAGGATTCTTCATGTCTTAAAACCCCTATGAAACGGAACCGATCGGGATTGAAGCCGCTGATTATGAGTCTGTTCGAATAGACATGATTCTTGTCTAGGGCATATCCCCCATCCTTAACTTGAAAGGTATCCCTATCAGCTTCAGGCATACCCAAAACTCTTTCTGAGTCGCGCTCGTATCCGGTGAGATGGAGTATCGAGTCTCCTTGCCGCGCAACAGAGACCTCCAGATCGCTAGCGTCAGGGTAGTGGACTATTTCACCAGAAGCAGAATCTGCGTATACCTTCCCATCTCGAACTGTGTAATGTGTCATCTCTTCAGGGAGCGACAGGAGCGGAACGAAAACATACTGTATCTCATCCCCGGGACTTGAGAGTCGCTCACTTTCATTTGAAACCAAATATCTTGAATAGACCAAGAGACTAAGAACTATCGTGAGGAGTATGAACACTGTGCCCATTCCGATGATGTGCCATTTATTCTTAAATTGCTCAAGAATTCCCATATCTATAGTTTCTTAACTCCCTCCTTCCCTATCTCCCACACCTCCCCCTGACTCGGCACCACCGCCTTCGCCCCGAGGAAGTCATGGATACGCTGCGCGAGAAATCTTTGTGCGCTCGGCTCGCCGATAGACACGAAGATCGCTTTTGCGCGTGGAAGTGAGCCCTTTGCGAACCTGAGAAGCCCTTCCCTGTCCGCATGCGCGGACCAGCTCGTAAGGCTTTCTATTGTTGCGCGCACCTTCACCTCCTGTCCGTCGATTCGTACCTTCTTCGCCCCGTCCTGAAGCAGACGTCCCGGAGAGCCTGGTGCCTGGTACCCCACGATAAAGAGCGTGGTGTCGGGGTCCGGAAGATACTTCCGCTCCCATTTCCCGATGCGGCCGCCATGAGACATGCCGGCACCCGCGATGATGAGCTTCGGATCCGGCTCGCCTGCGATGGTCTCCGAGTCCTCCCTGCTCTGCGTCATGGTTAAAAACGGGAATCGGAAGATGCTCGTCTCCTTCTTCGTCTCAGCCTTCGCGGCGTCATTGAAATACTCTGCCGCATGCTGCTCGTAGATATCCGTAACCCCAATCGCAAGTGGCGAATCGAGGAACACCGGGAACTTCGGAAGCTCCCCTGCTTCCATAAGGTTCGAGAGCTCGTACAGCATGAGCTGCGTGCGCTCCATGGAGAAAGCCGGCATGAGCATGGTTCCGCCACGAGCAAGCGCGCGCTTGAGCGCATCGCGAAGCGCAGGTACGCGTTCCTCCACATGCTCGTGCACCCGGTCCCCGTACACCGCCTCCATGATAAGCGCGTCCGCATCAGGCACGGGTTCTGCATCGCGCAGGTACGGGTTCGGCGAGTTCCCGATGTCTCCCGTGAACGCTGCAGTGGTCCCATCCGCGTCCTTCACGCGCACGCTCCCCGCGCCAAGGATATGCCCGGTATCACGCAGGTATACGGAAAGTCCCGGCGCTATCTCCCGCTCTTCGTGATACGGAAGGATCTCAACCAGCGAGAGGAGGCGTGTCACGTCCTCCTCGCCATAGAGCGGCGTCTGTCCGTAGCGCTTCGCTTCCTGCGCGAGCAGCCCTACGCTGTCGGTCAGCATGAGCGCCATGAGGTCGCGCGTCGCCTCCGTCATATACGCTTTGCCGCGGAATCCTTCGCGCACGAGCTTCGGAGCGCGCCCTATATGATCGAGGTGCGCGTGTGTAATGACGAGCGCATCGATCTTGGTCGTGTCATATGGGAATGGCGCGTACATGCACGGAACGCAAAAGTCCTTGCCCTGCTCGAGCCCGCAGTCTATGAGGATCCTTCCCCCTTTGATGCCCTCGACGAGGAAGTTCGAGCCGGTGACGGCACCGGCGCCGCCATGGAAGGTTACGCGGAGCGCCATAGCGTATAGCGGGCTATCAGGTATCCGAGCGACATGCCGACCGCATCCATCAACAGATCAAGCGACGTATCAAAGCCGAAATTCGCTTCCCGTTCAGCGTTGATACCGAGCTCAAACAGCTCCCACCCCACGGCGATAGCGAACATGCCGGAGAGGAATACGATCGCCCGATGCTTGTCCAAGAGCGCGATAAGGAAGGCCGAGACCGTAAGGCCTCCCAGGAAGTGCATGAACGTATCGAGCCAGAGGTACCGCCAGTACAGGTAGTACTCGAGCGCGACGTACTGGAAGTACGCAAGAAGCGAGGCGAGCACGAGCGCAGCAAGGAGCCAGAAAAGGCGCATGGCTACACTCTAGCACGCGAAAACCCGAGACCTTCGTCTCGGGTTTCTCGGAAGAACCGTCCCTAGTGGCAACTTTTGGATGCCACGTGGGTGCCCGCATCGCGGTCCCGTGAAAGCCCGAAAGCTTTGTGGAAACGCGGAATATAAGGCTCCCTGAAATTGAGCAAGTTGCGTTTTGGGACGGCTCTGAAGGCAGTATACCAAAATCCGGCCAGAGGCCGGATTTCCGTGGATTACTCGAGGATGCCGTCGAGGTTCACGTCGTAGAGGATCTGGTCTCCTACGAGGCGATAGTCGATAAGCTCGTCGTCCTTGAACCAGAGCGCGATCTCCGTCTCCGCATTCTCCGGGGTGTCGGAGCAGTGGATCAGGTTGCGCACCGCGCGATCGTCGATAGCCGCGATGTTGTAGGAATCGACCGTGAAGTCGCCACGGATGGTTCCCACATCGGACGAGGACGGCTCGGTATCGCCCACGAGCTTGGTCACAACCGATACCGCGGAATTGCCCTCCCACGCCATCATCACGACAGGACCCGAAGTCATGAAGCGCTCAAGCGCGCGGATGATGTCCTTGCCGTACTCTATCGGCTCCTTCTCAGCGGAAAGGCCGGCAGCGGCACGGTCCTCGGCGATCTTCGTTCCCTTCTTGATGAACCAGGCGTCGTCCTTGTTGTAGTGCTTCCAGATGCGGTCTGCATCGAGAACGGCGAGCTTGAGGCCCACGAGCTTGAGGCCCGTGCGCTCGAAGCGCTTAATAATCTCACCGATGAGAGAACGCTGGACGCCGTCTGGCTTCACGATAACGAACGTTCGCTCAAGCTTCGGGTGCGGAATAGGCATGGATTCGATACTAAAAATCGCCCTGGGGCGTATTAATGCCATGAGTATACCCTGTTATGGAAGGAGTTACCATAATTTTGACAATAGATTTCTCAAGTTGTACATTCCTAATTAAGTTCTTTAACTGCCATGTTTACGGAAGGGTCTGGCAATGGATTACGCGGATTTAAAGGCTATCGAGCCGATAGTCACAATCGGGACCACTCGCTATAAGGAGGAGATCGAAAGCTTTCTTCGTAAGGCTCTCGCCTCCGAAGGGGAAGCGTTCCCTCACTACACCATCGTCAGGGGAGGACCTGGATCTATGAGGCTCCACCTGCAAACACCGTATGCAGATTCGATAGATCTGCCGGCGAAATATCCTGATCAACTGGCGGAGGCGTATGTCGGCTTCATCGAGAATGAAGCACGGTATCCGGATCAGCCGCATCCAGACAGGGTTCGTGGCATCGCAGTACGCACAGCGAGCATCAACGGCAAGCGCGCTGCGCTCGTCGAAGCGGTGTGGATCTGAAAAAGATCAAACGATGAAGGGTCGCTCCGCTAGAGCGACCCTTTCCTATTTCTTCTCGTCTGGCCGTCTCGTCACCACAATCGTCCCTTCCTCTTCGATAAGAATCGTATGCTCTGAATGCGACGAGATGGAACCATCCTTCGATCGGTACGTATGTCCGTCCGGCGCAATGATAACCGTACCCTTTCCTGCGTTCGCAATCGGCTCGAGCGCGAGTACCATGCCCGGTACGAGCTCCTCTCCGGTGCCTGCGTGCCCGAAGTTCGCAATGTACGGCTCCTCGTGCACCTTGCGCCCCACCGCGTGCCCGCCGAGCACCTTCACGATGGAAAACGGCGAGCTCTTGAAGGTAGCACCAATGGCTGCCGAGATGTCGCCGATACGGCCACCAACCTTCGCCGCCTTGATGCCCTCTTCGAGCGCGTACTCGGTAGCCGCGATGAGCGCAGCAGCTTCCTTGGAGACCTTTCCGACCGGCACCGTAACCGCGGAATCCGTGAAGTACCCCTGGTGCACGATGCCGAAATCAAGCGACACGATATCGCCCTCCTTGAGGATGCGCGGATTCTCATTCGGGATGCCGTGGACCACCTCCTCGTTCACCGACACGCAGAGCGCCGCAGGGAACGGGCGCGGCGCGCCTTCTGGCGTGTAGCCCTTGAACGCAGGCTTATCGCCGCCTTCCTCGATAAGGCGCACGGCTTCGTCCTCAAGCGTCTGCGTAGAAACTCCCGGCGCAACCATGGCTTCGAGCTTCCCAAGGATCACGCCGAGCCGGCGACCCGACTCGATGATACCCTCGCGTTCCTCAAGCGTGCGTACGACCATGGCTATAGTGAAGCACGGATTGCCGCAGCAACCTCGTCCGGAGTCTGCATACCGTCGAGCTCTGTGAAGGCGCCCTTCTCCCGGAAGAAGTCGAGCATGGGCGCGGTGTGGTTCTCGTAGACCTTGAGACGGGCGCGAACCTGAGCATCGGTACCGCTATCCGGGCGGTCCTCTACGAGCGCGCGGGTCTTCATGCGAGAAATGGCCTCCTCTTCCTCGACGGCAAGATCAAGCACGATGTAGGGGCGCTCGAGCCACTGCATAACCGCATGAAACCGCTCCGCCTGCTGGCGGGTGCGCGGATACCCGTCGCACACGAGGCCCTGGCCCTCGGGAAGCGAAAGCGCTACTTCCTCAAACAGGTAGTTCGCGAACCAGTCCGGAAGAAGCTCACCCGCGTCGTACGCCTCCTTCACATGGGCCGCAATAGGGCCGGTACCGTCGCGCAGCTGCTTGAAGCGCTCGCCGGTCGAGAAGTGGGTCCAGCCGAATTCAGCCGCAAGGCGCTTTGCCTGAGTGCCCTTCCCTGAACCAGGGCGGCCGGTAAGAAGCACGCTATGAAAAGATGATGATTGCATATGTATCGCTACTGTATCAATAAAGCTGCTGGCGCGCACCGCTACGCGATGCCAAGGACACGTGCGACCTCGCCTGCAACCTCGTCGGGACTCTGCTCGCCGTCTATATCGATACAGACGCCTCCAGCACGGAACCGCGCGAGCGCGTGCTCCGTATAGCGTGCGTATTCTTCAAGGCGTACCGAGACGAAATGGTCGTCCGCACGCCCAGACTCTCCTTTGCGCGTATCCAGCCTCCGGTGCACCTCTTCGTCTGAAACGGATATGTTGATTACCGTGAATGGTCTCTCGAGGAATTCCGAAGCTGCGAAGATGAGCTCCGCTTCCTCGATCTTACGATTAAATCCGTCGAATATGACGCTTTCTCCGTCCGGAAGCCTGAGTGCAATCTTCAAATAGAGATACTCAACGAACCACGGCGGCGAGAGCAGGCCCTGGTCTATCTCAAAGCGTGTCTTTCGGCCGGCAGGAGTGTCCTCCGTCGCGATAGCGCGGAACTGGTCGCCGGAGCCGAACACGCTCCACCCCGTGCGCTCCGCAAGGCGCTTGGCCTGGGTGCCCTTCCCGCTTCCCGGCTTTCCAAGAAAGAATACGGTCTGTGTATCCATGGATTGTATAGACTCTATCACCCCAAAACGCAGAAAGCCTCCCGGAGGAGGCCTCGCTGCTAGTACTCCCTAAGGGACGCCTGCGCGTCAATCTTACGGATGAGGTCGAGGACCACGTTCACCACGATGAGGAGCGCCGTACCGCCCACGAGGATCGCCGTGATGCCGGTGAGGCCCTGCACGATGAACGGAATAACCGCGACGAAGCCGAGGAAGAGCGCGCCCGGAAGGGTGACGCGATTAACCACGTTCCCGATGAAGGTCTCCGTCTCGCGACCAGGGCGCACGCCTGGCACGAAGGCACCCGACTTCTGGAGATTGTCCGCTACGCGCTTAGGCTCGAACGTGATGGAGGTGTAGAAGTACGTGAACATAATGACGAGCACGAAGTACACCGCGCCGTGCCACCACGGATTCGCACTGAATGCCTGGTATGCCGCGAGCGCGCCAGCCGTACCTGCGACGCCGATCGCAGAGAGACCCGTAAGGACCATCTGCGGAAGGAGGAGGAGGGAGAGCGCGAAGATGATCGGCATCACGCCGGCCTGAAGGAGGCGGATCGGAAGATAGGTCGGTGCCATAGACATCGCGCCGCGCGTCGCGCGCGCGTAATGGATCGGGATGGAACGTTCAGCCTCGGACACGAGCACCACCGCGAAGATGATCGCAAGGCCGATGAGGGCGAACCCAAGGTATGCCGGGATGTTCGCCGCGGTCGCGGTGAAGAGCACCTGCGAGAGGCCTGCCGGAAGCGCAGCCACGATACCTGCGAAGATGATGAGCGAGACGCCGTTGCCGATGCCGAACTCCGTGATGAGCTCGCCGATCCACATGAGGAGGATGGAACCTGCCGCGACGAGGAAGACGTTAACCGCGAAATCGAACGGGGTGAGCGAGCGGACGATGCCCTGACTCTCAAGCAAGGAGAGGAACGCCACGCCCTGAAGCACCGCAAGCGGAATGGTGAGCGCACGCGCGATAGACGTGAACTTCGTGCGTCCTGCGTCCCCTTCCTCGGTGTACATAGCCTTCACCTTCGGGATGAGCACGGTCGCGAGCTGCATAATGATGGACGCGGTAATGTACGGTCCTACGCCGAGCATAACGATCGAGAGGCTCGAGAGGCCGCCGCCCGAGAAGATATTCAAAAGGCCGAGGAACTGATTGTTCGCGAAGAACTGGGAGAGCGCTACCTGGTCGACGCCCGGGATCGGGATCGCGGCAAGGAAGCGGAACACCGCGAACGCGGCAAGGATGAAGAGGATCCGGTTCCTGATGACCCGATCCGAGAAGACGACCTTGAGCTTGTGCATCGCCTTTCCGAACATACGATTAGACGAGAGAGCCGCCGGCAGCCTCGATAGCTGCCTTCGCTGCCGCAGAGGCCGTGCAGTCAGAAACCTTGAGCGCCTTAGTGATGGAACCGGTGCCGAGAATCTTCACGTACGCGATACGGCCGCCACGTGCTGGGATAAGCCCCTTCTTGTAGAGGGTCTCTGGAGTTACTGCGTCGCCTGCAGCGAACGCTGCCTCGAGAGTCGCGAGGTTGACCGGTGCGTACTCGCGTCGCTTCGCGCGCACGGTGCGAGCGCGGTTCTGGCCGTGACCGCGAAGCTTCGGGAGCTTCTTCAAGATGTCACGCATCTCCGGGCGCTTCCTATGACCGGCGCGCGCGTTCTGGCCCTTGGTGCCGCGACCTGAGGTCTTGCCGCGCTTACCGCCACGACCTACGCGAGGTGAGGTGATGCGCTCTGTCTTCGGGGCGAGAGTGTTGGACTGCATGGTAAATGGGATTATCGGCTGCCTGCCTGCGCAAGCGCTGCTACGGTCGCGCGAGCAATGGTGAGCTTGTTCTTGGTGCGCGTGAGGATCTTCGCGATCACGTTGGTCACGCCAGCGTGCTCGAGCACCTGACGCATAGCGGAACCGGCGACGATACCGCGGCCCGGGGACGGGATGATGGTAACGATCGAGGAAGAATTCTTCACGGTCACGTCGTGCGCAATGGAGTTGTCCGCGGTGCGGTTAACCGTTACGAGGTGCTTCTTCGCATCACGTACTGCCTTGTCGATAGCGAGTGCGGTATCAGCACCCTTTCCAAGACCAACACCGACACGACCCTTCTTGTCGCCGATGACAACTGTTACGGAGAAGGAGAAGCGGCGACCGCCGGCCATAACGCGGGCCACGCGGCGAACCTCAAGCGTTGCCTGCTCGAACTCAGAGCGCTCGCGCGGGGCACGAGGACCGCGGCCACGAGCGTCGCCGCCACGGCCACGCATGCCGCCACGACCGCGAGGAGCGCCACGACGATCGTCGCGGGCAGGAGCTGCAGCCTGTGCGCCTGCTGCCGGAGCGTTCGTATTCGTGTCGAGAGTGGTATCAGTCATGTGTTTAGAAAGTAAGCCCTGCCTCGCGAGCGGCGTCAGCGAGTCCCTTAACCTGTCCTGCGTAGGCGTACCCGCCGCGATCGAACACGACGCTCGAGATGCCTGCTGCCTTCGCCTTCTCGGCGATAGCCTTGCCGACACCTGCTGCCTGGGCGCTCTGCGCGCCGCCGATGGTCTTGCCGTGCGCTGCTGCTACGGTCTTCCCTGCTACGTCGTCGATAAGCTGTGCGGACACGAACTTGTTCGACTTGTATACCGCAAGGCGAGGACGCGCTGCAGTGCCAGAGACCTTGGCGCGTACGCGGTTATGACGGCGATCGCGAAGCTGCTTGTTAGTGAGAGTTGCCATACGTAAATACTAGACGGCCTTCTTGCCCTGCTTACGGCGGATAACCTCGTTGTCGTAGGCGATGCCCTTTCCGAGGTACGGCTCGGGCGGCTTGATGCCACGGACCTCAGCCGCGAACTGGCCGACCTTCTGCTTGTCTGCACCCTCAACCGTGATGGTGAGCTTCTCAACCTTCACTTCGATACCCTCAGGAACGGCAAGGGATACCGGGTGCGAGAAGCCTACGTTGAGCACGAGCTCGCGGCCACGAAGCTCAACCTTGTATCCGACGCCCTTCATGATGAGGACCTTCTTGAACGGGGTCTCGACGCCAGAAATCATCGCGCGAGCGTGTGCGGCGTAGGTGCCGGTAAGCGCACGAGCGAGCTTGGAATCGTCGCTCGGCGCAACGACGACGCCCTCAGGGGTGATCGAAAGGGTTACGGCCGGATGGATCGGGCGCTCGAGGGCAGCGGAAGGACCCTTCACCGAGAGGAGGCCGCCGTCAGTGGAGACAGTTACCTTGGAAGGGATTGCGATTGGCTTGCGTGCGAGGCGGGACATAGTACGGGTATTACCAGATCTCAAAGAGGTTCTCGCCACCTACGCGCACCTTGCGCGCCTCAGCGTCCGTAAGGACGCCCTTCGGGGTCGAGATGAGGCGTGCACCGATGCCGTTCTTCACGCTGTGCGCCTCGGCTGCAGGGACGTAGAGACGACGGCCCGGCTTCGAGATACGCTTTACGCCCTTGATCTTGTGGCGGCCGCGCTCGTCGTACGCGAGGGTAACCTCGAACGAGTACGGGCTCTTTCCCTTCTCAACGTCTGCGACGTAGCCGAGAGCCTTAAGCTTGTGCGCGATCTCCTCGACGTGCTTTGAGAACGGAACCGTGACCGTCGGCTTGTTAATAGCGCCGGCGTTCTTGAGACGGATGATGAAATCTCCTACGCGATCAGTAACCATATACGAAAATCTACCAGGAAGCCTTCTTAACGCCCGGGATCTTGCCCTCGCGCGCGAGCTCGCGGAACGCGATGCGGGAGAGGCCAAAATCGCGCATGAATCCGCGCTGGCGGCCGGTGATGGCGCAGCGGTTCTTGATGCGGACCGGGCTTGAATTCTTCGGAAGCTTCTGGAGGCCCTCATAATCGCCAGCAGCCTTAAGCTCAGCACGCTTGGCAGCGTACTTGGCCGCAAGCTTAATGCGGCGCTCGTTCTTTGCGATTGATGAGGTCTTGGCCATAAGAAAAATAAGCTCCGGGGAGCCGTGGAAGTAATCTATCAGTCAGGAAGTAGGCTGTCAAATCAATGAAGGCTCCTTTCTTAGGAGCTGAGATACAACTCGGGGGCCCGCAACCAAATGCGGGCCCCAGGGCAGTATCTATTTCCAGCTGACGAGCATTCTAAGGCGTCGCGGGTTCTCGATCGGCACGTCCGGTTGTACGAAATACACCGTTAAATCGCCCAGTATCTCCGCTATGGCCCGTTGAGCCATTCTGTCCTCTGCTAGGAACGGAGTAACGATTTCTACCTTAAAAGCACGGCTTCCAGCAGCCTCCATGAGGATCGGCTGCCAATACATTTCGCACTCGTAGTAAATGCGCTTGTAGAGCCGACTCATCTTGAGGGAACGCTCGACTGCCCTCCTCTTGTGTCCAGCTTTCTGTACTTGGCGACCGTGGGCGCCGAGAGGTAATCTTAGATCTCGCATCGGCACCTCCTTCTGAGAATCCAGATTGGGTATACCACTGACACATCTAAGTGTCGATATTAAATGCAAAAGACCCGCATCGCGGGTCTTTTGCTTAGAACGTAAATACTAGTCCTTCTTGAACGGAATGCCGAGGTGGCGGAAGAACGCATCTGCCTCCTCCTTGGTCTTCGCGGTGGTCACGAGGGTGATCGCAAGGCCGAATACGTCCTTGAGGTCCTCGTCTGCGGTCTCAGGAAAGATCGTGTGATCCTTGATTCCGATAGTGAGGTTGCCCATCTCATCGATCGCGGTCGCGTTAAGGCCGCGGAAGTCGCGGGTACGCGGAAGCGTGATGTGGATGAGCTTGTCGAGGAACTCGCGCATGCGCTCTCCGCGAAGCGTCACCTGGTAGCCGATTATCTCGCCCTGGCGCATCTTGAACTGCGCGATGGACTGCTTGGACGCGCGAGGCGCTGCCTTCTGGCCCGTGATGCGGGCGAGGCGGTCCTCAACGAGCGCCTTCTTGGTCTTGTCTGCCTTACCGACGCCGGAAGATACGACGATCTTAAGGAGACGCGGGGACGCGTTCACGTTGGTGTAGCCGAACTGCTCCTTGAGAGTGTCGAATGCACCGGCGAGCTTTTCTTTGGTCATCATCATACTGAGTATCGTTAGCCGAGCTTGGTGCCGCTCTTAACGGTGACACGAACCTTCTTGCCGTCTACGGTCTCGCGCTTTACGCGGGTTCCCTTCTTCTCCTTGGGATCCTGGAGCATGACGTTTGAGATGGAGATAGCGCGTGGCTTCTCGACGATGCGGCCGGTCTGGCCAGCGCGTCCGCGGTTGTGGCGCTTTACGAGCGCGACACCCTCAACCACTACCTTCGCGTCCTCGCGAAGCACCATCTCGACCTTGCCGGTCTTGCCCTTATCCTTTCCAGAAATAACGACAACGGTGTCGCCCTTCTTGATCTTGAACTTTGCGGTCTGGAGACCCTTAGATGCCTTGGACATAATCGTATGCGTTAGACGACCTCAGGGGCGATGCTTGCAATGTTCTGCCAGCCGCGATCAACGAGATCGCGCGGCACCGGACCGAAGACACGGTTCCCCTTCGGACCCATCTCCTTACCCTGCTTCTCGATGAGGACAACGGCGTTGTCATCGAAGCGGACGTAAATGCCTGATGCGCGGCGGAACGCCTTCTTCTGGCGGACGACGACGGCCTTGTAGATGTCCTTCTTCTTTACGGGCTTCCTCGGCTCTGCGGTCTGGATCGATACGACCACGACGTCGCCGATCTCCGCGTAGCGGCGCTTTGAACCGCCGAGCACCTTGAAGACGCGGGCTACCTTGCCTCCTGAGTTATCTGCGACGGTGACGATTGTCTGTGGCTGTACCATAACTAAAAGTATTACTTAGCGATCTTGAAGGTCTTCAGCTTCGAGACCGGCGCGCAGGCGACGATGGTTACCTGATCCCCCACCTTTACGGTGTTGCCCTCGTCATGCACGAGGAACTTCTTGGTGCGGGTCTGGTACTTCTTGTACTTTGCGTGCTTCACGTAGCGGGAGACCGCGACGGTAGCCGTGTCCTTCATCGCCGTCTTTACGACGGTTCCCTGGAACGACTGAGGCTTGGTGGTGTTTTCCATAGTAAATGTTATGCAGCCTTCTCTTTCGCGGTCTTCTCAGTAAGGAGGCGTGCGATATCCTTACGAACCTTCTTGCGTGCGGACGGATCCTTCGCGCGACCACCGGTCGCCTCGAAGCGGAGCGTGCGGAGCTCCTCGCGCTTCTCGACGAGAAGCTTTGCGATGTCCTCAGCACTCGTATCCTTGAATGAAGTCTTCTTTGCCATACCAGGTTATCGGGTGATCACGGTCGTCTTAAGCGGAAGCTTCGCGCCAGCACGGCGAAGTGCATCGCGTGCCTTAGCATCCTCAACACCGTCGAGCTCGAAGAGGATACGCCCTGGACGTACCTCGAACACGAAGTGCTTCGGATCTCCCTTACCCTTACCCATACCCACCTCAGCCGGCTTGTTCGTGATCGGACGGTCCGGGAAGATGCGGATCCAGAGCTTGCCGCCCTTACCGGTTACGCGGGTAAGCACCTTACGAGCTGCCTCGATCTGATTCGAAGTGATGCGGGACGGGGTGGTCGCGCGAAGGCCGTAGGAGCCAAAGGACACGGTGATGCCGCGGGTATCGGGACGCGCGAGCTTCTCCGGGGACTTGCGTCCGGTCTGCCACTTGCGGTGCTTTACTTTCTTAGGAAAAAGCATAGGTCGAAGTATTAGCGGCGCGGGCCGTTAGTGCGCTCCTGTGCCGGGCGTGCGCTCTGCTCCTGAGTAAAGGTCTCACCGAGGTATACCCATACCTTGATGCCGATGACGCCGTACGGAAGGAGTGCCTCCGTGTGTGCGTAATCGATGTTCGCGCGGAAGGTCTGAAGCGGGATACGACCACGCTTGATCTGCTCGGTGCGGCTCATGTCTGCGCCACCAAGGCGACCGGACACCACGATACGGACACCCACAACCTCGCGGACTGCCATGACCTTCTCAACCGTCTGCTTGAGGACGCGGCGGAACGGCATGCGCTTCTCAAGGCCCTCAGCCACCATGTAGCCGATAACCTGAGCGCTGGTCTCCGGCTGGCGGATCTCCATGATGTCGAGCTTCACCTGAGGCTTCGCTGCACCCGTGGTCTTTGCATGCACGAGCTTGGTTACCTCGGCGCGGAGCTTGGTTGCGTTCTCGCCAGAGCGGCCGATAACCATACCTGGGCGTGCGGTGTGGAGGATGACGCGAACCTCGTTTGCGCCGCGCTCGATCTCGATGTCAGAGATGTGCATCTGCTTGCCGCGCTTCTTGAAGAAGGCACGGACAGCCGCATCCGCCGCAATGTTCTCGCGGTAGGACTTCTTATCACCAGCGAACCAGCGGCTCTTCCAGTCACGGATGATGCCGAGGCGGTGTGCGTACGGATGGACAGTGTGAGTCATGGTAATTACTTGGAATCAGCGGAAAGGCGCACGACGATGCGGCTGCGGCGCTTGCGGATAGGCGCTGCACGGCCCATAGCGCGCGGCATGAAGCGCACGAGCATGCCCGCAGAGTCAACGCGGATATCCTCGACACGGAGGCTCTCTACGTTCTCGCCGCGAGCCTTCGCGTTAGCAACGGCAGACTGGATGAGCTTCTTAACCGGCTCAGCAGCGCGCTTTGAGAGGAAGGAGAGCTCGGCGATAGCCTCCTCTGCCTTCTTGCCCTTAACGAGGTCAGTAACGAGGCGCACCTTGCGAGGCGACTGGTTGTAGGTATCGATAGACGCACGGATGGCCTTCTTTGCCTCCTCCTTACGTGCCTTTGCTGGCTGCTTGTGGGTGCCGACGGATGCCATACGCTACTTCTTCTTAGCTGGAGCAGGCGCTGCCTTAGCGGCCTTTGCGGCTGCGATCTCGGCCTGCTTCTTCTTCTCCTCGAGCTGCTTCTGCATCTTACCGCCGTGACGTACGAACTTCTTGGTCGGCGAGAACTCGCCGAGGCGGTGGCCTACCATCTCCTCTGCTACGAGGACGTCTACGTGCTGCTTGCCGTTATGTACGCCGAAAGTGAATCCGACGAACTCAGGCGGGATCTGGCTTGCGCGAGCCCACGTCTTAATCACGCCGGTCTCCGACGGCTTCTTGCCCTGAACCTTTTTCATAAGCTTCAGGTCAACGTATGGGCCTTTCTTGAGTGAGCGTGACATGGGATAGACAATGGAAAGCCCGCCAAGCGGGATAGATAGAATCTATAGGAAACGTGAATCTATGTCAAATTTAGGGCCTCCGTGCTAGGGTTCTGGCAGGTGTTCAATTCCTCGATGGGGCAGATTCGATGCGCATATCACCGGTTATTGGAATCCAATTCTGGAATTCCTACCCAGGACGGGCTTCTTGGCAGCCTGGAGACCTAGATACGACCCGCCTTCGGTGCGGAGACCCGTGCAAGGTGCTTATGCCGCTTTTAGAGCGGCTCGACAAGCTTGATAGGAGCGAGCAAATCGCTGAACGAAGGCTTTGGGGAGCCACCAACCGCCCTATCCAGCTCTTCTGGAGTTGGCGCATGAGTCATCTCAGACGGTCAGGCGTAAAGACCCTAGCCAAGGCCAAAGCGCACATTCAGAAGCTTCTGGAAGGGAGACTGCCGGAAAGAAAAGGACGTGAAGTCTTCTTGATAGAGCGTGGCGAGGATGGATTTCTTCCTATGCACGAAAATGAGCGCAGGCACATCTCGCGCAAACTCGCAGATTCAGTCCGGACTGTGCTATTCCTGGCGAGCCCTTCCACCTGATACGCTTTCCGACCGGGTCCTTGCTTCAGCAAGGACCCGTTTCTTTAGGCTATACTTTCCACATATGATCGACCTCACTTCCCCGTCTGCTAGGCGTGCAGAACTCCTCGGTGCCGCAGCCCTCATAGCCCTCGTTCTCGGCTTCACGCTCTGGTATATGGCCACGCACCAGGCTCCAGAGCCGTATTCCCCGACTCCTGAGACCGAAGAGGTGGCTGAGTCGCTTCCGCCAGAGACCTACGAAGAGCACGGCCAGTACTTCGATATAGAGGCCACCTACCCTGCCGAGACCCCGCTCAAGGCAACCGCAGGCGAAGACGCAGACGCCGCGGCCGTAGCGCTCATGGAGGATTTCGTAGATGAGACTATCGCGGACTTCAAGCGCCAGGGCAATTTCGACAACCTCACCCCTGAGGACGTGCAGATCATGGGTCTCTCAGACACCCGCAAAGAGTCCCTTACCCTTCTTTACGAGGAGCGCATGGGAGACGACACTATTACCTACGTATTCACGCTCCACGTTGATACCCTCGGCGCGCACCCGAACACCTTCTACCGCTCCTTCACCTTCGATCGGATCTCAGGCAAGGAAATTGCTATACAGAACCTATTCGTATCAGGTTCCGGATACCTTACCCGACTTTCCGCAATTGCTGAGTTTGAGCTTTCGAAGCTCCTCGGCGAGTTCGCAGATCTCGACTACATCCGCCAGGGCGTGGCCGCAGAGGCAATAAACTTCCAGAGCTACGCTATAGAAGGCCAGGATCTCATCCTCATCTTCCCGCCGTATCAGGTAGCGCCCTACGCCGCAGGCACGCAGACCGTCGCGATCCCGCTTGCGCAGCTCGCAGAGATTCTGAAGCCTGAGTATCGTCCCTAGTGCACGCGACATAAGGGTTCGTTTCTGCTATAAACGACATCAGTCTGTACACAACAACCGGGGGCAAGTATGAATCAATGCACGCCGTGCAAACGAGTCATTCAGGCGATCGCAAAATCGCTTGCGCAACTCGATGCAGCGACAGGGTCTGACCCTACGAAGGCCATACAATATGTTCGCGTGAACTCGAAATTCGAAACTCTTCCTCGGAAGGTATTCACGAATATTTTTATCGAGCCTATACAGATCTCTGACATGGTCCGTGAAGTGATCGTCAGGATCACGAGAATGCTTGGAGACTTCATGCAGGACATCATCGTGCTTACCGTGCGTCTCGAATGGCATGACGGCCGCTGGAGGCGTATCGGTCCTTGCTATTGAACTGTACGCCCGGTTCCGAGGGGTCCTAGAACGGGACCCCTTCGCTTATATAAAGAAAAAGCCCCGCTTCCGCGGGGCCTTCTCTTATCGCTTCTTTCCGACCTTGCGGCGGCTAACGATAAATTTGTTCGAGTACTTCTTCGGGGTACGGGTCTTCTGGCCCTTGCCGGTTGGCTTACCCCACATGCTCTTGGCACGGCGGAGACCGCGGCCCTGAACGCCCTCACCGCCTCCGTGCGGATGGTCTACCGGGTTCATGGCAGTACCGCGGACGGTTGGGCGGATGCCCTTCCAGCGGCTCTTACCTGCCTTGCCGTAGTTCTGGAGGCGCTGTTCCTCGTTGCCCACGGTACCCACCGATGCCCATGCGGATTCGATAACCTTGCGGATCTCGGATGATGGCATCTTGAGCTGCGCGTAGCCTGCGTCATGCGCGACGATCTCAGCGTAGTTACCCGCGGAACGTGCGATGCGTGCTCCTGCGCCCGGGCGGAGCTCTACGTTGTACACGAAGGTACCTGCAGGGATCTTGCCGAGCGGAAGGCGGTTACCGGTCTTAACCGGTGCCTTCTCGGAGATGAGGAAGGTGTCCCCTACCTTCATATCCTTAGGAACCGTTACGTAGCGACGCTCGCCGTCTGCGAACACGGTACGCGCGATGAACGCGGTGCGGTACGGGTCGTACTCGATGGTCTCGATGCGTGCCGGGATGTCGCGCTTGTCGAGCTTGAAGTCGACGTCGCGGAGACGGCGCTTATGACCACCGCCCTGATGGCGCATGGTGATGCGTCCCGCGTTGTTGCGGCCGGCCTGGTTCTTCTTCGTCGAGAGAAGCGCCTTGTACGGCTTGTCACCGGAGAGTACGCCACGGTACGTGACGACAGTCATGTGACGACGGGACTTCGTGGTTGGCTTGAAAGACTTCATGGTAATAGGGGTTATGCGAGTGTGAGGGTGTCACCCTTCTTGAGGTACACGTACGCCTTGTGACGGCGCGCGCGGGTACCAACACCACGGCGGGTGCGAAGGGATACCTTCTTAGCCGGGAGGTTCGCCATGCGGACCTTTACCGGAACAACCTTGAACGCGGACTCGATAGCGTTAGCTACGTCGATCTTGGTAGCGGATGCCGGTACCTCGAAGACGTACACACCAGACTCGGTGCCGATGAGTGCCTTCTCGGAGAACCAAGGGCGCTTAAGTACGTTCGCGATTCGCGAATCGTCCTTCTTGAGCATGCCCTCGCCCCAGTTGCGGGTTCCGGACTTCACCTTCTTCGGTGCCTGCTTCTTCTTGTCGTTAGAGAAAAGTGCCATACGTGAGTTCGTTATGCCTTCTTCGTAAGGCGCGCCTGAAGGACCGGGAGTGCCTCGCTCGGGTTCTCGATAACGAGGTACTTCTTCGTTACGAGGTCTACCGGGTTGAGGTTACGCGCTTCCTCAAGCGTGAGGCTGCCAATGTTCTGGAAGGACTTTGCGACATTGCTCTCCTTCTTTGCGAAGGCGACAACCGCTGCGTTCTTGCGCTTGGTTGCGAGGTCTGCCTTGCCTGCACCTGTTGCGATAGCCACGAGCGCTGCCTTGGCGTCCTTGGTCGCAGGCTTCGCGAAGTTCATCGGGCTTACGAAGAGCACCTCGCCATCCTGCCACTTCTTCGAGAGGACGGATGCGAGCGCTGCGGCGCGCATCTTGCGGTTGATCTTAACCGCGTACACCTTCTCTGCGCGTGGGCCGTGCGTGACACCACCACCGCGCCAGATTGGAGAGCGGGTAGAGCCGTGACGTGCACGACCGGTTCCCTTCTGCTTCCAAGGCTTCTTGCCGCCGCCCGATACCTCGCCGCGGAACTTGGTGTGCGCGGTGATTGGACGAGCATTCGCCTGCATACCGACCACAACCTGGTGCACGAGGTCCGCGTTCCATGCTGCGCCGAAGAGCTCAGCCGGGAGCGCGAGCGTACCTGCAGACTTGCCGTCTGCGCCCCAGATGGTTGCCTCAAGACCTACAGAAGCCTTCTCCTTCTTTGGAGCTGCCTTCTTTGCCGGAGTTTTCTTTGCCGTTGCCATAGTGTTTTTAATTACTGAAAGGCTTACATCGAGCGGATCTCGACGAGTGCGCCAGGAGCACCTGGAATTGCACCGGAGATGATCATTTCTCCCGTGTCCGCATCGACCTTGAGGACCTTAAGATTCTTGACCGTGACGCGATCGCTACCCATGCGACCTGCCATGCGCATACCCTTAGCGACGCGACCGCCTGCGCGACCGCCGCCACCGATGGAACCCGGCTCGCGCTCAGAGTGCTTCTGACCGTGCGAGCGGCGACCGCCATGGAAGCCATGGCGCTTCACCACGCCCGCAAAGCCGCGACCCTTTGAAGTCGAGGTCACGACAACGGTGTCGCCCTCGGCGAAGGTGTCTGCCTTGATCTCGGAACCGACCGCGAGCTCTCCCGCCTCAGTGCGGAATTCCTTGATAACGCGGTAGCCGGTACCCTTGGTGTGGCCGAGGACCGCCTTAGAAAGGCGCTCCTTCTTCTGCTCACCGAAGGCAACCTGAACGGCATCGTAGCCGTCAGCACCGTCGGTGTTCTTGACCTGGGTTACCACGACTGGACCAGCCGTTACCTTGGTACCCACGAACACTTCGCCGGAATCAGCGAAGATCTGCGTCATGCGTCCTTTGCGTGCGAGGATGAATTTCATGCTTGGGTAAAAATAAAGGCGCTAACAATAGCGCGTTTCCCCCGTTAGGGCGTCCCGGCCATTGGTCCCCGAGGGGACATAGCAACAGAAGGACTATACAGGGGTTCCTGGAGGAATGCAAATCTATACAGAAGCCTCGTCACTTTCGCGACGAGGCTCTCTTTTTCTTCGGCTGTCGGTCTGCAGGAGCCCAATCAGGGGTGGGAGCGAATCTTCCTCCTACCTTCTCCATTTTCCCGCTCTTCTTGCCTTTCTCGATTACTCCTTCTCGATATCGATACCGTCGCGCTTTCTTATTCCATACTTCTTTCTTTCCAACGCGCGGAAGCTTGGTGACTCCTTCCTTTTTCTCTGCCTCAGCCGCATCGTGCGAAGCCTTTATGATGACACCTACCTCCGCATTGCGCCTATATTCGCGCTTCTTATCCTCGAGCGGGATGCCTGGGCGCAAGAAGCCCATATTCTTCTCCTTCTAAACACAAAGAACTAGTGGAGCGATACTCTACCACAACGCAAAAGCCGCCCGAAGGCGGCTTTTGCTGCAAAGTCTTTTCAGACTTAGACCATCTTCACGTCGATCGTGACGCCAGACGGAAGGGTGAGGTTCGTGAGAGCCTCGATAACCTTCGGGTTCGGCGACATGATGTCGATGAGACGCTTGTGGATGCGCATCTCGAACTGCTCACGCGCGTCCTTGTGGACGAAGGTGGAGCGGTTCACGGTCCAGCGCTTGATCTCGGTCGGAAGCGGAACCGGACCTACGATCTTCGCATCGAAGCGATTCGCGGTGTCCATGATCTGCTTAACCGAAAGGTCCAAGATCTTGTGCTCGTAGGCACGGACGCGGATCCGGAGCTTCGGCTCCCCAGCTGGGGCTGCCTCCTTCTTAGCGGTCTTTTTCGCGGCGGTTGCCATACGAGTAAGAAGCCAGAGGCTTACGCGACGATCTTCGTCACGACGCCGGCACCCACGGTCTTGCCGCCCTCGCGAACCGAGAAGCGGCCGTTCTCCTCAAGCGCGATAGGCGCCGTGAGCTTGACCTTGAAGGTAACAGTGTCGCCCGGCATAACCATCTCCTTTCCATCCGGAAGGGTCACCTCGCCAGTGACGTCGGTCGTGCGGACGTAGAACTGCGGCTTGTAGCCAGAGAAGAACGGCGTGTGACGGCCACCCTCGTCCTTGGAAAGGACGTATACCTCTGCCTCAAACTCGGTGATCGGCTTTACGGAACCCGGCTTTGCGAGCACCTGACCGCGATGCACGTCCTCCTTCTTCGTACCACGGAGAAGGATACCTGCGTTGTCGCCTGCCTGACCGGACTGGAGCTGCTTGTTGAACATCTCGATACCGGTAACGGTGGTCTTGGTGGTCTCCTTAAGACCGACGATCTCGATTTCCTCGCCGACCTTGATCTCACCGCGCTCGATGCGGCCGGTGATAACGGTACCGCGACCCTCGATCGAGAAGATGTCCTCGATCGGCATGAGGAACGGCTTATCAAGCTCGCGCTCCGGCTGCGGGAAGTAGGAATCCATCGTGTCGACGAGCTCCTTAACCTTGAGTGCGTACTCGTCATCTGCGGAGGTTGCCTCAAGAGCCTTGAGACCGGAGCCGCGGATAACCGGGGTAGCTGCACCATCGAAGCCCTGCTTGGTGAGAAGCTCGCGAATCTCTTCCTCCACGAGGTCGAGCATGTCCGCGTCATCCACCATGTCTACCTTGTTAAGGAAGATGATGAGGCGCGGCACGCCAACCTGCTTTGCAAGAAGGATGTGCTCGCGGGTCTGAGGCATGGCGCCGTCAGTAGCCGCAACCACGAGTACTGCGCCATCCATCTGGGCAGCACCGGTGATCATGTTCTTGATGTAGTCCGCGTGACCCGGCGCATCAATGTGCGCGTAGTGACGGTTCGGGGACTCGTACTCGGAGTGGTGGAGCGCGATGGTAATACCGCGAGCCTTCTCCTCCGGAGCGTTGTCGATGTTCTCGACCTTCTCCACGCGGGCCTTGTAGCCCTTGTCGGAGTTGAGGTTGAGGACATTGAGGATCGACGCCGTGAGCGTGGTCTTACCATGGTCAACGTGACCGATGGTACCCACGTTCATATGCGGCTTCGAGCGATCGAATGCATCTGCCATACGATTGGTAGGATTACTGGTAGCTAAGTGATAACTTCGCCGCCGCGCCTGCCTGCCAATGCCGGGAGTGGCGACAGGCGACCAAGGCGTGAGACGGGTCCCGCGCAACGCCTTCCAGCCACTCCTGCCCCGCAATGGAGAGGAATATCGAAAAGAGCGTCGTATTTCGCGTTACTGCTTAAAGTACCGGACCGCAGCGGTGGGGTCAAGCGAAAAGGCCCTAAGCGGACCTTTTCGTCTACACAAACGATTCCTCTAGTCCTGGAACTGGAAGGTAGAGACGATTCGGTCGAATACCGCCTCCTGGCCGAGCGCAGCCTCGATCACGAACACGCGGTTTTCATGGGTGAATACCACCGCACGCGTGGAATCTTCCTCTCCTGTCGGGTACCCGGAGACACGGAAGTATGTACCCTCCTCTCCCGCTACAGAGCGCGAAGATTCGGTTATGCGGCCGGCACGGAGGTCTGCGCGGAGTGCCTCGAGCGCCATGTCCTCATTCATGTTCACGCTCACGTCCTCGAACGAGACAGTCGCAAGACAGCCTCCGGTTGCCCCAGACTCGACAAGACAGACGTCAGTACCCTCGTCGATATGGGTCGCAGACGGCACCCAGGTATCCGGATAGCTGAATGAGAAGCCGATCTCAGTATTCTCGTACGTCTTGAACGTCATCGCTGGCGGAAGCACGGTGTTCTCTCCTGGCTGTACGGCTGGCGGGTTGCCGCGCGAGCCGATAACTGCGTTCGATGCCTGTTCGGAGACCTGGCGTACACCCTCTATACCATCAAGGAATCCGTGCACCGGCGCCTTACTCCACCAGTAGAGGTATGCATACGCGCCAATAGCTACCGCAACCAGCACGAGAAGCATGAGTTTCGTTCGTTTCGTGATCATATATAGAGACCGTAGCACGAAAGCGAGGGCTGATTTCCTGGTTTGTGCATAGAGAAACGTCCTGGCCTTTTCGACCAGGACGTTACTATGATGCGGTCGTTTCAGGACCGCTCACGATTCGCCCAGCAACTGTGAAGGATCATGATCAGGAACACTGCGGTGATCCAGATCGAGAACACCTGAAAGCTCCTCTCGCTCAGGTCCACGTTCGCCAGAGGCGGAGCCGGGACCAGCGACGGAAACCTGAGCGCCGCCGCCCCAGCTGCAGCGAAGCACGTCGCGGCGACGCCGAAATACAGGGGCATATACGGACCTTCGTGGCGATGTGTCCAGGAAGCAGCCGCGAGGCCCAGAAACACCACGGAAGTGGTAAACAACGCCGCCGGAGCGCTCAGGAACACCACCCATACGGGCGGCGCAATAAAGAGCGTGAATCCAGTGAGGACTATCGAGATAATCGCCACCTCACGCTTGGTTAACCTCAACATGTACGTTTCTCCCTATTCAGGACTCCTGCGCAGAGAGTGGCACCCAAGTATGCATCTGTCAAAAGCGCAAATACACTAAGACCACCCGAGATCGGACGGCCTTGTGAATAGTTCAAAAAAATCAAGCCTGTCGCTTATCTGGTGAACTGTATCCAGTCAATGAGCGTCTCGAGAGACGCAAACCACCCCGAACCCGAGACGCCGAGCAGTAGACTGAAGAATCCTAAGATAATGAATCCCTCGAAGCTGTGGTTAGCAAAGAGCACAACGACTGCCCCGAAAAGGAGCAAGATCGAAAGGATTACACAGAACAGCACGAGCACCGCAAGAAGCACGACTGAAATCCAAAGACCAGGTCTAAGTCGCATTGCCATCCTCCAAGGATGCGGCAAGAATGCCTTACCCGCTTAAGTATACAAATAAACTGAAAAGCGCCCCACAAGAGGGCGCTTTTCACAAGCAAGCAAAGATATTACTTCCTGCTTGCGATGATGTCGTTCGCGACGTTGTTCGGAACCACCTCGTAGTGATCGAACTCCATGGTCATGGAACCGCGACCTTCCGTCATGGAACGCAACGTCGTGGTGTAGCCGAACATCTCGGAGAGCGGCACCTTCGCGTTCACGACCTTGTTCATGCCGCGATCGTCGATGCTCTCGATAGCGCCGCGCTTTCCGGAAAGATTTCCGGTGATATCACCCATGAACTGATCCGGGATAACCACCTCGACCTTCATGATCGGCTCGAGAATCGCTGGGCGCGCCTTCTGCGCCGCCTCCTGGAATGCCTGAGATGCGGCGATCTTGAAGGCGATTTCAGAAGAGTCCACCTCGTGGAAGGATCCGTCGTAGAGATCTACGGACACATCCACCATCGGGTAGCCCGCGAGCACGCCGCGGTTCATGGCCTCGCGGATGCCCTTCTCGATCGGGTTGATGTACTCCTGCGGAATAACACCTCCCTTGATGTTGTTGATGAACTCGAAGTGATCCTCGCGGGTGATGTTCTTCGCGACCTTCGCGTCCTCGTCGATCGGCTCGAGCTTCTTCACCTTGATCTTCACGTGGCCGTACTGACCCTTACCGCCGGTCTGCTTGATGTACTTGTTGTCGACATCAGCGGTGCCGAGGATGGTCTCGCGGTATGCCACCTGCGGCTTGCCCACGTTCGCCTCCACGTTGAACTCGCGCTTCATGCGGTCCACGAGAATCTCGAGATGGAGCTCGCCCATGCCGGCCATGATGGTCTCGTTGGTCTCCTCGTCGGTCGAGATCTTGAAGGTTGGGTCCTCGTCAGAAAGCTTCTTGAGCGCCATACCCATCTTCTCCTGGTCTGCCTTGGTCTTCGGCTCGATGCGGAGGGATACCACCGGCTCAGGGAAACTGATCTCCTCGAGGATGATCGGGTTGTTCTCGTCGCAGAGGGTGTGCGAGGTCTTCGTCTCCTTGAGACCAACGAATGCCGCGATCTCGCCGGTGAAGACCTTCTCCACCTCCTCGCGCTTATCTGCCTGAAGGCGCACGATACGGCCGACACGCTCCTTGTTGCCAGTGTTCGCGTTGTAGACGTACGAACCTGCCGTCACGGTACCTGCGTACACGCGGAAGAAGGTAAGCGCACCAACGAACGGGTCGGTCTGGAGCTTGAATGCAAGCGCGGTGAACGGCTCGGAGTCGTCAGCCTTGCGGGTGATCTCAGCACCGGTCTTAGGATCCGTACCTGTTACTGGCGGAAGGTCGAGCGGGCTCGGGAGGTAGTCAACCACGGCATCAAGCACGAGCTGCACGCCCTTGTTCTTGAGCGCGGAACCGGTGTAGACCGGGAAGATCTCGTTTGCGATAACGGCCTTGCGGAGGATCGCCTTGAGCTCCTCAAACGAAGGCTCGGTGCCCTCGAAGAACGCGTTCATCGCTGCCTCGTCGTGCTCGACGATGCGCTCGACGAACTCTGCGCGGTACTTCTTCGCTTCCTCGAGGTACTGCTCAGGAATCTCGCCCTCATTCACCTCCTCGCCCATGTTCCCCGTGAAGGTGTATGCCTTCATCGAAAGAAGGTCGATGACGCCCTCGAACTGATCCTCAGCTCCCATCGGGATCTGCGCGCGGACGGCCTTCTTCGAGAGGCGGTCGAGGATCGATGCGTAGGAGGTCTCGAAGTTCGCACCGGTGCGGTCGAGCTTGTTGATGAAACAGATGCGCGGCACGCCTGCCTCGTCAGCGAGGCGCCAGTTGGTCTCGGACTGCGGCTCAACGCCAGCAACGCCGTCGAACACCACGATCGCGCCATCCAAGACGCGCATCGAGCGCTTCACCTCGGCGGTGAAGTCGATGTGACCCGGGGTGTCGATCACGTTGAAGCGGTACTTCTTCGACGCATCCTTCTTGTCCTTCTCCTGGGACTTGGACCAGAAACAGGTGATAGCGGCGGCGGTGATGGTGATACCGCGCTCGCGCTCCTGCTCCATCCAGTCGGTCGTAGTCTCGCCCTCATGCACCTCGCCGATCTTGTGCTGGGAACCGGTGTAGAACAAGACGCGCTCAGAGGTCGTAGTTTTGCCGGCGTCCACGTGGGCTACGATGCCGAAGTTGCGCACTTTCTCGAGTGGGTAATCGCGATTCATAAGAGGTAATTAAAGTAAAAAGCCCGCCAAAAGCGTTATCCATAAGATACGTTTTTGGCGGGCAAAAGGCAAATTCCCCTTCACACGAACTCACGCTGCGGCCGAGGACGCTCCGGGAGTTCCTTTGAAGGGTTCGGGCGGTGCGCTTCCCCGCCCTTCTTGCCGGCCCTCGCGGCCAGATCGCGGTCGGTCGAGAACGTGCGCTTCCCGGCCGGAACCGAAGCGCCGCCCTTCCGGGCGATCTCGCGCTGGCGTTCCGGATCCATCGAGGCAAAGCCACGTTTGCTGGTGCCCGATTTACGGGGCGAGTCTTGGGTCTCTGTCACTTGGGTCTCTCCCTTTCAAATCCGACCAGGATGGTCGGACATCTGGCGAGAGTATACGCTTCGCGCGCGAATGGGCAAAAGAACGGCTCGCTAGAGCGGCTTCTCGAAATGCTGATAATCGGGCATCCTTGCGCGATCGCCCAGCCACTTCCATCCCCTTTCCTTAAATAAAGACACGACGGGACTGTTGGCAGTAATTGTTCCCAGAGCCTCCGGATTCAGCGTTGCCCCTGCGGGGTATACCCTCCCGTCATACGCATGATAGGGATTAAGTCTCGGATTGATGTCGAGCGCGCGCCCAAAAGAATGGTTCGATAACGTATCTAACGCGATTATCTCCCGGTAATTGAAACCGGATGTGTTGTTGTCAGCCATGGAACGCTCATCATCCCAGCCGTACGCGACTACTGGCACTGCGCGCTCTATCGGAAAGCGCATCTCTAAGAGCGCGCTGAAAATCTCCCGCACCTCTTTCTCGAGCTCCTTATGCAGCACGAACTGCCCTCGATGAAGCTGTCCGTCAAATGACAGGTACTCAACGTCGATAAGCGCAAGAGATTCTGTAATCGAGTCCGGAGCCTGCGTGCCCTTAATGGCTTCCGCAAGTGACTTATAGCTACTGTCGGCTACGAGCTCTGACATCTTAGTAATAGTACTTGAAAGGGCGCGGATCCGAAGATCCGCGCCCTTTAGTTTCAGGAAAAGCGCTTGATAGTCCGCGCTCCGCCCTCGCAGTCCGTGCTTCGCCACCTATCGATGTCGCGGATGCGCTCGATAATGAGCTTGCGCACATTCTCCCCCTTCGCATGAAGCGCATGGGACGAGTTGAGCATGACGGCGACGTGTCCCGGAAAGTAGACGTGATCGAACCTGCGAAGGCCCGAAAGAGATTCGTCGAACGGGATGACTTCCCCGAACGTCGCATCCTCCTCCTGCTGATCGGCATCGCGAAGACACCGTCTTCCCTGCGCGACGTGGAGCGCCTGGACCATGCCGGAGCAGTCGAAGCCCTCCACGTTCCGGAAGCCCCAGAGATAGGAACTCACACCCGCGAGAGGCTGCAAACACGAAAGCGGGTCTTCTTCAGGAATGCCGACTTCCGAGAGGTCGCCGACGAATACCCAGAAGCCGTCTCCGATGCTCACATAGATCGGGTCTTCGCGACTCTGCTCGAGCACGGTTACCCGCGCATTGAACGGAATCGTGAACGCAGGCTTTGCCTTGCGATCCGGTCGCGGAAGCACCGGACAGGACGGCACGGCTACGCGGTGCGTCGATTCGCGAGCCTCCCGGTTGAGACCGGAAAGGCGGACGAATCCGACGTGCCCGTCGAGCTCAGCCTGTCCCCACGCGAAGCCGGAGACGAGGTCCACGTCATACGCGATGAACGTCTCTCCGAAGAGAAGCTGAGTCTCAACCGCCGAATCGCTTTCAGGAGCGAACCTGAGCGAAACCGAAGGCGCGGTCACTTGGTACTGCTCGCCTTTGGCATAGCGAACAGCATTGAGCGTGCCTTCAAGTGTGGCGGCAGCGATGTCGGAACGCCAGGGTACGACTCGGTGGTCATACCCACGGTCCCCGAGTTCGCGCTTTCGCGCTAACTGGTCATACATGATGACCTCCTGTGATGAACATTGCAGGCGAGGCCTGTTTCTGAAGGGAGCGTACATGAGGGGAAAGCAAAAGAAAAGAGCCGCAGAAGCGGCTCTTTTCGGAGAGGTATTCAGCTTACCAAGCGAAGTGTGCGAATGCCTTGTTGGCGTCTGCCATGCGGTGCATGTCGTCCTTCTTCTTGATCGCAGAACCCTCGTTCTTAGCGGCCATGAGGATCTCGGATGCGAGGCGCTGTGCCATCGGCTTGCCCTTCTGGGCGCGAGCGGCATTGATGATCCAGCGGTATGCGAGGGATACGCGGCGCTGCTGCGGCACCTCGCGCGGCACCTGGTAGTTCGCGCCACCGACGCGGCGAGAGCGGACCTCCATGAGCGGAGATACATTGCGAATCGCGGTCTCGAAGGTCTCGAGCGGATCCATGTCCTCTGCCTTGATAATATCGAAGGCACCGTAGACGAGCTTGCGCGCGGTGTCCTTCTTGCCGTCCCACATGACGGTGTTGATGAAGCGCGATACTGCCTCGGACTGGTATACGAGATCAGGACGGCGCGGGTACTTCTTCTTTACGGGATGACGCATGGTTTAGAAAGCTATGCCTTAGGGCGCTTAGCACCGTACTTCGAGCGGCCACGGCGGCGCTTATCAAGGCCTGCCGTGTCGAGGCGTCCGCGGACGATGGTGTACTGAACACCGATGTCCTTCACGCGACCACCGCGAAGCATAACGACGGAGTGCTCCTGAAGGTTGTGACCCTCGCCTGGGATGTAGGCGGTAACCTCCATCTGGTTGGTGAGGCGCACGCGGGCGATCTTACGGATAGCCGAGTTAGGCTTGCGGGGAGTCTTGGTGGTTACCTTGGTGCACACGCCACGCTTGAACGGCGCCGGGTAGAAAGTCGGGCGGTTCTTAAGGGTGTTGAAGCCACGGCCAAGAGCCACCACTTTGGTCTTCTTTGAGGTGGACTTACGAGACTTCTTTGTGAGCTGATTGATGGTAGCCATGTAGCAAATGAAAACTCCCCCGTGGGAGCTAAAGGCACTATATAAGAGCAGTAAAATAAATGCAAGAATCGGTTTTTCCGATTCATATACCTATATATAGGTATATGAATTTGTGCTGGCCGTCTGGGACGATATTCGAACAACTTTAAGCCCCTAAGGCTTACCAGTTAGGCCGAACCCATTCATGCAAGTCTCAAATTCGAGAATGTACTTTTCAGTGCCTGTGTCCCTCCAGTACCTATCATGACACTCCTTTCTCGCTTGTGCAGGGCGGTATTCGTACCAATAAAAAAGCGCACCTCCTACAATCAAAAAGAGTATTGCAATTACTAAGATCTTTTTCATTTCAGAAGTCTATCAAAGCTTAGTTCTAGACTAGCACAACTACGGAGGCGAACTTGAAAAGCCATTTTGGATTTCATACACCCACTCTTCTTGGGTTCGAGTCATTTCTGGTGAAGAAGGCGGTCCGTACAAAAAACTTGGAGAAATAATATATATTCCTCTGAAGTCTCTCTTCTGATCTTTAAGTGATGAAATATTAAGATCGATCTGTTCAGGTCGTAAACTTTCAAAAATTAGAAGGAAGAGATTTGAAATATCCGCACCCTGCTGCTTATACTTTTGCTCTTTCTTTTCAATTGCTTCTCTTATCAAACCAGTCTTAAACATTGGTACTCCCCTTCCATCAACCCCTCTAGCTAGAGTAGCCTCAAACTTAATTCCTTCAGTGAGTTGCAAAAATAGGTCTTCCCTGTGAGTTTTTGATTTAAGAATTACATCTACATCAGGAACTAGATCCGCTAGCGGGTGTTCTACATCATAATCCCAGCCATATCTATCATTGAGGTATTTCTTAAAAATTTGTGCTCTTAATAAATCACTACTGTATTGTTTCTGCATAAATTAAAGAGCTGCTCCTAGAGACAACTTTTCATAAAACTCTGATTCTTCAGCTGGAGAAATTTTTTCATTAGAAAAAAACGCAAAGAGCTTTTCATCTAAAAGGATTTTCTTTAGGCATTCGGCTACAATGCCTTCCAAATCTTGAATGAAATTCCTATGGAAATCGTAAGCCTCTCCTTTCTCTTCAGCAAATTTCTTCATTAGAGTCTCGACTCTTTTTTGAACATCTGAGCCGTGTACGAAATAGCTTCTAATGTCATATCCCCGCTTAATGAAGTTGAACACCTCTCTTCTTTTCAGAAAATCCTTTGGATACAGAAAAGTTGCTGTTCTTAGTGCAACCTTATAGGTAACTTCAGACTTAGAAGAATCAGAAAACAGACTTTCTATCGCAGTGAAGGCAAGCGTAGTTTTCATTAGCGTCCAAGCTTCTTCGTAAGATCTGTTAAAAAATACAGTTGCGTTGCACAGCTTCGAGTAATGCAAATGATTCTCAAATCCTGCAGAATAGAGTCTTTGGTGTATCTTCTTTATTTTATTAAATTCCGTCATAGAACTAAGGGTTGTATTTTTCTGTGAGAAAAATATTTCATCTACCCGTCCAGTGAGATTAAACGGTCTATAAAACTTATTCCTCGGCCCTATACTGAAACTAAAATTAGAGCTACACCAGCTATTCTTGAAAATCTTTACCGCTGTGAGAAATGTTCTTACTCTATCTTCTGCTTCAAAGGCTTTCTTTTCTGACTTGTACTTATGGAGGAAAAAGGTTCCAGGGAGAGTAGTTGTTCTTAGGGCAGGTCTCACAAATCCGGCCAAGAAACTTGTAGCCTCCTCTTCACGAGTACGATTAATAACTGATAACTCGTTATCAATCTTTAGGTTTTTATTTTCCAACTCTCCCCTGAGGAAAAGATTGTGTGAGAACACGATATTCTTAACAACGATTGACTCAAAACCAGGAAAATTTAGGCTTTCGTATACCGCTTTTCCTCGACTGTCCATTAGGAAATAGTATGAGCCCAGAAACAAGAAAAGCAATGTTGTCAATGAATTACACAACACGCCTCACCGTCTAGGACTTGAACTTACTCACTAACGAATGGAGCGTAAGGAGGATTTGTTTCATTTTAAAACTAATATCTTCTATCCAAGTGGAACTTGCTGCCACGGATGGTGTCTTCACTTCTAACCGGGAAACATCTTCAAAAACCGACGGCTCGGAGAACATAATCGGGAAGGATGGCGCGTATGCAGGCACCTCCGAAGCCGGAGAGGGGCTGCTCGTAGTGGTCGCTGCCTCAAGCGGAATAGTGAGCGGCTTCAGGATTTCTTTAACTTTTTCGTCTAACGGAGCGATGGAAAGCGTGGTCGTTGCGAGTACCGGCGCAGGAGTCTTAGGCTTCTGCTCAGCTTGAGGTCGTGGAACCGTTATAACGGGAGCCTTCGGGAGCTCCGATCCTTCAGGAACCTTTGATATTGGTTTCACAACTTCTTTAGAACTTTGGACGGCAGCCAGAGGAGCAGCGAATATCTGGACGGTGAAGATCGCGTCCCTGCCCTTATGTGTTCCCTCAGCGGTACCTACGCCTATCTCCGTGAAATCCTTCCTAAGGATATTTGCCCGATGCCCAGGAGAACCCATGAACGCTTCCACGACCTGGTCTGCACTCGTACGCTCGACCACGAGGTTCTCGCCGATAATGCGGTAGCGGTACCCGGAACGGTTCACGAAATCCATCGGGGTCGTACCGTCAGGAGCGATGTGCGCGTAGTATCCCTTGGTCGCCATGTCCTCCGCCTTGAGGCGCGCGGCAAGGTCAAGGAGCGCGTTCCTCTCGAGCGCCGGAAGGTTCTTTACTGCACGCTCCTCGTTCGTAAGTGAAACGACACTCGAGGCATTCACGGCGGCAACCGGTAGCGCCTCCATACCTTCGCGGATCGTCGAAAGCGCAAGCGCGATAGAAGCGACTACTACAAGCACGCCCGCTCCCGCGAGCGCCCTGCCGATCTCCGGTCGCATGTCGTTCATTACCGAATAGTGTGCACCGGAATCCTGGAGATGCAACGGTACTTGCACTCGAGAGTATTTCCCGGATACTACGAGCGGATCCGCACCTTCGGGTTCCCATGGAGTACGGCCATGTGCAAAATGCATGCGCCTCTCGTGCCTGAACTCATAGAGAAGGAGGCTCGAAGAATCGTCCCTCTCCTCGACGAGATGAACGACGTGAGTTACGGACTCATTGAAACGCTGATGGGAGAATTCCCGAAAGCGGAGGAAGCGAAACGCACGCAGCGCATCCTGTATGCGAACGTGATCACGAAGACTCTCGGACTCGACTTTTCTTTCGAAGACGTTATTGCCATCCTCAAGCGAGCGGACGAGCTCGACTGAAAGAATTTCTGCGGCGCTCCGGCGCCGCTCTTCTTTTAGCGCGCGCTCCCAAGGTACGGGATGTTGAGCGACTTCTTCTTCGCCCTATCTTTTGCTACGAACCCTGGAGCAACTTTCGTTCTGTAGCTCGCGTCCGGAGTAGTAAGTGCGCGCATGCTCGAGGCGAGGAAGACCGTGTTGCGTCCGTGCTTTCGATTCACGACATCCTGTGCTCGGAACGCGTCGTGCCTCTTGTCGATCTTCTTATACGCACCGAAGAGGTCAGGCGTCGCTGCGCTCTCGGTAACGAGACCGCGAAGCGTCACGCCGCTCGCGCGATACAGGACACCGCGCGCATATACTGCATCGAGCCGCGCATCGATCTCCTTCAGAATCTCGGGCGGCATATCAAGCGGCACCGGCAGGTCCACTTGCACGCCGTGATATGTAAACTCTTGTGTCTTCAGATAAAAAGAAAGTGCTCGGGCTTTCATGCCCTGCTTCCTGATCTTCGCGCAGGCGCCTTCGAGATTCTTCGAGAGCTGCGAGAGGATGAACGCACGGTCGCCCGAGGGAGGTGTGAACGTGCGCGTCTTCATGACCGAGTGCGGGAGCGCGTGCGCTCCGGTGTGCACGCGCGATATCGCGTACCCCCTGAGTTCGAGCCACGTATCGCGCGCAGGTTTCACGAACCCGTGCTCGCGAAGCCACCCGTCCTCTTTGCGTATGTAATCGAGCGCAGTGATGACACCGAGCCCGCGCAATCTCGCAGACAGCGCCCCGCCGAGCCCCCACACATCATAAATTTCTGTGTCAGCGAGCACCGCTTCGATAGACCCTCGCGGGAGCGCGGTGAACCCGTCGGGCTTGTTCCGCTTCGAAGCGACCTTCGCAAGCGTCTTCGACGGAGCGAGCCCCACCCCAAACGTGATGCCGAGCGACTGTGTGAGCGCGCTCTTTATGTCTTCTGCGATTTCCTCGTACGACTTCCCGAGCGTAGTATCGAGGCCGGTGATATCGGCGAAGCATTCGTCGATGCTGTATTCCTCAACATACGGTGTGAACCTGCGCGCGATCGCATACATGCGCTTCGCGTAGATCGAGTACGCCGTGTAGTCCCCTGCAACGATCATGGCTTCCGGGCAAACTCTCCGGATCTCCTGCATGGGCATGCCGCGATGAAGCCCTAATCGTTTCGCTTCTATCGAGAGCGAGGTGGCGGCGCCGCGCTCCCCGCCCGTAACCACAGGCTTCCCCCGGAGGCGCCAGTCCTTCGCCTGCTCGACGGACGCGAAGAACGAGTCGCCGTCAAAATGCACAATGGCTCTCGGATACGACGCATTCCTATCCATACTTCCGGAAGGTGGCGGTCACCTTCCCGATGATCTGTCCCTCTTTCGGATAGATGTCCGGATACGCGTCGTTCGCCGCTTCGAGGTAGAAGGTCTTTCCGCGCTTCCTTAGGTACTTGAGGGTATAGCCGTCTTCCGTGAGCGCGACCACGATCTGCCCAGGCGAGACGTCATTCGTGCGCTCGAACACCACCATATCTCCCGCATGTATCCCAGCTCCCTCCATGGAATCGCCTTCTACCGAAAGCAGGTAGCTCGCATTGATGTCCCCGAGCAGGTACTCGCCGATGGTTATGGTGTCAGCGAGCTCCTCTTCCGCCGGCGCGGCGAACCCGGCGCGGATGTGCCCCACCAAAGGCACCCGGAATAGTCCCGGAGCCGGTACGAGCTTCCCGGTCCGGTCCTTATTCGCGTACCCCTCCTCTACCAGGCGCTCTGCTGCATAGAACGCGGAACTCCTCGACGCAAGATCGAAGAGCTCCATGAGCTCGGTTATGTTCGGCATACGCCGATGCTTCTTATAGAAAGACAGGAGCTGCGCCGGACGGAATGGCTGGTTCTTCATCACTCCCAGTATACCGAACAAACGTTCGGTATACGAATCCTGCTCTAATTCCAGTGGATTTCCCGAATCATCTCTTCCCCGAGTGCCTCAAGCAGCGCCATGGCTTCCGGCTGATCCGAAGCGTAAGACGCGGAAAGCTTCTCGCGCTGCCTTGAAAGAAACGCTTCCCCGCTCTCCTTATTGTGTCCCTGCGCCCTAAAGGTGATGCCCTTGTTCAGGATGTTCGCGATCTTCGGCATCGCCTTATCAACCGTCTTCACGAACCGCGCCTCTGGCGTATCGAGCTTCTCATAGGACTCGATCGTATCCCCGATCCACGGAAGCTCGCTATCGAACTCGCGCTTGATTCGCGCGAGTGCCTCAGCTTCGCGTTCCTCCTTATTCTTCTGGTCCGCTTCCGTAAACGTCGCGTGCGAGGTAACCACGTCTCCTGCGTACACCTCGACCAGGTCATGCACGAGCGCGAACTGCGCGATCTTGCCGATATCAAGATGCGGCGCGAACCGGCTTGCGAACGCGCATGCCGCGATGCCAAGCATGACCGTATGATCCGTATCCGATTCGAGCGAAACGCCGTCCGGATGCCGGGTTATGCGGTCGGTCTTCGCGAACGCAAAAACCAGCGCGCCCAAGTCGAGCATCGCCTGGACTGTGGTTTCAGATACTCGCTCCATACCTAGGCGCCGATAAGGAACGCGAACACGCTGCGCACCAGCATGCTAAATGGTGCCGCGAAGAAGTACGAGAACAGGAAGAGAATCACAACAAGCGAGAGGATCCCGCCTGCTGCCACCTTGTCCTCAAGCGCGCGAAGCGAGAGGCTTGCGCGATATGGAAGGATGCCGCGAAGAACCGTGTATCCGTCGAGCGGCGGAATAGGAAGAAGGTTAAAGAGACCGAGCGAGAGATTTACGAGCGTAACGAGGGATGCGAGTGTCCCAAACTCCGTCATACCAGCACCAAACGCAAAGCGAGCAATGAGCGCGAAGATGAGTGCAAGAAGCAGGTTCGTCGCGACGCCCGCAACACCTACGATCGCCTCGCCCCAGCGCTGGTTCTTGAGGTTGTACGGGTTGTACGGCACCGGCTTCGCCCACCCAAAGAGGAACGAGGAGTTCGTAAGGACGAGCACCGCCGGAATAAGTACCGAGCCAATCGGATCAATATGACGGACCGGATTGAGAGACAGGCGGCCCTGGAGGCGTGCGGTGGGGTCCCCGAGGGCGTTTGCGGCCCATCCATGGGCCACTTCATGGATAACCACCGACAGGATGAGGACGATAACGGTGAAAATGGTGGTTTCCATGGAAAAGTTGCCTAAAAACGTATGCGTATGCTAGCATGCGGGGACTATGGCACGCGAATGCGCAGTAACCGGAAAGTCGACCCAGATTGGCGGGCGGTACTCTAACCGTACCCGTGCTACTCAGTTCAACCCGACCGGAAAGGTACGCCGCCAGGCGAACCTCCAGAAGCGCCGCATCTTCGTACCTGAGATCGCGAAGACCATCCTCGTGGACATCAGCGCCAAGGGAATGCGCCACATCAAGAAGAACGGCGCCTTCGCCACCCTCAAGAAGGCAGGCGTCATCAAGTAAGAAAAGAGCTCCGTTTCGGAGCTCTTTTCTTATCGCACCCTCATTACGGACTTTCCGTCGCTTCTAAATACGATGGTCCCGCTCTCCGCGGTTGAAACTACCGACGCTCCTATCTCGCGAACGCTCTCAAGCACCTCAGGATGCGGATGCCCGTACGGATTATCCTTCCCTGCTGACACGACCACCGTCTGGGGCATAACCGCGGCCAAGAACGCATCCGAAGAAGAGGTGCGCGATCCGTGGTGCCCTGCTTTAAGCACGTCGCTCCTCAGTCCCGTGCCGTACTTTTGAGCGAGGCGCCCCTCAACCCAAGAAGGCGCGTCCCCGGTAAGCATGAACTCGCTGTCTCCGTACACGAGCCGCAGCACTACGGACGCATCGTTCGTCTCGCGAAGCTGGCTTGCGTTCCCTTCAGGGAACAGCACGTCCGCGTACGCGCCGTCTCCAAGGTGGATGCGCATGCCCTGCTTCGCTATCCCGTACACCGCACCAGCTTCGCGCCGGATCGAAGCGGTAAGACGGTCAGCCTGGCTCGAGTCCCCGGCCTTCCCAGACTCGAGAATAGTGCCTGCACGATACCGCGAAAGCACCTCTGGCAGCCCGCCGATATGATCGGCATCCGGATGCGTCGCAAGCACGATATCGATCTTGCGGTCGAGCGGCCCCATGATCTTCGGAAGCTCGCGCACCGCCGACCGATCCTTCCCGCCGTCTATAAGCAGATCAACACCAGTCGGGCTTTCGATATAGATCGCGTCTCCTTGTCCCACATCGAGAAACGCTACGGTAAGTGCCCGTTCCTGCGGCCAAAGGATGAAGGCAAATAGAAATGCGTTCCCCACCGCAAGCAGAGCTATCAGAAGCGCGAGCGCAGGCTTCGGGATCCGGGTACGCATGCTCCTGCCATCATCGCATGTTCACGACCAGGCGGTATACTGCCTGCAAGCTAACGAATCTATCCATGACCTACCCTGTCCGCACCTTCGACCTTCCAGAACTCAAGGGCCTCTCCAAGGACCAGATCGCGGTACACCTTGCCCTCTACGAAGGCTACGTGAAGCACACGAACCTTATCCTCGACACCATCAAGAAGCTCCGCGAAGCGGATGCTGAGGGTAACGCGTTCCAGATCAACGAACTGAGGCGCCGTCTCGGGTTCGAGTTCGACGGCATGCGCATGCATGAGTACTACTTTGAGCAGTTCGAGGACGGTCCGAAGGTCGCGAGCGCCGAGGGCAACCTCCGCACGGCAGCCGACGAGAAGTACGGGAGCTGGGACGGCTTCATCGCGCACATAAAGGAAGTCGCCGGGACCCGCGGCATCGGATGGACGGTTGTGTACTTCGACACCCCGAACGGAGGCCTTCATACCGCATGGGTAGACGATCATCAGCTCGGCCAGTTCTCAGGCGTACCAGTGCTCCTTGCACTCGATATGTGGGAGCACGCATTCATGGTTGATTACAAGCCTGCCGAGAAGAAAACCTACGTTGAAGCGTTCCTCGACAACCTGAACTGGGAGGTCGTGGAGCACAGGCTCGCACGCTGCTAGATGGTTTTTCGAATCACCGGCCACTAAATGGCCGGTGATTTTTTATTTAAACGAGAAACGAGCGGCATACTATGCCGCTCGCAAATCCCAAGACCAGAGAAAAGAGGAGCGTTCTGCTCATTTCCCCATGGTACCAGCGCAGGACCATTTGACTCTCCTCATCGAGATCTTGCGAAGGAACTCTGACGAGAAGCGTGGCTTCTTCCAGTCCCTCTCGTACGCGATGCGTTCGGCCGCAGTTCCGCGCACTGAGCGCAAGACGATGCCGCTCACGCTCTGGAAAATGAGCATCTCGATGGTTTCTTCGTCGGAGACGAAGAACGTCACGGTAGCGCGATCACCTGTCGGCCGCATCTCCACCTTGGCAGGATGACGAATCTGGTTCTCCCAGATATCCATCGCTCGCTCATACGTTCCTTCAGAATCCAGACCTGACGGACCCATGAGCAGATCGATGATTATCGCCGATTCCACCGCGTCACGATTATCCCGATGAGCGAGATACGTCTCAAACCCGCGCTTGAGACCTTCACTGTCGATATTCGACTTCACCCGAAATTCTCCCTAAGTACAATCTTCCGGCTGGTGCCGGTTACCGCTGACCCTACGCCTCAAAACAAAAGGCGTCAATGTCCGCGATCCATCGCCTCATTGGCAAGCTTGTCAGCGTCCTTGTTGTCTTCGCGATATACGTGCGTGAACGAGACGGAGCGGAACCGTGCCATCACCTCTTTTGTGCTTGCCGCTAGCGGCTTCATATTCTCGTGCTTTATCTTCCATTCTCCCGACATCTGCCGGACCACGAGCATGCTGTCCATGCGAACCTCGACATCTGCCTCGCCAGCTCTCGATTCGAGCATGTGTGCGAGCTTTTCAAGCGCACGAAGCACCGCAGTGTACTCGGCGACATTATTCGTCGTAACGCCGAGATACTCGGAAACGGTAGCGACCGTCTCTCCTGATTCGTTGCGGATAATTGCACCGGACCCAGCGGGCCCAGGGTTCCCTCGGGAACCGCCGTCGGCATAGATAGTGAAACGCATGGAGGTAAGTATAGCGTCAGGCGCGCACGGACACGATCCGGAGGCGCATCGGCTGCCCGCGCGTGAAGGTATCTTCCTCGATATGCGCAAGGAGCGAGATCTGCTTCCCTTTCTCGATACGCTCGCACATCTCCCCGAGCTGCCGCTTCGCATAGAAGGTCATGGCTTCGATCGGCGCTTCAGGAAACTCCTCATGCCCGCGGCCGATAGCGAGGCGCAGGTGCTCGTTCGCCTTCCCGAACCATGACACCTGCTCGACGCGTACCTCATGGAACGCGATGACCGGCCGCGGGTTGCCCATACCAAATGGCGCGAGCCTGCTTAGGTTCCGCAAGAGGTCCTTGGTCACGGACTCTGGAGACAAGAGCGCGTCAGCGCGTACCTCCTCTTCCGCGCCCCCTTCCGGAAGTGATGCAAGCGCCCGCGCGAGCCGCTCCTCGAGATCGAAGATCGCATGCGACGCCACCGTGAATCCGCCTGACGCACGATGTCCGCCGAACTGATCGAACGTATCGCCTGCGGCCGCCATGAGGGAGCCCACGCTCACATTGCCAGGACCGCTCCTGCACGATCCCTTGTTCGCGCCGTTCCCTTCTCGACCCCACAAGAATACCGGCCGGCCGTATTCCTCGGCGATGCCGTTCGCGACGAGCCCAAGAAGCCCCGGTCGCCAATCCGGATCTCCCATGGCTATAACCGGAGGAAGCTCCTTGCCTTCCGCTTTGCGCTCGAGCAGACGGTCATGGACGGCACGCGTGATTGCGCCGGCAGCCGCGCGCCGAGAGCGGTTAAGCGATTCGAGCTTCCGGGAGAGCTCGTCCGCCTTCTTCTCGTCAGTGGTCGACAGCAGATCGAACGCGTCGCGCGGATCTCCCATGCGCGACGACGCGTTCACACGCGGCGCGATCATGAAACCGATATCGTCTTCTGCGATCTTCTTCTGGTCGACGCGCGCCTGGCGGCAGAGCTTCTGGAAGCCGATGCGCGGAGACTTCCGCATAACAAGGAGCCCGTACGAAGCGATGACGCGGTTCTCTCCGGTGAGCGGCACCATATCAGCGATGGTCGCCATACCCGCCATATCGAGAAGCCACTTCTCCCATCCTTCTGGTATATCGTCGCGCCCCGGGAACCCGTGCGCCAGGGTCGCGCACGCGAGCTTCCACGCGACGCCTGCGCCGCAGAGACTCTTGTACGGATAGGTCTCGTCCTCGCGCGCGTTCGGGTTCAGCACCGCGTACGCAGGCGGAAGTCCTTCCGCGCTCGGGAGGTGATGGTCGGTAACGATTACCTCCATGCCGAGACTGTTCGCGTGGGCCACCTGCGCGCTGTCGGTGATGCCCGAGTCTACGGTCACGATGAGCGATACGCCCTCCTTCTTAAGGAGCTCTATTCCCGGAATGTTCATCCCGTATCCTTCGTTGTGCCGGTGCGGTACGTAGTTCACGAAGTTCGCGCCTGCTTTCTTCAGGAAATCATGCAGCAGCACACCGCCCGGGATCCCGTCGCAATCGTAATCGCTCCACACCGCGATCTTCTCGCCGTTCCCGATAGCGCGCGCAAGGCGCTCAGACGCCTTCGACATGTCGGTCATGAGCATCGGGTCATGTATGCCCTCGTCATAGGACGGGGAGAGGAACGCCTCTGCTTCCTCCCTCGTCTTCATGCCCCTGCGCGCAAGGAGCGCTGCGACGAGGTCGTCATATGAAGACAGCGCCTCGCGAACCGACTCATCCAAAGGATCATGGAGCGTGAACATGTTCGCGCATTGTATCAAAATCAGCGCTCGCGGTATCCTTGACGCATATGGAACTTCACGGAGAGAACGGGGTGTTTATGAAGATCGTGCGCCGGGAACTGCCTGCGCACATCGTATACGAGAATGACAAGACACTTGCATTCCTGTCGACCGGACCTGTAGAGCCGGGACACACGCTCGTTATCCCGAAGGTACCGTTCCGCAATGTATTCGATATCGATCAGGAATACTTCGCCGCCGTCATGGAGACCGTGCGCAGGATCGCGCCTGCAGTACGCGATGCCGTGGGCGCCAAGGGCGTGCACATCAACTCAAACCATGAGCCTGAGGCAGGACAGGAAGTGTTCCACCTCCATATGCATATCGTCCCGCGCCACGAACGAGAATCGTTTGAATTCTGGCCGAACGCAAAGTATGAGGATGGTGAAGCAGAAGCGGTTGCGGAGAAAATCCGCAACGAGCTAGCGTAGCGCCGCGATACCAGGAAGTGTGCCGTACGCTAGATAGTCGAGCATCGCGCCGCCGCCAGTAGAGATGAACGAGAAGCCTTGAGAGAGTCCGAGGCTCTCGATAGCCGCTACCGTATCGCCGCCGCCTACGATCGAGTGCGCATGCGACCCCGCGATAACCCGCGCAAGGCCCTGCGTTCCCTCGACAAACCCGTGCTCGTAATTTCCCAGAGGACCGTTCCAGAGAATGGTCTTCATGCTTTTCGCATGCTCCGCGAGCATCGCGATGGTCTTCGGTCCGTTATCAAGTATTGCCTCATCCGGCTGTACATCCTGTATGTCAGCGACGCGTCCTTCTGCGCGTCCTTTCCCCACAGGAGCGACGACATAATCGAGCGGCAGAAGAAGCTTCCTGTCCTGAAGCAGCGCTTTGAGCGTTGCCTTATCTGCATTTGATACCAGGGACCTCCCCACAGGGCGTCCGGTTGCCTGCATGAAATCGTTCGCGAGCGCCCCGCCCACGAACACGCGCCCGTAGATCTTAAGGAGCTTGTTCAGGACCGGCTGCTTCGTGGAGAACTTCGCGCCACCGATTATCGCCATGGACGGCTGCTTCGGCTTGAGCGCCTTCTTCAGCTCTTCTACTTCGTGCGAAAGCAGCAGTCCCGCATAGCTCGGAAGTATCTCTGGCACCCCAACAACTGAGGCGTGCTTCCGATGACACACATCGAACGCGTCCTGTACGAAAATGTCTGCAAGGTCCGCGAGGCTCGCCGAAAATTCCTTGCTGTTACCTTCCTCTCCTTTGTCGCGTCTCAGATTCTCGAGCATGAGCACGTCTCCTGGCGATAGCTCTCGCGCCATCGCGCGTGCCTTAGGTCCTGAAGGCACGTCGCAGAACACGAGTCCCGGAATCCAGGCCTTCATCGCCTCGTACATAGGACGCAGCGTCTCAGTGCCGTTCCCCGTTATGTGCCCTGCGAGGATAACCTTCGCATGTCGCTCGCGCAGGTACTCGATTGTGGGAAGCGCAGCGCGCAGCCTGAAATCGTTCGTGACCTTCCCGTTCTCAGCTTCAGCATTGAGCGCAGCGCGCACCAACACCGGGATGCCTTCGAGCTTCCGAATGTCACGTACCGTACGCATCACTAGCTGAGCGCTTTTACGAGCGCAGAGAACCCTGCGACATCGGTAGACGCGTGTCCCACGAGGAACCCGTCGACGCCGCTTCCTCCGGCGAGCCCGCGGACATTCGTCGCCTCGACCGAGCCGCCATAGAGGATGCGCACCTTCTGGTTCGCGCGTCCTGGCATGTGTCCTGCGAGCACCTTCCTGATGTAGAGCACCATCTCCCCGAGATCGGCGGGCGTGATCGCGTCAGCGCCGGTCTTGCCGATCGCCCAGATCGGCTCGTATGCGATCACCACCTGAAGGCGCTCCTTCGGCGAGAGGTGCGCGAAGATCGCTTCGATCTGGCGACGCACATCCTTGAGGTAGTGCGCCTCATCGTCTCGCTCGCGCTCCCCCACGCAGACGATGGGTGTCATGCCGTGCGCAAGCGCATGGCGCGCCTTCTCGAGGACCATGGCGTCATCCTCGCCGCGCGCCCTGCGCTCTGAGTGCCCGACGATGACGAACGAGACGCCAAGCCCGCGCAGCGATCCTGCGGCGACCTCTCCGGTCTGCGCGCCGCCTACGGTTATAGAAACGTCTTGGGACGCGAGCTCTGGGTCTGTCTTCCCTGCCTTCGCGGGCGCAAGCATGCCGATATACGGGAAGGGCGGCGCGACCACTATCTCGTGATTACCTTTTGCCGCGAGGCGCTTTGCGCCCTGGTACAGGGTCTTTGCTTTCGCGCGCGTCTCGACGTACGCCTTCCAGTTTCCGACGATGAGCATGGCTCAATCGTAGCACGCGGAGCCTACTCCTCCCGCCAGTCCACGAACTGGTAATCCGTTGACGTCTGCGGGGTGAACGGGGGCGGATCGGTCGAGAGCTTGCGGTCGAAGGAATCGACGCGGCTCTGGTATCCCGCATCCGTATACCCGCTGAACGCTGACCAGCATCCGTTCTGCCACTGCGTGCCAGTGCGCATGTTCGACACGGTCGTACCGAGGATGGTGAGCGAGGTGCGCGGCTCGTACGACGACGGGCAGGCGTAGCGGTTGCGCCCGAAGGATCCTCCTTGCGCTACGAAGATGCCGTTGAGCGTCATGTTCTGCGGCGAGTTCGGGGTTATGAGGATGTTGTTCTCCGAGATAACCGTCAGGCCGTCCGACCCGTCGGTCGCTGCATACCGGAGGTTTCCCGGAAGCATTACATTCGTCTTCACGTTGGTGAGAGCCGGGGTCGCCGAAACCACCGTCACCTTCTGAGAGACGATGCCTTCGATCCAGACGTGGTCCTCAACGAAGATGAGGGCGCAGTCGCTCGGGAGCGTAAGCGTCTGATAGAAGCTCTCGCTCGAGATGAGGGTGCGGTCCGGGTAATCATCCGTCTCTTCGATCGCGTTAATTTGCTGCGAGTCGACGACGGACGTGTTGCTCACGCGATATACCGAGACAGTGCCGTTTGAATTGAAGATGAGGTGGTACCCGCGCCAGTACCCTGCGTTATTCACATTGGTGCTGTTACTGAAGCGAGGCAAGTGCCGCCCTGACGCGAGCGCCTTCGTCTTTAAGGCTGAGAAGTCAGCAGCGATACCGCTGAAATCGACCTGCGGCACGGGATATTCCCACAGACTCTGATTCGTTCCCGCACCCCACACCCCGGGCTTGGTCTGATTTCCTGAGCATCCGAAATCGCTGTTGCAAATCCATGACGAGAGAGAACTCGTAACAGGAGAGTTCGCCGTTCCGTCCATGCGGATGCCGCCGTTCGAATGGTACGGACCGAGGATCACACGATCCTCGCCTGCCCACACGGTACTGTTGAGCACGTACGCGTACTGCGCAACGGTCGGCCGCGCGTAGCGTGCAAGGATCGTGCGCGAGACGGTCGGGCTCTCAGACGGTGTGCCCGTGGAACGCAGGTCCACCGACGTGACCGTGCCGCAGGAACTGTTGCCGGTAACCGAGAGACTGATGGTGCCGGTCTGTCCTCCTTCCGGGTCCTGGTACGGGATAGAGTAGGGTCCTGGCTGTCCGGTACCGTTCTGAAGATCGTTCGGATAGTGCGCGAGGAACCAGCGGTAGTACTCGATGCCCGCTTCCGCGATAGCGGTCGCGCGCGCCATCGACGTCGCGTTCGACTGAAGTCGGTTCTCCGTGAGCACGAACCCGGTGAGCGCGCCAAGCACGGTCACGAATATGGCGCCGAACACGATCGCCATGAGCATGAGGTAGCCGCGCTGAGGAGTCCGTTTCATAGCTATTCGTCGCGCAGGTTGCGCAAGGTCGCGCCACCCTCAAGCGTGAGGATGTTCGGTGCGCGCTGCGGATTGATGTCGACATCAAAGCGCACCCGTACGGTACGCACCTCAGCGACATCTATGGTCCCGGTTAGTTCCGTGCCGTCGATATCGAAGTACCTAAACGCGGGCGTCGACGCTGCGTTCTTCACGTCGGTCGCGAGCACACTCGTCGTCTCTGGCTGCCCGGTGTATGACGGCGGATTCCCTGCCGCCTCGGTCACGCCACGATACAGCACGCCATTTGAGACGTAGAGCCGAATGCGCTCGATGCTCGAATCGACGTCGAGATCCGAGTAGAACGTGACGCTCGAGGTTGCGGTAGCGACAAGCGGATAGCCGCCGTCCTCTCCGTATGACGCTTCGCGCAGATGCTCGAGCGACTGGTTCACGCCGCGGCTCGCGCTATCGACCGCGCTCGTAGCCTCGAGCAGAAAGGCGTTCGAGCGATAGAAGTACGTGATCATGGAGAGAAGGCCGAGACCCACGAGACTTGTGAGCCCGACCACGACTACCATCTCGACGAGCGTGAATCCGCGCGGATGCATAGCCTTATTGTACGATGACGCGCGCGCTCTGCGTGGTGCCAGGCTCGACGACGAACGGGATACTCGGCGTAGACGTCGAGAACGTGAATCCGCTCCCGATCGTGAAGCCGTACTGGTCCCACTCGAGCGAGAGCGGACGCGATCCGGAAGCATCCGTACTAGTCGCGATCACGGTCTTATAGATGGCGGCGCCCGTACCCGTGGTTCCCTTGAGCTTCTGTCCGGTGAGCGTGAACGGGACGTTCGGCGCCGGGATCGGTCCTACGACTGACGCGAGGCTCCACTTGAGGATGCGCGGCGCGCTCGTCGGGACGCTCGTCGAGAGGCTCGCTCCGAGCGCGAGTGTCGGATAGGTCGTCGTCGACACTCCCGAGAGCGATATCGGCGAGGATGAGAATCCTGCGCTGTTTCCTGGGAGCACGCTGTCCGGGAGCGGCGCGCCACTCTGGTCGAGCACGCGCACCAGCACACTTGTGCCGCCCCCTAGCACTGTTTGGAATGACGCGTCCGTCCACCGGACCAGGTATGAAGGCGCTAAAGGAAGGCCCTGGAACGAACCTGAGGATACGTATCCGCCCATGCCGTCCCCGGCGAGCGTCATAGCATCCGTGCTATGCACCACATTCACGAGAGCGGTTACGCGCGCCGCCGAATCGAAAGTATCTTCGGTCGATGTCGCCTGCTCTGCATAGAAAGTCTGCACCGTGAACGAGGAGAGCACGTCTATAGCGAAGGTGCTGGTCGTGGTCTGTCCCTGCGCAACCGTGAGATACCCAGGGGTTGGGTTCTGGTTCGAGCTATCGCGCGCATAGGTCTGTGCCGAAGAGTAGCCGTCCTTGGTCACGGTGACGCGATAGTCGGTTGACGTAGCCGCGCCCGGGAATATAACCGCACCGGTTGTGTCGGTGAATGTCGTCACGTCAACGTTCGGCGAGAGGCTCGGGTTATAGATACGGACCGATGCGCCCGACACCGCGCTTCCGAGCGCGTTCACTACCTGGATCCTGAGGGTACCGCCGCCCGTCGTGCTCTCTACGCCGTTCGGAGATACGTTCGATATGATCGCCACCTCGCGTTCCTCCCCCCGGAACGTGTAGCTCGCAGACACGCGTACGCGCTTGTAGTCAGTGGTGATGCCGTTTGTGTCCGCTGAGCCGCTTCCGTCTTTTGGATCGTCCACGTACTGCACGAATGTACGGACCGCATACGGGATGCCGTTCATGGTGGTGGTCGCGTACTGCGCTACCGGACCTGCGGGAATGCCGCCGATGGTCCCCACCGTCGCGTAGTCGAGCGAGCGGATGTATTCGATCTGCGTGGTCGCTACCGCGGTCGCGCCTGCCTTCGCTTTGGCCGAGGAAGACACGAGGAGCGAGGTGCGCAGGAGCCCGAGGAGCGCGACGAACACGATGAGCACGAGCGCAGAACCGACGATAACGTCTACGAGCGTCATACCGCGCATCGGTTGCATAGATGCATGATACCGCACCAGAGTATGTGAAAGGCCGCGCGGCCCAGGCTTTGCTGTCGAGCTAGATCTTATCGGAGAGCGAGTAGATCGGCGTGATCATCGCCATCGCGAAGATGCCCACGGCGCCTCCGATGAAAAGCATGAGGAGCGGCTCAATGATGGTAGAGAGGTCCTTGGTGCGCTCCTCGACGTCGGTCTCGTAGTACTGCGCTACCTGCCCGAGCATGTCCGCTACCTTTCCGGTCTCCTCGCCCACGGCGATCATGTCGCCTACGAATACCGGGTAGAGCTTCGGATGATCGATGAACGACGCGGAAAGTGCCTCGCCCTTCCTGACGCGTTCTTCCGCTTCCCGGAGCACCTTCCCGAAGCTGTTGTCTCCCACCACTTCCCCTGAAATCTTGAGCGCGGAAAGCATCTCGACGCCGGAAGAAAGAAGCGACGACAGGGAGCGTGCGGCACGTGCGCTCATGGTCTCGCGTACGAGTTCTCCGATAACCGGCATGCGGAGCGCGAGCATGAGGACGATCCGTGCGCCCGGCTTCGAGCGGACAAAGAAGAATATGCCGGCGAAGACGGCGATGAGGATTCCCATGGTAAGGAATGCGTTCGAGGCCATGAAATCAGACGTGTCGATGATGGCCTTCGTTGCTGCGGGAAGCTCTACCCCGAGCTCCTTGAACGTATTGGAAAGGGTCGGCACCACGTAGATGAGCATGAGCACGCCGATGATGACGATCGCGGTGAGGATGATCATCGGATAGATCATGGCGCCCTTCACCTTCTTCTGGAGGTTGAACGCCTTCTCCATCTGGCGCGCAACCACGGAAAGCGACTCGGCGAGCGTTCCTGATTCCTCGCCCGCTTTCGTCATGGCGATGAAGAGCTCCGAGAATACCTTCGGATGCTTCGCGAGCGCCTCATGGAACGAGGAGCCCTTCTTAACCTCCTCGCTGAGCGCCGCAACGGTCTTCTTCAGGTATTTATTAGTTGCCTGGCGCTCGATAACAGAGAGCGCGCGCGTAAGCGGAAGACCCGCTGAAAGCATCGCGGCGAGATTTTTCGTGAACGTTATCTTCTGGTCGGTCTTAATGCCCGAGCCGAAGGTTATCTGCGTCCATGCAGGACCGCTTCCGCCCCTCGCTTCTTCTACCGAGACAACTGTTGCGCCCTCCTTCTCCATCTCGCCGTACACCGCAAAGCGCGTCGGCGCTTCGATGACGCGATGCACTTCGCTTCCGTCACTGGTCTTCGCGGTTACGCGGAATTTCATATCCGAATCGTAGCATGCAGATATGCGAACGGGCCGGGTTCCGTAGGAGGAACCCGGCCCGTGGCCAGACGAAGGCCGATCAGTGACCGGAACGGGGCCTCGGCACCGTGGCCAGCAGGATGCCGGCCGAGACGCCGGCGATCAGCCCGAGCCAGCCGATGTCCTGGAGCAGTTCGAAGCCGCCCCAGCGGCACAGCAGCGCGATCAGCAGGCCGAGGCCGGCGATGACGAAGGCGATGTTCTCCGTCATCCACCAGTACAGCGCGGCCGCGATGGCCATCGCGACCACGAAAGACCAGAGTCCTCCGACGCCCGTGTCGTTGTCCAGGGACACGAACGGGATCATGCCGGAGACCCAGGTGGCCCCAGCCGCGATGGCGACGGCAATCATGAGACCTGTGATGGTCTTTTTCATATTCACTCCTCCGAGAACACACTGTCGGAAATCCGGACAGAGAGGATGTGTTCCGCGTCCGTTATACTCCCCTACCCGTATAAAAACAATCTATTCAGAAACCGCACGGAGCACCTCCTCGATGGAGGTGATGCCGCGCGCGCTCTTGTAGATGCCGTCCTCAAGCATCGTGAGCATGCCCTCCTTGCGCGCCTGCGCCTCTATCGCGTCCGTTGTGCCGCTATGGAGGATGATGTCGCGGATCGCCGGCGACACCGAGAGCACCTCATGGATGCCGATGCGCCCTGAGTATCCGTCCTCGCACTGGGACGACGGCTTCGGACCATGGAACGGCACGCTCTCGATCTTCGTGCCCGCCTTCACGAGCTTCTCGTCCGTGAGCGCCTTCAATACCGCGTCGAACTTGTCGTCATGCGCTACCTTCGCGCGCTCTTCCGTATCGAGCGCGAACTGTTCCTTGTCGTCGCAGAGCCTGCGCACGAGACGCTGACCCACGATAACGCGGAGCGTGGAAACAAGGAGGAACGGCTCCACGCCCATATCGATGAGGCGCGGGATGGCGCCGGCTGCGGAGTTGGTGTGGATGGTCGAGAGCACGAGGTGTCCCGTAAGCGCGGCGTTGATCGCGAGCGACGCGGTCTCGCCGTCGCGTATCTCTCCCACCATGATGATGTCCGGGTCCTGGCGCACGAGGGAACGGAGGCCGTTCGCGAACGTGAATCCGATCTCCGGCTTCACCTGCGTCTGGTTCACGCGCTTCATCTGGTACTCGATCGGGTCCTCGATCGTAGAGATGTTCACGTCCGGCGTATTGAGGATGTCGAGAATCGTATACAAGGTCGTCGTCTTTCCGGATCCGGTAGGACCAGAGATGAGGATGATGCCGGTGGTCTGCTTCGTCGCCTTATGAATGCGCTCCATGGTGTCGCCATGGAACCCGAGCACGTCGAGCGTGAAGCCTTCGCCCGTCTCGCGAAGGAGACGCATAACAATCTTCTCGCCGTAATAGGTCGGCAGCATCGACACGCGGAACGAGACCTTGTCGGTCTCGGTCTCCATCTTGAAACGGCCGTCCTGCGGGAGACGCTTCTCGTCGAGCTTTAGGTTCGCGAGCACCTTGATGCGGGCCGTGATGCCGGCAGACGCGGTGCGCGGGAGCGTCATGGCGTCATGCAGCACACCGTCGATGCGATAGCGCACCAAGACTTCCTGCTCCATCGGCTCGATGTGGATGTCGGACGCCTTCTGGATGATGGCGTGACGCAGGAGCGTATCCACGATACGCACGATCGGCAGGTCCTCTGCCATCTTCTTGAGGTCCTCGCCCGACGCGTCGTCCCCCGCCCCTGCGTCCTTGATGAGATTGATGCGGCCTGCCTCGGTCGAGATAAGGTCGCCGAACTCTTCCTTGAGCGACTTCTGGTACTGCAGCAGCACGTTCTTCAAAGACTCGTCGTCCGTTAGACGCGGAAGAATCTTGAGACCTGTCTTCTTACGCACCGAATCGATGGACGGGAGGTCTTCCGTATCAAGCATCGCTACCTCAAGCGAATCCCCTTCCTTCTTAAAGGCGATGATGGAGTGCGTGCGTGCAATCGGCTCTGGAATAAGTGACAGGACATTGAGATCAATCTTCTTGTCCTTCAAGTTCACGAACGGAATGCCGAGCACGTATGCCTTGATACGGCGGAGCGAGTCTGAAGAAAGAAGTCCCTGAGAGACGAGGATGTCGCCGATGGACTGTCCCCGGCGCTTTGCTTCCTCTTCCGCAGCGTCAACATCCTTCCTGGAGACGAGTCCGGAGTCGAGTATGAATTCCTTGAGTTCGCTTTCAGAGACCTGCATGCCGTTTAGTATTGAAAGTATAGCGCGCCACTGTTGAATCACTGCGTTGTTGTATGCGAAGAGAGCGTGGAAAAGAAAACGCCCCCACGATTGCTCGTGGGGGCACTTGTTTGGGCGTCGTCGGTTGTCGGTCAGCCCCGATAGTGGGGCGAGCCGGCACCCGGGACGAAGCCGCCGCCGAACCGCTTCAGGTTGAAGCGATCGCCCGGATAGACCGGTACCATCACCTGGCTGTGATCGGTGTCGACCGCGAGCGCCGTCTTCACGTCGATCCGTTCGGACCGCGGATTGCTCGGCGTGCCCAGGAAGATGGGCAGATCGAAGCGGTCGGCGGTCCGGATGGCCGGCTCGTAGCCGATGCGCTGCACCAGGTTGTCGCCGCGCTGGATGGTGAATTCCGGCCGGTTCTGGCCGGTGACCAGCCAGACGGCGCCGGCCAGCAGGGCGGCGACGCCCAGGCCGATCATGGCGCGACGACGGTTGTTCGGGGTGTTCATGCCGGCGAAGAAGTCGTTGCCGGAATCGCCGGCCGGGCGAGCAGAAGGAATGGCGGTGTCGGACACGTTGGGTCTCCCGATGTGTGACTCGAAGGAACAGACCTCCGAGCCTGGTTAATAGGCGAAGGCATTACTCGAAACTAAGTAAAACGATACACTTTTATACTTAAAATGTCAATACTCTGTGGACGAGACACGAATTGACCTCATGCCTATATATGGTATGCTTTCCTTATCTGGAATGTCCGCACCCGCGGGCATTCTCTATTTTAGAGAAACCCGGATGCGTGCGACCATACCCTTATATACGGTGCGAACAATCACATAGAGAAGACTTATGTTGGACCTCAAGACCATAAACCTAGTGCTCGGCGAGTTCGAGGAGCGCGGCATCACGAAAGAGACGATGATCGACGCTATCGAGCAGGCGATGGCAACGGCGTACAAGAAGGAATACGGAAAGCGCGGACAGGTAATCCGCGGGGCTCTTGATATGAACACGGGTACCGTGTCATTCGAGCAGGTGAAGACCGTCGTGGACGAGACCCTCGTGCGCTTCCCTGAGGAAGGCGAGGAAGTAACCGAGCTTCCGGCGCATCATCCGCACTTCGATCGCGAGGAGGAGGTCGCAGAAGGCGAGCTTCCGCGCTACGACGCGGAGAAGCACATGCTTCTTGAGGACGCGCAGCGCATCAAGCGCGGTGCCGAGCTCGGCGAGGAGATCATCTTCCCGCTCGAGCCGCAGGACGATTTCGGCCGCATCGCTGCACAGACCGCAAAGCAGGTGGTGATCCAGAAGATTCGCGAAGCGGAGAAGCTCTCTATCCTTGACGAGTTCGGCCACAAGAAGGGCGAGATCGTGACGGGTATCGTGCAGCGCGCAGAGCGCGGCGCTATCTTCGTCGACCTTGGTCGCGCGACCGGCGTGATCCCGTATGAGGAGCAGATTCCTGGCGAGCGCTACCGTCCAGGCGAGCGCATCAGCGCCTACCTCTACGCCGTAGACGAAGGGTTCCGTGGCGTATACCTCCGCCTCTCGCGCAGCCATCCACGCTTCCTCACCCGTCTCTTCGAGATGGAGGTGCCGGAGCTTGCTGCGGGCGCTATCGAGATCAAGGGTCTCGCGCGCGAGCCGGGTTCCCGCACCAAGATCGCGATTGCTTCGAACGATCCACACGTGGATCCGGTTGGCTCCCTCGTGGGCCAGCGTGGTGTCCGCGTCTCGACCGTCATGGCGGCGCTCGGCGGCGAGCGCATCGACATCATCGAGTGGAGCGAGGACATGGCGTCCTACATCAAGGAGTCGCTTTCCCCTGCTACCGTGCTTGAGGTTGAGCTCAACGAAGAGGAGCGCCGCGCGAAGGTAACGGTATCCGAGGACCAGCAGTCGCTTGCGATTGGCCGCGGTGGCCAGAACGTGCGCCTTGCCGCGAAGCTCACCGGCTGGAACATCGACATCATGTCAGTTGGCGGCGAGAGCGTCGCTGATGCGGACGGACAGCAGGAGGACGCAGTATCCGCTGCTACCGACGAGTCCGTAGCCGAGGTTGAGAACGCCGAGGACATGGATCCGGCAGTTGCAGCCGGCATCGATCCGACAGAGACCGAGTCCGTGGTTACCGAGGACGATTCCGAAGACAACACGCTTACGGTTGAGGACGAGACGTCCACCACCGACGAAGGCAACGAATCGATCGCGGACGCTGAGGAGTCTCGCGACCAGGCATAACCCTACACAAAACACATGAACCTTCTTCACGACATCGCTCCAGGCTCCGCTGACCAGATGAACGTGGTCATCGAGATCCCGAACGGTTCCAAGAACAAGTACGAGATCGACAAGGAGACCGGCATGATCGCGCTTGATCGCGTGCTTCACACCGCACAGAGCTACCCGTTCGACTACGGCTTCGTGCCACAGACGCTTTGGGACGACGGCGACGCGCTTGATGTGGTGCTCCTCACCACCCAGCCGCTTCTTCCAGGCATCCTCGTGCACGCGCGTCCCGTAGCCATCCTTCCGATGGTTGATGGCGGCGAGCAGGACGAGAAGGTGCTCGCGGTACCGGCTTCTGACCCGCGCTTCAACGACATCCGGGACCTCGGGGACGTGAACAAGCACACCCTGAAGGAGATCTCGCACTTTTTCGAGACCTACAAGAAGATCCAGAACAAGGAGGTCTCGGTTGGAGAGTGGCAGGGCGTAGATGCAGCGAAGGCGGCATTCGCCCGCGCCGTTGAGATGTATCAGGGCAAGAAGGCTGCATAGCTTTCTTTGAAGGAAAAGACCCCGGGATTCCGGGGTCTTTTCCTATCCCCACGAGCCTTACGCGCGCGAATCAGGTCACCTATACTTAAGTGCACAGCTAACCCACATTCATCATGGAGAACGTACCAGGAGAGAACATGCAGCAGGACACGGCCGCTCCGGCGCCTGCTCCTGCCCCGGTAGCCGAAGAGGCAAAGAAGGGCGCCGCATACGGCTCCATCATCGGCATCGTGATCATCGTCGCGGTTCTTGTAGCCGGCGCGTTCTACGTCTGGGGCGAGCGCCTCAGCGAGCAGCAGCCGCAGGTCCCGGAGAACGGCGTCCGTGGCGAGATGCTTCCTGACGGGTCCTACCCTTCTGTCGAAGGTTCTCTTGACGTAGAGTCCGGCGAGAACGGCCCGCAGCCGCGCTAACGGAGCACTGTAAAGAAACGCGCCCGCACCTGCGGGCGCTTTTCTTATATGTGCCGTCATTTGGTACTATGGCCCTACTATGGAACACACACGCAAGAACCCTCGCGCCTCGATGCTCGTGCCGATGGTGGTCGAGAAGTCGCAGTTCGGCGAGCGCGGATACGATATCTATTCCCGTCTCCTCAAGGACCGCATCATCTTCCTCGGCGGCCCGATCGACAATGACACTGCGAACCTCGTGATCGCACAGCTTCTGTTCCTCGAGTCTGAGGACCCGAAGAAGGATATCTACCTCTACATCAACTCTCCGGGAGGATCTGTCACGTCGACGCTGGCCATGATCGACACTATGAACCATGTGAAGCCGGACGTTGCTACCGTGTGTGTCGGTATGGCAGCATCCGGCGGAGCATGGACCCTTGCCGCAGGCGCCAAGGGCAAGCGCTTCGCGCTCCCGAACGCAGAGATCATGATCCACCAGCCGCTCGGCGGCGCTGAGGGCCAGGCGACTGATATCGAGATCACCGCGAAGCAGATCCTGAAGCTCCGCGAGCGCCTCAACAAGCTCATGGCAGGCTACACCGGACAGACGGTCGCGAAGATCGAAAAGGATGTCGAGCGCGACTTCTTCCTCACCGCAGACGAAGCGAAGAAGTACGGTCTCGTAGACGTCGTCTACAAGAGTAAGTAGCTCGCCTTCCTCTGAAACGGCCTCGCCTTGCGCGAGGCCGTTTCATTTGCAAAAACGCTAAAAAGTGTTATTTTTCAATGGTTTTCAGGCTCCAGTACGACTGAAACGGCTGAAATACTACGCCTCACACCTATATGTCCATAAAGATCGTCCTCTCGCTCCTCGCGCTCTCCGGCCTCGCTGGAATCGCGCTCGGCTACGTCCTCCGTCTCCTTATCGCGCTCGGCCAGCGCGGGTCGCTAGAGCTTGAAGTGAAGCAGAAGATGCTCGAAGCGAAGGAGCGTGCCAACCGCATCATCACGGAAGCGGAAACCAAGGCTGACTCTATCGAGGAATCCCGCCTCTCTCCGCTCAAAGAGCGCGAAGAGAAGCTTGCGAAGGCATCGGAGCGCCTGGCTAAGCGCGAGGAATTCCTCGACGAGCGCGAGCGTGCACTCGTCGCTGAGAGCGAAGACGTGAAGAACCGCGAGAACGAGGCCGCCAACATGAAGAAGGAGGTGGAGCGCCTTCGCGAGGAACGCCGCCAGGAGCTCTCGCGCATCGCGCGCCTCTCTGAGAACGAGGCCAAGTCTCTCCTTATCAAGGATCTCGAGGAAAGCTACGAGGAGAGCGTGCTTGCGCGCCTCCAGAAGCTCGAGACTCATGGACGCGAGCGTCTCGATGAGAAGGCTCGGTCCATTCTCCTTGCGATCATTCATCGCATGAGCGCGAGCGTCACGAACGACGTGATGACGCTTTCCGTGCAGATCCCGTCCGAAGAGGTTAAGGGCAAGATCATCGGCAAGGAAGGACGCAACATCAAGGCGTTCGAGCGCGCTACCGGCGTCGACATCATCATCGACGACGCCCCGGACCGCATCACCCTCTCTTCGTTCGATCCGCTGCGCCGCCACACCGCGAAGCTCGCACTTGAGAACCTTATCGAGGACGGCCGCATCCAGCCTGCGAAGATCGAGGAGGCTGTAGAGAAGGCTAAGGCAGAGATCGCAGAGACCATCAAGCGGAAGGGCGAGGAGGCGGCGTACGAAGTAGGCGTCGTTGGCCTTGACCCGCGCCTCATTACCCTTCTCGGCCGTCTCAACTTCCGCACCAGCTACGGCCAGAACGTGCTCCGCCATTCGATCGAGATGGCGCACCTCGCGGGCATGCTCGCCGCTGAAGTGGGCGCAGACGTCGACATCGCGAAGGCCGGCGCGCTTCTCCATGACATCGGTAAGGCGCTCGATCACGAGGTGGACGGTACGCATGTCGAGATCGGCCGCCGCATCCTCGAGAAGTACGGCGTAGACCGTCGCGTCATCCAGGCCATGCAGTCGCACCACGAGGAGTATCCGTATGAAACGCCTGAATCCATGGTGGTACAGGCAGCGGACGCGATCTCAGCAGGTCGTCCCGGCGCACGACGCGATACCGTCGAGCGCTACCTTGAGCGCCTTACGGATCTTGAGCGCGTCGCGCTCGGATTCCCGGGCGTCGAGAAGGTGTTTGCAATCTCAGCAGGCCGTGAGATCCGTATTTTCGTGAATCCAGGCAAGGTTTCTGACATTCAGACGCATCGCCTTGCACGCGATATCGCAGAGCGCATCCAGAAGGAGCTCAAATATCCAGGAGAGATCAAGGTTAACGTGATTCGAGAGAACCGAGTCGTTGAATTTGCGCGATAAGATGGCTTTTCTTACAAAACGGCCTCGCTTCTGCGGGGCTGTTTTGTTGAAAAATATTGATTTCACCTTATCCCCTTATAAAATCAACCCCTATTGCGTAAAATATGGCGTTTTCTATACTTTTCCCGTAGCCCTCTCATAGGGCTTGTGAGCCCTAAGAGGATTAACCCCTAAAAGAACGACACATGAACAAGGCAGATATCGCAGGAAAGGTGCAGGAGGTACTCGGTGGTACCAAGGCTGACGCAGAGCGCGCAGTCGAGACCGTTATCTCGTGCATCACCGACGGCCTTAAGGGCGGTGACGAGGTTTCTATCGCAGGCCTCGGCATCTTCAGCGCAAAGGCACGTCCGGCTCGCACCGGCCGCAACCCGCGCACCGGCGAGACCATCAAGATCGCTGCAACCCGCACTCCGAAGTTCCGCGCAGCAAAGGCGCTTAAGGACGCAGTTAAGTAGTTCTAAGGTTTTCTTGCAAAAGCCCCGCACCTGCGGGGCTTTTGCTATGTTCCTTCTGGGAAATACTTCTTGTGCTTCAGCTTCTCGGGCATATAACTTTCTGTACCGTAGCGTTCGTACCCCTTCCCGTATTCAAGGCCCTTCATGAGCTTCGTGGGAGCGTTCCGGAGCTTCTTTGGGACTGGAAGGTTCCCGAACGCATGCACGTCTGCCTGTGCCGCGCGGAGCGCTTCATACGCGGACTTCGTCTTCTTGCACTGAGAGAGGTATGCGACGCCATGTGCGAGGTTTATGGCGCATTCCGGATACCCGATGCTCCGGCATGCTTCGAACACCGCGTTCGCCACAACGAGCGCAGTTGGCTGGGCAAGCCCTATGTCCTCTGACGCGAAGATAACCATCCTGCGGGCGATGAAGAGCGGATCCTCCCCTGCCTCTACCATGCGGGCCAGATAGTACATGGCGGCATCCGGCTGCGAGGCACGCATGCTCTTAATGAAGGCGCTTATGGTGTCATAGTGCTCATCTCCCTTCTTGTCGTAGCGCAGGTGCGGGTCCTCGAGCGCTTTCGTGAGCGTTTCAACGGTAACTTTCCCGTAGAGAGACTTCGATCCTTCGAGCATCGTGAGCGCTCGGCGCGCGTCCCCATTCGCGTAACCCATGAGCCACTCGAACGCATCCTTCGAGAGCTTTATCTTCGTGCGCGCGATAATAGCCCTCAGCGCTTCCTCGCTAATCGGTTCGAGCACGAAGACACGGCAGCGCGAGAGAAGGGCCGGGATAACCTCAAACGACGGGTTCTCGGTCGTGGCACCGATAAGCGTCAGCTCCCCGCTCTCTACATACGGGAGCAGAAAGTCCTGCTGGCTCTTGTTAAACCGGTGTATCTCGTCGAGAAACAGGACTTTGGGACGTAAGTTAAGAGCGCTTCCCGGATTGCCCTGCCCCACGATCTTCCTGATGTCGTCCTTCCCTGCTGAGACCGCAGACAGCTCGTACAGCTCCGCGTCGAGTGCCCGCGCGTAGATGCGCGCGATCGTGGTCTTTCCGGTGCCTGGCGGGCCCCACAGGACGAATGAGAAGCGGTGCTTCTTCTCGATAGCCACGCGAAGCGGTTTCCCCTCCCCCACCAGATGTTCCTGACCCACGTATTGGTCGAGGATCTGGGGACGGATGCGGTTTGCCAGGGGTTCCATACAGAAATCATACGCCAAAACACAAAAGCCCGCGTGAAGCGGGCTTTTGTGTTGGAGCGTCTCTTCTAGAGCGCGTCTACCGCCTCTTCGGCGAGGTCCATAGCCTCATCTGCGAAGTCGATAGCGTCGTCGTAGTCCTCGTCGTCGAATGCGTCCTCAGCGTCTGCGAGTGCATCCTCTGCCTCATCGAGAAGATCGTACGCCTCGTCGGTATCCTCACCGTCGTCATCAGCCTCATCGATCTCGTCACGAGCCTCGTCGATCGCGTCCTGCGCGTCCTCGATCGCATCTTCTGCATCAGACTCGTCATCGCCGGAAGAGCTTCCGGTGCCGATCTCGTCGAGGGCCTCGTCGATGAGATCCATCGCCTCGTCTGCGAGCTCGATTGCGTCGTTGTAGTCCTTATCGTCGAATGCGTCCTCGGCATCGTTAAGGAGGTCAGCAGCCTCATCAAGGAGGTCCTCAGCCTCGTCGGTGTCCTCGCCGTCGTCGTAAGCTTCGTCTACCTCGTCCCACGCATCGTCGAGCGCACGATCGGTCTTCTTGATCTTCTCCTCGGCTTCGTCCTCGTCACCGCCATCATTGCCGTCGATCTCGTCTGCGGCGTCATCGATGGACTCCTGCGCGTCCTGCGCGAGGCTCTCTGCCTCTGAGTAATCCTCCTCCACGAACGCGTATAGTGCGTCCTTGAGAAGATTGTCTGCCTCGGCGAGATACGTCTTGGACTTCCCTACGTTATCGCCGTCGTCCTTCGCGTCCTCATAGTCGTCCATCGTGTCCTCGTACGAATCGCGCGCGTCGAGGATCGCGTTGCGCGCCTCTCGCTGCGCAGAGCTCACTACCGGAGTCGTTGGAAGTGGTGTCGGTGCTGGCGTAGGCGTTGGCGTCGGGGTTGGCTTTGGCGCTGAAGTGCCTCCTGACGTGAGCACGATGTACTTCGCGCGCGAAAGCGGGCCCCAGGTGCCGGTAGCGGAAATACCGTTTGCGGCCTGCCACTTCGACACTGCGGCTGCGGTCTTCGCCTGGAACTGATTGGTCTCCTGGCCAGGAGACCCCACGCCGGACGCTGAGATGGTGTAGCCGGCGCCGTTAAGGTAGCGCTGCAAGCAGCGCACCTCTTCGCTGACCGTTCCGATCTCGAGGTTCTTGGTGCTAAAGACGCAGGTGGCAGCGCGTGCCGAAGACGGCATGAGCGCAGCTCCTGCAAGGAATACAGCGAGCGCGATGAGCGCAGCAGCGTTCCTCTGATGGGCAGTGATGTACATAGACGAAAGGTTCATTGATAACGGATTGACCGTGCAAGACGCCGGTTCGTACTACTTAAGATAGCACGCACGCATGTGTCTTATATGAAAGAACGACGCATGTGCTGCGTCGTTCTTTCATTGCTTCGGTGCGGGCGGGGAGAATCGAACTCCCAACTCAACTTTGGAAGAGTCGTGTTTTACCACTAAACTACGCCCGCTTCGGGTTCGAGCATATCACATCTCTTGTCGGGCCGCCGAGAATCGAACTCGGTCTATCTGCTCCCAAAGCAGACGTACTACCGGTATACTACGGCCCGATGCGGACATCCTAGCAGGAATATGAATATTCGCACGTTGTGCCCGAGTGTCGTTTAGGAGACTTTGAGGAAATCCTTTTCATTGCTGGGTTTTTTAGGGACGTTCATCGATCCATCATAAATGTCCTCTGTCCTTTATCCCCATTATCCCCCTACTTATCCACTGTTATCCCCTAACACAAAAGACAGCCTTTCGGGCTGTCTTTTGTGTTTCTCGAGTGCGGCCAGGGAGAATCGAACTCCCGACTCGTCCTTGGCAAGGACGCGTTTTACCACTAAACCATGGCCGCTTCGGGAGGCATCATAGCACAGGTATGCCAGAGAACTCCAGTCTCTAGCGTGCGATGTCCCACGGCGGGAAGGATATATCCGAGAGGTCCCCTTCCCTGCCGAGTAGCGCTTCCTTCGGGAGCGCCCGCAGATTGAAGTGACTGGCCATAGAGAATCCGTATGCGCCAGCGTTCCTGATAGCAAGAAGCTCTCCGATCTCCGGGAGCAGCATGGAGCGGTCTATCGCAAGCAAGTCCCCTGATTCGCATATGTTCCCCGCAACCGTTATGTGGGCCTTCTTGCCGCTCCTGCGACCTACTATATCTATCGGATGATACGCGCCGTACATCGCATGACGAATGAGATGGTTGAAGCCGGTGTTCACGCCCACGAAGGTGCGCTTCGCTGTTTCCTTAACGTCTGTTACGGATGTTACGAGCGTGCCACTCTCCGCAACGATGAAACGTCCAGGCTCCATAGCGAACACAATCTCTCTGCCCTTCTGGTCCTTAAAATCGCGCAACAGGGCGCGCATGTTCTTTCCGAGTGTCTTGAGATCAAGTTCCCATTCCTCCGGGCGGTACGGGATCCCGAGCCCGCCACCGAAATCTACGTGCGCTACATCAGGAAACTTCCCCGCAGTTCCAAGAAGCGCACGTACCGCTTTGAGGAACGTGTCAGCATCAAGGACATTCGAACCTATGTGCTGCTGGATGCCGGTTATGCGCAGCCCGTACGAAACAGCTATCTCTTTGGCTTTCGGTATGTCCTTGAGCGTGATGCCGAACTTGCTGTTAGGTCCGCCCGTCATGACATGCGCATGATGCCCGGCACCGATGCCCTGATTGATCCTGAGTGAGACATTCTTTCCGAGGCCGTTCCTGCCCCATATTTCGAGCTGCGTGAGTGAATCTAGGTTTATACGGGCTCCTGAGCCTGCAGCTTTCACGAGCTCCGCTTCTGAAAGGCTGGAACAAGTGAAGCTCAGGGTCCTTGCCGGGAATCCTGCTCTCTTAGCAGCACTGAGTTCTCCCAGACTCACTGCCTCTGCCCCGATTCCCTCTTCCCTGATTATCCTCAGGACCTGGGGGTTCGCATTGGCCTTAACGGCATAATGAAACTCTATTTCGGGGAAATGACGCTTTAGCTTCTGGCACTGTGCCCGAATGACGCTTTCTTCATAGACGTACACCGGAGTCCCGAACATGTCGGCCGCACGCACGAAGTGCGAATCGTCTCGTTTCATACTGGTGCCTCCGCCAGGACTCGAACCTGGAACGACAGTTCCGAAGACTGTTGTGATATCCATTTCACCACAGAGGCCTGCCCCTGATAGTACGCGACGACTAGGAGAAAGGCCACTCACGTACTAGTATTTCGGATATGAAATACGCGGTTCCCCTCGAGGTTTCCCGTGTAACCGCTTCCCTGCGCGATGCCGGATATGAGGCATATCTCGTGGGCGGTTGCGTACGCGATCTCCTTCTCAACCGCACCCCAAAGGACTGGGACGTTACCACGAATGCGAAGCCTGAGCACATCCAGGCGGTCTTCCCTGAATCCTTCTACGAGAACGACTTCGGGACCGTTGGCGTAAAGACCGGGAGCGAAGACCCCAAGCTCGCGATCATTGAAGTAACTCCGTACCGCACAGAGTCTGGATATTCGGACAAGCGCCGTCCGGACGCAGTTGCCTTTGGGGATAACCTCGAGGAGGATCTTGCCCGTCGTGACTTCACGATAAATGCCATTGCCCTTGATGATTCTAAAGGACAGCTTGTTGACCCTTATAAAGGACAAAAGGACATAGAATCGAAGGTTCTGCGTACCGTGGGTTCCCCTACCGAGCGGTTTGAGGAGGATGCACTGCGTCTTATGCGCGCGATTCGTCTCGTTGCCGAGCTCCATTTCGCGCTTGATACGGACACGGCAGCAGCCATCCAGGAAAAGGGCTCTAATCTGGGACACATTTCACGTGAAAGAGTCCGCGACGAGTTCGTCCGGATCCTCAATTCCTCGCAGCCGATGATGGCGCTCGTCCTATGCCAGCAGCTCGGAATCCTTACCTACATTGCTCCAGATCTCACTCGAGGTGTAGGCATAGAGCAGAATCAGGCCCATAGCTATGATGTTTTTGGGCACCTCATGCGTTCCCTTCAGCACGCTGCTGACAAGGAATGGAGCTTTGATATACGCCTTGCGGCGGTATTCCATGATGTTTCCAAACCTGAAACTCGCCGCTGGTCTGACGAGAAGCGGGACTGGACGTTCCATGGCCATGAGGTTGTAGGCGCTCGGGTAACCAAAAAAGCCTTGGAAAACCTGCGTTTTTCACGTGAAACTATAGAAAAGGTTACTAAACTGGTCCGCTGGCACATGTTCTTCTCCGACCCAGAGCAGATTACCCTTTCGGCGGTTCGTCGCATGATCCGGAACGTTGGAGAGGAAAATATCTGGGATCTCCTGAATCTCCGCATCTGCGACCGCATCGGCACCGGACGCCCTAAGGAGCAGCCGTTCCGCTTCCGCAAGTACAAGGCCATGGTTGAGGAGGCGCTCAGAGATCCAATCTCTGTAGGAATGCTCAAGACTGACGGAAATCGCATTATGGAGAAGTTCCACGTGCAACCGGGTCCCAAGATTGGCTTTGCCCTGCACGCCCTCCTTGAAGAGGTTCTTGAGGATCCTAAGAAGAATACTGAGGAATATCTGGATTCCCGCACTGAAGAGCTACTTGGGCTTTCAGAGCAGGAACTTAAAGCCCTGGGAGAATCCGGAAAGAAGCGAAGGGAGGTCGAAGAGGAGAGGGAAATACGAGAAATCCTCGAAAGGCACCATGTTTGCTAGAAATTTTCACGTGGAACACCGAAATATCTAGTATTTAAGGCGTTCTACTCTCCAAACGCATTGTTTCATGTGAAAACAGAAAGGCCGCAGGAAGCGGCCTCTGTAATGTCTGATTCTACCGAGCGGCGAGCAAGAAATGGGGTTAGGGGCTTTGGAATGAGGCCCGCCAATAGAGATGGTTGAATCTGACAGAATGAACTGATGATTGTGCTTTCACGTGGAACGGGACGCGAGCCGGACCCAGTTTAGTGTGAGGGAGATACGCTCCGAAGTTCGTTGGACAGCTGCTAGCTACACGTGATTTGCACCTGATAGGGCACAAAGAGCGCGCAAAGAACATTCGCCTCCCGAGGGAAGGCATACGACTCTCACGAGCGTTACCGACCCCTCAGGTCCTTATAGATAGTACCGCTCTATAGGACATAGTAAAGGACAACTTTGTGGATTAGGTGGATAACTTTGTCTTTTATTGTCCTTTAAAGCGTAATGGACACGGGGCAGTGGTCAGATCCGAGAATGTCCGGATGAATTTCGGCTTTCTTGATCTTCTTGGAAAGCTTTTTTGAAACGAACACGTAGTCGATGCGCCAGCCGACATTCCGCTCACGAGCCTTGGCAAAATGGCTCCACCACGTGTAATGCCCGTTTCCTTCTGTGAATAGACGGAACGTGTCTACAAACCCTGCCGCAACGATGTTATCGATTCCTTCGCGCTCCTCATCGGTAAAGCCTTTAACGCCTACGTTCTGCTTGGGGCGGGCAAGATCGTCCGGAGTATGCGCAACGTTCAAATCGCCGCAGAAAATAACGGCTTTTTCCTCCTCAAGCCGCTTCATGTATTCAAGAAATGCAGGGTCCCAGTGCCTATACCGAAGCGGGAGACGAGAGAGGTCGTCCTTGGCGTTCGGGGTATAGACCGAGACTACGTAGAAATCGCCCATATCCGCCGCTATTATGCGTCCCTCCTCGTTTGGGTCTCCGTATCCGTCGTCTGCCAAGCCGTGCTTCTTAGCAATATCTTCCGGCATGCCGAAGAGCACGTTCTTTGGAACCTTCTTTGAGAAGATAGCGGTTCCGCTGTATCCCTTCTTGTTCTTCGCTGAATACCAGTATTCTTCGTATCCCTTGAGATCAACAGGGGACTGGTGCTGTTCGGCCTTGGTTTCCTGAAGACAGATGATGTCCGGTTTCAATTCTTCGAGGAAGGGAACGAAAAGACCCTTCTTATGAACTGCACGGATGCCGTTAACGTTCCAGGAGACGATTTTCATGTCCCCATTCTATATCGTTCCGTACTGTCTGCTAGACCCGCCTCGAGTGAAACTTCTTGTGCACCTCCCGCAGATGCGCATCGGTAACGTGCGTGTAGATCTGGGTCGTATTGATAGAGGCGTGGCCAAGCAGCTGCTGCACGGAGCGAATATCTGCGCCATTTGAGAGGAGATCCGTAGCAAATGAGTGGCGCAGGACGTGAGGCGTAACTTTCTTCGTAATGCCTGCCTTTGCGGCATACGTTTTCATAAGAAGCTCTATGGAGCGGGGAGTGAGGCGGGTAGGGGGGCGCTTTTTCGCTTCCTTTACGCGCGCGACCGATACAAAGAGGGCAGGTTCCATGTCCGTACGGGCTTTAAGGTAGGCCCGTACCGCATTCTTTGCGGCTTCAGAAAGGAATACGACGCGTACCTTGTCGCCCTTTCCGCGGATAGAGAAGTCGTCTCGAGAGAGATCAAGGTCCGAATCGAGGGAACAGAGCTCAGAAACACGGAGTCCCGTAGAGAAGAAGAGCTCCAGTATCGCCTTATCCCGGAGCGAGCGCTCGTCAGTCCCATCCGCTGCGGCAAGGAGGCGCTCAAGCTCCGTATTCGAGATTAGGTCCAAGTGACGTTCAGGAACCTTCGCAAGCTCTATCTTTTCTGGGGAAAGGGAAGCGATATCGCGCTTCCTGAGGAACTTCAGGTATGCGCGCAGGGCAATGAGGTAGTAATTCTGCGTGCGACGCTTCATCGAGTCCTTGTTCGTGCCCGGCTGGCGGTTCAGCCAGAGACGGAACTCGCGCACTTTCTCCTCCGTGATGTCAGATGCGTTCTTAATGTCGCCCCACTCGAAGAAACGGGTAAGGTAATGGTCATAATTCTCGACCGTTTTCACCGCCCGGCCGCGCTCAATCTCGATATATTCGAGGAATTCGCGTTTCATCTGCCGGGCATCCATACCCTAGAAGGGTAGCATGCGGTTCGCACAATATTTTGCCGCCCCATAAGGAAACACTTGCGCTTTTAATCAAGGTGTGGTAGGGTATGGCCAATGCTAACGAAACGAGTGAAGACCGCGGTAGTTAAGGACGCGGCCCGACATGACACTGACACCGGTTCTCCGGATGTGCAGGTCGCTATCCTTACCCGCAAGATCACGGAGCTTACGACCCATCTCAAGAAGAACAAGAAGGATTTCCATTCCCGTCGCGGTCTTCTCCAGATGGTCGCTGACCGTCGTACCCATCTTCGCTACCTCGAGAAGAACGATAAGCGCCGTTACAGCGCGATCGTGAAGAAGCTGGGGCTCAAGAAGTAGGGAACTCGCGGGCACAAGCCCGCGATTCTCATTTCGTAGCAGTGCTAGAATATAACCAGGGTTCCTCTGAGCCCGCTTACAACCCGTTTTAATACATCAATCCGCTATGCCCGTGATCAAGCATCCGGCGCAGCGTGTAGGGGTCTTCATCGATACTCAGAACCTCTACCACAGCGCCAAACATCTTTATAAATCCCGCGTTAACTTCGCGAACGTCCTCGAAGAGGCTGTGGGGGACCGCGTCCTCGTGCGTGCTATCGCCTACGTCATCTCGACCGAAAGCGGGGAAGAGAGCGCGTTCTTCGACGCCCTCACCAAGATTGGCATCGAGACCAAGGTGAAAGGCCTTCAGGTGTTCTCAGACGGCGCCAAGAAGGCCGACTGGGACGTAGGGCTCGCCATCGACGCCGTAAAGCTCGCGCCGAAGCTCGATACCGTGATTCTTGCGACTGGGGACGGCGACTTCGTCCCGCTCATCGAATACCTCGATATGAACCAGGGCTGCCAGGTGGAAGTCATTTCCTTCGGCAAGTCCTCCTCCCAGAAGCTGAAGGAAGCCGCACATGCCTTCACCGACATGTGCGAGAACCCGAAGCGGTTCATAATCGGCTCGAGAGGGTAGTCCCTCCTATGCACGCCCCGCGCACGAAATGCGCGGGGCGTTGCGGTTATACTGCAGAGAGTCATGGCGACCACCGACCAGCCTGTACCGACACCGGAGCCGAGCGCCCCTGTCGACCGCTCCCAGTTCATCCGCACCATGGCAAAGGACATGGCGGCGGCTGGCGGCGCGAACGCAAATGTGCGTCCGCTTCCTGCTCCCGCACCAAAGAGGGAAGAGGTCCCTGTCGCGGGCGTAACGCTTCCGAAGACCGAAGAGCCGTTCTTCGAGCGCCCGCAGTCCCGCGCTGAGCGCGAAGCAGACATACCAGTACCGCTTCCGTCGATGCAGGAAGCCGGGGCGATCGTTGCGCCGAAAGAAGATCGAGAAGCGGTGCTCGCGCGCCTTCGCGAGAAGGTGAGCCAGAGCGCGAACATGTCTATCCAGCAGTCTCCGGCGCCTGCAGTCCCTGCGCCCGCTGCTCCTGCAGCAGAGAAGTCATGGCCCGATATCCCTGCACCGCCAGCCAGCTTCGCTGCTCCTGCGGCCGCACCTGAACCTGTTCCAGCCGCTCCTGCTCAGCCTGAGTGGCAGAACGTCCCGAATCCTGCTCCCGCGTTCACGCCAATGGCTGAGCCACAGCCTGCGCGCATCCCGCCGCTTGAGCGCGCTCCGGGGAGGGATACGTATCGCGAGCCCGTCGAAGAGGCGCTGCCAGCGCGCCCGAACGCTGCGCCTGCACCCGACCGGATGCACACATACTCCTCAGATTTCGCTAAGCGCATCGATACCCAGGGCGCGTCCACGTTCTCCGTGCTCGCTGCCGAGCAGGACTCGGCAACGCCGCGCGTAGCGGCACCGGTAAAGAAGCAAGGCAGCGGGAAGGCGATGCTTGCCATCGGAAGCGGCGTACTCCTCATAGCGCTTGCGGTTGGCGGCGTGTTCTTGACCTACCAGTTCGTCATGACCATGCGCGACACGCCTATCGCAGCGCTCACCGTACCGTCCATCGTGGTCGCTGACGAATACGAGGAGCTCTCCGGCACTGGAGACGAGCTCATGCGCGCGCTCGCGACGAGTGCAGGCGGGGCAGTAGTCCCCGGGAACGTGATTGTCACCTACATCCTTGAGGACATGACCGAAGAGGGCGGCGGCATCGTGAAGAGCCCTGCCGGCGGGGCAGCGTTCCTTCGCGCGCTCCAGGTACCGGCTCCGGATATCCTCCTTCGCAACATCGCAAAGGAGAGCGCTGCGGGCGTCGTGAACACTGGCAGCGAATCAAGCGTATTCTTCGCGCTTCGCGTTGACTCGTATGAGCGCACCTACGCAGGCATGCTTACCTGGGAGCCGCTCATGCTGCGAGACCTTTCCATACTCTATCCGCTCTACCCGACAGAGGCGGCTCCTGAGCCTGTAGCCACAACCACGGCCACGTCGACCGCCGCGACCACGACGCCCGTAGCGCTCGATCCGGTTCCCGCAAGCGCGCTTTCCCGGTTCTCGGACGCGGTTGTCGCGAACCATGACGTCCGCGTATTGCGCGATACTGCGGGCCGCTCACTTCTTTTGTACGGCTACGCCGACAAGCGCACGCTCATAATCGCCCGCGACGAGGCGGCGTTTGAGGCGCTGCTTCCGCGACTTAAGGCTGAGTAGGGGACTGGATTTCCCCGATCCGATTCATGCTAGAGTACCGGCATGAATACCGAACATTTCCGCACCCGCCTTACGGAAGAGAAGGCTCGCCTCGAGGCTGAGCTCGCGACCGTAGGCCGCAAGAACCCGAGCAACCCGAACGACTGGGAGGCTGTCCCTGAAGAGACCGGACTCGAAGCCGATCCGAACGATCGTGCAGACCAGATGGAGGAATTCGGCAATAACAATGCCATCCTCGTAGACCTAGAGGCCCGCTACAACGACGTTCTCGCCGCGCTCGCGCGTCTTGAGGAGGGAACGTACGGCGTCTGCGAAGTTTCCGGGGAGGAGATCGAGGAGGAGCGTCTTGAGGCGGATCCTGCGGCACGCACCTGCAAGGCGCACCTCAACGGATAGCGTATGGGTACGCTCCTGGTTAAGGACGTGCTCTCGTACGGCTGGAATACTTTCCGTGCGCGTCCGTGGCTCTTCGTTCAGGCAGGCATACTGCTGCTTCTCGTGAACCTCGGTGTGAGCCTCGTGCAGTCCGTGTTCGAAGCGGGCGCGGAGCTCGGCGACGGGGCAGTCGTAGCGATCGTCGGCCTTGCTTCGGCTGCGTTCGGCATGGCGGTATCGTTCTTCGTGTCGATGGGAGAGACCGCCTTCTTCCTCAAGGCGCATGACAAGGTCACGGAAGCGTCCCTCAAGGACCTCTGGCACCCGAAGCCGTTCTGGAACTTCGTGGGCGCATCCATCCTTGCGGGTATCGCGATTATCCTCGGATTCATCGCACTCATCATCCCGGGTATCATCCTCGGCATCCTCTTCATGTTCGTGGGGTATATCGTGATCGATCAGGGTCTGAAACCTATCGATGCGCTCAAGCGCAGCTGGGAGCTTACGAAGGGCAGCCGCTGGAAGCTGTTCTTTCTCTCGCTCGCGCTCATTGGCATCAACATCCTTGGCCTTCTCGCGCTTCTTATAGGACTTCTCGTATCGGTTCCAGTATCGTTCCTTGCGGTAACGCATGCGTACCGCACCCTTTCAGGAAAGGGAGTCGTGGAAGCTCCAGAAGAGGCTACGGCCTAGCGAATCTGATAACGCAAAAGCCCTCCGAACCGGAGGGCTTTTGCTTGTCTCGGAAACTAGGATCCGAACGGATTCTTCGCGCCGCGTACCTCGAAGTGGAGGTGATAGCCGGTGGACTGCCCGGTATTGCCCACGGTACCGATGGACTGGCCACGAGATACCGTCTCACCGACCGATACCGTGTCCGTGCTCATGTGCGCGTACAGGGTCTGCACGCCGTTGCCATGATCGATAACTACGTAGTTGCCGTAGCCTCCGTTCCAGCCGCCGACACGCGAGACGATAACGGTTCCGCCAGCGGCAGCGTAGATAGGGGAGCCTGACGGTGCCGCGATATCGACGCCGTTCCAGCCGTGGATGCCCTGGGAAAGGCGCCCTGCCGGAGCCGGGTTCGTGAACGAACCTGAGAACGAGGAGTCTGAAGTGTTTCCGGTTGACTTCACGCTGCCCATGGAGCCGCCAGTCTTGATCTTTGATACTGATGAAGAAGAGGACTTCGCAACGGTCTTCGCCTTTGCAGCCGGCGCGCTTGCGAGCTCGCCGCCAGGAATGATGACGGTAGTGCCCTTCACGAGCTCGTCTACCGAGGAAATGCCGTTGTACGAGGCGATCTCGCTCGCGTCCGAGCTGTACTTCTTCGCGATAGAGGCGAGGGTATCGCCAGAAGCGACCGTGTACCGGACGCCTGAGACCGGAAGGATGATGAGCGACATGCCTGGGCGGAGGTCGTTCCTGCCGATGTTGTTGGCCCAGAGGATGGTGTTCCCGGATACGTCGAACATATCCGCGATGCCCGAAAGGGAATCGCCCTCGCGCACTATATACGTGGAGATCTTGCCGTTATTGCTTGCACGATCGATGTCGGCAATCGTACCCTCAGGGCCTGAATAGGCGATAAGGGCGGAACCGCCGGTCATGGAAACGCCGCCGCGGCCCTTGGCAGGGTTCGGATCCGGGTTCGTCGCAGCCTCAAGGAGATCAAGGCTGCTGTCATGCACCATGGGTACGGAGGAACCTCCGTCTGACGCGTTTGTTACGGAAAATGGCCAGAATGCGCTTGCGGCGTTCGGCAGAAGCACGATTCCTATCCCCAGAAGGAGGCTTGCGGCGATTAGAGCGCCAGGAATCCAGTATGCATTTCGATCGTTCGCCAGGGCGATGGGATCGGAAGGTTTAAGAGGGTCAGAAATAGGGGAACCAGGGGTATTTCAGCGTTTCTTCAGAATACAAATATGGCGTATATAGGCCATATCTTGCGTGTCAGCCACTCACTCGATGAAGCTAGTATAAACGCTCTGAGGGAGGGGTCAACCGCCCCCAAAATAGGGTGTTGAGAGCGATATTCGGGTATAGTTGGCAAGGCATGCAGCACCTCGAAGGACTCAACGACGCGCAGCGGGAAGCGGTTCTCGCGACGGACGGTCCTATATCGGTGCTCGCGGGCGCAGGGTCCGGAAAAACCCGTGTTCTCACCACCCGCATCTACCACCTCATCAAGAACGGCACCCCTGCAGACCGCATCCTTGCCGTTACCTTCACCAACAAGGCGGCCCGGGAGATGAAAGAGCGCCTCGCGCACCGCCTCGGCGGTACGCCGCTTCCGATGGTAGCTACGTTCCACGGGCTCGGCCGTGAGATCCTGCAGCGCTACGGCAGCCGCATCGGCGTGCCGCGGTACTTCACCATCTTCGACCGCGACGACTCGAAGGATGCGGTGAAGCAGGTACTCAAGGAGATGGACATCGACCCTAAGGAGCTCTCTCCAGGGTTCGTGCTCTCGCGCATCTCGAAAGAGAAGGGGGAAGGAAGAACCGCAGAAGAATTCCGCGAATCGGACGGACGCCGCAGCTTCCAAATGCGCGTGGTGTCAGAGGTGTGGCCGCGATACGAAGCGATCGTACGCAAGGAGAAAGCGCTCGATTTCGACGACCTGATCTGCCTTCCCGTACGCCTTCTGCGCGATCACGAAGACATCCGTCAGGAAGCGGAAGCGCTCTACTCCTACATCCACGTCGACGAGTTCCAGGATACGAACGGGCTGCAGGGAAAGCTCGCGGGATACCTCGCAGCAAAGCACAAGAACCTCTTCGTGGTGGGGGACATCGATCAGACCATATACACCTGGCGCGGCGCTACCATCGAGAACCTCCTCAAATTCGAAGAGACCTACCCGAACGCGAAGACCATCGTGCTCGCGCATAACTACCGCTCCACGAAGACCATCGTCGCAGCCGGAAACCAGATAATCGAGAAGAACGAGAACCGGAAGGAGAAGCGCGCCGTAACGGACAACCCTGACGGCGAGCGCATCAAGCTGCATCTTGCGCGAAGCGCCGAGAGCGAGGCGCGCTACATCGCACGCGAAGCCAGGAAAGCGATGCGCGAAGGCGTCCCAGCAGAAGAGATCGCCGTACTGTTCCGCACGAACTTCCAGTCGCGCGCGCTCGAGGAGGCATTCCTCGGGGAAGGGGTGCCGTACAAGGTCTTAGGTACGCGGTTCTTGGACCGCAGAGAGGTCCGCGACGTGCTTGCGTGGGTGCGCCTTGCGCTTGATCCCGCACGCGAAGCGGACCGCATTCGCGCAGCCCAAGCGCCATCGCGCGGCATCGGGAAAGTGACACTTGGAAAGCTTGCTGCAGGGGACAGGGAAGCGCTTCGACCTGCAGAGCGTACGAAGGTCGCCGCGTTTGAAGAGGTCGTAGCATCGCTCCACGAAGCGGCGCTTTCGCTTACGCCGTCTGAGTTCGTGCGTCTCGTTATCGAGAAATCAGGACTCGAGGCGTCGCTCCAGAAGGGCGGGGAAGAGGATCAAGAGCGCCTCGAGAACGCGAAGGAGCTCGCAACACTCGCAAGCCGTTTCGATCACCTTTCAGGAGAGGAAGGTATCGCCGCGTTCCTCGCCGAGAGCGCGCTCGCCGGGGATCAGGACGAGATGGACGCGCCCGGGAAGAAGAATCTTCCGGGCGTGACGCTCATGACAGTGCATGCCGCGAAAGGACTCGAATTCGATACGGTATTCGTGTCCGGCATGGAAGAAGGACTGTTCCCGCACCAGGGACACGAAGGAGAGAAGCGGGACGAGGAAGAAGAGCGCCGCCTCTTCTACGTGGCTGTGACGCGCGCGAAGCGACGTCTCTATCTCACACTCGCTAAGGTGCGCCGTATCTACGGCACCGATTTCGTGTCTGAGCCGTCCTCGTTCATCCGCGACATCGACGAAGCGCTCATCGAGTACTCGGAGAGCGACGAGCCGCCGTTCGGCGAGCGCTATATTTACATATAAGTATGTTCGCGAAGAAATCCCTTGGCCAGAACTTCCTAATGCACCGGCAGACTGCTGAGCGTATCGTCGTCGCTGCCGCGCTCCCCGAGAATGCGCTCGTGCTCGAGATAGGGCCGGGAACCGGCATGCTCACGAAGGAGCTGCTGGCGGCAGGGCATCGCGTAGTTGCGGTAGAAGCGGACAATGCGCTTGCGCCGGAGCTCGAAGAAACGTTTAAGGACGAAGTGGGGCAGGGGAAGCTTCGGGTGGTGCACGGCGACATCCGGGAATTTGACCCGAAGGACGTGGGTGAGACGTACCATCTCGTCGCCAACATCCCGTACTACATAACCGGCGAGATCATCCGTCAGTTCCTCACAGCCGCGCACAAGCCCCGATCCATGACCCTCCTCGTCCAGAAGGAGGTAGCCGAGCGCATTGCGCGCTCGAAGAAGGAGAGCCTGCTTTCTCTGTCCGTTAAGGCATACGGAGAACCTAAATACTGCTTTACCGTACCCCGGGGCGCCTTCCGGCCCGCGCCGAACGTGGATTCGGCTGTCCTATATATAGGAAACGTGGGTTCAGGAGCGTTCAAGGGCTCAGAAGCGAGCTTTTTCGAGGTTCTGCATGTTGGGTTCGCGCATAAGCGCAAGCGCTTGGCGAAGAACCTTGCGGAGAAGTGGGGAAGCGACGCTGTGACAGCCGCGTTCGCCCGGCTCGCGCTGCCTGAAAACATCCGCGCCGAAGACCTGTCGCTCGAGCGCTGGCTCGGCCTCGCGAACGAACTCACGCAGCCGTAGGGGGTGCGTGCAATACACAACTCGTATCTTCCTTTCGTGAAGGGTTGATGATTCGTGCGTGGTACTATTTCGCTAAGGAATATGGCTCATTCTGCACGCACTCTTCGCATCATCGGCGCATCGCTGCTCGCACTCCTCATGATAGGAGGCTCGTATATGTTCTCGGGTCCTACGCCCTGGGGCAGGGTAGCCGAGGCAGAGTCGGCAGAAGAGCTCCTCAAGGCATACGCAGCCAAGGACACCGACACGGACGGGCTCCCGGACTGGCAGGAGTCGCTCTACGGCACTGACCCTAATAACCCGGAGTCCTTCCAGGCAGGGATCAAGGATGGGGAGGCAGTGGCGCAAGGGCTCGTGCAGCCGAGGGTAGCGGTGCGTCCCGAGGATGAGCCTATCGACCCGAGCACGATTCCGGGAACCGTCGCAGCGCCGTCCTCGGTAACCGACCGCTTCTCGCAGACGCTTCTCAAGCAGTACCTGCTCAGCCGCGGCGAGAACCCGCCGACCCCCGCCGAGATAACGGCGTTCGTCACGGACGCTCTCGCAGACCTCTCGCTGAGCTCGCAGCACCCTGACGCCTTCTCGCTTGCGGACGTACGCGCTTCCTCCGAGACCGGCACGGACGGCCTCGCCCTGTACGCCGCTCGCGCAGAAGAGGCGCTCGCTTCGCAGAATATTCGCCCTGCGAAGAATGAGCTCTTCTACTTCTCTGATGCCGTAAAAGGCAACTCGAGCGCGCTCGGAAAGATCAGGCAGATCAGCGACGCGTACGAGGCGTCGAGCCGCGCATTCATGCAGGTGCCGGTACCGGAGGAAGCGCGCAGGGCACATCTTTCGGTCGCGAACGCGCTGAACGGCATGGCTGCCATCACGGAAGATCTTGCGTCCCTTGAGACTGATCCGCTTCGTGCGCTCGTTGGCCTTGCAGCATACGACAAGCAGTCCGCAGAGCTTATCCGCGCGCTCGCTTCCATGCATAACGTGCTTTCGGCGCGCTCGGTGTCCATACCAGCAGGGCAATCCGGTGCGGAATTCCTGTTCCTCGCCGAAGAGTCAGCACGGAGCGCGGCAGCCGGCCAGCAATAAAAGAGTATGCGAAACCTTCTACCCCAGACCATTGCGACCCTCGCGCTTGCTTTTGTGTTACTCAGTCCAAGCGCTGCACATGCGGTAGCGGGCCCGGTTGTAGAGGTGGGTCCTGCGCTCGTCACGCAGAAGCTCACCCTCATCGAAAGCGGCATAAGCGCCGTGAAGAACGCCGCATCGGTCACGAAGGAATACATCCTCGACACGCTTGCCTGGGAGGTCGCGAACATGGCGATCGAATCCATAACCGCAAGCACGGTCAATTGGATAAATTCCGGGTTCCAGGGGTCTCCTGCGTTCGTCACCGATCTTCAGCAGAACCTCCGCGGCGTTGACGACGCTATCGCGGCGCGATTCTTCGAGGAGCTCTCGAACCAGGAGATCGAGACGACGCCTTTCCAGGACCGTGTGCTCGATGCGGTACGGCTCGGCTATTACCTGCGCACCAGCCCTGAATCTTTCTACACGCGCTACCCGAACACGCTCAGCGCCGTGAGCGACAACCCGAGCGCCTTCCTGGCAGGGGATTTCAGTCAGGGAGGCTGGGACGCCTGGTTCCAGACGGTTATGAACCCGTCGAACAATCCGCTCAGCGCGCTAGACCTCATCAACCGCGAGCTCGAAGATGCGGTTTCGTCTGGCACCGGCACCAGGCTCCAGGAGCTCTCCTGGAACCGCGGCTTCTTGCAGTGGTGCGGCGATGAGATCTCCGGCGAACAGGATGCTGGAGAGCAGCAGACGCTCGCGCTCGGACAGACCGACCAGTGTGTCGGGAAGAAGACGAGGACTCCAGGCGTCGTTATACAAGAGCAGCTCAATCAGGCGGTGGGTTCGGGCATGGAGCGTCTTACGGTCGCGGATGATTTCAATGAGATAATCGGCGCACTCCTCAACCAGCTCGCGCTCCAGGTGCTCGGGGGAGGGAATGGAGGAGGCCTCGTCGGTGCGAGTCGACCTTCTGCCGGCGGCGGCGCTTCATTCATAGATTCAACACGCGGCCAGGGCTCGGGTTCCGGTGCAGGACTCAGCGCATCGTTCCTCGCCACCATACAGAACCAGCGCACTCAGGTCGAACGGTTCCAGGCGAACTGGACGAAGATCCGCGGTGCTGCTGAAGCAGCAGCACAGCAGTGTGGATCAAACGGAACACCTGACGCGCAGGCGGCGCTTGATAGGGCAGGTGCGCAGCTCGTGCGCGCAGCAGACGCGCTCGCTGCCATCGCTGAGCTCGAAGCGGATATCAGTGAGGCAAATGCCGAAGGCGGAAACCAGTCCGCAGCGCTTGCAGGTATCTCAAGCAGGTACGGCACACTCATAAACACGAACGTGCTTCCGACACCGGAGGAGATATCTGAGGCTGAGAACGGGGCACAGGACACGGGTGATGCCGACCCAGGATCCCTGTACAGCCAGTTGATGCGCCAGTCTTCGTCGTTGTCCTGCCGTGCGGATACTTAGGCTATGCGAGGATTGCTCCGCATATCACTGATCTTCGTCGCACTGCTGCTAGTGGGCGCACAGGATGTTCATGCTTTTTCCGGCATTCCGGCCATAGATGCACAGGTGACACAGCAACAGCTCCAAGCAATAGGAACTACTTGTTCAAGTGCTCAAGGGGCACAGAAAACACGAGGAGCGTTCGGCGAACGGGGTACCGGCACGAAGGACTCTTGTATTGCAGAGGATGATGATCACAGGATTTTCTGTAGATACAGCTCCGCGAGCGGACAGTACAGAGATGCCGAGTATTGCCAAATAACCTATAAAGACATTCAGCCTCCTGCAGAGAACACGAAGACCGTAGACGTGAACCTGCTTAACGTGACCGGCGGCGGCGTTGACCAAGACGTAACCACACAGCAAGAAGCCGACAGTTCCGGGCAGGTGGCCTCAGCCCCAAAGTCTTGTAGCGCATTCGATATCGCAGCATGTATCCGCGCGCTCCCGGGGATGCTCTTCGTGGCGCTCGGATTCATATTCCTCACGATCTCGGGACTCATCCTGTTCTTGGCGGGAACGCTCTTCAACTGGGTGGTACTGCGCACAGTGTTCCAGTTCGGGGAGTATTTCGGCACGTCCGAAGGCATGCTCGTGGCGTGGGGTGTGGTGCGCGACATCGCGAACATAGGCCTTCTCTTCGGCTTCATCCTCATGGGCGTCCTGCTCATCCTGAACGTCGACGGGGGAGGGCACGGGCATGGGCACGGAGGCGGCATCAGCGCCAAGAAGGCGATACCGCGCCTAATCATCTTCGCGGTGCTCCTCAACTTCAGCCTCTTCACAACGCAGTTCGTCGTTGATATCGCGAACGCGTTCGGCTCCACCTTCACGACCCTGGCGGGCGACACAGAGTGCGAAGCGGGCGTCTCGGGAGGAACAGGAGGGTCAGAGAGCCTCGAGGATTGCGCCGTGAAGACCGGCATCTCAGGAAAGATCCTCGCTGCGACCGGCATAACCAAGATCAACGACCTGGACGCCGCGAAAGAAGGCATCGAGATGTTCTTCAACAGGACGTATCAGTACGCCACGTCGCTCATGATGCTTTCCGTCTTCGTGCTCATAACCGCTATGGTGCTGCTCGCGGGCGCGGTCATGTTGGTCATACGCGTCGTCGTGCTCTCGTTCCTTATGGTGACGTCGCCTATCGGGTTCGCTGGTATGGTGATACCGGGACTGTCGGGCATCGCGCAGAAGTGGTGGGACACCCTTATACACCAGGCATTCTTCGCTCCGGTGTACCTGCTGCTTATCTTCATCAGCATCAAGCTCACCGAAGGCCTCATCGGCAACGGCAACAACCTCACGAACGCTATCATCGGGAACCAGGGCGTGGGCACCGCGGGGAACGTCCAGGTCGTGATGATCTATGCGATTGTTATCGGCTTCATGATCGCCTCGCTCGTAGCTGCCCAGAAGATGGGCGCGATGGGCGCGAAGTTCGCTACGAGCTCGGCAGCTGCCCTTACGGTCGGCAGCGCAGGATTTGTCGGAAGGAGAACGCTCGGTGTGGGCTCTGAGATGGCTGCTAAGCGAATCGCCCAGTCCTCATGGGCGCGCAATAATGGCTTCGGGAGCAGGACCGCATACAACCTCTTCAACAAGGGAGCCACATCGAGCTTCAGCCTCCGCAACGGCCTTGGCGGCGCGGCTAAGGGCATGGGTCTCGACATGGGTAAGGCTAGCAAGGACGTTTCGCATGGCATACATGGCATCGTAGAAAAGGAAGTAAAGGCGCGAAAGGAGTTCGCGGACAAGGGAATCAAGCAGACGGGTGCAGAGGTGGCGCAAGAGAATGCGCTCAAGGACGAGAAGGAGCAGTTGAAATACTACAAGAGCGCCGCTCAGGAACAGGCCGCACGAGACAAGGATACTGATGAGGCTCCTATCAAAGCACAGGAGAACGCCTACAAGGCCATGGCGGACGCCCGCACTGAAGCTATTGAAAGTAAGAAGAGGGGAATCGCCTCACTTATCAAAGCAGGCGGTGGCGGTGATGCGCTTAAGCGCGAAGAAGAGGCGCTTGAAGCCCTCGAAGAGGCACATGCTCAGGCTTCTGCAACGGAGGCGGCAGATATCGCGGCGAGGAAGCAGCTCCTCGACGAGCGGCAGGCTCGCTATCAGCAGACGATCAAGGGATACGATGACCGCAGCAAGCAGATCGATCGCGAGATCAGTGGGTACGAGGAGTTCGACCCTGCAACCCGCAAGATGGTCTGGCGTCCTGGCGTCTCTCAAGATTCAGCACGGCGTACATACGGCGAAGCCATCAAGGCGCAACACGGTCTTCCTTGGCCGTCAGTGGGTCACCACGTGAACGAAGAAGCGGCCGCTGACATCATCAAGAAGCTCAAGAAGAGCAAGCGTGACAAGCTCATCGATGCGCTCAAGGAGAACGCGAAGGACGAAGAGAAGGAAGAGAAGAAGGATGATCATGGAGGAGGAGATGACCACGGAAAGGGTGGCGACAAGGGTGGTGGCGGACATGCACCTCACTAGTACAATGCACCTATGGATACCCCCGAGGAACTTGATGACGCAGATGTGAGTGCCGCCGTCGCTTCGGCGATGCGTGACCTGCCTAAGCCGGTACGCGATTTCCTCAAGAGCGATGAGCGCGACGTGGTGGTACGCGACCTGTCTGCGAAGTACAACCTCCATGTAGACCAGGCAGGGGAGTTCGAGCGCGCGTTCATACTCATGCTGCTCGGCGTCGAGCGTCCTGAGGAATTTATGGCATCGCTTTCAGCGACCGGACTAACTGCTGACGTCATCAACGGCCTGGCAACGGACCTTAATGAGCGGGTGTTCACTCCGTTGCGGGACGCCGAGCGCTTGGCAGCAACCACCCCGGTACCCGTTCCGCCAAAGAAGCCTGAGCCGATCCCGCCGCCTGCGCTCGACTACCAGCCAGCGCAGACCCTTCCAGGGTCGCCGGTCCCAGCTCCCATGCCCGCGCTCGCTGTTGCTCCACAGGCGCCCGTTGCGCAGCAGCATATCGTACATGCGATGCCAGAGACGCATCAGGCAGGGTGGCATCCAGCAGCGGCAGTTCACATATTCGTTCCCACACACCAGGCCATGCCTCAGCCGGTTCCTGTAGCTGCGACCCCTGTTCCTGTACAGCCTGAGCCGGCGCCAGTTGTACCTGCTGCGCCCGCACCCGCACCTGAGGTTCCTGTGGCAGCAGAGGTGGTGGTATCGCAACCTCCTCCTATAACGAAGAGTTACGGCGCTGATCCGTATCGCGAACCGATTTAACCAACCGCGCGCGATGCTCGTGCGCAGCATCGGGTATACTGATAGCGATGGAGTACCAGGTCCCGCAGTTCATTGAGGTCGAAGACAAGATCTTCGGACCGTTCACGCTCAAGCAGTTCGTATACGTCGCGGGCGGGGTAGGGCTCTGCGCGATCCTTCTCCTGTACTTGCCGCTCATCGTCGGCATCTTCCTCGCGATTCCGGTAGCCGCGTTCACCGCTGCGCTCGCGTTCTACAAGATTAACAACAAGCCGTTCGTAGATATTCTCGAAGCCGGCTTCAACTACTACATCGGCAACCGGCTGTATCTCTGGAAGAAGGAGCAGCCCCAGGCGCCGGCAGCACCTACGATACAGGCTCCCGTAACACCGACAGACACACAGAAGCTCGGCCTTACCCAAGGAAAGCTCAAGGACCTCGCGTGGTCTCTAGATATCCAGGATAGGGAGCCTGGCGCATAACCCGTATGTCTCCGACCAAGACCACCCAGTCGTTCGTACCGGTGAAGGAAGTGCGCAACGGCGTGATTGTCCTTAAGAATGACGGTTACCGCGCTGTCCTGATGTGTTCTTCGATAAACTTCGCGCTTAAGGGCGAAGACGAGCAGCGCGCCATCATCGGCGGATTCCAGAGCCTCCTTAACACGCTCGATTTCTCGATCCAGATCGTCGTCCATTCGCGCAAGACTGATATCCGCCCGTACCTCGCCCTCCTTGAGACGCGCATGCAGGACCAGACCACGGAGCTTATGCGCCTGCAGCTTCGCGAGTACATCCAGTTCATCCGCAACTTCATCGATTCGAGCGACATCATGTCGAAGCTCTTCTACGTCGTGGTGCCGTACACCCCGGGGGCAGGGGGTATCGTGAAGCAGGCCGCGCCGCTCTTCGGCGGGAAGCCTGTCCCCCAGGGACAAGGCCAGGGTTCGTTCGAGGAGCACCGCGTACAGCTCGAGCAGCGCATGGCGCTGGTCGTCTCAGGCCTCGCCTCAAGCGGCGTGCGTGCGGTGCCGCTTGGAACCGAGGAGATCATCGAGCTCCTGTACCGATCTTTCAACCTCTCAGAGCTCGAGAATCCTATCCACCTAGCCGCATAGCCTATGGCACTCCTTGATTTCCTCGGAAAGAATAAGAAAGGGAACGACGCGCCGGCTATAGCGCCGGTGCTTCCGAAGGATATCTACGCGGAAGGGGAGCTCCAGCTTGCGGACGCGATCGCGCCGGCCGCGCTCAAGGTAGGTCCGCGCGAGCTTGAGCTCGGCGAGAAGGTCTCGCGCTCGTTCTACACCATCTCGTATCCGCGCTTCTTGGTAGACAGCTGGTTCACCCCGATCATTAACCTCGACAAGGTGTTCGATGTCTCTATCTTCATCCACCCAGTGGAGACCGGCTCCGCATTGCGCGGCTTCCAGAAGAAGGTAGCGGAGATCGAGAGCCAGATCGCTGACCGCGAGGAGAAGGGCCTCGTCCGCGATCCGATGCTCGATACCGCGTATCGCGACCTCGAACAGCTCCGCGACCAGCTGCAGCAGGCCGAGGAGCATATCTTCGAGGTAGGTTTGTACATAACGATATACGGAAGCTCCAAGGAGGAGCTCGACAAGATCGAGGCGGATGTCCGCGGCATCCTCGACGCGAAGCTGGTCTACACGAAGCCTGCCTTGTTCCAGCAGGAGCAGGGCTTCCGCTCCACGCTTCCGCTTGCGAACGACGAGCTCCAGGTTACCTCGAAGCTTAATTCCTCGCCGCTTTCCTCCATATTCCCGTTCGTCTCCTTCGACCTCACCTCAGACCGCGGCATCCTCTATGGCATCAACCGCCATAACGCGTCGTTGATCCTCTTCGACCGCTTCTCGCTCGAGAACTACAACTCCGTGGTATTCGCGAAGTCTGGTTCAGGCAAGTCGTACGCCGTGAAGCTCGAGATTCTCCGTTCGCTCATGTTCGGGACTGATGTCATCGTCATCGATCCGGAGCGCGAGTATGAGAACCTCGCACAGGCGACCGGCGGACGCACCTTCAACATTTCGCTTTCGTCTGAGCATCACATCAACCCGTTCGACCTTCCGGCGGTGAAGGAGGATGAGGAGCCGGGGGACATCCTGCGCTCGAACATCATCAACCTCGTAGGACTCTTCCGCATCATGCTTGGCGGCCTCTCGCCTGAAGAGGATGCGATCATCGACCGCGCAATCACCGAGACCTATGCGCTCAAAGACATCACCGGGGATGCCGACTTCACAGGAATCGAGCCGCCGCTCCTCTCTGACTTCGAGAACGTGCTCTCTGGCATGGAAGGCTCTGAATCGCTCGTAACGCGCCTTTCCAAGTACACGCACGGCACCTGGGCCGGCTTCATCAACCAGCCGACCAACATCGACATAAACAAGCAGTTCATCGTCTTCTCGGTGCGCGACATGGAGGACGAGCTGAAGCCGGTGGCGATGTACATCATCACGCACTACATCTGGAACGCGGTGCGCAAGGACCTCCGTAAGCGCTTGCTTATCATCGACGAGGCCTGGTGGATGATGAAGTCGGACGATACGGCGTCGTTCCTCTACAGCCTCGCGAAGCGCGGCCGCAAGTACTATCTCGGCGTCGCTACCATCACGCAGGACGTGGAAGACTTCCTTCGCTCGCCCTACGGCCGTCCGATCCTCACGAACTCGTCGATGCAGCTTCTCTTGAAGCAGTCACCGACCACCATCAACATACTCAAGGAAACCTTCAACCTTACGGACGAAGAGAAGTTCCTGCTCCTTGAGTCCGGGGTGGGGGAGGGGCTCTTTTTCGCCGGCCTCAAGCATGTGGCTATCAAGGTGGTCGCCTCCTACACCGAAGACCAGATCATCACCTCAGACCCGTCGCAGCTCCTTCAGATCCGCCGCGAGAAGGAACGGATGGATCAAGGGCTTTCGGCATAGGCCATGGATAAGAAGCACACTATTGGGAGCGTGAACGCCGGGTTCATGATCGTGACTGCGCTTGCGATAGACGGTACGCAGCTTCTCCTGACCGCAAGCGTATTCCTCATCCCGCTCACCTGGCTCTTCTCGTTCATCGCGTTCATCTTGTTCCCGCTCTGGTTCATGCTCTCGGGCGTTAAGTACGGGGGCGGGGCAGGGGGACGCAGGCTCCTTATCATGCTCGCGAGCGCCATCGCGGAGATAGCCCCTCTCATAAACGGGCTTCCTGCTTTGAGCGCAGGCGTGATAGGAACGGTGATACAGACCAGGATCGAGGACGCGAGAAGGAATGCGGGCGGGAAAGTCACACCGAAAACCGCGCTCGCAGCCGCACGCATGGTCCGCATGCAGCGAGCAGCGCTCGCCCGACAGGACGCAGCGCGTCGGGAGCGCGAAGCAACACAAGTAGCACGTCACACGCCAGCGAACGACAACGTTCCTCCGGCCGCAAACGATAACGGTTTTGAGGAGCGTAGAGCAGCCTAGCTTACCCCCGTCCGTACGCGATCTCAGTGCTGCCTGGCGGTATATACTGTGCATATGATACGAAGCGCGCTCATCGCACTAGCTCTTCTTCTTGGAGGAGTCGCTCATGCCCAGGCACTTCCCGGAGCCGAGCCTCTCACGGTCTTGCTTTCTCCTGAGCATCCCCGTCCATACCAATCCTTTCAGGTCTCTCCGCGGAGCTCCCTCATCGACCTCTCCGCAAGTACGGTCCGCGTGTCCGTAGACGGCACCCAGGTGTATGAAGGGAGCGGAACGCAAGCGGCGACCGTCCGTGCCGGAGCTCTCGGAACCCGCACGAATGTCACGGTTAGCGTGACTGACGCGGCAGGGAAGGTATACACCAAGCAGATCTCAGTGCGGCCTGCCGAGGTCTCGCTCGTACTCGAGCCTGCATCGACCGCGCATCCTTTCTATAAGGGCGGCGGGTTGGTGGCGTCAGAAGGGACGGTCCGTCTCATCGCGCTAGCAGACCTGCGCACGTCTGCTGGTGTCCGTATCCCGCCACAGAACCTCGTGTATACCTGGAGGCTAGGAGATCGTGTCCTTACGGACGCCTCAGGGATAGGGAAGTCGGCGCTTACTGCCACCGCTCCGGTCCGCTACCGGAACGCTGACATCAGCGTAACGGTGTCGAGCGCTGACAGCTCGCTCGTGGCAGAGGCGCGGACCCTGGTCTCGGCCGTGGATCCTGTCGCTCGCGTCTACCAGAACGATCCGCTGCTCGGCCCGAACTTCGATATGGCGCTCGCGAGCCGGTTCTCTATGCCTGACACGGAAGCCACCTTCCGTGCCGTCGGGTACTTCTTTGCCGTTCCGCCTGTGTTCTCTTGGAACGTGAACAGCTCGTCCGGGGGCAGCGACAAGGACGTTACGGTTCGCGCGACCGGAAACGGTACCGGCACCGCCCGGCTATCCCTTACTGCTACCGAGTCTGAATCCCGAAGGAGCGCCTCGTCCGCATTCACGGTTGATTTCGGCTCCGCCCGCGGCTTTGGATTCTTCGGCCTATAACCTATGAAATACTTTCTCTTCGCCCTCGCGCTCCTGACCCTTCCAGCCCTCGCGTTCGCACAGGAGACCGGTTTCGTGCCGCTCACGAACACCCCGTTCATCGAGCAGGCAGGGAACGCGGTTGATCTTCCGAACATGCTCAACCAGCTCTACCGGCTCTGCATCGGCATCGCGGCGGTCGTGGCGGTGCTCCAGATCATGCGCGCGGGCATCATGTACATGGGAGGGGACAGCGTGACCGAGAAGAAGGAGGCAAAGAACCTTATCGCGCTCTCTATCGGCGGGCTCGTGCTGGTCCTTTCTCCGGTTATCGTGTTCTCGGTTATCAACCCCGACATCCTGAGCCTCAAGATCGGCGGTATCGAGAACCTGCGCACGCAAGGCACCGGAACGACGACACAGCAGACCGCAAGCACTACGCAGACAGGGGGAGGGGGCTCTGGACAGTCCTGCCCGACAGCACCGATCCTTATCGCAAGCAACGGCATTTGTCCGAACGGGCACGCAGAGATGCCTGCCGCGTGCGTCGCGAGCAAGTGCAGCGGCATGACGGGAGGGAAGTGCTGCTACCAGACCACTTCAGCCCAAGCACCCGCTAACCAGCCTGCGAACTACACGCCCACCGGTCCGCAGCGGTTCAAGATGGCATACAAAGACGTCGATTTCCTCAACTCTGATCCTGCCCTGAGCGGGAGGGAGTGTGTCACATATATCGACCGGACTCTTCCTTCGCTTGAAACCTGCCAGGAAGCAGAGATCGAGACCGGCACTCGGCTTACTGCCGACGAGAAAGAGTTTATTTTCGTGAAGCGCTGTATAAATAATGAGTTGCCGCGACACCGATTCATGGATCTTCCTACTTGCGCCTCCTAGATTATGAACCGACGTACTCTCTTCATCATCGCAGCCGTCATCGTCCTCATCGGGCTTGTTGTGGGTGCTATCTTCCTTTTCGGCAACAATGCCACTCTCGAGCCGGGTGTTCCTGGGAATCCCTTCGGCTCGAGTGAGGATCGCGACCCGTCCTCTTCACTTACTCCTGATGGCCAGCCGGTACAGGGCGCAGGAACCGTCGTGGCGCCGCGCCTGATCCGCATCACGGACGTGCCGGTCGCCAAAGGGGCAGCGGCACTCTACATACCTCCGGTGCTTGGGGCGACCTCTACCGATCCCGGAACGCCCGAGGACGTCGAGATACGCTTCATTGAGCGCCAGAGCGGAAACGTGTATTCGTTCCGCGTTCATGACCGCCTCCTTACCAGGACCTCGAACCGTACGCTTCCGGGCATCCAGGACGCAGTGTGGAGCGCGGACGGTACGCGCGCATTTGCGCGCTATCTGACCAGAGGATCGGATGGTATCGAGCGTATCGATACGTACGCACTCACGCACGACGGCTCGGAAGGGTATTTCTTGGAGCAAGGGGTCGATGCTATCGCCGTCCAGGCCTCAACCACTGTGTTCTCGCTCCTTCCGAGCAGTTCCGGCTCCATCGGAACGCTTTCAAATACTGACGGGTCTAACGTGCGCACCCTGTTCACGTCCGCGCTCTCGCGCCTTGCGGTTTCGTTTTCCGGCGGGGATATCGTAGCTACCACAAAGGCTTCTTCGGGCCTTGATGGGTACAGCTTCCTGGTCTCTCGTGCAGACGGGTCGTTTACGCGTATCCTCGGTCCGTTCCGGGGACTTACGACACTCGCGAACGCCGAAGGCACCGCTGTCCTCTTCAGCTATGTCGACAGGAACCGGACCTATCTGCAGACCATTGATCTTGCGACGCGTGCCGTGACCGCGCTACCGCTCTCGACGCTCTCAGAGAAGTGCGTTTGGGCACCAGGAGGAAGGGCGGTGTATTGCGCAGTCCCGACCGCACTGGCAGGGAACGTTCCTGACGATTGGTACCAAGGTGCGCAGTCCTTCTCGGACCGTCTCTGGCGCATCGACCTCGACACCCGCCTCGCAACACTCGTGGTTGATCCAGGACAGGTAGCTGAGGTTGCAATCGATGCGGTAGCGCTCTCTATCGACCCAACAGCTGACGTTCTGGTATTCACGAACAAGAAGGACGGAACCCTCTGGGTGTATGACCTCTAAAGAAAAAAGCCCGCGTTTGCGGGCTTTTTCTATGCTTCTGAGCGAACCTTTTCTCTGCGCACGATATATTCCTGCAGCAACCCTACCAGGTTAGAGGTTATGAAGTAGAGGGCGATGGCTACCGACGTGAAGTATGCCGCGATTGCGATAAATATCGGTAGGATGAAGCGCATCTGGGTCGCCATAGCGCGCCCAAAATCGGCCTGCATGTCCTTACCTGGCTCCTTAGGCTTCTCCGGCATCGGAATCGCGTACCATCCATATGCGAGCTGTGTGAGTCCCGCCAGAAGCGAGAGCACGATGCTCGCGCCCGTAACCGCGAAGATGCCGAGGAAGAGGGGAGCGATGGTCTCAGGAACCGGAATGAAGGAGTAGAGGATGTCCGTATTAACCGTGAGTAGGGTCTTGCTGTTAAATACCCAATAGAGAGACAAGACGATTGGGAGCTGAATGAGGAGGGTAAGGAGTCCCGCGAACGGGTTCACCTTGTATTCCTTGTAGAGTGCGAACATGGCCTTGGCCTGCGCTTCCTTATCATCCTTCATGGTCTCCCGGATCTTCTTCATCTCAGGCTCCATCGCCTTCACCGCGCGCTGAGTGCGGAGTGCCGCGAAGGAAAGCGGCATGATGATGATCTTCACGATGAGGGTCGCGACCACTACCGCAAGACCGATATCGTATCCCGGAAGGACGTCCGTGAGGCCGATGAGAAGGTTATAGATGGGCGTGTAGAGGGTGGTATAGAAGAAATCGATCATGATTGAGTCAGTCTACTACGCTCCTTGGGTAAGCGCTCGTGAAAGGAGCTCGGTAAGCTCGGTTTTCAGTTCCTGATAGGGAAGGGAAGAAGCGCCGGGGCGGGCATACACGATGAGCGTAGTGTCTTTAGCGCAATAACCCTTCATAACCGAAAGCATGCGGCGCTTCAGAAGGTGCCGGGATACCGATAGTTTGGCTATTTTCTTAGAGATAACGGTCGCGCACCCTCCGTTTCCGTCGGTTTTTCTGACGGAAATGGAGAAGTGGGCGCTCGCCGCCCGGGTTTCCGGGCCCATAGGCGCGAAATGCGCCCGAGAGAGGCGCATTTCCTTACGAATCATTATACGGTGAGCTTTGCGCGTCCCTTGCGGCGGCGGCGAAGGAGCACGGCGCGCCCGGTCGGGGTAGCGGAACGAGCACGGAACCCGTGGGTACGTGCGCGCTTCTTCTTTTTCGGCTGGTAGGTGCGCTTTGGCATGTGCACAGGATATTAACAGGTTGACGCGGGACTCGCAAGGAAATGCCTCGTCCGGACCTTTCTCGCGGAATTTCCCCCGGCCGGTATACTTATCCACACCTATGAACCGGCATGATCCTCGAGAGCTCTGGGAGTACGTCCTTACGCAGGTAGAGTTGTCGATTTCGGCCGCGAATTTCAACACCTGGTTCCGCGACAGCACCATCGTGAAGATAGAAGAGGGGATCGTGTACATCGGGGTCCCGAGCCAGTTCTTCAAGGACTGGTTCCTGAAGAAGTTCCATACGCTCCTTTTGAAGATCGTACGCGGGGTGTCGCACGAATACCGGAATATCGAGTACATGATCGTTAAGAGCGACCGCCAGAAGCCGCCCAAGGAGTCCCGCCGCACGCCGCAACCAACCGTTGAGATGCCGCTCGACGAGTTCTATATAAATAAGAGCGACGGCCTGAATCCTCGCTATACCTTCGATACGTTCGTGGTGGGGGCCTTCAACGAGCTCGCGCATACGGCGGCCCAGGCAGCGCTTAAGCGCCCAGGCATCATGTATAACCCTTTGTTTATCTACGGAGAGACCGGGAGAGGGAAGACGCACCTCATCCAGGCCATTGGCAACCAGTTCAAGAAGCTCTACCCGGGCCGGAAAGTCTTCTACCTGACCGCGGAGACCTTCGCGCAGGACTATACGAATTCTATCCAGAACGGCACGACGAACCGCTTCAAGGATAAGTACCGCCAGTACGACCTCCTGATCATGGACGATATCCAGTTCTTCTCGAAGAAGGAGAAGACTCAGGAAGAGCTCTTTCACCTCTTCAATGCCCTCTATGACAACAACAAGCAGATCCTGTTCTCGTCCGATAGGGCGCCGGCAGCCATCCCAGATATCGCAGACCGTCTCCGCGGACGCTTCGCTGCCGGCATGTCTATCGATATCGGCGAGCCGGATACGGAGAGCCGTATGGAAATAGTACGCAAGAAGGCCGCGTCGCACGGCGTATACCTCTCGAATGAGGTGGTAGAACACATCGCAACCTCGATTTCAGGTTCTATCCGCGAACTTGAGGGCGTAATCAACAGTGTTGTCTGCCACACCCAAGTTAAAGGAGTGCCCCCGGACCTCGCTGAGGTACGTCACTCCCTGCGATCCTTCGCTCGGCCGCAGAAGACAGTTTCGGTTAAGCACGTGGTCGCGAAAGTCGCGGAGTTCTACGGTATAGACGAGGAAAGCATCTACGAGAAGACCCGCAGGAGGGAAGTAGTGCGCCCGCGCCAGGTCATTATGTACATCCTTCGCGAGGATTTCTCGGTCTCGTATCCGACCATCGGCTCGAAGCTCGGCGGCCGCGACCATACTACGGTCATCCACTCGTGCGAGAAGGTGAAGCGCGAGGTACTCGAGGACGCAGAACTCGCCAAAGAGATCCAGGACATTAGGACCTTGCTTGTATAAGTGTGGGGAAAACCCATGGATAACGCAGGTAAAAGGATGGGGACCAGGGCTGAAGTACGGTGTGGAAAGCGGATGCGTGTGTGGACAGGAAACGCACTATCCACGGACGGTCTCGCCGAGACGAGGTATTTTCCCACAGCCTGTGCGGCAGGGTTCCAGGGAAGGGGCAAGGGTTTACGGGCTTTAAGGGGTTGTCCCCGGTATCAACAGCCCTAATAATAGAAGCATTATGATTATCACCTTGGACAAGAAGGAGTTCGCAGAAGGCGTGCAGAGCGTCGCACGCTTCGCCGAGCGAAGGAGTGGGACGCTCCCAGTCCTTGCAGGTATCGCCATCATCGCAGGGGACGACGGCATCAAGCTTCGCGCCACGAACCTAGAGACCGGCATCGACCTCAAAGTGAACGGTACGATCAAGAGCGACGGCGTCGTAGCGCTTCCAGCCAATACGCTTCGCGAGATCGCGTCCTCGCTTTCAGGGTCCGGTACGCTTACACTCGAGCATGCGGGAGATACGGTCGTGGTGTCGACCGGAAACGGCCGCTCTACACTCAAGACCCTTCCGTTCGAGGATTTCCCCACGCTCCCGCTTCCAGAGTCTCCTAAGGCGAAATTCGAGCTTCCAGGGGCGCTCCTTCGCGCGCTTGTGAACGCGGTCGTGAACTACGCGTCGACCTCCACGGTGCGTCCTGAGCTCGCCTCTGTGCTTATCACAAGCGAAGGGAATACGCTCAAAGCGGTCGCTACCGACTCGTTCCGCCTCGCGGAGAAGAAGATCGGCGTTTCAGGCGCGGTTCCAGCGTTCTCGATCCTCATTCCTGCTAAGAATGCGGTAGATATCATGCAGACCCTTCCAGACGAGGCGGTCGAGATGGTGGTGGACGAGCATCAGTGCGCGTTCTTCTGGGGTCAGGGCGTGCTTACGACCCGCCTCGTGACCGCGAATTACCCTGATTACACCCAGATCATCCCGAAGCAGTTCGTGTCCGAGGCAACAATCCTCAAGAAGGACTTCGATGCGGCGCTGAAGCGCACAAGCATCTTCTCTGACACCTTCCAGAAGGTGCGTGTCGGGTTCGATCCGGCTGCGAAGGGAGTGTCTCTTTCTGCACAGAACGCGGACGTGGGAGATTCTTCAGAAACCGTGCCAGCATCGGTCTCAGGAGAGTCCGTGCAGCTCTCGTTCAACCATCGCTATCTTTCTGCGCCTATCTCGTCGATTACAGCAGAGAGCGTGACGCTATCTGCGAGCGGCATAGGCCGCGCCATGGTTATCAGGGGCTCCGGAGACGCGTCATTCCTGTATCTGGTGATGCCGATGAATCAGTAGTGCCTCTATGGAAGGCAACGCGGTGTTTCTGAATCAGAAGACTTTTGTCTATAACCCAAGCGGTAAGTTTCTGGCATTGTTGCGGACAGAAACCGCGCCAACACGGCCGCTTAAGTGGGACCTGCCTGGCGGCGGGTATGAGGCAGGGGAGACCCCGGTAGAAGGAGCGGAACGAGAGATACGAGAGGAGACCGGGCTTGAGGTTACCGAGACAAGGCCCTTGTGTCTTGTGAGCGAGCACGACAGCGCCACGTGTTGGATTACGGTCGCATACATAGCAAAGACCGAAAGCGAAGACGTGAAGCTTAGTGAAGAGCACTCCGAATACAGATGGGTAACCAAGGAAGAATTTCTCGGGCTCGATTCGTCTGATAAGTGGCGGAAGATCGCCGAAGAGAATCTCGTTTCATAGCCGGCACTCTTGGGCGGTATACTTAGTCCATATGAAATTCTTTGTCACATACCAGATGCCCCATACCGGGCTTGATGAGTGGATGAAGCTTCCTGAAGAGGAACGCAAGGCGCAGGAAGAGCAGATGCAGTCAGAGTGGAATGCTTGGATGGCTTCACACAAGGATATGATCCTTGAAAGCGCCGGAGTAGGGAAGCCGAAGCGGGTAACGAAGGATTCTGTCGAAGATGGTCGTAACGACATCATGATGTACTCCTTCGTCGAGGCAGAGTCCCTTGAGGCGGCTGCAGCCATGTTCAAGGACCACCCGCACTTCGGCATCCCGGGAGCATGGATAGAGGTTATGTCAGTGAACAAGGACATCAGCTAAGAGGAAAAGCAAAAGGCCCGCAGAAGCGGGCCTTTTGCTAGTTATCGCGATTATCTCGGTTCCTCCTGCTGTTGCGATCGGTGTCCTCTTCTTGCGGCTCTTCTACGGTCTGGTCAGTAGAGGTCGCTTGAGGCTGTCCGAATCCTGAGGACCACGCTTGGATAGGGCCTTCCCAGTACGGGAGCTGCGGATCGCTGTACGGGTTCGCGGGCGGTCCGCTCATAGGATTGTCCTTGTTCGTGAGAAGAAGAAGAGAGTGCCAGACAACCTGTCCGCGAAGCACTGGAGGCGCGTTCTCCGGGATAGCTGGCGGCTCGTTGAAGTATCCCTTCTCGAGACGGGGGAGCGCGTAATCCATGAACTGGCGCCACATCGGGGCCACGATGTATCCCGCGATCTCTTTCACCATAGGGCTGTTGTCATTGTTTCCAGCCCACATCGCGACCGCGATGTTCGGCGAGTACCCGACCGTCCACGCGTCACGGGACTCGTTGGTAGTACCGGTCTTCGCAGCCACGTCGTAATCAGAGAAGGCGAGCGGGTTAACCGGGTTGTAGGACGGGATGCGCGCCTGATTGTCAGACATGATGTCCGCCATGGTGCGGGCAACCTCAGGAGAGATCGCCTGCTCAGGCCGCTCCTCGAACTTCTTCATTACCTTGCCCTTCATGTCGCGGATCTCGAGGATGCCGGTGGGCGGATTGCGCACGCCGTCGTTCGCGAACACGCCCATCGCGCTCGCCATCTCGAGCGGAGAGACCTCGGCGGCGCCGAGCGCGAACGAGAGGCCATACTCCTTCGCTTCGCCGAGGGTGGTGATACCCATGCGGCGCGAGAGGTCGATCACGCTGTCGATGCCTGCGAGGTAGAGCGCCTTAACCGCAGGGATATTGATGGACTGCGCGAGCGCGGTCCTGAACGTCATCGGTCCGCGGAACTGGAGGTCGTAGTTCTGCGGGGCGTAACAAGGCGCGGTCGAGTTCGATACGTCGCCCACGCCGCAGGCGGTAGAGAACTGGGTCGGAACATCGAAGATAACCGTCTCAGAGGTGTATCCCTTCTCGATCGCGGCTGCATACACGAACGGCTTGAAGGACGAGCCTGGCTGGCGTGGCGCGACCGCCACGTTGTAGTTGCCCGGAATGACCTCGTCGAAGTAGTCGCGGCTACCCACCATCGAGAGGATCTGTCCGGTCTTCGGATCGATCGCGACCATGGCCGCATTCGAGGCGTTGAAGCGCGCGGTGTTCGCGAGCGCGCCCTCCTTGAGTATGGTCTGCGCGGCGTTCTGGAGCTCTACATCCAGGGTCGTGATGACGGTAAGGCCCTGAGTTACCACGTCAGGTCCGTACATCTCTTCGAGCTGCTCCTCGATATAGAACACGAAGTGCGGTGCAATGATCGAGTTGTTCTGCTGGCGGCTGAACACCACAGTCTCCTTCTGGGCCTCCGTCATCTCATCCTCGGTTATGTAGCCGAGATACTCCATGCGCTCGAGCACATAGTCCTTACGCTCGTCCAGGCGCGCGCGGTTGTTGCCATAGGGAGAGAAGTACGTCGGGCGCTGGGGGATAGAGGCGAGATACGCCGCTTCGGCGAGCGTGAGATCGTTAGCGCTCTTCCCGAAGAACGCGCGCGACGCGACTTCGGCGCCGTAAAGCGTGCCGCCGTACGGGGTTACGTTGAAGTAGAACTCGAGAATCTGGTCCTTGGTGTGTTTCTGCTCGAGCTTCCAAGCGAGTACCCACTCCTGAATCTTGCGGACCGGACTCTTCTCACCCGAAAGGATGGTGTTCTTCACGACCTGCTGGGTGATGGTAGAGCCGCCTTGCGCGAACGAGAGCGTCGTTATGTCCACCCAGATAGCGCGGGCGATGGCGGTGAATGAGACGCCGCTGTGGTTATAGAACTCGGAGTCCTCGATGGCGATAGCGGCCTTCTGGAGGTTCGGTGATATCTCCGAAAGCGGCACGACATTGCGGCGGACGTCATGGTTGAGGTCGTACAGTACCGTCTTGCCCTCACGATCGTAGATCTTCGTGGACTGCGCTACCTTGCGCGAATCGAAGGAGTTGAGGTCCGGAATCGGAGTGAAAGCGGCCCAAAGGATGCCGGCACCGGCAAGGAGCATGAGCGCGCCCACGCCAAGGAAGACGACCTTGAGCACGGGGTGAGGGTTCTCAAGATGCTTGCGGACGTCGAGCTTCTTCATTTTCTTAGTCATATTGGGCACATGCTATCACGGCAAACGGCTCCCGAAGGAGCCGTTTCGCTAGAAGGTTTCTTCCTCAGAGTCTTCTTCGGACTCTTCGTCCGTGTCGAAGGCATCGTCCTCGTCGAGCTCGTCATCCTCCAGGTCGTCCTCGTCGAAGGCGGTGGTGCCGAGCTCGTCATCCTTGATCTCATCATCCATATCCATGATGGTATGCAAATTACGATTTAGTAGGCTCTCGCGAAGATGCGCGAGCATCTCCTATTGTGAGAGACGCAGAAATCTTTGCAAGCTTACCGCTGGGAACGTGTGGAAAGCGCGCATATGGCTAGCGCGATCGCATCGAGCTCGTCATCGAGGCGTTTCTTCGCGGGAAGGGTAAGAAGACGGGGCACCATAGCCGCTACCGCCTTCTTGTCTGAGGCGCCGTATCCCGTAACCGCGAGCTTCACCTGCTGCGGGGAGTGTTCAGACACAGAAAGTCCGGCTTCTGCTGCAGCCGACAAGGCTGCGCCGCGCGCTTCTGCGACGCCGAGCGCGCTCCGCTTATTGTTCGTGCTCCAGAACAGACTCTCGATAGCGACCGAATCAGGCCAGTATTCCTTGATTGCTGTGACTACAGCGTCATGGATGGCGGCGAGCCGCTCCTCAGGGGCGCCTTTCGGAGGACAGATGCAATCACTCCATATATGCGTAGGGCGCGAAGGATCGCCCTCGAGCACTGCGAGGCCCATGCGATCGAATCCTGGGTCTATTGCAAGGACACGCATCGCTAGTCGCTCTCAGAGCTCTCGTATCCGCGAGCGTTCGTGAAGACGCGCTGCACGTCGTCATGCTCATCGAACTGGTCGAAGAGCTTTCCGAGCGCCTCCTCATCCTCCTGCGAGAGATCCATCAACGGCTCGTTCGGAGCGTACGATCCGTCAGGGGAGCGGGTGAATGCCCATGCGGCTGAGCCTTGGCCTCCGAGCTCGATGCCAGCTTTGGAAAGAAGATGCTTTATCTCCTGGGTGGTGCGGTTGGTGTTATCGGTGAGCGCGTCGACGATAACGGCGGCAGCGCCCGGACCGTAGAACTCGTAGACGGTCTGCGAGAGGTCGCCGGAATCCTTGGAGGTTCCTTTGGTAACCGCGCGCTCGATCGAATCCTTAGGCATGTTTATCGCTTTGGCGCGTGCGATGACGGTCGCGAGCGCAGGAGAGTTCACGTCCCCGTTCGCTTTCTTCGACTCCATCGCTATCAGTTTCGAGAATCGGCCGAACGCCTTTGATTTAGCTGCGTCTGTCACACCCTTTTGGCGCTTGATCTGCGCCCACTTGCTGTGTCCTGCCATAGGCTTACTGTACCAAATTACGGATTCAGATACTCCTTGCCTTTATTCGTAAGGATGCGTCCTCTCGGGGAGCGCTCGACGAACCCAAGTCGCAAGAGGTACGGCTCATACACGTTCTCAACCGTGTCAGGATCCTCGTGGAGCGCGCTTGCGAGCGCGCGGATGCCTGCAGGCCCGCCCTTGAACGCATCGCGAAGCGTCTCGAGGTACCGGCGATCGTCCTTCGTAAGGCCGAGCGTATCGATGCCGAACAGTTCGCACGCAAGGTCCGCTACTTCCGCTGACAACTCCTTCTCCTCGACCTGCGCGTAGTCGCGGATGCGCTTCAGAAGCGCGTTCGCCACACGCGGGGTAGCGCGGCTTCGGGTAGCGACACGCTCGATAACCTCGTCAGGAGCGGAGAGCCCGAGCACACCAGCGGAACGGCGGATGATGCGATTAAGGTCTTCCTCTGTATAGAAGTCGAGCTGGTACACACCACCACCGAATCGGGAGCGGAGCGGAGAAGAGAGCTGCGCGACGCGCGTGGTAGCGCCCACGAGCGTGAACGGCGGAAGCGCAAGCTCAACCGTGCGCGCGGACGGCCCCTTCCCGAGCACGATATCGAGCGACCCGGACTCAAGCGCAGGATAGAGGAGCTCTTCCACCTTCGAAGAGAGCTGATGGATCTCGTCTATGAAGAGGACCGTGCCTGGTTCGAGGTTCGTGAGGATGGAGGCGAGGTCCGCAGCGCGCTCGATAGCGACACCGGAAGTTGACTTGAGAGGCGCGTCGAGTGAGGCGGCCACAAGGTGAGCCAAGGTGGTCTTTCCGACACCCGGAGGGCCATAGAACAGGATATGCTCCGGCATGTCTCCGCGTTTCTTCGCGGCCTCAAGCACCACAGAAACGTTGGCTTTAACGTGCCCTTGGCCCACATAATCCTCCCAGGACGCAGGGCGGAGCGCTGAGTCGAGGGCCTGGTCGCGAAGCTTCGGGGTATCGGAGGGGCTTGACATAAAATTGCACTATGCTAGTATTCTATCACACCGGCTCTTTACCAGGGCCGATTCTCTTTTCAGATCGCACATAGCACCCTCTAGGCAAGGCTTGACGGCTTCAGGGCGTTTCCCCAAGGACCATCTGGTACCGCGCTTGTTCGCGGAGCGCTGGGTTCATCCTCAGGCGACTCGTTCACCTTCCTTAATTGGAAGGAGTGCCTGGAGGGTACTGTGTAGGATCTCGAGTGAATACGCAGTGAGAAACGCACGCCAAGGCGTGCGTTTTGCGTTATGGGCGCGGTACTATGAGCGCATGACCGCGGACGAGGTGAGGAACGCGTATGACGAAGCGAGCGCTCTCGTTGTTGCCGAGCACGCTGCGCGCATGGATGCGCTCCTTGAGCGGGCCCGAATGAGGGTGCAGGGTACGAAAGACCAGGCGCGCATCGATGAGGTGCGGGAACGTCTCGCCAAGGGCCTATGAGTTCGCTCGAACGAACGCCCGAAACGGCAGAGCTACGGCCATCTGAGGAGGCTCTTCCCAGTGAGAGTTTCGAATCTTTCGAGCAGGCGGCAGGCGCCGCCGAGCTCGCGCTCGTCGCGAAAGGGCTCTCGACCGAGAACGAGCTCATGAAGCTCGCGACAAAGCAGGATAATGGAGACACATTCGCCGCGCTCATGCAGGAGATCCGCGAAGCGCGCGAGGAGAGTCGCCGGTTCCGCGAGGATCTCGCGCGGCTGCGCTCCGGTACGGCGCTCGGACTCGCGCTTCAGGCGCAGGAAGGGAGAGCGATCGCTCCATCGCCCATATCAGCCGAAGCGCTTTCAGAGCACCCTGAGCGCGCACGGACGCTCCTCGAATCGGTCGAAGCTTCAGCGCGAGAGCGTGAGGATCATATACCAGAGGCCGCGCCCCGGCTGCGCACGCTCCGGGAGGAGACGAGCGAAGCACTGATGCGGATCCAAGAATCAGGAGACAGCAGATACGGGACGCTCTCTATGAAAGTGGCGGAAATCGCAGCGCGGGCGCTTGCGAACGCAGCGGGCCTCGGCCTCGGCGTCGCCGGGTACGACATCCTGAAGGAGGTGACAAAAGCGTACCGCGCGAAAGCTTAGTCTCGCGGGAGGTCGACAACCCTGAACACCTCCTCGAGCGAGGTCTCTCCGGAAAGCGCTTTCAGTACGCCGTCCTGAGCCATGGTCAAAAATCCCTGGCGGCGGACTGACTTCGCGATATCGCCCTCGCTCGGATTCTCGCGCAGATACGTGCCGAGTTCGTCGTCCATGAATATCGCCTCGTGCACGCCGGTGCGTCCCTTGTAGCCGGTACTGTCCGGGGATTTCGGATCTGGTACCCAGACCATATCGATTGAAGCGGGGAGCAGGCTCTTGTCCTCGACGGTTGCGAGCACCTTTTCCATAAGCGCCTTCTGCTCCGGGGTTGCAGGGACCTGCTTGCGCTCTTCGGGGTTGAGAGTGCGGACAAGACGCTGCGCCATGGCGACTGACACGGCGCTCGCGAACGTCTTCGGGTCGACGCCGAGATCTACGAGGCGCGGGAACGTACCTGCAGCGTTGTTGGTGTGGAGCGTAGAGAATACGAAATGTCCGGTGAGCGCGGCCTGGACCGCGGTCTCCGCAACCTCGCCGTCGCGCACCTCGCCAACCATGATCACGTCAGGGTCCTGGCGAAGCACGGAGCGGAGTCCCGACGCGAAAGTGTAGTTCTTGCCGTCGGTCTGGGTCTGCACGATGCCCGGGAGGTGATACTCGATCGGATCCTCAATCGTGACGATCTTGATTTCTGGCGTATGGATATGGCGCAGGAACGCGTACAACGTCGTCGTCTTACCGGATCCGGTAGGTCCCGTAACGAGGAGCATGCCGGTAGGGCGGGTGATCTCCCTCTTGAGGCGCTCAAGGAGGTTCGGTCGGATGCCAAGCTTCTCGAACGAGACGCCGAGGATAGATGGGTCCAAGATACGCATCACGAACGATTCGCCGTACGCGCCCGGGATGAGCGAGGTGCGGATTTCCACTTCTGTATCGCCGACCGGAACCGTGAAGCGTCCGTCCTGCGCGCGGTCGCGGATATTGAGCTTCAGTCCCGAAAGGAGCTTTATGCGCGACGAAAGGAGCTGATAGGTGTGCGTGTCGAATGTGTATCCGTCCGTAAGCGCGCCATCAAGACGAAGGCGAAGGCGGATGCCTTCCTCCTCAGGCTCTATATGGATGTCGGACGCCTTGAGGGAGAAGGCAGTGGCGAGTACGAACTCAAGCACGCGAGACACCTGTGCGCGTGCGCCCGTAACCAGCACCTCGTCGAGTCGAGCGCGAAGGAGCGCGAGGCTGGTGAGCTCCTCGCGGTCTTTTGCGAGCTCGTCGCCGCGGATATCAAGTACGCCCGCCTTGGTCTCGGTTGCAAGCGAGAGCTCCGCATAGCGAGAGTACGCGCGCTCAAGCGACTTCTTCGAGACGAGGAACCGGGTGAGGATGAACCCCTGCGACTCGAGCGCATGCTCGATATCCCTCAATAAGGAAGTGTTCGGATTGCGGAACGCGATCGAGAGATGCTTCCCGGTCTTCTCGAACGCGACCACTTCCGCTTCCCGAGCCTCTTTCTCCGGAATGAGCCGGAGCGCATCCACGTTTATCGGCACGACCGTGAGGTCGGTGTAGTTAAGGCCGTACTTCTGAGAGAGGAGTTGGGCGAGATCCTCCTCTTCCTGCTCGTGCAGGGAGAGAAGCTTCGCGTTCTCGGCGTCAGTATCGAAATGTGCAGGCATTACGCCCATGATACCGCCTCGGCGCGCGCGTTCCTAAGCCGCTTGGTACAATTTCCCCATGAGACCTGCGGTAACCGTGACTGACCTCGAAGCGCTGGCTGCGGAAGCGACCGCGTTCATCGCGGCGCTTCTTCCGAAAGAGACAGGAGCGACGCTCGTGACCTTGTCAGGAGACCTTGGTGCGGGGAAGACCTCGTTCACGCAGGCGGTAGCAAAAGCGCTCGGCGTCGAGGATCACGTGACGAGCCCCACGTTCGTGCTCGCGAAATCATACGCGCTCCCGGAAGGGCTCGCGTTTAAGGAGCTCCTCCATATCGACGCCTATCGTCTCGAGGAAGGGAAGGATCTTGTACCGCTCGGATTCTTTGAGTCGATGGAAGACACCGGTACGCTCGTGTTTCTCGAGTGGCCGGAGATCGTCGCGGACAAGCTACCAAAGCCGGACGCTGCGATAACGATTGTGGCGAACGAGGACGGCTCCCGCACCATCACGTATGCGTAAGACCCGCCTGGTACTGCTTGACGCGCACGCGATCATCCATCGCGCGTATCACGCGCTCCCTGATTTCACGGCGCCTTCCGGAGAGCCGACCGGCGCGCTCTACGGGCTCTCGTCGATGCTTCTGCGCATCGCGACCGAGCTTCGCCCCGATTACGTAGCCGCGTGCTACGACCTGCCGAAGCCGACCGTTCGTCACGAGGCGTACGCGGATTACAAGGCAGGGCGCGCGCAGACCGACGACTCGCTCTCAGCTCAGCTCACCACCTCGCGCCGCTTGTTCGACGCGTTCGCGATACCTATATACGAGAAGGCAGGATTCGAGGCGGACGACATCCTCGGCACCATCGTCGAGAAGCTCAAGGGCGACGACGAGGTCGAGATCGTCATCGCTTCAGGCGACATGGACACCATGCAGCTCATCTCGGGAAAGAAGGTGCAGGTATACACCCTGAAGAAAGGCCTTAACGACACGATCTTGTATGACGAGGCTGCCGTAACGGAGCGGTACGGATTCGGTCCTGAGCGCATCGCGGACTTCAAGGGACTTCGTGGCGATCCCTCGGACAACATCAAGGGCGTTCCCGGCATCGGCGAGAAGACCGGCACCGAACTCATCCAGAAGTTCGGCTCGGTGGAGGACATCTATGACGCGATCGCAAAGGACGAGAGCGCGGTTCTTGCCGCAGGCATCAGGCCGCGCATCCTGAATCTCCTCAAGGAACACGAGGAAGATGCTCGATTCTCGAAGTCGCTCGCCACTATCCGTGAGGACGCGCCCATCTCTTTCTCGTTCCCGAAGAAGTTCTGGAAGGACTGTATCGACCAGGCGAAGCTGCTCGCGCTCTTTGACGAGCTCGGATTCCGCTCACTTAAGCCGCGCGTAAAGAGCTTGCTCACGAAGGAAGGAGAGGTAGACGAAGAGGACGAAGAATCTTTTGAGGAACTTCCTGAAGAGGAAGATGTCCCGAAGACCCGCCTTGAAGAGGCGAAAGTGATGCTGTGGCTCCTGTATTCCGATTTCACGAACCCGTCGCTCGATGACATCCTCGCGTACACGAAGGCGAAATCCTTCGATGAGGCATACTCGACTCTCGAGAAGGGGATCACAGAGACCGGGCGCTTGAAAGAGGTCTACGAGGAGATGGAACGTCCTTTGATCGGCATCATCGAAGAGATGCATCAGTGCGGCGTGCGGATCGATACGGCGGTGCTCGAGGATCTGCGCAAGAAATACCGCAAGGAGCTCACCGCGATCGAGAAGCGTATCTATAAAGCAGCAGGACGCGAGTTCAATATCAGCTCCCCGAAGCAGCTCGGCGAGGTCTTGTTCGACGAGCTCGGTCTCATGGCGAAAGGACAGAAGAAGACCTCGACCGGACAGCGCTCAACCAAGGAATCGGAGCTCGAGAAGATCAAAGATCTTCATCCAATCGTTGCGGACGTGCTTGAGTTCCGCGGGCTCCAGAAGCTCCTTTCGACCTATATCGAGGCGCTCCCGCCGCTTCTCTGGGACGACGGCAGGCTCCATGCGCAGTTCCTGCAGTACGGCGCCGTTACCGGACGCATGGCGAGCCAGAACCCAGGGCTCCAGAACATCCCGATGCGCACGGAACGCGGACGCGCGATCCGGCATGCGTTCGTGCCGCGCGACGGCTTCACGCTCGTGGGTCTCGATTATTCTCAGATCGAGCTTCGCATCGCGGCGATGCTCTCGGGGGATCAGAAGCTCATCGATATCTTCAAGTCAGGACGCGACGTGCATCAGGAGGTTGCCGCTGCGGTGTTCAACGTGGCTCCTGAGAACGTGGACCGCGAGATGCGCCGGCGCGCGAAGATCATAAACTTCGGCATTCTCTACGGCATGGGCGTGAACGCGCTCAAGACGCAGCTCGGGACCACGACGTCCGAAGCGCACACCTTCTACGACGATTACTTCGAGACCTTCAAGACGCTCGCGCAGTACCTCGAGTCCACGCGCGGGTTCGCGCGCAAGCACGGATACACGGAGACCCTGTTCGGGCGCAGACGTCAGTTCCCGGAGATGAAATCGCCGCTTCCGTACGTGCGGGCGCAGGCAGAGCGCATGGCCATCAATGCGCCGATCCAGGGAACCCAGGCGGACATCACGAAGCGCGCCATGGTGTCCGTGGACAAGCTTCTGAAGGAGATGGGCGCGAAGGAGGACGTGCACCTGCTTCTACAGGTGCATGACGAACTCGTGTACGAGATCCGGAACAGCAGAGTCGCTGAGCTTGCGGAGAAGATCAGGACAGAAATGGAACGCGCGCTCCCTGAGGAATACGCCGAGGGCGTACCGGTTATCGCCGAAGCGAAGTCCGGCTCTGATTGGGGAAACATGGAAGCGCTATGATCTACCTCTTTCACGGAAGCGATGTAGGAAAAGTGCGCGCCAAAGCGTTCCAGTGGGTAGCGGCTGCGCGCGCGAAGGCGCCGGATGCAGCGTACATACGACTTGAAGGTAAGGAGATAACCGAAGCGGCGCTCACCGAGGCGCTCTCGACGCAGGGCCTCTTCTTCTCGAAGTCGCTTGTGTTTATCGATGATCCGTTCGCCGCACAGGAATCGGGAGATGTCGTGCTTTCGCTCCTTGATGCGCTTTCTGAGTCTGAGAATCCGGTTGGCATCCTTGCGCCGAAGCTTCTCGCAGCTCAGGTAAAGAAGCTCGAAGCGAAGGCTGCGAAGGTATTCAAAGAGGACTCAGCAGCAAAGCCTGCGCGCGGATTCAATGGCGCGCTCGTGAACGCACTCGGTTCCAGGAACAGTACCGCGCTTTGGAAGGAGATAGTGAAAGCGTTCCGTTCAGGCGACGTGCCAGAGACCGTGCACGGCCTCCTTCACTGGAAGGCGCGCGACCTGATGCAGAAGGGGAGTCCTGCGTGGACGAAGGAAGAGGCGAGAGCGCTTTCAGCTTCTCTTATCGAGCTCGTTGCCGAATCTCGTTCGGGAGATCTGGCGCTCGGTCCTGCGCTTGAGCGGTTCGCTCTCTCGCTTCGATAAGTTATGAAGGAAATTGTCTTTGTCACGGGTAATCCAGGAAAAGTTCAGGAGGTGGAGCGCTTTCTCGGACTGCCGCTAAAGCACGTGGCCGTTGAGCTTGAAGAGCTCCAATCAATAGACCCGGAATCTATCGTAAGACGCAAAGCCGAGGCGGCTTTTGGGAAGCTTGGCGTCCCTCTTCTTGTAGAGGACACATCAGTAGTATTTACAGCGCTAAATCGGCTCCCCGGGCCTTTTATAAAATACTTCGAAGAAGAGCTTGGACAAGAAGGCCTCTGTCGTTTGCTTGATGGCAAAGATCGTTCTTGTGTGGCAACCGCACGCTTTGCATTTCATGATGGCGCACAGGTACACGTGTTTGAGGGATCGATGCCTGGTAGTGTGGCGGATACTCCACGCGGAACTCGTAGCTTTGGGTGGGCGTCTATCGTCGTCCCAGAAGGTAAGGAGAAAACGTACGCAGAGATGTCTGATGAAGAACAGGCAGAAGTCGCCATGCGAAAGAAAGCGCTTCTGAGGCTCCGAGAGGCGCTTGCCTCGCTCTATTAGTATTTTGTCCGCCTACCTGGGCTCGAACCAGGGACCGTCTCCTTAAAAGGGAGCTGCTCTACCGACTGAGCTATAGGCGGATGTGGGCACGTTATACCGCTAATACGTATACAGGTCTACCGTCTTCCCGGCGGCATCAAGCAGCTTCACAGAATCACGAGTCGGTTTCCAGAGCTCGCGGTTCTCGTCCAGGTAGATGCGCCACGTGCTTCCGGTGAAGTTCGCGTCGCCTCGATGATGCTCCACGCAGCCGTTATACGTGAGGTACTCGTCGATAAGGTCCTCGCAGCGGCTGGAGACTCCCGAGCGCGATGGCGTGGTGCAGGATGCGGTCGACTGCATGCGGTAATAGCACGTATCGTCGCGCAGCTCGTTCCCTTCGTAATAACGATCGAACTCCTGTGAGGCGAGCGGACAGGAAGTCGGAAGCGCTGGTTGGTATTTCTGGTTGCGCTGGAGATACCCGATGCACATATTCTCCTTGAAGGAGACGCCGAGCGGAGACTCTCCGGTAACGACGAGCGCGGTATCGCCCTGCTGAAGCACGATCCGATCGGTCGAGTTCACGCGCCCTGAACGGGGAAGTACCGCTCCTTCCGGGATGCGCCCGTTCTTTCCGGACGCTCCGGACACGAGACGCCATCCGGTTATATCGATCGGCGCCGTACCGGTGTTTTGGATAGAGACGTACTCGAGGTCCGGGTCGGTAGTGCCAGCGTTCCCGACGCCCGAGACGCGCACCTCGCCGCGAAGCGGGGAAGGGTCGCTAGTTCCCTGAAGCCCGGAGAGCCCGTTCCCGATGTTCGTGATATCTCCCCAGATGCTTCCGCCATCCCCGTATCCTTGCTGGTTCGTGTCCACGTCGGTAATCGGCGTGATGTACGGGCCCGCAAACGAGATAGGGCGGTTCGGTCCGCCGCTATAGAGCCATGCGGCGAAGAAGAACACGAGGACGCCGAGGAAGAAGACCGCGTCGCTTTTCATGCCCGTATAGTACCAAGTACTAGAGAATCTTCTTGAGTTCCTCGCGCACTACCTGTGCATCGCTCCACGGCGTCCTCACGTTGTTCGCCTCCATGATGTACGGATCGGTACCCTTGCCGGTTATGAGGACAGCGTCTCCGGTCTTCGCAAGCGAGAGAGCGCGCGCGATTGCTGCGCGGCGGTCCATGATGATCTCTGGCTTTCGGTCCATGCCTGCAGCCATCGCATCAACGATAGTGCGCGGATCCTCGTCGTACGGATCCTCGTTCGCAAGAATAACCACGTCGCAATACGTCTCCGCGATCTTGCCCATCTCAGGACGCTTCCACGTGTCGCGCCCGCCGCCCGTGTTCCCAAGTACGCAGATGCGGCGCGTGGGGTATGCCTCATAGAGTGCTTTCAGAGAATCCGGCGTATGCGCGTAATCGACGATCGCCTGGAAGTCCTGTCCTTCCTCGATGCGCTCGGTGCGTCCGGGGATGCGCTCGAGCGCAGCGAGTCCTTCGGCGATCTTCGGAAGTGGTACCTCAAGGAATTCGGCCGCCTTTATAACCGCAAGCGCGTTCATGATGCTGAAGCTTCCCGGAAGCTGGAGCGTAAAGCGAACATCCTTGTATGTGAACGAGGCACGGCCTGGAGCAAGCTCCACATCGCTCGCTTCCTCGTATGAGAACGGACGCTTCTCCTCGACCGGAAGCGCAAGGTACGGAGCGCTCCTGGGATCGTCGCCGTTCGGGATTATCACGCGCGGACGCTTCGGAGAGCGAGCGAGCTCCTTGCCGATTTCGAGCTTTGCGAGCGCGTAGTTCTCGAATCCACCATGAGACTCGATGTGCTCTTTCTGCAGGTTCGTGAAGATGAGGCCGTTCTGGAAGAGGTAGCGATGGCGGTGCTGGCGTGTGCTTTCTGAGGTGATCTCGACCACGGCATACTTCGCGCCCGCTTTCACGGCCTTCGCGAGGAACGCGTGGATGAATCCGCGCCCAGGCATCGTCATCTTGTATAGGTTCGGTTCTGACTCGTCGTTAATCGCGAAGCGAATCGTGCCCGCAACCGCAGACGGGTATCCCGCGTAGCGCAGCACCGAGAACAGCATGTCTGAAACAGACGACTTTCCCTTGGTGCCGGTTACGCCGATAACCGTAAGCTTCTTTGCAGGGAACCCGTAGCTTGCAGCAAGGAGGAATGCGAGCGTGCGGTGATAGAAGGGAAGAAGAGGGTGTACCAAAGAGGAAGGGAGAACCTTCTTGAGTAGCTCGATGAGCGCGTTCAGTATCTTGTACATGGCTATTTTGAGAGAGCTGCCTTAAGCCGCGCGTCCTTCCCGAGCACTGACGCCGGAACCCTCGAAAGGGCAGCTCGTGCCTCGCGTTCCGTGTATCCGAGGGCGACGAGCGTGTCGAATACTTCCGAGTCGTCTGTGTCATGTGTTTTCGCGCCTCCGACCTTCTCTGAGAGCTCGACGAGGAGCTTCTCTGCGGCTTTCTTCCCGAGGCCGATGACACGGGTGAGGTAATCGAGGTCGCGGGTGCCAATCGCGCCTTCGAGCGCTTCGCGCGGCGCCTTCCGAAGGATGCCAAGCGCGGTCTTGGGACCCACGCCCGGAACGCCCACGAGAAGCTCGAAGAAGCGGCGCTCCGCCTCGTCCGGGAACCCGTAGAGATCCATGCCGTCCTGCTTAACTGCCAGATAGGTCTTAAGAGTGATTTCTTGGCCCTCAGCATAGGCTTCCGGAGCAGACATATATATGAATGCGCCCCAGCCGGAGATGTCGAGGATGATGCCTCCTGGCTCCGTGCCCGCTACCGTGCCGCGTACCTGCCTGATCATAGGCGTATCGTAGCATTTCTTGCGCATATTCCCGGAATGCCGTAGTATCCGCACTACATGGCAATCACCAAGAACGCAAAGAAGGCCCACCGCGCATCTCTCAAGAAGCGCGTCTTCAACGTCCGCCGCAAGCGCGCGCTTACCGACACCACCAAGGTTGTCCGCAAGGCGATCGCGACCGACGTGAAGGAGGCAGAGAAGTCCCTCTCGGCAGCCTACAAGGCGATCGACAAGGCAGCGAAGACCGGCGTCATCAAGAAGAACGCGGCGTCCCGCAAGAAGTCCCGCCTCGCACAGGCAATCGCTCGCGCGAAGGCATAAGCAAAAGACCCGCACTCCGCGGGTCTTTTGCTTTTCAGGTGCTCTCGGCAGGAATCGAACCTGCATTGCCTCCTTCGGAGGGAGGCGTCCTATCCATTGAACGACGAGAGCGCTTCCGGACTATAGCAGAAACAGCGCCCGATTGGGGCGCTGTTTCTGTACTTGGTGCTCTCGGATGGAATCGAACCATCATTACAACTTCCGCAAAGTTGCGTCCTATCCATTGAACGACGAGAGCGTAAATGGACTCTACCGCACCTAGGGCCGTAAATCAAAGGCGCAAAAGGTCGATGATGCGGTCGGTGAGGGACTCGTCGTGCCTGCCTTCGTCAACGTGCTCCGCGAAGAACTCATAGAGCTCGAGCGGGTCCGGCCCAACGATCGGGATCAGGAGATGCGGCGCGAGAATCTTGTGGGTGCGCAGCGACAGGGCAGGGGGGCGGTTCGGATCGATGTACTCGAGGACCGAGAACGAGTGAATGCTCTCGTACTCGTACAGGTTCTCGTCGATCATCACGCCCTCGTCCGTGACGCGGAAGAGGTGCATGCGAGGTCGCTTCAAGGTCGAGAGCGCGAGCGTGCCGCTTGCTACCAGAATGAGAAGCGCGAGAATCACGTTCCCGAAGAGCGCGGACGCGATCGCGCCCGCAACCGCGACGATGCCGAGCGCCCAATACCAGTCGCCGCTCTTCTCCTCGAAGAGATATCCCTCCGCACTCCATTCGAAGAACACTGCGCGTGCCATAGATACGAGAATCATAGCACTCGCATATGCACGAACTGCCTACATTATGCGGAGGAGGTGGGATTCGAACCCACGAGACCTTTTGGGCCTGACTGTTTTCAAGACAGTTCGTTTCGACCACTCACGCACTCCTCCGTGTCTATATGGTTTACGCTACCGGAGCGTCTGATGCAATTGCCGAAAATTCCCGACGATCCTTCCTGAACGCGAGTAGGTAAACGAGCTCGAGGATGCCGAGCGAGTTCACCACGAGCAGCGCTACGAACCAGAAGGTCTGGCCGTTTCTCGCGGCGTGCCAGAGCGCGAACGCCTTGATGATGGTGGTCCAGAGCGCAAGCGCGATGAAGAGCGCGAAGAGCATGCCGCCCGGAACCGCAGAAAGGAATGGGAGGAGGTCCTCGGTGAACGCGAAGGGATGCATCGGGGCGAGTGTAGCACGCGGGCCACAGGGCGTGTAGCATAGGCGCATGCGACACCTCGGGATAGATTTCGGCACGAAGAAGGTCGGGCTCGCGCTGTCGGACGAAGCGGGTTCGATGGGATTTCCGCACGGGATACTTCCGAACGACGGAAGGCTCATCGACGAGATCCTTGCGCTCATCGAGCGCAAGGGCGTGGAGAAGGTAATCATGGGAGAATCCCGCGACTACCAGGGGAACGAGAACGCGGTCGCAAAAGACGCCAAGGCGTTCGCGCGCCTCATAGAGTCCCGGTCTCGGATCGAGGTTGATTTCGAGCCCGAGATACTGACGACCCAGGAAGCGCGCCGCGATCCGGAAGGCGTGCGCATGACCGGGCACGCGCCGGTGGACGCGAGCGCAGCCGCGCTTATCCTTACGAGCTATCTATCCAGAACCCATGACCGAAGAGACTAACGAGCGCATTTCCATAGACGATTTCGCGAAGATCGAGGTGAAGGTTGGCACGGTACGCGTTGCTGAGCTCGTGCCGGAGGCAGATAAGCTGCTGCGCCTTGAGGTTGATTTCGGAAGCGAGACCCGGCAGATCGTGTCGGGGATACGCGCGTACGTAGAAGATCCAGAATCTCTCGTGGGCAGGCAGCTCTCATTCGTCACGAACCTTGCGCCACGCAAACTCAAAGGACTCGTATCAGACGGCATGCTGTTCGCGGTAGGGGAGGGAGACTCGTTCGCGTTCCTCACGCCGGACCGAGAGGTTCCTCCGGGCACCGCTGCGCACTAGCGTCCGCGCTTCATGTAACGGCGCTAGGGTATACTTTCCCTACTTGCGCATGGCTTCGAACGTCCTTTCCCGTCTCGCACGCATCGAGTTCGCAGCGCCTCGGTATCTCGCGCTTCCAGCAGCGGGTATCGACGTGTCGGCGAGCGGCGTGAAGCTCGCGATACTCGAAGAGCGCGTGCACGGCCTCGAGCTCACCAGCTTCGGTGAAGCGCGCCTCCCGCTCGGAGCCGTTACCGACGGCGAACTCTCGGACCGCAAGAGCGTCGTGGAAGCCGTCCGTTCGCTCTCGAAGATGCATAGGGTCAAGTTCGCGAACATCGCGCTCCCGGAATCGAGGAGCTATCTTTTCGAGACGCTTGCCCAGGGAGAGGACCCGCGCGCGTGGAAGACCGGGCTCGAGCAGAAGCTCGACGAGTACGTTCCGCTGCCGCCTACGGAAGTGGCGTTCGATATGGTCCCGACTGGACCGGTCGGACCGGAGACTCCGGTTGTGGGTGTCGGCTACGCGCGCCGCGTGATCGAGGAGGCGCTCTCCGCATTTGATGAATCAAACGTAACCGTGCGTGCGGTGGAGAGCGAGATGTTCTCGATGGCACGGGCGCTCCTCCCGAAAGGGGACACGGAGACGGTACTTATCATCGATATCGGCCGGACGACCACGAAGCTTACGGTGGTCAGCAACCGAATTCCGCGATTCGCTACCACGCTCGATATCGGCGGGCACGCGCTTACGCTCGCGGTGCAGAAGCATTTCGGCGTAACCGAGGAAGAAGCAAAGCGCGTGAAGGCAGAGCACGGGCTCGTCTCCTCAACAGAGGAAGACAAGGGATATCTCGAAGCGATGCTCTCCACCGTATCTGCGATCCGCGAGGAGATCGTGCGCCGCCTCGATTACTGGCAGGGCCATGCAGCGAAGGGAAGCGCGCATGAGCCGGTTACGCGCGCGATCCTAATCGGCGGCAACGCTACCGTGCGCGGACTTCCGGAGTACCTTGAGACGAGCATGCGCATCCCGGTTGAGCTCGGCGACGTCTTCACCAACCTCGCGTCCCGCGATCACTGGCTCCCGCCGTTGGACTATCTCGAATCGCTCGCATACGCCACTGCCATCGGGCTCGCTCTTCGTGACTATGACGCCTAACCTTACCAACCTTCTCCCTGCGGACCGTACCCGCTCCCTGCGCAGGGTGTACTTCGTGCGGCTCGCGGTAGTCTCAGTGCTCCTGCTTGCGGGAGTCGCCATAGTGCACGGCGTGCTCCTGCTCCCCTCGTACCTGTTCGTGCAGCATGAGGTGAACGAGCGCAGGACTGAGCTCGCCCTTCTCTCGGAGCGCCTTTCAGGCACCGAGGAGAAGGAGGTGAGCGCGCGCGTCGAGGCGCTCGGGAATGATGCCGAGTATCTTGCGAGCCTTGCGACTTCGCCGAAAGCCTCGGCTGCGGTACGCGCCGTGATCGGCCTTCCGCGCGAGGGGGTGCGGCTTCTCGGCTTCTCGTTCATGACGAACGCGGAAGGAGCGAGCATGACGGTGTCCGGGATCGCAGTCACTCGCGAGTCGCTCAGGCGCTTCGAACAAACGCTCGCGTCTCAGTCCTACATCGAGACGGCAGACCTGCCCATCAGCGCGTACGCGAAGGAGCGGGACATCCCGTTCATGATTACCCTAACCGGCACCCTGATCCCATGAAGCGTCGCGCACTCATAGAGCTCCTGCTCGCACTCGCTCTCCTTACGGTCGTGCTCGCGGCCTACGGCGTCTGGTATGTGGCTGTGGGGAAGGCGAGCGCGGAGGCAGCCGCGCTCTCAGAGGAGATCAGGACGAAGAGCATCGACTCGGCGCGCGTCGCGAGTGCGAAAGCGGCGCTCGAGTCGCTCGCAGCCGACGAAGAGACGATGCGCAGCTATCTCGTGCGCGAGACGGACGTGGTCTCGTTCCTCGAGCGGCTTGAGGACGCGGGCGGCTCGCTCGGGACGAGCGTCGAGGTGGTATCGGTCGGTGCTGAGAGCGTAAGCGGGAGGGAAGCGCTCAAGCTCTCGCTCAAGATCACCGGATCGTTCGATGGGGTGCTCCGCACGCTCGGTGCGCTCGAATACGGGCCGTACGATACTCGCATGCTGAACGTGACGGTAGACACCACCGTCGGTACGGACGGTGCAGCGGGAGCGTGGACCGCAACCGCAACCCTGCTCATCGGCACCCAGCCATAACGTATGAAGAACATAGAACTCGGACCGATCCTCAAGAAATTCTCGTACGGACCGCGCATCCGTCCGGCGCGCGACTGGTTCGTACTCCTTTCCATAACCATCGTGCTCCTCATCGCGTCCGTTCTCTGGAACCTCTGGCTCCTTAAGAGCGTGGAGCAGGGAGGCACTATCGGGAACGAAGCGCCGCCTCCTGCGTTCGATGCCGCGCCTATCGAATCGGTCCGCACGCTCTTCGAGTCCCGTTCAGCGGAAGAAGCGAGGTTCCGACAGGAATACCGCTTCGTTGACCCGTCCCGGTAACCTCGCTAGGCTAGGTATTGCCCCCATAGCTTAATGGATAAAGCCGCGGACTTCTAAGCCGTTGATCTAGGTTCGATTCCTGGTGGGGGTACAGAGAAAGAAAAATTGCTATAGTCAGCATGCTGCCCGGGTGGCGAAATTGGTAGACGCGCTACGTTCAGGTCGTAGAGCTCGCAAGGGCGTGCAGGTTCGATTCCTGTCCCGGGCACTGAGATAAGAGAAAACACGGTCTTCTAGACCGTGTTTTCTCTTTTGGTGCGCGCTGAGGGACTCGAACCCCCGACCATCCCGGTGTAAACGGGGCGCTCTACCAACTGAGCTAAGCGCGCGTAGCGGTACAGTACCGCATAACTGCCAACTTGAGAAGTAACCTCGTGTGTCCGTGGTACGTTCTTAGAGATATGCAGGAACGGCTCGAAGCCATCATTCACGGAAGGGTGCAGATGGTCATGTACAGGGATTTCGCGCAGCGGAAGGCAACCGGCCTCAAGCTCTCGGGCGAAGTGCAGAACCTGAGAGACGGTACGGTGCGGGTCGTAGCCGAGGGTCCGCGCGAGAAGCTCGAGCGCTATCTTCAGAAGCTCCATAAAGGCTCGCTCCTTGCGCGGGTCGAGAGGGTCGAGCATGAGTGGCGTCCGGCTACGGGGGAGTTCACGCGCTTCGTTATCGTGTATGCCTGAGAATCCGAAAGCGATAGCCGTCATCATGGACGGCAACAGGCGATGGGCGCGCGAACGGGGACTCCCGGCGCTCGCAGGACATGAGGCGGGCGCGCGGAAGATGCGTGAGCTCATCGACTGGGCGCGTGAGACAGAAATCAAGCAGGTTACGGCATATGCGTTCTCAACCGAGAACTGGAACCGCTCGGAAGAAGAGGTTCAGGGACTTATGAAATTGGCAGAGCGGTTCCTCGCAGAGAGCGGGAAGAGGTTCGAGGATGAGAAGGTCCGTGTTCGCTTCATCGGAGAGCGAGAGAGATTCAGTGCTGAGTTTCAGGAAAGCATGGGCATGCTTGAAGAGAGGACGAAGGAAGGAGATGTCACGCTCATTCTCGCGCTTTCGTATGGAGGACGCAGCGAGATAGTCGCTGCAACGAATCAGCTTCTTGCTGCAGGGAAGGAGAGCGTTTCGGAAGGAGAGTTCTCAGAAGCCCTCTGGACCAAGGGACTCCTCGATCCAGATATTTTGATACGAACCGGAGGCGAACAGCGCCTCTCCGGGTTCCTGCCGTGGCAATCGGTATACAGCGAGCTCTTCTTCACGGACACGAAGTGGCCGGACTTCGGCAAGGAGGAATTCTTAGAGATCCTTGATGCGTATCGCGCTCGCGAGCGCAGACGGGGGAAATAGTGGTAGGGTGTCTCCATGAACCCGGAGATCATCTTTGAGGACGAGGACCTGGTTGCGATCATGAAGCCTGCCGGCGTCATGACGCATCCGGACGGCCACAATACCGAGGAGACCGCGAGCGACTGGTTCGCGCGTGCGTATCCTGCGTCAAAAGACGTAGGCGAGATGCAGCGCCTCAAGGACGGGACGGAGATCGCACGCCCTGGCGTCGTGCATCGGCTTGATCGCGACACTTCGGGCGTCTTGGTCTTCGCGAAGACGCAAGACGCGCACGCCCGTCTCAAGGACGCGTTTCAAAACCGCTACGCGAAGAAGACCTACCTGGCGCTGACCTACGGTGTGCCGAAGGAACCGAAGGGCATCATCGACTTCGCGATAGGGAGGAGCAGGAAGGACTTCAGGCTGCGTTCCGCGCAGCCGAGGGCTCGCGGCACGATGCGCGACGCGCTCACGCGCTACGAGGTCCTCTCTGATATCGGGACCCACGCGCTTCTAAAGGCGATGCCGGAGACCGGGAGGACGCATCAGATCCGCGTGCACCTCAAGGCGATACATCATCCTGTGGTATCGGATCCGCTCTACGCCCCGGGGCGCCCGAACGATTTCAAGATTCCCAGGCTCGCGCTCCATGCGTACCAGCTCGCGGTTCCCGGAAAGCCCCTCCTAACGGCCTTGGTCCCGGAGGACATAGCCCCGGCCTTCCGCCGGTTCCCGGGAGGCGAGCAATTTATTGCCCCGTAACAGGGGCTGTGGTACAGTACCGCGGCAATGAATTCCGTAATCACTCCAGTAAAGACCGAGGAGCGCGTGAAGCTCGGCATCAAGCCAGGCGATACCGTTCGCGTCCACCAGAAGGTGGTCGAGAAGGGCAAGACCCGTCTCCAGGTGTTCGAGGGCCTCGTGCTCGCCGTCAAGCACGGCACCGAGCCAGGCGCGACCTTCACGGTCCGCGCGACCATGTCCGGCATCGGCGTGGAGAAGATCTTCCCGCTCTACAGCCCGATCATCGACAAGATCGAGATCACGAAGCGCTCGAAGGTTCGCCGCGCGAAGCTCTACTTCATCCGTGAGAAGGTGGCCCGCGAGGTACGCCGCCAGCTCCGCAACATGCGCATGGTGAAGCTCTCGACCGAGGACTTCAAGGAGGAGGAGAAGCCGGTAGAGGCAGCTTCTCCTGCAGAGGACGTCGTCGTAGAGGTAGACACCGTACCGGAGGGCGATCAGGACGCAGTAACTCCGGAGGAGGTCGCAGCCGAGGAGGCGCGCGAGGAGAAGAAGAACGAGGAGGCGTAGGCCCCAAAGTTGAAAATACTGGAAAGGCCCGCTATAGTAAGCGGGCTTTCCTGATTTATAGGGATGCCCACATGCCCAGGTGGTGAAATTGGTATACACGCTACCTTGAGGTGGTAGTCCTTTCGGGGGTGGAGGTTCAAGTCCTCTCCTGGGCACCAAAGAAAAAGATGAGCCGGAGCAATGCTGTTCCGGCTCATCTTTTTCTCGTTCCTGTGCTATAACCCTTCTACATGGCGGCCTTAGCTCAGTTGGTAGAGCACTCGGTTGTGGTCCGAGCGGTCATGGGTTCGAGCCCCATAGGTCGCCCCTAAATATATGAAATCCTTCCTCGACGAATTCAAAAAGTTCGCGCTCCGCGGCAACGCGATTGATCTTGCAGTGGGTGTCGTGATCGGCGCTGCGTTCACGGCTATCACGAACTCGCTCGTGACGAACATCATCACGCCACCCCTGTCGCTCCTTACGCGCGGCATAAACTTCGCAGACCTCGCGTTCCAGATCCCGAACACGGACGCGTCGATTCAGTACGGCCTCTTCATCCAGGCGGTAATCACGTTCTTCATCACGGCGTTCGCGCTCTTCCTTCTCGTGAAGTTCATCAACCACCTCACCACGATCGCGCGCCGTGAACAGGAAGAAGGGAAGACCGAGCCAGCGGCCAAGAGCCCTGAACTCCAGGTGCTCGAGGAGATCCGCGACACCTTGAAGAAGTAGCATGAAGGAGCTTCTCGCCGGCGTCGTCATCCTCTTCGTAGTCGGCGTCGGAGCGTTCCTCTATCGCAACACTATGGAGCGCCCGGGCGTCATCGCGCCCGAGGTCGCGTGCACCCTGGAGGCGAAGATCTGTCCGGACGGCACATCTGTCGGGAGGACGGGGTCAACGTGCGCGTTCGCACCATGCGCGTTCCCGAACGTAGAGATTGCAAGTGCGAACGTAGGGTTCGTGGCGCCCGAGGGGTACGAACCAGTTGCGAACGAGGACGCACTCGTGCGTCTCGAAAAGCCTTCGATGGGCGGATGGCCGTCGCACGTCATTACAGTGTACCGCTACCCGATTGCGGAAGGGGAGACTGCTGACGACATTTTACTAGGCGCTACTACGTATCAGCCTTCGGGTGAACAAGCGACGGATTTTGAGCGCTTCTCGAGCATATCGGCTGGAGGAAAGACCTATCGCGAAACTACGATCGAGCGTTTCGAGGCTTTGATACACACATCCTATTTCCTCGTGCGGGAAAGGGATGTGCTTAGGTTCGATATCGTGGAGCATGGTGTAACGGATTGGATGTCCGCTACCCCGAGCCGCACGTTCCCAGAACATCAGGCGCTCCTCGAGCTCCTTCGCTCGGTTAGGTAAGAAAAGGCGGGCATGCCCGTCGTGCTAGCATAAGGGCGAACCACTAACAGAATATTCATGAACCAGTTCATCAGCGAGCTCTCGAGCAACCGCACCGCCCGCCTTGCGGCCGTAGCGGTCCTTATCCTTCTTGCCGTGTTCCTCCTCGTCTCTACGTGGGACAAGGCCTTCGGACGCGACGTAAGCGACCCGTTCAACACCATCACGGTTGAGGGTACGGGCTCTTCCGCGATGGTGCCGGATACGGCACGGATCACGTTCTCCGTCATGGAGAGCGCGTCTGAGGTAGCGGCGGCGCAGGAAGCTGCAACCGCAAAGACCGACGCGGCGCTCGCAGCGCTTTCCGAGATGGGAATCGAGGAGCGTGATATCAAGACGCTCTCGTACAACGTGTCTCCGAAGTATGAGTACCCGCAGCCGTGCTACGGCGGCATCTGCCCTCCTTCGTCTCCGCGCATTGTGGGGTACGACGTGTCGCAGACAGTTGAGGTTAAGGTCCGCGAGACCGAGAAGGCAGGCGACGTTCTCGCAGCGCTCGGCGGCCTCGGCGTACAGAACATCTCCGGCCCCGAGTTCGTCGTCGACGACGAGACGGCAGTGAAGAGCGAAGCACGTGCTGAAGCGGTAGAGGAGGCTCGCGCGAAGGCGAAGGAGCTCGCGAAGCAGCTCGGCGTGCGCCTCGGCAAGGTGGTGTCCTTCTCTGAGATGGCCCCTGGCGATCCGTACTACGGCTACGGCAAGGGCGGCGCGATGATGGACGCTCGCCTTGAGAGCGCACCGTCGCTCCCGGTAGGGGAGAACGAGACCGAGATCACGGTCATGATCACCTACGAGATCCGCTAGGGATTTCGAACGAAAAGAGGCCCCGCGTTGTGCGGGGCCTCTTTCGTTTGACACCCAAAAACCTAAGTAGTATCATGCTTTTATACAAGGCCCGCGGGGCTTTTTTATTTGGAAGACTATGAAATCATTCTTCACCTACCTCAGGAACGTTCGCGGCGAGCTCGCCCATGTCGTATGGCCGGATCGCAAGCAGGCGATCCTCCACACCTTCCTTATCGTCCTCATCTCGGCGATTGTGGCGGTATACCTTTCCGGCCTCGACTACGTGTTCACGGGCGTGGTGAACCGCATTATCCAGGGCTACTAGTCTCCTAATCCAACCACACTATGGACCTCATGAAGACTGCTCCCCAGTTTGAAGAGAACGCGGACCAGACCCCGCGCTGGTACACCATCCACACTTACGCAGGGTACGAGAACGCCGTTGAGCGCAACCTCAAGCAGCGTATCGAGTCCCTTGGCATGGAGAACAAGATCTTCGAAGTGGTCGTCCCTACTGAGAAGAAGATCCGCGTGAAGGCAGGGAAGCGCATTGTCGAGGAGGAGAAGATCTACCCGGGCTACATCCTCGTGAACATGATCGTGGACGAGGATTCGTGGTTCGTGGTGCGTAACACCCCTCGCGTGACCGGATTCGTAGGCGCGGGCAACACCCCGGTTCCTATGGAGGAGAAGGAGGTGGAGACCCTCATGAAGCGCATGGGCGCCGAGGCCCCGAAGCATCGCATCGACCTCATGAAGGACGATCCGGTGGTTATCGCGGACGGTCCGTTCAAGGACCTCGAGGGCAAGGTTGGCGAGATCGACGAGGAGCGCGGCAAGGTCAAGGTGATGGTGGCCATGTTCGGTCGCGAGACTCCGGTGGAGCTCGATTTCTTGCAGGTTCGCAAGCTCTAGCGTAGAGTTCTAATCACTATCGTATGGCAAAGGCAATCAAGAAAATTAAGCTCCAGATCCCGGGCGGCAAGGCTACCCCGGCTCCTCCGGTTGGTACCGTGCTCGGTCCTGCCGGCGTGAACATCGCTGACTTCGTTAACAAGTTCAACGAGCAGACTCGCGACCAGATGGGCACCATCATCCCGGTGGAGATGACCGTCTATGACGATCGTACCTTCACCTTCGTCCTCAAGGTCTCCCCGATGTCCCGCCTCATTCTCAAGGCGCTTGGCATTGATAAGGGTTCCTCGAAGACCCCGTTCTCGAAGGTTGGCACGCTCTCCAAGGATCAGGTCCGCCAGATCGCAGAGACCAAGATGCCAGACCTTTCTGCGGGTTCCATAGAGGCCGCTGAACGCATCGTAGAGGGCACGGCCCGCTCGATGGGCGTAGGTGTCGCGAAGTAAGGCTTTTCAGAAAGAGAAAGACCCTTCCTGCGAGGGTCTTTCTCTTTATTTTATTTAAAGGGGTGCTAGGGTGGGTAGCGGTACGAACATTGCATCAAGGGAGGTTTAGATGCGCAGAAGAAAAGTATGTGTTGACCTTAATCAGGTCCTGGTCGACACATCCCGCGGACTGTGTCAGAGACTGAAATCTGACCTGGGCATTCTCGTCCCGACGAAACGGTTCGAAGGGAAGGACGCCGTGAAACAGGTGTTCCCGAACGTCGTCCCCGGGAGTGGTCCGAAGCGGCTCGAACCCGAGGACTACACTGCGGCAAAAGGCCGTATGTTCGACACTGACGCGTTCTTGTCGGTGCCTGCGGTTCCGGGTGCGGCTGAAGCGGTGACAAAGCTCATCGCTGTCGGCTACGAAGTAACCGTGGTCACTGACGCGAAGACGGTCCGCAGGGATCGGGTGGCGCGATGGCTTACGGAGCACAGGTTCCCGAAGCTCGACGTTATCTTCACTCGGAGCATCAGGCCGAAGGCCCCGCACCAATGCCGCTGCGACATCGTCATCGACAACGAGATCGAGCAGCTCGAGCCGCTTTTGGAAGGGGAGGGCCAGCCGCTGCTGATCCACTTCCTCCCGGAGCCGAACGCTTCAGGTTGCGATCTGGCAACACCGCCCGTCAATCCGAGGATTCTGACCATGCGCGGCTGGCCCGAAGTACTCGGCCATCTGCTCGCCCTCACCGACGAAGAATCGTTCGCGGCCTAGGTCCGGAAAAAATGAAGCCCCTGCGCCAAAGTGCGCGGGGGCTTTCGACTATTATCGCTCAAGCGTTACGTGCGCGTATCGCAGCCCTTCGTGCTCGAGTGTCTCCCGGGAGAGTTCCTTCTGGAATTGATCCTCGTACGAAGGGAAGTACGCGTCTCCTTCCTGCGTATCTTCTACGAGCGTGAGATAGAGGCGACTCGCGAAGGGAAGCGCACACTCATACACTTGCTGACCGCCAATAGCGAAGATCTCGTCTGCGCCTTCAACGTCGCGCGCACGTGAGAGTGCTTCTGGGAACGATTGCGCGAGAATCGCACCGGGTGCCTCGTATGCGGAATCTCGCGTGATAACGATGTTCGTGCGGTTTGGGAGCGGGCGGAACTTCTCCGGAAGAGACTCCCAGGTCTTCCTGCCCATGATCACGGGGTGCCCGGAGGTGAGCGCTTTGAAGCGCGGAAGGTCGCCCGGAAGCTTCCAGATGAGATCGTTGTCCTTCCCGATGGCGCGGTTCTTCCCGAGCGCCGCGATAAGGCTTATTTTTTCTCCTTCTTGTGCCATGGCTGCGCCTTCTTGATATCGCGGTCGCCCCAGAGCTTCGGGAGCATCATCTCAGGATGCCAGGTCTTCTTGAGCTCCTTGAGATCGGTGGAGGAGGCATACTTGCCGGCCTTCGTGTAGTCGCGCGCGCGGATAGGTCCGGTCTCAAAGAAGATGATCTGCGCGATGCGGCGGCCCACGACGAGCGGGATGATGTAGTTCTTGGAGTTGTTCGTGATCTCCATGGTCCAGCGGTTCACATAGCCGACATCGCCCCAGCCGGCGCACTTACAGACCTCGATGAACTGGCGACCGGTAGAGGAGCGGGCCTTCATCATGGTGGTGATATGGTCCTTGCCGCCGATGAACTCCTGCGTGTGCGCGAGGATGGTCTCGCCTGGGCGCATGATGATGACCTTGTCGTCAGGACGGATGCCGTCCCACTCGAAGTTGTACTTCTTGAACGCTTCCTTTGCGGTAACCGCGCGCTGCACGTCGTCTGCGCCCCATACGTGGCGGGTGTGCTCCTCGCTCCAGATGTTGTAGAGAGAATGATTGTACTTCGGCGGCTGCTCGCGATAGAAGTACTCGCCAAGCGTCACGTCGTAACTGGATGTTGCGAGTTGGTCGTCATTGAACGGATGGATGACGATGTCGCCCTTCTTCATCTCTTCGAGGATGCGGGTATCTGAAAGTGCCATGATTGTGAAAGTGTACCTGGGGGAACCTTATACCGCCATTGCGGCCTTTATGGTGTCGTGGGACTGATAGTTCTCAAGCTTGATGTCGTCCATGGTGAAGGAATCGATGTCCTTAACCTCAGGATTGAGCCAGAGGGAAGGGAACGGAAGCGGCTCGCGGGTGAGCTGCTCCTTCACGGCATCGAAATGGTCGTGATAGATGTGCGCGTCGTTAAGCGTGAGCACGAGCTCGCCTGGTACCTTTCCGGTCACTTGCGCGACCATGGAAAGAAGAAGGCCGTAGGATGCGATATTGAACGGAACGCCGAGGAACATGTCGCAGGAGCGCTGCACCATGTGAAGCGAGAGCGTGTCTCCAGTCACGAAGAACTGGAACATCATGTGGCACGGGGGGAGCGCCATCTGATCGAGCTCGCCCGGGTTCCAGGCTGAGACGACGAGACGGCGGTCCGTGGGATCGTTCTTGATCTTGTCGATCACACGTGCGATCTGATCTACGACCGTTCCGTCCGGAGCCTGCCACTTTCGCCACTGCACGCCGTACACGCGACCGAGGTCTCCCGGGAATTTTGCTTTCGGCTTCCAATAGTCTGCCTCAGCGTTCGCGGTCCAGATGGTCTTCTCGGAACCGTTCAGTTCCTTTAAGCGGTTGTCGTCGCCGGAGCCTTCAAGAAACCATAGGAGCTCGCTCTTAACCGCCTTGAAGGCGAGCTTCTTCGTAGTGAGGGCAGGGAACCCGTCCTTCAGGTTGCAGCGGAGTTGGATAGCAAACAGAGCCCTTGTGTCGCCGTTCCGGCCTGTGCGGTCGACGCCTTCGTCCATGATCTTTCTAAGTGCGTCGAGGTAGGCCTGTTCCATAGAGAAAGTATACCGCCCGGGGAAATGGCCTCTCGGACCTGGGGAAAGCGGGGATAACCCAAATGCTAGGGTATGCTGAGACCTGATCTCAAGGGGGTATCAAAACATGACTCAAACAAAGAAAGCAGGACTCCTCATCGCATTTGAAGGAATCGACGGTGCAGGAAAAGCCACGCAGGCGGCCCTTCTTAAGGCCGCGCTCGGCGAGCGTAACGTTTCTTGCGACGAGGCCGATTTCCCACGCTACGAGAGCAATCTCGGCGGGAAGCTTCTCAAGGAATGTCTCTCGGGGAAACGGGGGGATTTCGTAAATCTCGATCCGATGCTTGCATCCTTGCCGTATGCGATCGATCGGTTCGAGTCCGCGGGCCGGATTCACACTGCGCTCGCAGACGGGAAGGTCTTCATCGCTGACCGGTATGTGGGCTCGAATCAGATCCATCAAGGCGGGAAGTTCGAGAAGGAAGAGGAGCGCGTCGCGTATCTTGCATGGCTCGATCAGCTCGAGCACGAGCTCCTCAAGAACCCTCGTCCGGATGTCGTGATCTACCTCAAGGCGCCGGTGGAGGTAAGCCTTGCGCTCCTTGCAAAGAAGCGCGCAGCGAAGAACACGCATCTGGAAGAGGGAGAACTCGACCAGGTAGAACAGGATCGGCAGTACCTCGATAGGAGTCACGCCATGGCCCAGTGGCTCGCTAGCCGCGAACCGAACTGGCACGTCATCGACTGTGTCGACTCGAGCGGGAAAATGCGGCCGGAGCAGGAAATCCACGCAGAGATCCTCGCCCTCGTCGACGGTTTCGTTCGCTGATACACGTCCCCGCGAAAGCGGGGACGTTCCTTTTGGAATACGAACCCGGGAAGGTACTATTTAGGAAACACCATCGGCTTATGAGACAGCGTCCCTAGGAATTAGCAGACTATTCACTAACTCATGAGCCAGTACGACCATATTCAGAAAGAAGACCAGGACGTCTTCCGTGCGATAGAAGGGGAGGAGATGCGTGAGGCAGAAGGGCTCGAGCTCATCCCATCCGAGAACTATGTTTCCCGCGCTGTGCGCGAAGCGATGGGCAGCGTGCTCACGAACAAATATTCGGAAGGCTACCCCGGCAAGCGCTACTACGGCGGCCAGGAATTCACGGACCAGGTAGAGACGCTCGCTATCGAGCGCGCGAAAGCGCTCTTCCGTGCGGACCATGCGAACGTGCAGCCCCTAGGAGGCGCTGCCGCGAACATCGCTGCGTACTTCGCGTGGCTTGAGCCGGGGGACACGATCCTCGGCATGGATCTCGCGCACGGGGGACACCTCACGCACGGCTCGCCGGTTACGTACATGGCGAAGCTCTACAACTTCGTGCGCTACGGCATGAAGGATCCGGATACCGGAGAGATCGATTACGACGAAATGCTTCGTGTTGCCAAAGAGACGCGCCCGAAGATCGTGCTCGCAGGGTTCTCAGGGTACCCGCGCACGATCGACTGGAAGCGTGTAGCAGATATCGCAAAAGAAGTGGATGCGGTTGCGATGGCGGACGTTGCGCACATCGCGGGTCTCATCGCAGGCGGAGCGCTTGAGAATCCGCTCGATCACGGGTTCCACATCATGACTACCACTACCCATAAGACGCTCCGCGGTCCGCGTGGCGCTATGATCCTCTCGCAGGGAACGGTATCGAGCCCTCTCAAGGCTCCCGAGAAGACGGTTGAGAACCTTCCGACCCTCATTGACCGGAGCGTCTTCCCTGGGTTCCAGGGCGGTCCGCACATGCACCAGATCGCCGCGAAAGCGATTGCGTTCAAGGAGGCCTCGACCCCTGCGTTCCGCGAGTACGCAGCGCAGACGATCAAGAACGCGCAGGCAATGGCAGACGTGTTCACGAGCCGCGGCGTGCGCCTCATCGGCGGCGGCACCGACAACCATCTCATCCTTGCGGATGTGTACGGCTCGCTCGGCATCTCAGGCGGGGAAGCGGAGACCCTGCTCGATGCGGCAGGCGTCACGCTTAACAAGAACTCGATCGCGGGCGACACCCGCAAGCCGTTCGATCCGTCCGGCATCCGCTTCGGCACGCCGGCGATGACTACGCGCGGATTCACGGAAGAGGACTCGAAGGAGGTGGCGAACATTATGCTTGACGTGCTTACGAAGCGCGATGAGGAAAGCGTTTCTGCTGCACGCTCGCGCGTACGTGAGATTGCGCTTTCGCATCCCGTTCCGGAAACCTTCATCTAGGCCTCACCGGTCCTTCAGGCAGGGTGCGCTTTACTGCATGCGTTAGGTCGAGATTACGAATCCTAATCGCACTTTCTAACTATGCAGACCATAGGAAGGACCCTGATCGAGTCCGCAGCGATATTCGCCGTAGGATTCGCTATCGTAGGATCGATGCTCTTCGCGTTCTCGCAGAATGCTGCAGCGTATCTTGGATAACGTCCGCGTCGAAAGCCGCCCTCAGGGGCGGCTTTCGCGCTGGTAAGCGTTCCTGTGTACGTACGTCTACTACAACGGTCGGATACCTAAACGCCTAAGTATCTTTCAACTATGTATGACGAGAATTGCTAAAAACCTGTTCCTCTCCGCCGCAGTTCTGCTTGCGGGGCTTGCGACGATAGGACTTCTCATGACTGCCTTCGTGAATCAGGCAGAAGCACGTGAAGCACACAAGCGCGCAGACGGAACGACGCTTGAGGTCTCCATTAATAACGCAGGCAGCGTGCTCGTTCGTGGCGCCGAGGTGACCGCGGTATCAGGCAGCATGATAACGGCTCGCACCGAGTGGGGCGCAAGCGCACTCACCTGGACCGTGGACACGAATGGCGACACGGACTTCGTATCCCGCGGCAACCAGAACCTCGATATCGACGACATCAACATCGGCGATACCGTGAGCTTCTCAGGCGCGCTCGACATCGACGGCTCCGCGTTCAACGTCGATGCCGACGTGGTGAAGAACTGGTCGCTTGCTGCGAACGACACGCGCGAGGATCGCGACGAGGCACGTGTCGAAGCGAAGACCGAGCTCAAGGCGAAGTGGGGCGATTGGATGCGCGGCATCCCGCTCATGAACTGGTTCAACAAGCACGAAAACCGCTAGCGCTTAGAAAAACCCCGGCTCACCATAGCCGGGGTTTTTCTGCTAGTATCGCCGTATGGAAGAGATGCTCTCGCTAGCGATACGGACCGCGCTCGATGAGATGGGCGCGGAGAACGTGCCGTTCTCGGTCGAATGGCCGGCAGACCTCGCGCACGGGGACTTCGCGACGAACGCTGCGCTCGCCGCCGCAAAGCCTCTTGGCAGGTCTCCGCGCGAGATTGCAGATGAGCTCGCGGGAAAGCTTCGCGATGCGCTCGGCGAGCAGGCCGCTTCGGTCGAGGTAGCAGGTCCCGGATTCGTCAACGTCACGCTCGCGCGCGATGCGATAGCAAGCGCGATACGGAGTGTGCCAGCTGAAGGGTGGGGCAGCGGAAGCGCTCGCTCGGAAGAGCGGATCGCATTCGAGTATTCCTGTCCGAATCCGTTCAAGGAGATGCACGTAGGACACGTGATGAGCGCCGTTATCGGCGAAGCTGCATCTCGCATCATCGAGAATCAGGGCGCTCGAGTGCTCCGAGACACGTATGGAGGCGACGTAGGTCCGCATGTCGCGAAGGCGCTCTGGGCCTTGAGGCGCAAAGGGAACGAGAACCCGGCAACGCCGAAGGAGATCGGCGAAGCCTACGCGCAGGGAAGCCACGCATACGAGGAGAGTGAGGAAGCGAAGGCTGAGATCGATGCGCTCAACGTGTCTCTGTACGAGGCGCTCGCAAAGGAAGAAGGAGAGCGCAGTGACGAGGACCGGGCGCTTCTTGAGCTTTGGCGCCATGGACGCGATGCGTCGCTAGCTGCGCACGGCGTTATCTGGGACGCACTCGGTACCCACTTTGATTACATTCTGCACGAGAGCGAAACCACGCCCATTGGAATCGCGGCAGTGCGCGAGGCGCTTGAGAAAGGGGTGTTCGTAGAAAGCCAAGGAGCGGTTATCTACAACGGAGAGAAGAAGGGGCTCCACACGCTCGTGTTCCTCACGTCGCGCGGTACGCCGACCTACGAAGCGAAGGATATCGGCCTCGCGTTCCTGAAGGAGGAGCGCATGGGTCCGCTCGATCGGGTGTACATCACTACTGCTGCCGAGCAGAAGGGGCACTTCGAGGTCTTCCTTGCCGCGCTTTCGGACATCGCTCCTGAGCTTGCGGCGAAGACGAAGCATGTGCCCCATGGGTTCCTCCGTCTCACTACCGGGAAGATGTCCTCTCGCGAAGGGAACGTTATCACCGGTGCTGGCCTCATCAGCGAGATAATCGATACGGCACAGGAGAAGAACGAGGATCCGCTCGTAGCGAAGGCGGTGGCTATCGGTGCGATCAAGTACATGATCCTGCGCCAGGCCGCGGGCGGCGACATCATCTTTGATCCCGAGAAGTCCCTGTCGCTTGATGGAGACTCGGGTCCGTATCTGCAGTACGCGCTCGTGCGTGCGCGGTCTGTGCTCGCGCAGGCGCAGAAGCCAGAGGATATCGAGGCGCCCCTAGAGCCGTATGCGCTCGAGCGGCTCATCATCCGGTTCCCGGAGGTGGCGCGTCGCGCAGAAGCGGAGCTCGCGCCGCACAAGGTCGCGCAGTACCTCACGCAGCTTGCTGGGGAATGGAATTCGTTCTATGCGAACAACCGCATCATCGGCGGCGAGCACGAGGGCTACAAGCTCCTCCTTGCGCGCGCGTTCGCGCTCACCATGGAGCGAGGCCTCAACCTTCTCGGCATTCCGGTTCCGGAGCGGATGTAGATAAGACGCTTGCGGGTTTCTATATTCGGGGGTAGGGTAGCGCTTGTCTCCATGGGGGAGGCATTGAAAATCCAAGGAGGACGCTTTGTCCAAAAGAATCAAGGTCAGCAGGAAACGCATGGATGTTCTGGCGCAGCTGGCGCGGGAACGCCGTATGAAGATCGATGAGATCTTCTGGGCCTGCGCCGCGTGGCTTCGGGCCCGGGGGGAACGCGTGAAGGACTTCACGATCAGGAACTGGCTGAGTCGCTACAAGCAGACCCGCCGCATCCACCCCAAGGTGGCCCACTTCGCCCAGCATCTCCAGGCCGCGTCCGCCTGAGGTCCTGAACCTGGTTCAACGGTCCGCGCTTGCGCGGGCCGTTTTCCTTTTCATATATGAAGCGCTAGGATAAGGAAATCTATGGCTGATACAGAGAAATCAGAAGTCGCGAAGCGCGAGGAAGCGATACTCGCGTTCTGGAAGGAGAAAGGGGTCTTCGAGAAGACTCTTGGCAAAGACGCACCCAAGGGCGAGTTTGTGTTCTACGACGGCCCGCCATTTGCGACCGGTCTTCCGCATTCCGGTTCGCTCCTCTCTTCGGTCTCGAAGGATCTCATTCCGCGCTACAAGACCATGCGTGGGTACCGTGTCCGACGCCGATGGGGATGGGACACGCACGGTCTTCCTATCGAGTCACTTGTAGAGAAGAAGCTCGGCTTGAAGAACAAGAAAGAGATTCTTGAGATAGGCATCGAGAAATTCAATGAGACTGCACGCTCCATGGTGCTTGAATACGTGCATGACTGGAAGCGTTACGTTGAGCGCGTCGGTCGGTTCGTGGATTTCGATAATTCATATAAGACGATGGACAACACGTTCATCGAGTCGGTGTGGTGGGGACTCAAGGAGATCCACAAGAAGGGAAGGCTGTATGAGGGCCGCAAGGTGCTTATGTACTGTCCGCACTGCGAGACGCCCCTTGCCAAGGCGGAGATCGCTATGGACAATACGTACAAGGATGTAACCGAGGAAACCGCCACGGTTGCTTTCAGGGTTGTGGACTCAAGGGGTAGCGGACTCCCCGAAAACGCCTATCTTCTTGCCTGGACCACGACGCCATGGACGCTTCCTGGGAACGTCGGGCTTGCGGTGGGAAGCGATATCGCCTATGGCGTGTATGAGAAGGACGGGAAGTATCTCGTTGCAGCGAAAGAGCGAGCGGAAGCACTTGGCCTTTCGAATGCGACACAGGAACTTACAGGCTCCGTACTTGTGGGCGTTACCTACGAGCCTCTCTACGAGATACCGAAGGTCGCTCGCCACGCCGGCAAGAAGTGGGAGGTGCTCTCAGCTGACTTCGTTACGACTACGGACGGTACCGGTATTGTGCACACGGCCGTAATCTACGGAGAGGACGATTACCAGCTCGGCGTGAAGGAGGGTCTTCCAATGGTGCCGATCCTCAATCCGAACGCTACGTATAACGATGACGCGCCTTTATTCCTGCGCGGGAAATACATCAAGAAGGCAGAGAGCGAGATCAAGGAGGACCTCGAGTCGCGCGGGCTTCTCTTTGCACGCGAGATGCATACACACTCATATCCGCACTGCTATCGCTGCGGCACTGCGCTCATCTATAACGCGGTCTCGTCCTGGTTCATCGACATCCAGGCGGTGAAAGAGCGGATGCTCGCGGAGAACGAGAAGATCACGTGGGTGCCGGAGCACCTGAAGCACGGGCGCTTCAGGCATATCGTTGAGAGTGCCCCGGACTGGACTATCTCGCGTAACCGCTTTTGGGCGAGCCCGCTTCCTATATGGAAGGGCGCAGACGGCTCAGTGCACGTCATCGGCTCTCTTGCGGAACTCAAGGAGCGGACGAAGAAGAGCGGCAACCGCTACCTCGCAATGCGCCACGGAGAGACGGAGAACACGCTTATCTCGCGTTTGAGTAGCGACCCGACGAAGAATCCGCTTACCGAGAAGGGAAGGGAGCGCGTACGCGCCCGTGCACAGGAGCTTAAAACGAATCCACCAACACGCATCTTCGCGTCCCCGGTTCTGCGTACTCGAGAAAGCGCGGAGATTATATGTGAAGAGCTTGGTCTCCCTAAGGACAAGCTGGTGTTCGACGAGCGCCTTCGCGAACTCACGTTCGGAGAATTCGAAGAGCGGTACCTTGAGGAATTCCTCGCCTGGAGGAATGCGCACGCCTATGACGAGGCGCCCGAGGGCGGCGAGAGTGGTCTTGAGGCTAAGCGCCGCTTTGGCGAATTCCTGTACGAGCTTGAGCGTACGTACGCGAACGAGATCATTCTCATAGTGACGCACGGTATCGGTCTCGAATCGTTCACGGCGCTTGCGGATGGGCTTGAGAACAGGGAAGCGAAGGAGCTGATCGAATCGAGCTCGTTCTCTCCGGCGGAGGTCATCGAAGTTCCGTTTGTCCCGCTCCCGCACAACCGTGATTTCACGCTCGATTACCACCTCCCATACATTGATCGGGTGTCCCTCGTTGACGAAGCGGGTGAGCCGCTTACGCGAATTCCTGAGGTGGTGGATTGTTGGGTCGAGTCTGGCTCAATGCCGTTCGCGGAATACCACTATCCGTTTGAGAACAAGGAGGCGTTCGAGAAGCGCACTCCAGGAGATTTCATCTCGGAGTACATCGGCCAGACGCGCGCCTGGTTCTACTACATGCACGCGATTAGCCTCGAGCTTTTCGATCATCTCGCGTTTAGGAACGTGATCACTACCGGAAACGTACTTGCCGCTGATGGCGCGAAGCTCTCGAAGAGCAAGAACAACTACACCGATCCGTACCTTCTCTTCGAGAAGTACGGCGCAGATGCGTTCCGCTACACGCTCATGTCGAGCGTGGTGATGCAGGCTGAAGACCTTACGTTCAGGGACGACGACGTGAAGGATGCGCATGCACGTGTCGTAAACATGTTGCGGAATATCTACGGATTCTTTGAGATCTATAAGGACGAGCTTGCCCCGGATGCTCGCCCTTCTGCAGAGCATCCACTTGATCGCTGGATTCAGGCACGGCTTGATGCGCTTGTAACGGATGTCACTGATTCCTTTGATCGGTATGACGTACCGCGTGGCGTGCGTGCGTATCGTGATTTCATAGATGATCTGTCTAACTGGTACGTACGTCGCTCTCGCGATCGTGCGAAAGGCGAAGACGAGGGTGATAAGCAGCGGATGCTTGCGATGCTGCGCTCGGTGCTCGCTACCTTCTCAAAGACAATTGCGCCCGTGATGCCGTTCATTGCTGAGGAGATCTATCAGGGTGTCCGTAGGGAATCGGATCCAGAGAGCGTCCACCTTGCATCTTGGCCTTCGGTTGAAAAGGGCATATTCGATGCCCTTAGTGGAAAGGCAAAGAAGGACGCGATGCTTCTTGAAGAAATGAAGCGCACCCGTACGCTTGCGTCCGAAGCACTCCGCTTGCGCCAGAAAGCGGACCTAAAGGTGCGTCAGCCGCTTGCAAGCCTTTCGATTCCTGGAACGCTTCCTATTGAGCTCGCAAAGATCCTTTCTGAGGAGCTCAACGTGAAGGAGATTCGCATGAACGCTGAACAGATGGCGCTCGACACCGAGCTCACCCCTGAACTCATCGCGGAAGGAGACGAACGCGCGTTCCAGCGCGCGGTCGCAGAAGCACGCAAGGCAGAAGGCTTCTCGCCGAAGGATCACGCTACCGTCACGAAGCGGGAGGACGGCGCGCATGTCGCGGAGCTGTCTACGGGCCCGGTACGCTTCTCGCTCTCGCGCGATGCGTCATAAGTACGCGACGCAGGCCATCGTGCTCGCGCGTACGCCGCTCAAGGAATCGGCAACGCTGCTCACTTTGCTTACGGAGGAGTTCGGGGTGCTGCGAGCACGCGCTGAAGGGCTCAGGAAACCCGGGGCGAAGCTCGCACACGCGCTTCAGACGCTGGACCAGTGCGACGTCACCCTTGTGCGCGGCAAGGAAGGCTGGCGGCTCTCAGGAGCTCACCTCGAAGAGCGCTGGTTCGGGAAGCTCGATCGTAGAGGACGCGAGCGAGCGGGACGGGTGAACGGACTATTGCTCCGGCTCGTACACGGAGAGACCAACGACACCTTCCTGTTCTCGATATTCCTCCGCTTCCTTGAGGCGCTCTCTGGGAGGGAAGAGGAGGCGCAGGATGCAGCCGAGTGCTTTGCGGCGCTTCGCATGCTCGCGTCGTTGGGTCTTGATGCAGGTGCTATTCCGGAGGATAACGAGTACGCGCCGCTTGCCCCAGACGAGCGTCGCGAGCTCGTGACGCGCATCAACCGCGGAATCGCGGCCTCGGGGCTCTAAGCACTTGCTATACTGGGGAACGATGCCTCCGAATGGTCCTGACGATACGAGTTCGCTCGAGCGGTTGCGCCAGCGGTTATATGCGCCCGAGGCGCCTGAGGGTTTCCCTGCGCCCGCGCTACGTCCTGAAGCGGCCCAGCCTGCCCAGACAGAAGGATGGACGCCGCCTCCGCTTCCTGTGTCGCCGAAGAAGCCGAAGGTCTCGTGGCCGGCGATATTCCTCGGGATAGCGGGAATCTTTTTCCTTATCGCGCTTGCCGTAGCAGCGTACTTCCTCGTCTTCGGCGGTCGTGCCGTATCCACCGAGCGCATCGCGCTTACGGTGGACGGGCAGACGGCGGTAGGCAGCGGGGACGTGGCAACGCTCCTCATTTCCGTAGAGAATCGCAACCCGGTCACGATTCTCAATACCTCGATCCGTGCAGAGTTCCCTGAGACCGCACGCGCTCCGGAAGATAACGCGCGTCCGTTCGTGCATTACGAGGACACCATGGGCGATGTTCCGTCAGGAGAGACGGCTACCCGCTCTGTGCGCGTCGTGCTGTACGGGGGAGAGAACGAGCGGGTGGTGGTGCCGGTCCGGTTCGAGTATCGCGTCGAAGGATCGAACGCCACGTATGTGAAGGAGACCAAGCACGAGATCCTCATAAGCTCCTCGCCGCTCTCCATCCGTGCCGAGGCGGTATCCGAAGCGTCGGTGGGCCAGCCCATAACGTTCGCGGTTACGGTTCGCTCGAACGCGAAAGAACCACTTGAGAACGTCGCGGTGTACGGACAGTACCCGTTCGGCTTCACTCCGGCCCGCGGCCAGGCGGCCCTTATCCCGGTAGGAACGCTCGCGCCCGGGGAAGAGCGCACCGTAACGGTCACGGGTACCCTTTCAGGGGAAGACAATGAGGAGCGAGTGCTCCGGTTCTCTGCGGGAACGCGCACCAGCCCTGACGCAAACCTGCTCGCGGTCACGTACGCGACCGCGATAACACCGGTCACGCTCGCAAAGCCGTTCCTCGCCACAAGCCTCTCGTTCAACCGCGACACGAGCGCCACTCCGGTGCTCGAAGCCGGTGCACCGGTGCAGGGGATCATCTCGTGGGTGAATACGACCGCGGCGGGCATTCTCGACGCGCAGGTGACGCTGCGCTTCGAGGGGAATGCGCTAGATACGAATTCAATCGCGGGGTACGGAGGCTTCTACCGCTCCTCTGACCGCACCATCATCTACTCCCGAGAGACCGAGATGGGTCTTGCCCGACTCGATCCAGGGGCTACCGGCAGTGGTTCGTTCAGCTTCAAGACCAAGAACGCAGAAGCGCTCGTAGGAACGCGCAGCCCTTCAGTAGACATCACGGTATCAGTTTCAGGCAGGCGCGTGGGCGAAGGGAACGTTCCGGAGACCATTAACGCGTCCCTAACCCGCACGCTCAAGGTCGGGACGAGCCTCGCGCTCTCTGGCCGCGTAAGTCATCGCGGAGGCCCGCTTCCGCCGATGGCGGACCAGGAAAGCCGCTACGCGATCGTGCTCGCGCTATCGAACACCGTGAACACGGTCGCGGACGCAACCGTTACCGGAACCTTGCCGTCCTACGTGCGCTTCGTAAGCAGCACGGATTCTTCGATCACGTACAACGAGACGAGCCGTACGGTGACCTGGAAGGCAGGAGAGGTGGCGTCCGGTGCCGGGTTCTCAGCGGGTGCGCGCCAGGGAACCTTTGAGGTTGCCGTGTTGCCAAGCGCTTCGCAGCGGGGTACAAGTCCTGTACTCATGTCCTCGCTCGAGGTTACAGGTGTCGACCGCTATACGCAGGGCCAGATCCAAGGTGCAGGCACCGCGATCACCACCGACACCTCCGGGCAGGGGACAGGAACCGTGCGTTAACATTTTCGTACTATGACCGTATCGCTGGAACAGATCGTATCGCTCGCCAAGAGGCGCGGGTTCATATTCCCGGGCTCCGAGATCTATGGCGGCCTTGCCGGCACCTTCGACTACGGCCCTTTGGGCGTCGCGCTCAAGAACAACGTGAAGGCGCTCTGGTGGAAGCGCTTCGTCGAGGACCGTGACGACATGTACGGCGTGGACGCGTCGCTCATCATGCCGGCGCGCGTATGGGAGGCGTCCGGGCACACCGAGACGTTCAACGACCCGCTCGTGTCTGACGCAAAGACCGGAGAGCGGTTCCGTCTTGATCATGTGCTCGAAGCAGCCGGTATCGATCCGGCTGGCATGACGCTCGAGGACATGTGGAGCGCGCTTCAGGAAGCGGGCCTTACGACTCCTTCCGGAAACGCGTACGAGCAGCCGACGAAGTTCAACCTCTTGTTCCCGGTAACCATGGGAGCGTCCCAAGGGTCCGCGACGCTCGCATACCTGCGCGGCGAGACGGCGCAAGGCATGTTCGTGAACTTCAAGAACGTCATCGACGCGTACCATCCGAAGCTTCCGTTCGGCATGGGGCAGATAGGGAAGGCGTTCCGCAACGAGATCGCGCCGCGCGAGTTCGTGTTCCGCCTGCGCGAGCTCGAGCAGCTGGAGGTCGAGTATTTCGTGCGCCCAACGGCATGGAAAGAGTCGTTTGAGGCATGGCGGCTTGAGATGCAGGCATTCGCGAAGGACCTCGGGCTTCCTATGGACAAGCTGCATGAGAAGGAGATCGGCGACGAGGATCGCGCGCACTACAGCGAGCGCACCATCGACTTCGAGTATGAGTTCCCGACCGGGACGAAGGAACTATGGGGTCTCGCGTACCGCACCGACTACGACCTCTCTCGTCACGCTGAGTATTCAGGCGTCTCGCTCACGTATCTTGATGAGGAGGCGAAGGAGAAGATCGTGCCGCACGTGATCGAGCCATCGCTTGGCCTTGAGCGTACGGTGCTCGCGGTGCTCGCGTCCGCGTATGACGAGGACGAGCTCGGGGAAGAGAAGCGTGTGGTGCTCCGGCTTTCCCCGAAGGTCGCGCCCGTGAAGGCGATGGTGTCGCCGCTCCTTAAGAACAAGCCGGAACTGGTCGCGAAAGCGAAGGAGGTGCGTGCCGCGCTCAAGAAGGCGCATCCGGCAATCGCGTGGGACGACAACGGTAATATCGGTAAGCGCTATCGCCGCCAGGACGAGATCGGTACGCCGTTCTGCGTTACGGTAGATTTCGATACGCTCGGGGAGACGCCAGAGCTTCTGGGAACCGTGACGCTCCGGCACCGAGATACCGGCGAACAGGAGCGCCTTACGGTCGAGGAAGTCATAGAGCGCATCCGAGAGTCGCTCGCCTAAAAAAGCGGCAGCCCGGCTGCCGCTTTTCGGTTTCGTGGTACCATTTTCCTCATGCAAAAGAACGTCTCCATCACCATCACCCCGGGCACGATCATTATGGCGCTCCTCATAGGAGCGGCAGCCTACGCGCTCTGGCTGCTTCGGGACATCGCGCTTCTCGTGCTCACGGCGATCGTTATCGCGTCGGCGATCGAGCCGGGCGTGACCTTCTTCACGCGCCGCCGCATCCACCGCATCGTTGCGGTTACGGTCATGTACCTCGTGGTCTTCGGAGCGCTCTTCGGGCTCGTGTACGCGTTCGTCCCTCCTATCCTTGAGGAGGCCCAGAGCTTCCTCTCGAGCGCGCCGCAGTATCTCGATACGCTTAACCTGCCGACATCGCTCACGGGCGTGGCGGAGACGGCGCGGACTGCGACCGCGGGGCAATCGCAGTCCATCTTCGATACGATCTTCGCGTTCCAGTCTGCGTTCGCGGATACTTCAGGAGGCGTGGTGCGCGTGGTGTCGACGTTCTTCGGCGGCATCTTCTCCCTGTTCCTCGTGATCGTGCTCTCGTTCTACTTCGCCGTGCAATCAACCGGCGTCGAGGACTTTATCCGCCTCCTTTCTCCGGCGAAGCACGAGCAGTACGCGGTAGGTCTCTGGCTGCGCGCCCAGCGCAAGATAGGGCAGTGGATGCAGGGACAGCTCCTGCTGTCGCTTATCTCAGGAACCATCACGTATCTCGGTCTCCTCATCCTCGGGGTACCGTACGCGCTTCTCCTTGCGGTTATCGCAGCTGTCATGAACCTCGTGCCGGTGTTCGGCTCCCTTATCGCCGGCGTGTTCGCTACCGTCGTCGCGTTCGGGGCAGGGGGCGTCACGCTCGCGCTCATCGTGGCGGGCCTCTTCCTCATCATCAACCAGTTCGAAGGAAACCTGCTGTATCCGCTCGTCGTGAACAAGGTGGTGGGCATCCCGCCGCTTCTCGTCATCCTCGCGCTTCTCGTAGGCGGCAGCCTTGCCGGGTTCCTCGGTGTGCTCCTCTCGATCCCGCTTGCTGCAGCATTCCGCGAGTTCCTGTCTGATATCGAGCGCAACAAGCGCCTACGGGCTGCGCACGAGGCGTAACCGCCTATGGCTCGCTACCTCACGACGACGCTTCCATACGTGAATGCGGACCCGCACATCGGGTTTGCGCTTGAGATCGTGCAGGCCGATGCGCTTGCGCGTTCGTGGCGCCTTCAGGGTGAGGAGGTGTTCTTCTCGACCGGTACCGACGAGCACGGACAGAAGATCTTCCAGGCCGCAGAGAAAGCCGGGAAGGGCGTTCAGGAATACGTGGATCATTACGCCAAGGAATTCGAGAAGCTCAAAGGAGCGCTTTCCATCACGAATGACGCGTTCATCCGCACTACGGATCTCTCTCATATCCGCGCCGCGCAGGAGATGTGGCGTCGCTGCGCCGCGTCTGGCGATATCTATAAGAAGAGCTACACCGGCAGGTACTGCGTGGGCTGTGAGTCTTTCAAGGTTGAGAAGGATCTTTCTGAAGACGGACACTGCCTTATCCATACGAACCTGGTAGCGGAAGAAATAACGGAAGAGAATTACTTCTTCCGTTTCTCGAAATATCAGGACCAGCTCCTTTCATATCTTTCGAAAGAAGACACGATTAAGCCGGACTGGCGTCGCCAGGAAGCAATCAACTTCGTCTCAGGAGGGCTTGAGGATTTCAGCATCTCGCGCGAGAAGGCGCGTCTCTCGTGGGGCATTCCGGTGCCGGACGACGAGAGCCAGGTTATGTATGTCTGGTTTGATGCGCTCACCAACTACATCTCGACGCTCGGCTGGCCTGAGGAAGGCGGGAAATTCAAGGCGTTCTGGGAAGACGGGGCCGTGCTTCAGGTGGCAGGGAAGGACCAGGTGCGCTTCCAGTCCCTTATGTGGCAGGCGATGCTCATGTCCGCGAAGGTGAAGAATACGGACACCGTCTTCTATCACGGCTTCATCAACTCGGGCGGGCAGAAGATGTCAAAGTCCTTGGGGAACGTGATTAGCCCGAATGAGCTCGTAGAGAAGTACGGCACTGACGCTACGCGCTACATGCTTCTGCGCCACGTGCACCCGAGCGAGGACTCAGACGTCACATGGGAACGCATGGATGAGTGGTATACCGCGAACCTCGTGAACGGTCTCGGGAACCTTGTGGCGCGCGTGATGAAGCTTGCAGGAGACAATCTCGAGGGACCGGTTACCCTCGAGTCTTCTGACACCACTATCGACGAAGCGTTCTCGCACGCACTCGATGCGTTCCGCTTCAATGACGCTATGGATTACGTGTTCGCGATTATCGCCGAGTGCGATGCGTACATGACTGCGAAGGAGCCTTTTAGGAAAGTGAAGAGCGAGGACCGGGGAATACAGGAAGAGGGCAGGGAGGATCTTCGGTTCCTCGTACGCAAACTCGCGCTCATCGCTACCCATCTCGCGCCCCTCATGCCACAAACCGCGGATACGGTCCTTGCGGCGGTCCAGACGAACAAGAAGCCGGAGAACCTGTTCCCGCGCCTTTCCTAATGCGATACTTCGACGCGCACTGTCACGTTCAGTTCGATCCGTACGACGAAGACCGCGTAGCGGTGCTCAACCGGATGATCGAACAGGAAGTAGGCGGCATGGTCGTGGGCGTGGACCTCGATTCATCCGTTAAAGCGCTTCGCTTGGTGGAGACGCTTCCGAATTTCTATGCGGCTGCGGGACTGCATCCGAACTACGTTCAGGATGAGCGGTTCGATGTAGATTCGTTCCGTGCCTTGCTGCGCCACCCGAAGATGGTAGCGGTAGGGGAATGCGGACTCGATAACTTCCGTCCCGAGGACGTCGCGGTCGCAAAAGTCGAGCAGAAGAAGATGTTCGAGCAGCACGTCGAGCTCGCGATCGAAGCTGACAAGCCGATGATGATCCATTCGCGTCCGACCAAGGGAACCCAGGATTCCTACCACGACATGATCGACATCCTCCGCTCCCATAAGCAGGAGCACGGAGACCGGCTCAGGGGGGACATTCATTTCTTTGTGGGCGGCCTCGAGGAGGCGAAAGATTTCATCGATCTCGGGTTCACGCTTTCGTTCACGGCGGTCCTTACGTTCGCACGTGACTATGACGAGGTTGTGCGGTACCTCCCGCTCTCGAGCATCATTACGGAGACCGATGCGCCGTATATCGCTCCTGCGCGCATCCGCGGGAAGCGGAACGAGCCGACGTCGGTTATCGATGTGGTGGAGGCTATTGCGGGAATCCGCGGGGAAGATCAGGAGCTAGTCCGCGAATCAGTCCTTTCGAACGCAAAGAGCCTCTTCAAGCTTCCCTAAGGTCAAAAACCGGCTTCATTGCTAGGTTTTGTCTTGCGTGGTACAGTCACGGAGTCATGAATAACGACATCGAACACGGTGTAGGCAGCACCGAGCTTGAGCTCGCCGCAGGTCATAACGAGACCCGCGTCTACGAGCTTGGCTTCCATATCGATCCTGAATTGCCGCAGGAAGAGGTGAAGAAGACGTACCAGGCGCTTCGCGAGAAGGCAGGGACGATCGTCGCTGAGGGGGAACCGATCAAGATCCCGCTCGCGTATACCATCTCTATTAAGGTCCAGGGCGGCGGACGCCGCGACTTTGATAGCGCCCACTTTGCATGGTTCGCCTACGAGGCGGACACAGCAGGGCATGAGGCAGTCCTCGAGGCTGTCCAGAGCGAAGGCCGGGTTATCCGCTTCATCGATCTTCGCACCGAGCGCGACGCGGCAACCCATGCCGCAGAGATGCACGAGATGTACGCGAAGCTCGCGCAGGAGCGTCCAGCGCCGGAGGAGCAGGAGGTCTCTGACACCGAGCTCGACGCAGCGCTCAAGGAGGCGGGCGCTTAAGGGGTATACTGAAGGAGTATGTATCTCAACAAAGTCCTTCTTTACGGAAACCTCACCCGCGACCCGGAGCTTAAGGCGCTCCCATCGGGTCAGCAGGTAGCGAGCTTCGGGCTCGCAACCAACCGCTCATTCAAGAACCGCGAAGGCCAGCAGCAGGAGCAGACGGAGTTCCACAACATCGTCGCGTTCGGCCGCACCGCAGAAGTGATGGGGCAGTACCTGAAGAAGGGCCGTCCGATCTACATCGAGGGTCGCATCCAGACCCGCTCATGGGATAAGGACGGAGCGAAGCAGTACCGCACCGAGATTATCGTCGATTCCTTCCAGTTCGGCGCCCAGGGCGGGGGAGACGGTTCCCGTGGCGGCTATCAGGCAGCAGCACCGGCTGCAGCAAGCGCCGCACCTGCAGCTCCGGCCGATATGGGCGCGGACATCCAGTACCCGGACGAGGAAATTAATCCTGAAGACATTCCGTTCTAATTACCAGCCAAACTAAGAAATCCATGGCACATCAGACCGAAGAGATCAGCGCCAAGAAGTTCGTGGACTACAAGGACGTACAGTACCTCCGTCAGTTCATGAGCCCGCACGCAAAGATCATGGCCAAGAAGCGCACCGGCGTCGAGGCAAGCCGCCAGCGCGCCGTAGCGCTCGCGGTAAAGCGCGCACGCTACATGGCGCTCCTCCCGTATCTCGCCGCGTAAGCAGAGAGAACCGAAACAAGGCCCGCATCTGCGGGCCTTGTTCGTATCCAAGGGTCGTGCTTTCCTTGTTAAGGAGCAAGGGAGGAAATCATGGCTCGGAGGAGACTTGATCTGCAGAAGATCGGATTCGTCGCGGTCGCCACACTCGCGGCCCTCTGTATCGCAGCTGCGATTACGGTGCGAGAAAACACAGCCCGTCCGTCAATGACAGTGCAGGAGTTTGCGAGGGCCCAGGCCGCTTTGCGGTTCGCTGGTCACTAAGCACTGAAGATTCGCCTAAAAGGGCGGATCTTTTGCTACATTTTTGCAAAAATGAAGAACTCATGGTTATATGAAGAGGCGACGCAATGGGGCGTCGCAATTCCGTTCTAGGGGTACTTATGTTCCGTAATAACAAATCGTTCGACAAGAAATGCCAGCGCATGATTCTGGTCGGTGCGGCGGTGTTAATCGCCGCCAGCGTTTCGGCCGGAGGCGTTGCCGCCTTCGACTGGATGCTCGAGCTCGGTCAGGAAGAAAGCGCCCCCATCGCTTCTTCGAACGAACTGGCTCCTTAAATGTGAGCCACTACGCAGAATGCGTGAAGGCCCCCACCGGGGGCCTTCTTTTATTACTATGCCTTCTCGGCGCGTTCGGTATACTCTCCTGTTTCCGTATTGATTCGGATCACATCGCCTTCGTTGATGAAGAGGGGGGTGGAGACGGTAGCGCCGGACTCAAGCTTCACCTGCTTCGAGCCTCCGGTGGCGGTGTCTCCCTTAACCGCAGGCGGCGCCTCTACGACCTTCAGGTCCATCTTGATCGGAATGTCGATGGTCATCGGATTCTCCTTGTAGAGGAGTACCTCTACCGGCGAGTTCTGGATGAGCCAGCGTACCTTGTCATGGACCGCATCCTCAGGGAAGGAGAAGCGGTTCTTCGGGTTGCCTGCTTCTGCGAACCAGGACTCGCCACGGTTCGTGTAGAGGTAGGTCGCCTGCATCTTGCTGATATCAGCCTCAGGAACCGTCTCGCTCTGATGGAAGGAGATCTCAAGCACCTTCCCTGAGACGAGGTGGCGGAGCTTCGTCTGGTTCACCGGCTTTCGCTGCTGCATGCGGAACACATGCGAGGAGAGGACCTCGTACGGGTCGCCGTTGTATTCGATGACCTTCTTCTGGACGATCTCGTTGTACGAAAGGATAGCCATAATGTAACGATTGGGGCGCTGGCAGCGTTATAAAAAATGCCGGCCTCCCGGATAGGGGGTATGATACAGGACACCATGGCGGAAGCAACCACGATGTCCGATGAGGATCTCCTGAGGGCGTGTCGGCGGGATCCGAGCCTGTTCTCTGAGCTCGTGGACCGGTACGAGGCCCCGTTCCTCAGGAAGGCCCGGAGCATCCTCAGGAGCCCTGAGGATGCCGAGGAGGTGGTTCAGGACGCATTCACGAGGATATACCTCTATGCGGATCGCTACGAGAAGCAGGAGGGCGCCACGTTCTCGTCCTGGGGCTATGCCATCCTCACGCGCCTTGCGTTCACGAGGTACCAAAAGCTCAAGAAGCACTCGGCCCGCACCCTCTCGCTTGAGCCTGAAGAATACGAGCGGATGCCAGAAGAGGGAACCTTCGTAGAGGAGCTTTCGCTCAAGAACGAAGTCCTCATGGCGCTCACGAAGCTTCCTGAGTCCGCTTCCCGGGTGCTGAGGCTTCAGTTCCTTGAAGGGAAGACCCAGGAGGAGATAGCTGAAGAGGAGGGAAGCACGGTATCTGCCGTGAAGACCCGAGTGCACAGGGCAAAGAAGCTTTTCAGGACCGCTTTAGAAAAAAACGAAACCCCTTATGCCTGAGTCTCTCATTTCACATACGGTTATGCGTCGCGTCCGCACGATTCACGCGATGCGACTTGTTGCTGCGCCGGTTGCGGCTGCGGCTGTGTTTCTTACTGCGCTCTGGGGCGTCGGCAGGGCAGTGTGGGTGGCGAAGGTATTCGAGAACATGCCTGCGCTCTCGGATCTTCCCGCGGTATCCTCCTTCTACTTCCACGCGTTCCTTGGTACAGGCATTCTTGAGCAGGCACTTTTGCTCACCGCGACTGCTGCGCTCATTGCCTTCCTCACTTCCGTTATTCGGACTTCGGGGCAGGAGATGCGGTTTGCGTAACAAAAAGGCCCGCACAAGCGGGCCTTTTCGTTAATCCTGGGCGAGCTTCTCGCGGATCTGCTTGAGGATCTCGTTCGCGATCGGCTTGTTCTCCCTGAGGAAGGTCCTGGTCGCGTCGTACCCACGGCCAAGCGTCTGCTCGTTGTACTTGTAGCTTGAGCCTGACTTCTGGAGGATGTCGTACTTCTCGCCGAGCGCGATGATCTCGCCCTCGCGGCTGATGCCCTCGTTATAAAGGAGATCGAATTCTGTGGTCTTGAACGGAGCTGCCACTTTGTTCTTCACTACCTTCACACGTACGCGGCCTCCCACGATCTCCTCGCCCTTCTTGATCTGGGCGATACGGCGGATATCAAGACGCACCGACGTGTAGAACTTGAGGGCCTTACCGCCGGTGGTGGTCTCCGGGTTGCCGAACATCACACCCAGCTGCATGCGGATCTGGTTGATGAAGATGATTATGGTGTTGGACTTCGCGGTGATAGCGGTGAGCTTACGGAGTGCCTGCGACATGAGGCGTGCCTGCTTACCCATCTGCGCCTGGCCCATATCGCCCTCGATCTCGTCCTTCGGGGTGAGGGCAGCGACCGAGTCCACGACGATGACGTCGATGGAATTCGCGCGTACGAGAGACTCAACGATCTCGAGCGCCTGCTCGCCGGTGTCTGGCTGTGAGATGAGGAGCTCAGGAAGCTTCACGCCGATCTTGCGCGCGTATTCCGGATCGAGCGCGTGCTCCGCGTCGACGAACGCGCAGATGCCGCCCTTCTTCTGCGCTTCCGCGATTACGTGGAGTGCGAGCGTGGTCTTGCCCGAGGATTCCGGGCCGAATATCTCAATGATGCGGCCGCGGGGGAGTCCGCCTATGCCGAGCGCGGCATCAAGGCCAAGAGAACCGGTCGGGATAGCAGGGATAGCAGCAGGCTTTCCGGTGCCGAACGCCATGATAGCCTCGTCGCCGAACTTCGTCTGGATCTCCTTGATCGCAAGGTCGATCGCACGCTGCTTCTGGTCCGCGCTGCCTGCGCCCTCCGGGAGGTCAGCCTCAGGGGCTGCTTTCTTCACGGTCTTCTTGGTGGTTTTCTTTGCAGGCATACAAGTGTTAGTTAACGAATACGGAACGGCGTTCAGTTATCTCGCGTCCGAACCGGTCTGTCGCGGTTAAGGATACTATAGCGCCCCCTGAAGGGAGGGTGAGTGCTGCTCTGAAGGAACCGCTCTCGTCCATGAGAAGCGGCGCGCCGTTGAGCCAGAGGGTCTCCGTGTGGTGCGCGGTGCCTTCGATAACGGCATGGCCGTCAGCGAGGGTCTCAAAGTCTCCGGGACTCACTATCGAGAGGGAGGGGCCTGAAAGGATAGGCCAGGCTGCGACGCCGGCGTACCCGACGAGGACCATGAGCACGAGTGCGGCTGCAAGGCGAAGCGACATAGGCTAGATATCCTCGTCCTCGTCGCTTCCGCTGCCTCCGCCCGAGCGGGAGAGGACTTCGCGCGGACGTGCACCATCTGCGGGGCCGATGACGCCCTTGTCCTCAAGAAGGTCCATGAGGCGCGCGGCGCGGGAGTAACCGATACGGAGCTTTCGCTGGAGGTATGACGTTGATGCGCGTCCTGCCTCCTCGACCGCTTCGCGGGCGGCTCCGAAGAGGTCGTCATCCACGTCATCGTCCTCGGCAGCCATCATGATGGCGTCGTTCGCCTCGTGGACGCCGGTGTTGTTTGTGTTTGCACCGAGATCGAGGGAGGACAAGGACCCTGCATTGTGCTGCTTGATGTGTGACACGACCTTCTTCACTTCCTGCTCGCTGATGTAGGCGGTCTGGAGGCGCACCGGCTTCTGCATGTCTGCAGACTGGTACAGCATGTCTCCGGCGCCAAGGAGGAGCTCTGCGCCTGAGGCGTCGAGGATGGTGCGCGAGTCGATCTGGCTCGCTACCTGGAGCGCGAGGCGGGTAGGGACGTTCGCCTTGATGAGACCTGTGATGACATTCACGGAAGGGCGCTGGGTGGAAAGGATCAGGTGGATACCGACGGCGCGGGACATCTGCGCGAGGCGCACGATAGCGGCCTCGAGCTCTCTCGGGTAGGTCTGCATGATATCGGCGAGTTCGTCCACCACGATGGCGATGTACGGCATGGCTTCCGGAATCTCCGCGCTCTTGCGCTTCTTCGCAGGCTCGACCACGGTTGCGTGATAGGACTCGATGTCGCGTACCTGGCGCTCCTCGAGGATGCTGTAGCGGCGATCCATCTCCTTAGCAGCCCACTTGAGGGCGAATATCGCCTTCTTCGGGTCCGTGATAACCGGGGTAAGCAGGTGGGGGATGCCGTTATAGAGGGTGAGCTCCACGCGCTTCGGGTCGATCATGATGAAGCGGAGCTGGTTCGGACCGTTCCTGTAGAGGAGGGAGGTGATGACCGCATGGATGGCTACGGACTTTCCGGAACCGGTAGCACCGGCAATGAGGCCGTGCGGCATCTTCGCTACATTCACGTAGTGGGGAACGCCGGCGATATCGCGACCGACCGCTGCTAGGAGCGGCTTCTTCGATGCGCTCCATTCAGGAGCGCCGATGACGCCGCCGAGACCCACCATGGCTTTCGCGGCGTTCGGCACCTCGATGCCTACGAGCGACTTGCCCGGGATAGGAGCCTCGATACGGACCGGGTGCGCCGCGAGCGCGAGCTCGAGGTTGGTCTGGAGGCCTACGATCTTCTGGAGACGGACGCCCTCAGCAGGCTTGATGGCATAGCGGGTGACGGTTGGGCCGACAGATACCTCGTCCATCTCGACCGAGATGCCGAAGTTCTGGAAGGTGCGCTTGATGATGTTCGCGTTGGCCTTGATGTCGCCTACGCCTGGCTTGCCCTTATCCTCGCCAAGGAGCGAGAGGGGAGGAGCCTCGTACTCTGCATCGAAATTCGGGATCGAGACTTCAGCGGCGCGGTCATCGTTCCGATTGAACATCGTAACCACCGGCTCGCGCTCAGGAGCAGCTTCTTCGACTTCTTCCTCTGCCTCCTCTTCAGCTTCCGGCTCGTCTTCCTCCTCTTCGTCGCGCTTGGACTTCTTTTCAGGAAGCGAGACCTTCACCTGGCTGATTCGTCCGCTCATATCGTCTGCCGCGCTCTTAAGCAGCTTCAGGATGGCGACTATGTCGGTCGCGATGATGAGGCCGATAGCGACGACCGCAAGCAGAAGGATGATCGCGCCTGCGATGCCGAAGAGCTCGGCAGCGGCTCCGCCGAGCGCAGCTCCTGCCGCGCCTCCTCCGGCGTCGGTCACGATGCCGAGGAAGGTGAGGGTGGCGATGATGATGAGGACGACTCCAGTCGCGGTAAGCGGCGCGATGAAGGTGCGCTCCATCATTATGGAGACACCGGTACCTATAAGAAGGACCGGGAGGAGGAAGGCGGCGATGCCAATGACGCTGAACCCGAACCCGAAGATGGCCGAGCCTGCGAGGCCTGCGAGGCCTACTGCAGCGAGCGCGAAGATAAGACCGAAGGCGATAAGCACGATGCCCGTCGTCCACTTCGCAAGCGCACGATAACTCTCCGCCTCGCGACTCTTCTTACGCCTCTTTGCCATATATAGAGCATTCTAGCACCGAGCATTCATGCGGCGCACACACATCTTTGCCCGGCATTGCGAAGGTTGCGGACACCATCCCAGAGTCCTATACTGTCCTTGACGACCTATAGGACTACATGAGTGATAAAGGACAGAACAAGGACCAGAACTCGCTCCGAGCATCCCGCAATGATGCTGATAATTCTGATTTTGTCCTAGAAAAAGTAATATTCTCAAACGTATTCGAAAAGGACATACGACGCGTATACCTATATAAGAAGGCAGAGCGGCTCGCCAAGGCGATCCATCTCATCGTCCCTGCATTCACCGACGCTCCATCATTCAAGGACCGTCTCGACCGGATCGCGGTGGGTCTCGTAGACGCTGCGGTGCTCCCTCCGGCCGCATCCCGCGAGGCGCTCTCGCGAGAGTTGCTCGCGCTCTCAAGCATGCTCGGTATCGCGCGCACTGGAGGAAAGCTCACCCCGATGAATGCAGACCTCATAGCTCGTGAAGCGCACCTTCTCCTTGCAGAAGTAGCAGGGTATGAGGAGCCGCGGCTCACCCTTGAAGAGGTCCCAACCCTCGCGTCTCTCGCCAAGGCGGCTGCAGCAAACGGAGAGTCTGCACGCCTGCGTTCCCTGGCTCGAGTCTCATACGATGCGGCCCTCGATACTCCCGAAGAGAGCGTGTCCGATAAAGGACAATCTAAAGGACACATAAAGGACACCACCATACCTAAGCCTAAGGCCGCTACCGCCGGTAGTCAGAGGAGGGAAGGGATCCTCTCTGTGCTTCGCACCAAGGGTCCTTCATATATAAAGGATATATCGCTCGTAGTGCGAGACGTTTCAGAGAAAACTATCCAGAGAGAGCTCTCTGTTCTCGTGTCTGAAGGGGTGGTGAAGCGCAAGGGCGATCGCCGGTGGACCACCTACGAGCTGGCCTAACGGACAGTTGACTGAGGCCGTAATCCGGCCTACTATTCGCCTCGTGGTAACCGCAAGGAACCAGGGGTAATACATGGCCGGAGACGGCCTGTTTTGCGTTTGTATCTCAAGCGGTTATCCACACAGGTTTTAAGCGATTCCTCAGGATCGGCTCTGTATACTCTTAGTACCAGCTCTGGATGATTCCAGGGCCGGATGCCGAAACGATTCTGGTGCGAATCCGAAACGACTGAATCCTTGAAAAAGGAATAGGGAATGAAAGCCCTGCGACGTAAGAAGTCGCAGGCCTGAACGTCTTCATGAAAAGACGGTCAGTCTGGACGGATGATTTTGATAGACACGGATGGACGAACGATACGAAACGAACTATGCCAACTAGCCGATGGGACGCACGTCGATAGTACGTCCTGTCGGGTAGTGTGAATCGTGCGTAATACTCCCTCCCTCCTCTCGGGGAAGGGAGGGAATTACCAAGAGAGAAAAAGCATGTGTGCGAGACGATCTTTATTAACCGGACCGCATGCATGTCTCACAACTTAGAAAACGCAATCAATCATGACTGCAAACAACACTATGGTTGCAAAGCTTGCAGCTGCTCTCGCAGTTGTAGGCCTCGTGGCATCTTCTGTTGTTGCCTTCGCTCCGGCGGCTGGCGCACAGACCACGACGACCTCCGCAAGCGTCACGTTCACTCGTGACCTTACGATCGGTTCTACGGGCGCGGATGTTACCGCACTCCAGAACTGGCTTATTATGAAGGGCTACGCTATTGCAGCTGGCGCAACCGGTTACTTCGGTGCACAGACGCAGGCAGCTCTCGCAAAGTACCAGGCAGCTAAGAGCATCGCTCCGGCAGCAGGTTACTTTGGTCCGATCACTCGTGCAGCTGTAGCAGCTGATGGTGGTTCTACCGGTGGCAACAACGGTGGTTCTACCGGCGGCAACAACGGCGGCAGCGATCTCTCCGGTGGTGAGGCAGATCTTTCTGACTACAACCTCCGCCGCGAGGAGTCGACTGGCGACGAGGGTGAGGAGGAGGTAGAGGTCGCAACGGCAGAGTTCGACGTTGAGGACGGCGACGTCCGCGTTGAGCGCCTTGAGATCCTCGCATCTTCTACCAACAACCTTCTCGAGCAGAATCCGTGGAACTACTTCGATCGCGTTATCGTCTGGGCTGACGGTGAGGAGATCGCAGACATGGAGGTTGATGACCGTGACGCATGGGACGAGGAGTCCGATGACGTTTACCGTCTCGCTCTTACCGGCCTCGACTACGTAGTTGAGGAGGGTAACCAGGCGGAGATCACCTTCGGCTTCGACATTGCAGGTTCTATCGACTCTGACGACCAGGCACAGACCTTCGTCTTCCAGATCCCAGAGGACGGTATCCGCGCAGTTGATGCTGAGGGCATCCAGCAGTACATCGGTGCTACTGGCGAGCTCCCAACCAACACCAACGAGTCCGTATCCTTCACCTTCGGTGCTGAGGACAACGGCGAGCTTTCGATCTCGTCGAACAGCGACGATCCTGATGCTTCCATTCTCATCGTCGATGACGAGGATGAGTCTGATGAGTACTCGGTATTCGTATTCGACATCGAGAACGACTCTGACGTTGATTCCCTCGTTACTGAGGTTCAGATCGACGTTACTGACGGCAACAGCGCAGTAGCAACTGGCGACATCATCCGCCGCGCAACCCTCGTGGTTGATGGCGATGAGTACGACGCTGAGATCGCTGGCGCAGTAAGCGCAGTTGGTACCCTTACCTTCGAGGACATGGATCTCGAGGTATCAGGTGACGACGAGGTTACTGCAGAGCTCATGATCACCCTTGCTCGCAACGCAACCAGCACCACCCTCTCCTTCGAGACGGACGGCGCAACGGACGTTGAGGCTGAGGGCGTTGACTCTGGCGATGAGACGACCGTAGACGGTTCCGCAACGTCGGCAACCCACACGACCGCGCTCACTGGTATCGCAGTTGAGGCAGTTTCCACCTCCCAGTCGGTAACGACCCCGGGTGACACTGCATCTTCGACCTACGCTACCTACACCATCAAGTTCGATGTTACCGCCCTCGATGAGGACGCATACATCACTGAGGCTGTTGGTACGATCGGCACCTCAACCACCAACGGTGTTGAGTACGACATCTTCGGCGGTTCGTACACCGGTACGGCATCTGCAGTCCTCACTTCGACCGCAGTTGACACCGGTTCCTACTTCCGTGTTGATGAGGGCGAGACCGAGACGTTCACCCTTACGGTGACCCTCGATCCGGCAGCGGCAGGCACCTTCGGTGTCAAGCTCGATGAGGTTAACTTCAACGACACTCAGGCTGCAGGTGATACCACCTTCAACGTTGACGCGTCTAACGAGGACTTCCGCACCGACGCTGTCTACATCGCAAACTAATAGCCTCGAGGTACGCCTCGTAGCTACTAACTAGCGATTCGCAAAAGCCCCAGGGTACGCCCTGGGGCTTTTGCTATACTCTCCGCATGCAGTACTTCCTTCATTTCCTCAAAGTACTTCTCGCGTTCATTGCCATAATTGGCCTCGCGCTCTTTGGCATGCAGTTTGCGGGCATGGGGGTAATAGGGTAGAGTGCCCCTGTACGGACCGAAGACAGCCAGCAGCCCTTAGGGGCAGAAGCCTGGCCGAGGGACGATCGGGGTAGGGCACTAAGCACTATTTCCGGGTCGACTGTCTCCTCACAAAGGTCCCGCAAGGGACCTTTGTCCGTTTCGTACGAACAACACACAAGCATGGCAATCACCAAAGCAAAGAAGCAGGAAGTAATCGAGAAGGTCGCAAGCGCCGTTAAGGATGCTGCGTCGATCGTCTTCGTGCACTTCAAGGGCCTTTCGGTTGCCGATACTGCTGCGATGCGTAAGTCGCTCCGTGAGAACGGAATCGGCTACTACGTCGCAAAGAAGACGCTTATCCGTCGTGCACTCGCAGAGCGGGGCTACGAGGGAGAGATCCCTGAGCTCCCGGGCGAGATCGCACTCGCATGGAGCGCTGAGGACCCGACGCTTGCCGCTCGCGAGATTTTCGAGCACGGCAAGAAGCATAAGGGTGCGCTCAGTATCATGGGCGGCGTCTTCGATGGGAAGTTCACGGATGCGGCTGGCATGAACGCCATCGCAACCATCCCACCAGTACCGGTACTCCGCGGCATGTTCGTGAACGTGATCAACAGCCCGATCCAGGGTCTCGTTATCGCGCTCGACAAGATTGCCGAGAAGAAGGCAGCGTAATAACCCGTATAACTAATTATTTATGGCAGAAGAGGATGTAAAGCAGGAGGAGACCACCGAAGAGGCGGCTCCTGCAGTAGAGGAGGCAGCAGCTCCTGCACCGGCAGCCGAGGAGGCTGAGGTGGAGGTTCCGGCTAAGTTCAAGGAGATCGTCTCCGCAATCGAGGCGATGTCCGTTCTCGAGCTCTCTGAGCTCGTGAAGGTATTCGAGAAGAAGTTCGGCGTATCCGCAGCAGCGGTCGCGGTTGCAGGTCCTGCAGCAGGCGGCGCAGCGGGTGGTGAGGAGGCAAAGTCCACCTTCACCGTCGAGCTCACCGATGCTGGCGCAAACAAGATCCAGGTGATCAAGGTTGTGAAGGAGGCACTCGGTCTCGGCCTTAAGGAGGCTAAGGATCTCGTTGACGGCGCACCGTCTCCGCTTAAGGAGAACGTCGGCAAGGATGATGCTGAGGACCTCAAGAAGAAGGTTGAGGAGGCAGGCGGAAAGGTTACCCTCAAGTAACCAGACCCCGTTCCTAAGGAAAAGGCACTCAGAAATGGGTGCCTTTTCCCGTATCCGTCAAGAGTTGCAGGGTAGGAAGCATCCTAGGTAGAATGCCCCTACGTTCATGGACTCTCTCGCAAAACTCTTCGGTTCTCCGGCTCGCGTAAAGCTCCTCCGCCTCTTCTACTTTAACGACGACACCGCGTTCACCTCGCCGGACGCTTCCTTCCGCGCGCGCCTAACCAAGGACGCGGGACGCAAGGAAATTAATGCGCTCGTCTCAGGAGGCATCCTCCGCAAGAAGGCAGGGAAGGGTGCGGTCTGCTACCTGGCGGATCGCAGGTTCCCGCACTTCGATGCGCTCAAGGTATTCCTCAGGAACACTACTGACGTGAGCGATGCGTCCATCGTGCTCCAGCTGAAGAAGGCAGGCACTGTTCGTCTCGTAGTGCTCTCGGGTCTCTTTACGGGCGCTATCGAATCGAAGGTGGATCTTCTCATCGTTGGAGACCGTCTTGAAGAGAAGCCGCTTCAGACGGCGATTCGTTCGCTTGAAGCAGAGCTTGGTCGTGAGCTTCGCTACGCGTGCTTTACGGCTGATCAGTTCAAGTATCGCCTCGGCGTATACGACCGTCTGCTTCGCGACGTATTTGATTACCCGAATAGGGTAGCGCTCGACCGTCTCGGTCTTGCTGCGCGCTAAGGAAACCGGCCGAAGGGCCGGTTTTTCCTATCCACACGCCCGGGTTCCTGAACCCTTCACCTTGCTACACTTAAAGTATTACCGGAATTTAAGCCGCTAATTCGCTAACCAAAACCCTATGTTCCTAACCACGTGGGCGGATGTGCTGACGCAGTCGTTCCAGAACCTGTTCTACGGCCTCGTTGCATTCATCCCTAACTTAATCGTCGCGCTCGTCATCTTCGTAATCGGATGGCTCGTGGGCGCCGGTATCGGCCGCCTTGTCGCGCAGGTAATCAACTCGCTTCGCGTCGATCAGGCGCTCCGCGCCGCAGGCGTTGAGCGCGTGGTGGATCGCGCAGGGTTCACGCTCAACTCGGGCGCGTTCCTCGGCTTCCTCGTGAAGTGGTTCTTCATCATCGTCTTCCTCGTGGCGGCGCTTGATGTCCTTGGTCTCACGCAGGTGACCGCGTTCTTGACGGGCGTAGTCCTCGGCTACCTCCCGCAGGTTATCGTGGCGGTATTCATCCTCCTCGTTGCTGCGGTTATCGCAGAGGCAGCACAGCGCGTTGTTGCAGGCGGTGCCCGTGCTGCAGGGATTCGCGCAGCGAACCTCCTCGGTGCGGTCGCTCGCTGGGCTATCTGGATCTTCGCGATCCTCGTAGCGCTTGAGCGCCTCGGCGTCTCACCGCTCATCCAGACCCTCTTCACGGGTATCGTGGTGGCGCTTGCGCTCGCGTTCGGCCTCGCGTTCGGCCTCGGCGGCCAGCAGGCGGCGGCTCGCTACATCGAGCGCGTCCAGAACGAGATCAAGTAGGCCCCAAACGGGCAGGGAAGGGCCCCGCTTCGGCGGGGCTTTTCCTATGGTGTTGACAGGGATTTTGACTCGCGTATACTCGCTATTACGTGTTGAAGACCAAGAAATTATTCACTTAAACGGAGCGGGTAAGGATCAGGTCTCAGGATCTGGTAACGCCGCCCCGGGAGGGGCTTTTTTCTTGGAAGGGACACGGGCTCGTTGACAGACGAATATGCAAAATAGGTAATCAACACCGCAAGGTGTGTAGTTTTCTACATGCCCTGCGGATTGAATATTGCAGAATCACAAACAAAAGAAATCGTTAGAAAGTGGTATTCAGGTTTCCGCACAGGAGACATGAAGGGTGCACGGTGGATGCCTAGGCTTGCGACAGCGATGAAGGACGCGACTAATCAGCGAAATGCTTCGGGGAGACGATTTGTAGTCTTTGATCCGGAGGTGTCCGAATGGGGAAACCCGGCCAGCAATGGTCACCCTCCTTTTAAGGAGTGGAGCTCACCCAGGGAAGTGAAACATCTCAGTACCTGGAGGAATAGAAAACAACAACGAGTTGTGTTCCGTCTGCTTGATGCTTCGAGTAGATGGAACGCGACTCTCGTGATTCCCTGAGTAGCGGCGAGCGAAACGGGAAGAGCCCAAACCCAATACTTCGGTGTTGGGGGTTGTAGGGTGAGAGCGCCGTATTTATACGGCACAAGTTACAAAGGTCTTATATAGCAGAAGAAGCTGGAAAGCTTCGCCCCAGAGGGTAATGGCCCCGTATGCGAAATATAAAACTCTTGTGTGCTCTCATTCCTGAGTAGGTCGAGACACGAATAGCTCGGCTGAATCTGCCAGAACTAACTGGTAAGGCTAAATATGTCGCAGGACCGATAGTGAACTAGTACCGTGAGGGAAAGGTGAAAAGAACCCCGAGAGGGGAGTGAAATAGAACTGAAACCGTGTACTTACAAAGGGTTAGGGTGGGCTCCGGTCCATCCTAGCGTGCCTATTGAAGAATGAGCCTGCGAGTGTATGTATGTTGCTTCGGCTAAATCCGTAACGGGATGGAGCCACAGGGAAACCGAGTGTTAATAGCGCGCCCGTATCATACATACGACCCGAAGCCAGGTGAGCTTGCCATGAGCAGGATGAAGTTTGGAGAAATCCAAATGGAGGTCCGAACCCGTAGATCGTACAACGTCTTGGGATGACTTGTGGTAAGGAGTGAAAAGCTAATCGAACCTGGTAATAGCTGGTTCTCTCCGAAATAGCTTTTGGGCTAGCGTCGCGTGCTCCCTCCGGGGGTAGAGCACTGGAAGGGACAAATAGGGGGAAACCTCGTTGTTCCTATCAAACTCCGAATACCGGACGGCATGAGCGCGGCAGTTAGACGGTGGGGGCGAAGCTCCACACGTCGAAGGGGGAAGAGCCCTTGATCGCCAGTTAAGGTCCCAAAATTTACGCTAAGTACAACTTAAGGAAGTGAGGATTCTTCGACAATGAGGATGTTGGCTTAGAAGCAGCCACCATTTAAAGAAAGCGTAACAGCTCACTCATCGAGAGTCCTTGCGCCGAAGATGATCGGGGTTAAGCGTAATACCGAAACTGCGGGTGTGCATCGTATTCGTACGGTGCACGCGGTAGGAGAGCGTTCCGTTCTGCTGTGAAGCTAAAGGGGTGACCCATAGTGGAGCGTACGGAAGTGAGAATGCAGGCACAAGTAACCACAATGCGGGTGAGAACCCCGCACGTCGAAAGAACAAGGTTTCCTCAGCTATGGTGATCAACTGAGGGTTAGTCGGGCCTTAGGGGATGGCGAAAGCCGCACCTGATGGACACAGGGTTAATATTCCCTGACCGATCATATGTGCGATGGAGTGACGGATTGCTGTATCTATGGCCCATTATTGGATTTGGGTTGGTGCCGTGAGGGTGTGTGGTAGGAAAATCCGCCACGCGTTATCCCGAGCGGAAAAACAATGTCCTTCTTCGGAGGGGCAGAGCATAGAGAGCGCGGTTCCAAGAAAAACTTCTAAGCTTCAGCATATGACGACCGTACCGCAAACCGACACAGGTGTTCAGGTCGAGTAGACTAAGACGAACGAGTGAGAGGTCCTCAAGGAACTCGGCAAAAAAGCGGCCGTAAGTTAGCGATAAGGCCTGCCTCCCGCAAGGGAGGCCGCAGCGAAAGATTTTCTGCCAACTGTTTACCAAAAACACAGCTCCCTGCGAACTCGTAAGAGGATGTATAGGGGGTGACGCCTGACCAATGCCGGAAGGTCAAGCAGGGGAGGTACATTGTCCTCGGATGATGTGCTGGACCCTATAAGCCCCGGTGAATGTCGGCGATAACTATAATCGTCCTAAGGTTCTGCATCTGAGCAATCGGATGCAGAACGGATTGGGGCGGTTATAGGAGACCGTAAACAGCCCGAGAGGGTAAACGTCAAAATAGCTACCTCTTCAGACCGAAAGGTCTGATGGATCCACGACTCAAATGAGAGGCCATACGTCGTGCCCCTACTTCGGTAGGGTGAAGATATGGTCCTGCTGTAAGGAATAGTAGAGCGTAATTCCTTGTCTGGTAAGTTCAGACGTGCACGAATGGCGTAATGAGTGGAAAACTGTCTCGAGGACTTGCTCGGTGAAAATGCAATACCGGTGAAGATGCCGGTTACCTGTAGTTAGACGAAAAGACCCCAGGAGCTTTACTACAGCTTGGTGTTGGGGTTGTGTGTCGTATGCGTAGCATAGGTGGGAGACTTTGAAGCGAGGGTTTTGGCTCTCGTGGAGTCGCCAGTGAAATACCACTCTTACGATGTGCAACTTCTAACCCGCATGAGAACCATGCGGGGACCGCGCCTGGCGGGTAGTTTTGGTGGGGCGCTATCCTCCTAAAAAGTAACGGAGGAGTCTATTAAGGTTGGCTAGGCGCGAATGGAAACCGTGCCGATAGTGTAATGGCACAAGCCAGCTTAACTGTAAGGGGTACATCCCGCACAGATGCGAAAGCAGAGCATAGTGAACCGATGGTTCGCCTTAGATGCGGCCAGAGATTAACGGATAAAAGTTACCCTGGGGATAACAGGCTAGTTCCGCCCAAGCGTCCATAGCGACGGCGGAGTTCGGCACCTCGATGTCGGCTCACCTTAGCGCGGGGCTGGAGAAGGTCCCAAGCGTTTGGCTGTTCGCCAATTAAAAAGGTACGCGAGCTGGGTTCAAACCGTGAGGGTTTATCGAGTCTTCGGATTCGATGCTCTCACTGTTTGAATCCCTTCGAGCGAGATTATCGCAAAACAACACATCAGAAAGTCTTTTCGTCTTGAAACAAGCATAGGAACAACCATGACACGGCGGTTCTGCATAGGGATATGCAGAAGCAAACTGACTAATATCGGAAGAACCCCACGTTGGGCGATTCCGAGGGAAGCGAAAGCGCCCGTAGAGACTGAACGTCAGTCACGAAGAACTCGTGAAGCTACAGTCCGATCCTTCCGGCAACGGAAGTCAACGAAATGCGTGAGACAGGTTGGTCTCCTATCTACTACAGGCGTTGATTCTTGAGGAGACTTGCCCCTAGTACGAGAGGACCGGGGTGAACTGACCTCTGGTCTGCCTGCTGTCACGCCAGTGGCATCGCAGGGTAGCTATGTCGGGAATTGATAACTGCTGAAAGCATATAAGCGGGAAGCAAACTCCAAGATTAGGAATCGTTATGAGGCTCCTAGAAGATTACTAGGTTGATAGGCATTAGGTGGAAGCGCAGTAATGCGTTGAGCCGAGATGTACTAATATGCCCAGACTTCTGTGCGGAACTCTGTATGGCACTTCTAACGAAGTGATCTGCAATACCTTTTTGCATATTCGTCCGTCCGCGAGGACGGAACGCGCGCAGGATGCTGGTGATGTATCGGAAGGGCCACACCCGTTCTCATTCCGAACACGGCAGTTAAGCCTTCCAGAACCGATGGTACTCGAAAGGGGAGAGTAGGTGGTCGCCAGCATCGTGCGCACGTTCTTTTCTAAATCTATATGCAGGAGCCGTCCGAAAGGACGGTTTTTGCTTTTTTATACGAACGCCGCTTTTCCTATATACTGGTACTACTATGGCGCTTGATTGGGCAGGGAAGCGAAGGTTCTACATCATCGGCGGCGCGTCGCTTATCGCGCTCATGCTACTCGCGGGGATCCTGATAGCGGTTATGTACGATACCCCCTCGTGCATGGACGGAAAGCAGAATCAGGATGAGAACGGGATAGACTGCGGCGGTTCGTGCGCGTACCTCTGCAGCGCAGAGGTCGAGCCTGCGCGCGTGCCGTTTGCGCGCGCGCTCATGAATCTCTCTGGACGCACCGACCTCATAGCATATGTGGAGAACCGTAACGCGCTTGCGGAGGCGAAGAACGCTCCGTACGTGGCAGAGATATTCGATGCCGAGGGACGCCTGCTCGGAACGCGTGAAGGAATCGTAGACCTTCCGGCACGTGCGATCGTTCCGGTGTTCGTTCCGGGAATCGGCGCAAGGGGCGCAGCGCGCGCATTCCTTACGATCGCAGAGACTGCGAAGTGGCGGCTGCCTAGAGATACGAAAGAACCGCTTACGGTCGGTACCGTATCGATGGTCCAGGGAGAGAAGGCGCGCGTCACGGTGCCGATCGAGAACCTGAGTCCCCGGGACGAATTCGATAGGACGGTTATTGCCGTCGTGTTCAACGCAGACGGAGAAGCGGTCGCGGCGACGCAGACCGTACTTCGCGTCGTGTCCGCGTTCGGAAAGACCGACGCGGTGTTCAGCTGGAACGAGCCGTTTCCCGAGGGTGCTGTGCGCGCCGAGGTGCGCGTAGTGCCGCGGCTGCCATGAAGGGGCTCGTAGGGAAGACGCCGAGAACCTCCTGGCTCGCCGAGTGGCCGCTTCTTTTGATACCGGTGGCGCTCTCGCTGCTTGGCATCGTTACGATGCATACGTTCGGAGGCGAAGGCTCGCTCGCGCCGAGGCAGCTCATCTGGCTTGTGATCGCGATCGGGGTGTTCGTCGCGTGCGCGTCTGCGGACGTGCGCTTCATACGGCGCACGCCCGTGATTCTGGTGGGGTACGCGATATCGGTGTTCCTCCTCCTCTTGCTCCTGGTGACGGCATATTCGATCCAGGGCGCGCGTTCCTGGTTCGACCTCGGGTTCTTCACGCTCCAGCCGTCGGACCCGATCAAGCTCGTGTTCATCGCGCTCATGGCGAAGTACTTCTCCAGGCGCCATATGGAGATAGGGGACTTCCGGCACATTATCGTCTCAGGCGCCTATGCCGCAGGCCTCATCCTCCTCATTCTCGTCGAGCCGGACCTCGGTACGGCAGCGATCTTTAGCATCGTATGGTTCGGCATGATCCTGGTGTCAGGCATCTCGAAGAAGCATCTCGCAATCATCGTCACGGCAGCGGCCATCGTCATCTCAGGACTCTGGGTGTTCGCGCTTCGGGATTACCAAAGAGACCGCATCGTGTCGTTCCTCAATCCCGCTGCCGATATCCACGGCGCGGGGTATAACGCGTACCAGGCTACGGTAGCCGTGGGCTCCGGAGAGGTTACCGGAAAGGGTATCGGATACGGGACCCAGTCAAAGCTGCAGTTCCTGCCTGAGTACGAGACCGACTTCATATTCGCGTCCTATGCAGAAGAATGGGGATTCGTCGGTGTCGTGCTCGTACTCTTGCTGTACGGCATACTCCTTGCACGGCTGCTTGCGATCGCGCGCCGGTCGGCGACGAACTTCGATGCGTTCTTCACGATCGGCGTGGCGCTCCTTTTCACGGCGCATGTATTCATCCACGCAGGCATCAACCTCGGCCTCCTTCCGGTTACCGGTACCACCATCCCGTTCATGAGCTACGGCGGGTCGCACATCATCGTCGAGTTCGCAGCGCTCGGGATCGTCGCGTCGCTCGCTCGCGACGCGCGTAGCGTCCCCCGGGAGCGCGCAGGGAACGAGTACCTGGGAGGCTAGTTCCGGTACAGGGAAAGGGTGCGGGCTATCATGCGTTCGATCGAGAACTTGTTGCGCACCTGCTCCTCAAGCGCCTGTCCAAGACGCTCTCGCAGTGCGCTGTCGTGTACGAGCGTGTGAAGCGCGCTAGCAAGCGCCTTCGAATTATTCGGGGGCACCAGGAGTCCGGTTACCTCGTGCTCGAGCACTTCAGGGATGCCGCCTATCTCGCTTCCGACGCACGGGAGTTTGGCAAGCCCCGCTTCAAGGAACGCGTACCCGAGGGCTTCGGTGCGAGACGGGAGCGCAAAGATGTCGAGCGCAGGCAGGTAGCGCGCCGCGTCCGGGACGAAGCCTGCGAGGTAAATGCGGTCCGGGAGATCGAACACCTGGGCAAGCTTTGAGAGCCAGGCGTACGACTGGCCTTCGCCCATGATGACGAGCACCACCGGTACGTCCTCGCGCGCTACCTTCGCGAACGCTTCGATAAGCGTATCGAGTCCCTTCGTGGGATGGAGCTCTGCGATGACGCCGACCCAGAGCGCGTCCGGGTGGCTACGCACGAATTCAGGAGCAAGTGCCTGGCGCGCTTCATTGCGAGACAGGAACGGGATAGGGGAGACGCCGTTATGGATGACGCGCATTCGCTTCCCAACGAGCGGCATGAACCGCGCATCGTGCTGAATAGCTTTCGAGACGGCGATCGTATTGTGCGAGAGGAGAACAGTCAGGTAGTGGAAGGCAGCGATGAGCGCTTTCTGCCACTTCGGCCGAGACTCATTGAATGCCCACCCGTGTGCCGTGAATACGATATGCGGCACGCGCTCGATGCGTCCGATGATTGCGGCGAGCGCCCCGGCCTTCGAGCTGTTTCCATGGATCACGTCCGGGCCGAAATCGCGCACGATGGTGCGGAGTGCGAGGAACGAGTCGATCTCGGCACGGATCTTAATATCGCGCTGCATGCTGCCGATCGACTCGGAGGCAACGCCTGCAGCCTCGAGGCGCTCGGTTAGGGGACCAGCATTCCCGCTCACCACGAGCACATCGTGTCCGGCCTGCTTCGCCGCGGTCGCAAGATCGAATACGTAGCGCTGGGCACCACCCCAGTTAGCCTTGGTAATAACGTAGAGGATACGGAGCGGCCGGGCGGGGCCTGCTACTTCCGGGCGGTCATGCATGTTCTATAGTATAAAGGAAGCTCATGGTATATGGCGGCAAGCGCGCCCCGGCGCTCCTCTTCATCGGCGATATCGCCGTATTTTGCGTTTCCCTCTGGCTGACGCTCTTTTTGCGTACCGGCACTTTTCCCACGACCGCTCTTCTGGCAGATCATGCCCGCCCGTTCGCTATCCTGTTTGCGCTCTGGGCGCTCGTGTTCTACATGTCCGGACTCTACGGAAAGGGCATCGTGCTTCTAAAGAGCCATCTCCCGCAGGCGCTCCTCAGGACGCAGGTAGCGAACATTCTTCTTGCGGCGCTCTTTTTCTTTGCGGTTCCCGGCATCGGGATCGCGCCGAAAACGAACCTCGCAATCTATCTCGTCGTATCGCTCCTTCTCATATTTCTCTGGCGCCTCGCGCTTTACCCGCGCCTTACTGTGCACCGCGAGCGGGGAAGGGCGATTCTTATCGCAGAAGGAGATGATGTGAAGCAGCTTCAGGAGGAGGTGAACGGGAACTCGCGCTACCCGATGCGTTTCATCGCTGCCTGGACGCCCGCGTCGTTCATGGCGCTTTCTGAGGAGGAACGTGTTGAGGCGACCGATGGCATCGATCTGGTGGTCGCGGACATCGCTGCGTGCAGCGCACACGGCCTCCTCCCGGTGCTCTATGACCTTCCAGGAGGGATAGGCACCTACGAGCTCGTGGACTTTACAGATCTTTACGAGGAAGTGTTCGACCGCATCCCACTCTCGCTTCTGGACCAGGGCTGGTTCCTTGAGCATGTCACGGAGCGCGATCCGCTCTGGTATACCGTTCCTAAGCGCGCGATTGATATTGTCGGAGGTGTGGCCATGGGACTCGTGACGCTGCTTGTGCTTCCGTTCGTGTGGATCGCGCTCAGGCTCGAGGGACCAGGGCCGCTTCTGATCGCACAGGAACGCATGGGCAAGCGCGGTTCCACCATGACGGTCTACAAGTTCCGCAGCATGGCGAAAGTTGATGGCGGCGCCTGGAAAGGTGAGACCGAGAATAGGGTCACGAAGGTGGGATCGATCCTACGACAGATCTCGATAGATGAGTTTCCGCAGTTCTGGAACATCATCCGTGGAGACATTTCGCTTATCGGCCCTCGTAACGACCTCTTGTCGCTCGGACAGCGGCTTGAGGAGGCGCTTCCATATTACGTGATGCGCTATGCCGTCACACCCGGTCTCACCGGATGGGCGCAGATCAATCAGCAGTACGAGCCGGGGAACCTCTCTCCGCAGTCGATTCAGGAGACCACGGTGCGTCTCGCATACGATTTCTACTATCTGAAGCACCGCTCGCTCGGCCTTGATCTCGTGATTGCGCTCAAGACCATCAAGAGGATGTTCTTCAGGCTTTCGACCTGGTAGTCTCATACATATGAAGCACACGGTATTCATCACGGGCGCGGCAGGGTACGTAGGTACGATGCTCGTACGACGGTTCGCGGCGCGCGAGGATGTCGAGCGCGTGATCGGCCTCGATAAGGAGCCCGTACCGGACCTCATCAAGGACGAGCCGAAGCTTACTTACATAGAGACGAATACCGCAGACGAAGGATGGGAGGAAGAGGTACAGGCGCTCAATCCCGACATCGTCATCCATACCGCCTGGCAGATCCGCGAGATCTACGGCAACCGGGCGCTCACCTGGAGGTGGAATATCGAGGGCTCTGACCGGGTGTTCGATTTCGCGTACGGCACACCGAGCGTGAAGCGTCTCGTGCACTTCTCGACCGTTGCCTCATACGGCGCCTTCGCCTCGAACACGCTCGAGCACCGGTTCACTGAGGGCGAGCCGTTCCGGAAGACCGACTATCTGTATGCGGAAGAGAAGCGTATAACCGAAGAGCACCTCAAGGAACGCTTCGATAACGCCCCTCGCAAGGTGCCGACTGCGATCGTGCGTCCAGCCGCTATCACGGGCCCGCGCGGCCGCTTCATGCGCATCCGCTTCGGGCTCCAGGCAGCGCTTGCCGGACAGCTCAAGGACTCGTTCGTGTACCGTATCGTATCCCTCATGACGCGCTTTGTGCCGGTCACACCGAAGTGGCTGCGGCAGTTTATCCACGAGGACGATGTAATAAACCTGGTCGAGCTGCTCGCGCTTTCAGAACCGAAGGGAGACTATGAGATCTTCAACATCTGCCCTCCAGGAGACGTCGTGCTCGGCAAGGATATGGCCGCAGCCGTAGGGAAGAAGGCGATCATGATACAGCCATGGATGGCTCGTATTCCGTTTGCAGTGCTCTGGCACGGCACGCGCGGCAAGGTTCCGACCGCAAAGGGCAGCTGGAAGGGATATTCGTACCCGATTGCGGTAGACGGGTCGAAACTCACGAAAGTGTACGGATACGAATACCAGTACCCGAGCCTCGACGCATTCCGCTATACGGACGGAGAGTATGAATGCTTCGTGCCGGAGCCGCTGCGCAATCCGAAGCCATGATCGTAGACGGACGCAGCATTGCTTCCGACATCCTGAGGGAAGTGAAGGCGGGCATCGATCGTACCGTCGTAGTGCGCGCGGTGGTCGTGTCTCCATCCCCGGCAACCGAGTCCTATCTCTCGATCAAAGCGGCGCGTGCCGAGGAAGCCGGGATGCATCTTGAGGTAGTGCGGCTCGATAGCCACGCTACGGAACCTGAGATCAAGGAATGGGTGACGTCCCCAGGATGCGACGCGGTTATCGTGCAGCTGCCGCTTCCGGACCACATGGATCAGAACGCGGTACTCGATGCGATTCCTGTTGCACGGGACGCGGACGTGCTTTCGCAGGAAGCGTACGCGCGCTTCGTGCGCGGCAACGGCGTGGTGCCGCCGGTGGCTTCAGCTATAGCGCAGATCCTCGTGCGCGAAGGAGTCGATGTGTCCGGAAAGAGAGCGGCGGTTGTGGGGCAAGGCAAGCTCGTAGGGAAGCCTGCAGTGGTGCTCCTTCGGGCGCTCGGCGCCTCGGTTGAGACGGTTACCAAGGAAGCAGGAGACCTCTCGCTTCTGAAGGACGCGGACATCGTGGTCACGGGCGCAGGAGTGCCAGGACTTATACGTCCGGAACATCTGAAGGAGGGAGCGGTGCTTATCGACGCGGGCACCTCGGAATCGGACGGCGCTATCGTGGGAGATGCGGATCCGGCCTGCATGACGGTGGCGTCCGTGTTCACTCCGGTTCCAGGCGGAGTCGGTCCGGTCGCGGTCGCGTGCCTATTTCGCAACGTAAGCGCTCTTCTGGAAACCCCGTTGCAGGACGCTCCAAAGGGCGTAGACTCTGAGTAATACATCATTTATATGCGCTATATACCTGCTCTCGTGGTGCTCATCGTGTCCGGCCTTCTGGGCTGGTATGTTCTCTCTCCGGGGCACCCTGTAAAGCTCGGTCTTGACCTTGCAGGCGGCACGGAGCTCATCTACCGCGCTGACACGAGCCTCGTACAGACTGATACGCAAGGCGCCCTTAACTCGCTGCGTGAGGTTATCGAGCGCCGCGTGAACGTGTTTGGGGTCGCAGAACCGTTGGTGCAGATCGAGCAGTCGAGCGCGGTTGCGGGAGCGGTCGAGAACCGTCTTCTCGTGGAGCTTCCAGGCGTCACGGACGTGCAGGCAGCGGTGGACGCGATCGGAAAGACGCCATCTCTTGAGTTCAGGCTTCTCGACCCGGCGTCGATGGTTGGCGGAGAGCCTGCGTTCGTACCGACCGAGCTCACCGGCCGGTACCTTAAGAAGGCTGATCTCCAGTTCGGCAGCCAGAGCGGGGGACCGGGCATCTCAAACGAGCCGATCGTGCTTCTTACGTTTACGGACGAGGGCGCCGCGCTCTTCGAGCAGATAACGCGCGACAACGTGGGCAACATGCTCGCCATCTACCTTGATGGTGAGCCGATCTCCACGCCGGTTATCCGCGAGGCGATTCCGGGAGGCGTAGCTACCGTATCAGGCGGCTTCACGCCTGAAGAGGCGCGTGAGCTCGTGCGTAACCTCAACTTCGGCGCGCTCCCAGTACCGATCGAGCTCATCGGTTCAGGCACGGTCGGTCCGACGCTCGGCGCGGAAGCCTTCGAGGAAGGTCTCGTGGCGACCGGTATCGGCTTTGCGCTCGTGGCGCTCTTCATGATCCTCTGGTACCGCCTCCCAGGCCTTATCGCGTCGCTCGCCCTCGTTATTTACGTGGTCGCGACAGTGGCACTCATCAAGTTCATTCCTATTACGCTCACGACTTCGGGTATCGCAGGTTTCATCCTGTCCATCGGCATGGCGGTTGATGCGAACGTGCTTATCTTCGAGCGCATGAAGGAAGAGCTCCGTCGCGGCGTAGCGGCGCGCGAAGCGCTCCGTATCGGATTCGCGCGCGCATGGACCGCTATCCGCGACGGCCACTTCACGATGATCATCTCGAGCGTGATTCTCTTCTGGGTTGGCACCTCGATCGTGCAGGGCTTCGCGCTCGTGTTCGGCCTCGGCGTGATCGCGTCCTTGATAACGGCCGTGTTCATCACTCGCGTGCTCCTGCTCGCCATCGTTCCAGAGGAGGCAGGGAAGACCTGGCGCTTCCTGCTTGAGACCGGGCTCTATCGCCATAACCACAAGTAATATGTTTGTCGTACGCCACCGCCGCTTCTTCTTCATCCTCACGGGCTTGCTCCTTGCAGGCTCCGTCATCGCGACCGCGGTCATTCCGCCATCCTTGTCAATCGAGTTCACGGGCGGCTCCCTCATGGAGGTCCGCTACGACGCGGAACGCCCGTCGGTAGAGACGGTCCGCGAGCGCCTCGAGCCGCTTCACCTGGGTGAGCCGTCGGTCCGCGAGAGCGGCGATAACGCTATCACGCTCCGCACCCGCACGCTCTCTCCGGAAGAGCGGACTGCGGTTATCTCTGCGCTCTCAAGCGCAGGCACCGATCCGGTTACGGAACTCCGATTTAATTCCATCGGCCCATCCCTCGGAAACGAGCTCGCGATCAAGGCGCTCTACGCTATCGGTGCCGTTACGCTCGCCATCATGCTGTACATCGCGTGGGCATTCCGCGGCATCTCGCGCCCGGTGCCATCCTGGGGCTACGGCATCATCGCCGTGTTCATGCTCGCGATCGATATCATCGTGCCGACGGGCTTCTACGCTATCTATGCGTACTTCACGGGGGCGCAGTTCGACTCCTTGTTCGTGATCGCGCTCCTTGCGCTCCTTGGATACTGCGTGAACGATGTGATCGTTATCTTCGACCGCGTCCGCGAGCATCTTCGCAACAACGAGGAAGGAGAGATCGAGGAAGACTTTGAGGTTACTGTCGGAAAGTCTATCGACGAGACCATGGGGCGCTCCATCAATACGGGGCTTACCGTAGTGCTCGCGCTTCTTGCGCTTACTGTTATCGGGAGCGAGGCTACCCGTAACTTCGCGCTCGTCATGATGGTGGGCGTTGCGGCGGGTACCTTCTCCTCCATCACCCGCTCTGCGCCGCTTCTGATTCCGATCGCTGCGTGGCTCGAGAAGAAGCGCGCCGCTAAGGAAGCGTAACGATCATGATCATAGGCATCACCGGTTCGTTCGGAGCAGGGAAGGGCGCGGTGGTGGACTATCTCGTACGCGAGAAAGGATTCGCGGACTATTCTGCCCGCGCATTCATAACCGACGAGATAAAGTTTCGAGAGCTTCCGGTGAATCGAGACACCATGGCAGAGGTTGCGAACGATCTTCGGCAGAAGCACGAGCCTACCTACATCATCGAGTCTCTGTATACCAAGGCGAAGGAGCGGGGAGGGGATGCGGTTATCGAGAGCCTTCGCGCAGTTGCCGAAGTGCGTCTCATAAAGAAGCTCGGAGGCGTCGTACTCGGAATCGACGCGCCGCCAGAGCTTCGCTACGAGCGCGCGGTCGCGCGCGGGAGCGAGACCGACAAGGTGCCGTACGAAGAGTGGCTCCAGCAGGAGATACGCGAATCGAATCCGAACGATCCTACGAAGCAGGACATCTTCGGCTCTCTTCGAGAGGCGGACATTCTCATAGAGAACAAAGGCTCCCTTCAGGAGCTTTATGAAAAGATAGACGACATGCTCAAGCAGCAGCGTCTTGGATAACACTTAAATCTATGCCGCATATTCACGAGAAGCTCGATTTTGCATCAGACGTGTTTCTCGTGAATGACAATGCGGTACTGCTTAGGCTGCATGATAAGTACAACACCTGGTTTCCTCCAGGCGGTCATGTAGAGCTTGGCGAGGATCCCGAAGAAGCGGCAATTCGTGAAGTACAGGAGGAGGTTGGTATTACAGTAGATCTTTTCGGCGAGCGAGCGCCAGCATTTGATGACGCTGAAAAGGAAGTGCTCGTACCCCGGTTCGTTAACCGTCATTGGATTAATGACACTCACGAACACGTCTCGTTCGTCTATTTTGCACGGTCTCAAACTCGGGATGTAGCGCAAGGCGAGACAGAAATCAGTGAGAATATAAAGTGGTTCACTCGAGAGGAGCTAACAGACCCAGCGTATGGGGTGATGGAACGAGTGCAGCACTATGCACGAGCAGCGCTCGACGTGCTCGGCTCCTAGGAAATAACCGTTCCGGTAAACGGCTTCCCGTCGAGATAGTTCTCAAACTCAGGAAGCATTGCACCGTTAATAATCGCAACCTCAAGGCCGAGCACTTCAGCTTCGCGCGCTGCCACCGGATCGAATGGGGAAGAGAGTCCCGGATCCCATTCGTCTGGGATGAGCTTCCTGAAGTCTCTCCAGGCAATCTTCTCGATCTTCTGCGCGTCCGGGTTCTTGCGAGGATCCGCAGTGTATACGTAGTCGATATTTGAGAGGTTCACGAGCTTCTTCGCTCCGAGCGTCTTAGCGGCCATGACGGCGCAGTAGTCCGTAGACCAGCCTGGCTTCCAGCCGGCACCGATAACGATGGACTCGCGTCCGCGGAAGCGGTGCGTCGGATTCTTTATGATGCGTGCCTGTGCCTCCTCGATGAATATCGTGCGCAGGAGATGCGCGTTGAGGCGCGTGGAATGAATACCGAGCCAGTCCATATCCTCGCGGTCGAGTTCTTCTTCGCCACGAATCGCAGCAGCAGCTTCCTGATAGTTGCGCGAGAGGCGACCGCCTCCTGCAACGATATAAAAAGAAGACCCGTCCTGGGTCTTCTTGCGGAGGAGCGAACGGAATGCAGTAAGAAAGGAGACGTCGATGCCATCGGGAACGAGGAGCGAGCCTCCGACGGAGACTACGACATACTCACGCTTGTTCCTTCTGGGCAAACGCATTGCAAAGCTTGACGGCTCTTCCTATTCTACGCTCATGAGTGGGGAGCGCAATCTGGAAAAGTCTCATTTCGGTGTCATACCAGGTTGGCACGGAACATGAAGTCGCGTATGCTTCCTGTTCTGCTACACGGAGGTTGTTTGTGCAGAGTTTGTATCGTTTACGAGTGCGAAATACCCAGAACCGAAAGTCGAGCGCGCGCCGCTTCAGGGCCGCGAATGACGAAGAGGCCATACGGGAGATCCCTTGGCTCATGAGTCAGGAGAAAAGCCCTTGGGCCAAACCCAAGCCCATGTACGTCAAGAACCTCGATTCTGGGGAAATAATCTGGAGCAACGCCGCGTAGCGGAGGCTCTTTCAGAAACCGCCACGGGTTACACCGTGGCGGCCTTATTTTAAGCCCTATATTCCCGCTTGACGCTATTTGGAGGGTCCTGTACTATAGCCCTACTGCCTCCTTGTGGAGGCGGGGTTTGTTTTCGCTCTTCGAAAACTGAATAGTGAACATGCAAAAAATTGGTAAGAACATGAGTTTTCTTGTGTTCCGCCTATTCTTAATGAGAGTTTGATCCTAGCTCAGGATGAATGCTGGCTGTATGGATAAGGCATGCAAGTCGAACGGACCGCAAGGTCAGTGGCAGACGAGGTAGTAACACGTAGGTACGTACTCCCAAGTCCGGCATAGCTCGTCGAAAGACGGGGTAATTCCGGATGGTCCCGCAAGGGTAAAGATTTATCGCTTGGGAAGCGGCCTGCGTAGTATCAGCTAGTTGGTAGGGTAACGGCCTACCAAGGCTACGACGCTTAGGGGAGCTGAGAGGCTGACCCCCACCGATGGGACTGAGACACGGCCCATACTCCTACGGGAGGCCGCAGTCGAGAATCTTCCGCAATGGACGAAAGTCTGACGGAGCGATACAGCGTGATGGACGAAGTGCTTCGGTACGTAAACATCTTTTATGTGGGACGAAATTATTGACGGTACCACATGAATAAGGGGCTCCTAACTCTGTGCCAGCAGGAGCGGTAATACAGAGGCCCCGAGCATTATCCGGAATCATTGGGCGTAAAGGGTGTCAAGGCGGTCATGTTAGTCGTTCGTTAAATCCGGGAGCTCAACTTCCGGCCTGCGAGCGAAACGGCATGACTTGAGGGTGGGAGAGGTGCGTGGAACTCACGGTGTAGGGGTGAAATCCGTTGATATCGTGGGGAACACCAAAGGCGAAGGCAGCGCACTGGCCCATTCCTGACGCTCACACACGAAAGCCAGGGTAGCGAATGGGATTAGATACCCCAGTAGTCCTGGCCCTAAACGTTGCTCGCTCGCTCTACGGAGTATCGACCCTCTGTGGGGCTAAGCTAACGCGGTAAGCGAGCCGCCTGGGTAGTACGAGCGCAAGCTTAAAACTCAAAGGAATAGACGGGGACTCGCACAAGTGGTGGATCATGTGGCTTAATTCGTAGCTAAGCGAAGAACCTTACCAGGGCTAGAAACCAAGCTGCATCCGACCCGAAAGGGACGGAGCCTTCGAGGGTGCTTGGCAGGTGATGCATGGTCGTCGTCAGTTCGTGGCTTGAGCTGTTCCCTTCAGTGGGGTAACGAACGCAACCCTCGTTGTCTGTTATATATGTCAGGCGAGACTGCCCCCTCACGGGGGAGGAAGGTGAGGATGACGCCAGATCAGCATGTCCCTTGATGCCCTGGGCTGCACACGTGATACAATGGTTGGTACAGAAGGACGCAATACCGCAAGGTGGAGCAAATCCCCAAAACCAGCCCCAGTACGGATTGAGGTCTGCAACCGACCTCATGAAGCCGGAATCACTAGTAATCCTGGGTCAGCAATACCAGGGTGAATACGTTCTCGAGTCTTGTACTCACCGCCCGTCAACTCAAGGAAGCTGGGGGTACCCGAAATCTTGGTTTATCCAGGACTACGGTAAATTCAGTGACAGGGAGTAAGTCGTAACAAGGCACGGCTAGCGGAAGCTGGTCGTGGAACACATCCAATCGGAACGAGAAATCAGAAATGATTCTCTCCGGTCGATCGCTTCTTCGGAAGTGAGGAGATGGTGCTGCGTCCTTAAACGCGCACTCGGACGCCGGAACAACGCACCGGTGAATGTTTGGAAGTCTCAATTGAACTTCCAAGCGTTCGAATAGGCGGAACACAAGAGTGCTTCATGTGCTTACCAACTGCATGCAAGAACGCTGTGTGGATCGATGCTCTTCGGAGGATCGATCCACACAGCGTTTTTTGCGTTATGCGGGCTGGAGCGACAAGCGCTTCACGGCCCTGCGCCAGATGCGCATCTTATTCCGGTGCCGGCGGAGCTTCAGGGAAGGAGTCGAGCTCCGGAGGGCTCGGAGGCCTTTGGTCTCACGGGTAGTTCCGCGATGTACCATCGTTACTGGCACTATACCGTGGAGGATCCCTGCCACTGGAACGATATGGGGATTTCTGCTACTATCCGCAGGTCGCAAGTGTAGCTCAGTTGGTAGAGCACTCGACTGATACTCGAGCGGTCGTAGGTTCGAATCCTACCACTTGCACCAGGAGGAAAAGCCGGCCAAGCGCCGGCTTTTCCTATACCCACCCGGAACTAGGGAGGCGCCCGCCTCCCGGTATACTTTCCTCATATGCGTTATTCCCTCATCGTGCTCGGTATCTGTCTTGCGGCCATCGTGGTCGGCGGGGCGCTCTATATGTACGGACCGGACGTGCTTCGCGAGAATCCGCTCAAGGAGAACGGCGCGAGTGCGCTTGGCGCGGACCTCGCCGAAGAGGTCTCGTTCTCGGTGCTTGCCGAAGGGCAGGATTCGCAGATCATGGAGCGCAAGAACTTCGCGGCGTACTCGCGCGAGGATTTCCAGGATCTCTGGACGCGCGCATTCGGCGAGAACGCGCCAGCGCTCCCATCCGTTAACTTCGACGAGTCATACGTGATCGGCGTCTTCGCCGGGCAGAAGCCGTCGGGCGGGCACTCGATCGCAGTGTCGCGGGTCGTGGACGAGAACAGCGTGCGCAGCGTCGCTATCACGATTACGCGCCCCGGTGCCGGATGCGTCACCTCGCAGGCGCTCACGAGCCCGTACCAGTTCGTCGTGGTGCCGTTCTCGGACCGTCCGCTCGCTAAGACCGATCAGGAAGTCGAGGATTGCCTGTAGCTTGGCGTTTTGAGGGAATGCGCTAGGATTTCCCTGTGAACTACGCCTCCAATTTCAAAGGCAAGAGAATAACGGTTATGGGACTCGGCCTGTTGGGCCGGGCGGTGGGCGACGCCAGATTCCTCGCGTCCCATGGCGCAGAGCTCATCGTCACGGACCTGAAGTCTGCCGAGGATCTCGGGGATTCCGTAGCACAGCTCGCGGAGTTCCCGAACGTATCCTTCGTGCTCGGCGAACACCGGCTCGAGGATTTCCGGGACCGGGATTTCATACTCAAGGCAGCGGGCGTGCCGCTCCATTCCCCGTATATCGAGGAAGCGAAGAAGCACGGTATCCCTGTGAAGATGAGCGCGTCCTGGTTCATGGAGCTGTCTGATGTGCCGGTTGTGGGAGTTACGGGCACACGCGGCAAGTCGACGGTGACGCACATGATCCACGCGATCCTGGAGGAAGCCGGATGGCCGAACCTGCTCGGCGGGAACGTGCGCGGCGTCTCCACGCTCGCGCTTCTGGACGAAGCAAAGGACGATATGATCGCGCTCTTCGAGCTCGACTCCTGGCAGTTGCAGGGATTCGGGGACGCGAGGCTCTCGCCGGACGTTTCCGTGTTCACGACGTTCCTCGCGGACCATATGAACTACTACCCGGACATGGATACGTATCTGGCGGATAAGGCGAATATATTCCTCAATCAGGAAGCAACGGATACGCTCGTGCTCGGGAGCCAGTGCGCAGAGCTCGTCGAAGAGAAGTACGGCGACCGGATCAAGGCGCACACCATCGTCGCAGGCGCGCATGACTTCCGCTCGGACTGGGAGCTCAAGGTCCCGGGAGAGCATAACCGGTACAATGCCGCGCTTGCGGTTGAGGCAGCGCGCGCGCTCGATATAGACGACGAGGTAATAGAGCGAGCGCTCGCGAACTTCCCGGGTGTCCAGGGGCGCCTCTCGCTCGTGCGTACCGTAGACGGTATCGATTTCTATAACGACACGAACTCCACGACCCCGGACGCTACCATGGTCGCGCTTGAGGCGCTCAAGGAATCGAAGAAGCCGATAGTGCTCATTATGGGCGGTACAGACAAGGGTCTTGATATGAGCGCGCTCGTTGGCGTCCTTCCTAAAAGTACGAAGCATATCGCGCTCCTTGCGGGGACCGGTACGGAGCGTATCAAGGAAAGTCTCCCTGATGTTTCCATATTCGCTTCGCTCGAAGAAGCGCTTGGCGATGCACGCACGCATGCGGCTGCTGGCGATGCGATCGTCCTTTCTCCAGGGTTCGCATCGTTCGGCATGTTCAAGAACGAGTATGATCGCGGGGACCGGTTCGAGGCGCTCGTGAACTCGCTCTAGCATGATCGGCATCTTCGATTCGGGCTCAGGAGGCCTTACGGTCCTGAAGGCCGTCCGTGACCGTCTACCGTCTACCGACGTGCTGTATTTCGGCGACATCAAATATGCGCCGTACGGGAACCGCTCCCGGGCGGAGATATCGCAGCGCACGATGTTCGCGGTGCGCACCCTCGTCGAACGCGGGGCGACGAGCCTCATAAGCGCCTGCAACAGCACCTCAGCATCGCTCGCTATCTCGCTTCTTGATTCCTTGGACCTCAAGGCGGACAGCATCATCGAGATGGTGGGACCGACGGTATCAGAGTTTCGAGGTTCGTCCGCGCGGCTTCTCCTAGCTGCTACCGAAGCAACGATCCGCTCCGAGATATACCAGAACGCGTTCCTCATGATAGGGAAGGAGGTAGAGACGCTCACGATACCGGAACTTGCGGGCGCGATCGAGAAAGGCGCTCCCGAGGAGGAGCTCGAGCGCATCGTGCGAGATGCGTTCTCTTCGGTAGACACAAGAGACATAGACGCGGTCATACTCGCGTGCACGCACTATCCGCTCGCAGAGCGAGCCTTCAGGAAGGTGCTCGGAGACCGCATCGCGCTCGTCGATCCGGCCGAGGCGGTGGCTGACAGGGTAGAGCGGCTCTGGTGGCCGAAGGAGGTCCGGGACGGAAAGACCCGCTTCCTCATAACCGAGGATTCCGCGGTGTTCCGGGAGCGCGTACGGAAGCTCTTCCCAGGCGCCGAAACGGCGATAGAAGTGCTAGAGTAACCGGGCATGGAGGCTACATTCAGGAAAGCGCATATGGTGGGTATCGGCGGGATCGGCATGTCCGCGCTCGCGCAGCTCCTCGTGGATCAGGGGGTGGCGGTAACCGGTTCAGACCGGGACAGCAGCCCGGTTACGGAGCTCCTTGGCGCCAAGGGCATCATGGTAGCCATGCCGCAGCACGCGGCGAACGTGCCTGAAGACGCTGACGTCCTCGTCTACTCCGAGGCCGTTGCCGAGGACAATCCTGAGCGAGTGCGCGCACGAGAGCTCGGCATCCCGGAACGCTCCTATTTCGATATGCTCGGCGTCGTCTCAGAAGGGAAGCGGACCGTCGCGGTCGCAGGGACGCACGGAAAGACCACGACCGTGGGCATGCTGGCGCGGGTGCTCAAGGACGCGGGAGTCTCGCCGACGGCGATCGTGGGAAGCTTGGTGCGCGACTTCGGAAGCAACTATCTCCCGGGCACGTCGGACTGGTTCGTAGTGGAAGCGTGCGAATACAAGCGTGACTTCCTCACGCTCAGTCCCGAGGTGCTCGTTATAACGAACCTCGAGCTCGATCACACCGACTACTACAAGAACCTCGAGGACGTACAGGCCGCGTTCCGTGAGCTCGCAGAGAAGGTGCCGGCGACAGGATACGTAATCACAGACCCGGCGCACTCGAACATCGCTCCTGTGCTCGAGGGCCTTTCTGCGACCGTCATCGACTACACCAAGGAACCTGTCTTCGAGTCCCGCTTCCCGGGAGAGCACAACAAGATGAACGCGCGTGCCGCAGCCGCAGCCGCAAGGGTCGTGGTGCCCGGTATAGCCGAGGGAACGCTCGCTGAATCGCTCAAGTCGTTCGAGGGCACGTGGCGCCGGTTCGAGTATCGGGGGAAGACGAAGCAGGGAGCTGACGTGTATGACGACTATGCGCATCATCCGACCGCGGTCCGAAAGACCGTAGCGGAACTCAAGGCGCGCACGAGCGGCAAGGTGTACGTCGCGTTCCACCCGCACCTCTTCAGCCGTACCCGCGACTTACTCGACGATTTCGCTACCGCATTCAAAGGAGCGGACAAGGCGTATATCGCGCCGATCTACGCGGCACGCGAGCCGGACGATGGGACGGTATCAAGCGCGCTCGTAGCCGAGCGCATACGCGAGAACGGCGTCGCTGCTGAAGCGGCTACGTTCGACGAGATATACGAGGCGCTCAGCACGCTTCCCAAGGAAGGCGACGTGATCATGACGATGGGTGCAGGCGATATCTATAAGATCGCCGACAAGCTCACGCGATAGCCATGAATCAGAACGAGCCAGGAACTCTCTCCGTTGTAGCCACCCCTATCGGCAATCTTGCCGACATCACGCTCCGCGCGCTCGATACGCTTCGTGCTGCGGACGCGATTGCCTGCGAGGATACGCGCGTTTCCGCGAAGCTCCTTGCGCGCTACGAGATCGAGAAGCCGCTCCTCATCTTCCATGCACAGAGCGGGCGCCAAGCATACACCCGCATCTTGCAGATGCTCGCGGACGGGAAGCGCATCGCGCTTGTGACGGATGCCGGCACTCCAGGGATCTCAGATCCGGGAAGCGCGCTTGTGCGCGAGGTGCGCGATCGGCTCGGGGAGGATGCGCGTATCGAGGTTATCCCGGGACCAGCTGCCGTTACGGCCGCGCTTTCAATCGCGGGCGTCCCTACGGACGAGTTCACATTCCTCGGCTTCCTGCCGCACAAGAAGGGAAGGCAGACCCTGTTCGCGGAGATCGCGGAGTCCTCGCGCACCATGGTGTTCTACGAGTCCCCGCACCGCATCGAGAAAGCGCTTGCCTCGCTTGCGGAAGCGCTTCCGGAAGGCCGGAAGGTGCTCGTATTCCGGGAACTTACGAAGATGTTCGAGGTAACGGTCGAGGGGAGCGCGCTTGAGGTACAGGAGCATTTCAAGGCCCATCAGGACGAGGTGCGGGGCGAATTCGTGGTCGTCGTGGCGCCGTAGACGGTAGGGTATACTGGACCCATGTCCAGAAGCCTGATGCTCATTATCCTCGGCGCGCTCGTGTTCGTGGCGCCGTTTTCAGGCCTTCCAATGAGCATCCTCGCATGGATCCTCCCGGTATCCGGTCTCGCATTGGTTGCGATCGGCATCTCGTACCGAAGGAATCCGCCGGTGCGCCCGACTTATGAAGCAGATACGCACGCATCTCTCTAACCCGCTTGCGGTGATCTTAGGCGCAGGAGCGCTCGCGCTCCTGATGATCGTGCTCGTCATACCGCATGCGCTCGCGACGCGGTATGACCGCGATTCCGAGAATGCGACCTCTACGCTCGGCGTTCTCTTTAAGCAGGAACCTGAGAAGCCAGTGTTCGATGCGGAAGAATACGACCGCAAGATGCTCGCGCTTGCCAATTACGCGTCCACGACGTCTACGTCGACCCCACGTCTGTGGCCCGTGAAGGCGCCATATCCCAAAGAAGGAGCGCTCCTGCCGTATAACCGCATCATCGCGTACTACGGCAACTTCTATTCGACGAAGATGGGCGTGCTCGGCGAATATCCGGAAGCGCAGATGCTCTCGATGCTGAAGCGCGAGCAGGAGAATTGGGAGGCGGCAGATCCGACCACGCCGACCGTTCCTGCGATCAACTACATCGCCATAACCGCACAGGGCGCTCCAGGCAGGGAGGGGAACTACATGCTTCGCATGCCGGACACCGAGATCGACAAGGCGCTCGCCATCGCGGCGAAGATCCCGAACGGCATCGTCATCCTCGATATCCAGATCGGCTTCTCGAATCTCGAGAAGGAGCTCCCGCTCCTTGAGAAGTACCTCGCCATGCCGAACGTGCACTTGGGGCTCGACCCCGAGTTCCATATGATCGGCGAGGACGCGCCCGGGCACGTTATCGGCTCGTATGACGCGCGGCACATCAATTACGCGGCAGAGTACCTTGCGGATCTCGTGCGCAAGCACGACCTTCCGCCGAAGGTCATCATCGTGCACCGCTTCACGCAGAAGATGGTCACGAACTACCAGAATATAAAGCCTCTTCCTGAGGTGCAGATCGTGATGGATATGGACGGATGGGGACCGCCTGCGAAGAAGATCAATACGTATAAGGCCTTCATCCAGCCTGAACCGGTCCAGTTCACCGGATTCAAGATCTTCTACAAGAATGACCTGAAGCCGCCGTCTGACAGGCTCCTCACTCCAGAGGACCTCCTGAAGCTCTCACCACGCCCGTCATTCATCCAGTATCAGTAAGTCGCATGATCCCTAACTCATCCCCCTGGCTCGCGCAGCTCAATCGCACGCGTCCTGCTATCCCGCTTTCTGAGAATCGCACCACAGACATCGCGATCGTGGGCGGCGGCATCGCTGGCGCTATTAGCGCGTACTTCACGCTCCGCGATACGCAGGAGCAGGTGATTGTGATCGAAGCGGACCGCGTGGCACACGGGGCGACAGGACATAACGCAGGGCAGATAACCTCATACTTCGAGCGTCCATTCGAGAGCATCGTGAAGGAGTTCGGGCTCGAGCTCGCCGCGGAAGGGCAGCAGGCCATCGAGAGTGCCTGGGGCCTTCTCGATGAGATCCTTGCTGAAGCGAAGCTTCGAACCCCGGTATATCGGTTCACAGGATACGCTGGCTGCTCCGAACTCTCGCAACTCGTCGAGCATCTGGAAGAGAACAAGGACCGTGCGGCCGCAGGGCTCGCTCCAGAGACTATCCTCATCGCCAAGGAGTCCGGATGGGACGAGTCGCTCCCTGATTTCTATGCCGACCTCTACGCGACCGTGCCGCAGACGGACCTGCTCGCGCTCCTTGAGACGAATGACGTGCGCTACATGGCGTGCGTCGCGAGCCAGAAGGGTTGCATGAACAGCGCCCTGTTCACGGAAGAGGTCATGGGGTATCTGCTTGCGACCTATCCGGGGCGATTCTCCCTGTTCGAGGAAACGCCGGTAACGAAGCTCTCGCTTAAGGAGGACAGGGGAATCCTGCATACCCGCCAGGGGCATGTGGTCGAAGCGCGCCGCGTCGTTTTGTGCACGAACGGGTTCGAGCAGTTCCATATCGAGAACGAATCAGGAAGCGATATAGACACGAAGTTCCATCATCTCGTCCAGGGACGCATCGGTTACATGGCTGGGTACCTTGAATCCATGAACGCCTCACCGACCGCGATCAGCTACTTCCCGAAGGGAATGCCTGAGACCGGCGACCCGACCGGCGAGACCTATTTCTATCTCACTCGAAGGCCTCACGGGGAAGAGCAGAACGAGGCGAAGAATCTCGTATGCGCAGGCGGTCCGGAGCAGGTACTCCCGAACCAGGCCCTCTACTCGCGTGCGGACCACTGTCGCGAGGACGTGCGCGAATCCTTAGATGATTTCCTCAAGGCTACGTACCGGCACTATCCGGACCCAGGCACCGAGTACGCCTTCTGTTGGCACGGACTCATGGGCTACACGCCTGGGGGATTGCGGCGTATCGGCATCGAGCCGTGCAACCCGATCCTCCTCTACAACCTCGGATGTAACGGGGTAGGAATCCTGCCCTCGATATACGGAGGTAAGCGCATCGCGCGCATCCTCGCCGGAGAGGCTGTGGAGCGTTCCATATTCGATCCTGCGGATCAGCGCTGCGCCATATAGGCTTTGGCGCGCACGCGCTATACTTTCCTCATGATGGAGAACCCGGAACGCGTGACGTACTTCGGAGCGACTGACGCGCGCGGGAAGCGCGTGCCGTTCGGCATCAAGGCCAAGGACCGGGCGCGCCATATGTACGTGATCGGGAAGACGGGCATGGGCAAGTCCACCTTGCTCGAGAACATGGCGATCCAGGACATCCGGAACGGGGAGGGTATGGCCTTCATCGACCCGCACGGCTCGGCGGTCGAGACGCTCCTCAATTTCATACCGAAGGAGCGCATCAAGGACGTGGTGTATTTTGCGCCGTTCGACATGGATCATCCGATCGCGTTCAATGTTATGGAGGACGTGGGATACGACAAGCGCCATCTCGTGGTGTCCGGTCTCATGGCTACCTTCAAGAAGATCTGGGTAGATGCGTGGTCCGCCCGCATGGAGTACATCCTCTCAAACACCATCCTCGCGCTTCTCGAGTACCCGGGCGCGACCCTGCTCGATGTGAACCGGATGTACACCGACAAGAACTACCGCAAGAAGGTGGTCGAGAACGTGAAGGACCCGGTGGTGAAGAGCTTCTGGGTGGACGAGTTCGCGAACTATGGCGACCGCTACACGCAGGAAGCGACGCCGTCGATCCAGAACAAGATCGGCCAGTTCACCTCGAACCCGCTCATCCGCAACATCATCGGCCAGGAAAAGTCCTCGTTCGATATCCGGGATCTCATGGATCGCCGCAAGATCCTCCTCATCAACCTTTCGAAAGGGCTCGTGGGCGACACGAACATGAAGCTCCTCGGGTCCATGCTCACGACCCGCATCTTCTTGGGGGCGATGAGCCGCGCGAACCTGCCGCCGCACGAACTTTCTAAGGCGCCGAAGTTTTACTTCTACGTGGACGAGTTCCAGAACTTCGCGAACGATACGTTCTCGGAGATTCTGTCCGAGGCCCGAAAGTACCAGCTCAACCTCCTTATCGCGCATCAGTACGTGGCGCAGATGGAAGAGGAGGTGCAGGCTGCGGTGTTCGGCAACGTAGGCACGACGGTTGCGTTCCGTGTAGGACCGCTCGATGCGGAACTCCTCGAGAAGGTGTTCGCGCCTGAGTTCACGCAGGAAGACCTGGTGAATCTCGGATTCGCGCAGATCTACCTGTCCTTGATGATCGACGGCATCGGGTCGCGTCCGTTCTCGGCGATAACCATTCCGCCGATCGAGGCACCTGCGACGTCGTATCGCGAGCAGGTAATCGAAAGCTCGCGTACGCAGTTCGCAGCACCGCGCGCCGGCATCGAAGAGACGCTCTATACCCGCCTTGCAGAGGCCGCAGCGGAAGTCCAGGCAATGCACAAGGCTGCATCTGCGGGTCCCGCGAAAAAGCCTGCATACGGGAACCAGAAGCCGCCTGTACGGCGAGAGGAACCGCGCCAGGAGCCCCGGCGAGAGCAGCGGCCCGAGAAGCAGCCGCCGCACGCTGCCCAGAAGACCGCAGAAGATTTGAAGGCAATCCTCCGGGCAACGGTTGCGAACGCGGACAAGGCCAAGGATACTAAGGAGAGAGGGAAGCAGGAGTCGCTTAAGGGCGCCCTCAAGGACGCGCTCAAGCCTGCGCAGGCGCCTGCGACCCCGTCCATTACACAAGGGGCAGATCTTCCGAAACCGAAGACTGTCTTCGAGGTGCCGGAAGAGACACTCCGTTCACTATTCAAGGATGTCTAAATTCTTCTATGGCCTATTCCTTATCATCCCTCTCTCACTTGCACCCGGAGTTGCGCACGGGCAGGTACTCGTAAGCGAGATAGCGTGGATGGGGAATGGTGCTGCTACCAATGCCCACTATTGCGAGTGGGTGGAACTTCATAATCAGGGTGCGGAGCGCGTGTCGCTCTCGGGCTGGAAACTCTCGACCGCCGACGGCGGCATGAACGTATCGCTTACGGGTTCAATAGATCCGGGAGCGTATTTCGTCGTAGAGCGGTATACCGCTACCGCGTGTCCTGACCCGGTGCCTGGCATAAGCGACTTGTCCGTATCGTTCGGGAGTGGACTCGCCAATTCCGGTGAGATACTCGTGCTTACCGGTGCGGGACAGGAACAGGATCGCGTAGACGCGTCTGTTGGGTGGGAAGATACCGTAGGCGGAGACGCAACCAAGAAGCTTACGGCTCAGAGAAACGGGGCTTCGTGGGTGACGGCTGAACCAACTCCTGGAGCAGCAAATGCGACGGTGTCGGTTGCAACTGAGGAGGAATCTACTACGACAACCTCAAGCTCGTCAGGGAGCACGAAGAAAGTAACGAATCCGATCCCGTATCTCGTTATCGAGCCCGGAAAGGACCGCGTGGTATCCGTCGGTGCGCATGTAACCTATGCGGCAACCGTGCATGACAGCAAGAGCGAGATCCGGAACCATCCGTATATCACGTGGGCGTTCGGAGACGGCGGGAGAGAGATCGGGCGGGAGGTGTCGTACAAGTACGACGAGCCGGGAGAGTATCTCGTAGTCGCGCGGGCTCAGGACGGGTATAGCGACGGCCATGCCCTTTTCACCGTCGTTGCGGATACTGCTGATGTTACGGTTTCAAGCAGCACCGAAAAGGGTATCGAGCTTTTTAACCAGAACGACCGCATCGTCGACCTCTCGCGCTGGCTACTCTCAAGCGGAGGAGAGACATACCGGCTCCCGGAGGACACGTGGATACTTCCTGGAAGGCGTGTCTGGTTCCTTTCGTCCGTAACGGGCCTTAGGTCTCTCGGTGAAAGCTCGCTTCTGTATCCTGACGGAAAGATAGCTGCGGCACCCGCGAAACCTGGCGTTCTCGCTGGCGGTTCTCTCTAAGGAAGAGAAGCCTTAGCAACCAAGAACCATGCATCTGTCACTCTAGCCCCGCCGGGCGCAGCAGAATCTGCGTCCGGCGGGGCGCCATGCGACAGGAGAAGCGAGGGGCGATACTATGACTGTATGACCAAGATTGTGACTATAGGGGGCGGGACCGGCACATTCGTGGTCCTTTCAGGACTGCGCCGCCTGCCAGACGTTGAGCTCACGGCTATCGTCACGAGCGCGGATGACGGAGGTTCAACGGGGAATCTGCGCGACGCGTACGGGTTCCTGCCTGCCGGGGATTCGCGGCAGGCGCTCGTTGCGCTCGCGGAAGACGGGAACGTGCTGCGCGACTTGTTTGCGTATCGGTTCGAGAAGAGCGAGGTGAAGGGGCACAATCTCGGGAACCTCTTCCTTACGGCGCTTACGGACATTCTCGGATCAGATGCTGCAGCGCTTGAAGAAGCATCAAGGATTCTGCGCATCTGCGGGACGGTGGTACCCGCGACAGAATATCCTGCAACCCTCGTAGCGACGCTTAAGGACGGTACCGTTCTCCGGAACGAGCGGCATATTGATGAGCGTGTCGGAGGCCGCGCTCGGATTGCTGAGATCGCACTTGAGGAAAATCCTGAAATGTCCCAGGGAGCGCGCAGCGCGATAGAGTCCGCGGACCTGATAATCATCGGCCCGGGGGATCTCTACACGTCAAGCATCGCGGCGCTCCTGCCGAATGGCATGAAAGAAGCGATCGGAGGCGCCAAGGGCCGTCTTCTGTACGTATCGAATCTGTTTACGAAGTCCGGGCAGACCGAAGACTATTCGATCAAGGATCATGTGACCGAGGTGGCGCGGTACGCAGGACGCGAGCCTGACATCATTCTCGTGAATCAGGGAGGGTTAACCGAGGACGTGCTCTCTCGATACGCTCAGGAAGGGGAGTACCCGCCAAAGGACGACTATCTCGCGTCTGATACGAGGGTACGCAGGCTACCGCTCGTTTCGGTGTATGCTGTTCCTGCAGTGCCCGGGGACCCGCTTCCGCGCTCCCTGGTGCGTCACGAGCCCGCGAAGCTCGCTGCAGCCATCGCCACTCTTTTCTCATGAGGTACTATCTCGATTTCGACAGGACGGTCTTCGATACGGAAGCGTTCTATGCGTACGTTGAAGAGCGCGAGGGCGGGACGCTTTTTGCAGGTCTGCCGCGCGAGGAATACTCATCCACGCTTCATAGCATGGCGCATGAAGGTAAGATCGCGTTCGAGCCTGGCGAGCTTTCTCGGTTCCTCTATCCGGACGCCGATCGGTTTCTTCGGGAGAAGGAGAATGCAGTCACTATCATCACTTTCGGGGACATAACGTTCCAGCAGATGAAGGTTAAGAGCGCGCTTCAGGGTATCCCGCGCATGTCCGTTATGTATACGGGAGACGTGCGTAAAGGCGAGTACCTTGCGCCCCACACACATTTGCATGAAGGAGCTATCGCAGTGGACGATCTGCCGATTGAGCTTGAGGGGTATACAGCACATTGTCCGCCGATCCAGCTCTTTGAGATACGCAGGAACGGCGCACCGGGAGACGGGGGGTGGCCGGTAATCAAAAGTCTTACGGAACTGCCATGACCACCATCCCGAAGATTATTCATTATGTGTGGGTCGGGGGAAGGCCACTTACGCCGCTTGCGCTCAGTTGTATCGAAAGCTGGAAGACGCACGCGCCTGACTACGAGCTCCGCCTCTGGAACGAGGAGAATATTCCACTCGACCATCAGTATGTAATCGAGATGTATCGGATGAAGAGGTGGGCATTCGTGTCGGATTACGTCCGCTTTTGGGCACTCGAGCGTGAAGGAGGAATCTATCTTGATACGGATATGGAACTATTTCGCCCACTCGACACATTCCTCGAGCAGGGCGCGTTCTTAGGCCGCTCGAAGAGCGGGCACGTTGAGAGTAGTATTGTCGGAGCCTCTGCAGGGCACCCCTTTATTCGCGCAGCTCTTGCGTTCTACGACCGCGATACGGAATTCTCGACTGAGAACACGTCTCCGCTCGTGCTCGAGCGAATCTTTAAATCAGGTGCATATCCGGACGTCAGGGTGTACGGCCCAGAATACTTCCACCCCTGTGACGAAGGGGAGTCCTGCCGCCCGAAAGTCCTTGCACAGGCCTATGCACGGCATCATTGGGCAGAGTCGTGGGTACCGTTCGCGTCGCTCCGAAAGGCGCTTCGGCGCGTCGGCATCATGCCGGCGCTACGAGCCCTGAAGCGGGGGCTGAGCCCCAAGGCCCGTGTACCGTATCGGCCGCTCGTGTCTATAGCCATGACTACTTATAACGGCGGGGACCTGATACGTGAGCAGGTCGATTCGATCCTTGCGCAGACCTACCAGAATCTCGAGCTGGTGATAAGTGATGATGGGAGCGACGAGAAGACCGTCGCGATACTAAACGAGTACGCAAAGAAGGATCCTCGGGTCTCATGGTCTCGAAGTCCCTTAGAGCGCGGGTACGTGAAGAATACTGAGAACTCAATATCGCTCTGTAAGGGGGAGATCATCTTCCTGTGCGACCAGGACGATACATGGTATCCGAAAAAAGTTGAAAAGCATGTGGAGCGATACCAGGATCCTTCAGTGACATGGGTTTACAATCGCCTCGTCATTACGGACGCCACAGGTAATGAGATAGGGCACCTTGAGGATACGTTGCCCGACTATTACCGCCACAAAACCATGCTCGAGAATGCATGGGGAACCTGTATCGGAGGTGCGCAGACATCATATCGCGCCTCGGTAGTGAAGAAAGCAATGCCAGTCGGTAGGTATGCTCCAGCGCATGATTCCTGGATTCAGCTCGCTATCAATCCCATGAGGGGAACGTTCATAAACGAGATTCTACAGACCTATCGCCAGCATGGCGCGAACGAGGTGGGTGTGCGGGTGTTCACGCCGGAAGAGGAAGCGGAGCGCGAGACGCGCGCGATATATGAGAATCTCCGGTATCTTCGGAACCTACCTTTAAATTCTACGTTGCCGCTCTGGAAAAGGACGTTCTTCCTCCTGGTGTATATAGCAAAGCGCGCCCGTGCAGTGATTAGGAAGGCTCGGTCTCGCTTCGTCTCCTAACTCATTTCTTACATGAAAGCACAGCAACCTCGTCTCGTCCGGGGTGCAGTATATGCAGCCATCCCAGCACGAACCAACGCAATTGCTTCGCGAGTTTTTCGTATAGGCCCGTACGTGTTGGAGGTTCTGGGTGACCGTAGCGCATTAACCCTTCGGAAGCGTCGAGCAGATAGTCTACGCCCTGAAGCGAAGAGAAGGAGCGGACGCTACTGAACCCTGTTTCAGCGCCGAGCGCCTTCAGCGCCTGCGGCGTGAATATCTGTAGATGGTCGGGCTCGAATCCGCGCCAGTCCTTGCAATATTTCTGATGCCCGCGAGAAGCCGCGTTTGGGGTTATGGCGATAAGGACGCCTCCTTCCTTCAGAATTCTCCGGCATTCCTGAAGCAGCGCCTTGGCGCACGGTACGTGCTCTATGACATGACTCATGATGATGGCGTCAAAGAATCCTTCCGGAAATTTTTGCGACTCAAGCTCGCCGACGCGCGCATCGGTACCTAGTGAGCGTGCGACGTCTACGGCAACCGGATCGAAATCAACGCCGATTCCGCGCCAGCCTCTCTGCTCAAGTGCGCGCAGAGAGCTCCCGTTTCCGCAGCCCACATCAAGTACGGTACCGCCTGGGACCGCAGGAAGGTAGAAGACACTCGCAGCCTGTGTATCTCGCCACGCGGGATGTAGGTAAGCGATAGAGGCGAGGAAAGGACGAAGCCATCGAGGAGACGAGGATGCATACCCATACCGCGTATACAGGTACTCGTTCCGCACTGCGTCGCGTAGATGCTGGGCGAATCCTCGAGATTTCGTTCCTTCTTGGCCGCCTTCATGGGTCGGATAATTGATATAGAGCTTCCAGAGGTCCTCGTCTACCGTTACAGGATCCTGCCAGAGAGTACCGCAGCGCTTATCGTTGCATTGCTTCCATCTCCATGACCCTGGTAATCCGAGAATCCTGTCTACCCACTCCTCGTAAAGCACCTGCCCGCTCGAAGAGCAGGTAGGGCATTCCGGACGGGGGCGGGTACGAATTGTCGCGTTATCCATACGATTTCCGCAGTATAGCAGCCAGGGTTTCCCGGTCTTCGCTGATCAAGTACTTGGAGTACAATAGCTCCCATGGTCAGGGCTTTCGTGATAAACCTCGATACAGACACGGAGCGCATGGCGTTTATGGCACGCCAGCTCGACGCTCTTGGAATTCCGTACGAGCGGTTTGCAGCATTGAGAGGGGAGAGCGTGCCAGCCAAGGAGTACGACGCAGAGGCAGCGCGTTCGACCGGAGGGCACGCGCTTATCCCTGGCGAGCTTGGATGTGCCGCCTCGCATAAGCGGATATACGAGCAGGTGCTCGCGCGCGGGCTCCCATACGCTCTGGTCCTTGAGGATGATGTCGAGCTCCCTCGCAATTTCGCAGAGATAGTCGAGGAGGAGGTTGCGCGCAACCGCGGGCAATGGGAGTACCTCCTTTTCGACTACTGGGAACCGGGGATGCCATTTCTCAATAGATGGTTCAAGTCAGTAGGAAGCACGATCCATGCTTCGCGGAAAAACCCTTTCGTGCTCGCGTGGCACGTACTCTATGCGCTTGCGAAGGTGCCGTACATAGTCCCGCTCTCCATATTCGAAGGTATTCGTAACGCGTACAAGCGCATGCATCCAGGCCCGGTAGTATTCTACCGACCACTATTCCTGGCAGGGGCCTACCTTGTGTCTCAGGAAGGCGCGCGGAAGCTTCTTTCGCTTTCAGATCCTATTATCTATACCGCAGATGCGCTTCCGAATGAGGCACGGAGGCGGAGAGGGCTTGCGTTCAAGGCGTATGCGCCTTGCATAGTGCGTCAGGAAAAGGCTCGATTTGGCTCTAGCATCCTCCACCTCCCAGGCTCCGCAACCTAGCATGCATACATCCCAACGAGCACTGAGATTTCTTATTCGGTATGCCGCGCACCCGGTGTATATCGTCACCTACCTTGCAAACTATTGGCGCGCAGGGTTTGCGCTTGGAATCGACTTATACAGCGAGTCTGAAGTAGTGGAAGAAATACGGAGAGGTAGATCCCTCATACGGTTTGGGGATGGAGAGATAAATCTTCTGCTCGGGCTTCGTAACCACTACCACGGTTACGACCCTAAACTTAGAAGAATGCTAAAGGAGATTGTTAGGGAATATGACAATAACAAGCCGTACATACTCGCCGTACCGAAGTTTCTAAACTATAGCAATGCTGAGCTAAGACAAGTCGGGAGACTAAACCTGTGGATGCCGTTCAAGATCATGTTCATGCTGTTGTTTCCGAAACATGCACGATACATGGATGCGCACTGCTTCTACTACACCGGCTACTTCGAACGGTTCGTCGCTCCAGCGATTGAGGGGAAGCGCGTGATCTTCGTAACGAATGAGGCTACTCTTGCAAGGCAGCGCACAAACCCTGCCTTCCCGTGGAAAGACAGTATCGAGATTTCAACCCCGAACGAGGAAGCTTTAGCTGTCTACGAAACGGTGCGTGCAGAACTCCATGAGACTCTATCCCAAGGAAGAAATGGAGAGTTCGTCACGCTTATATCGATGGGTCCGGCAGGTAAGTACTTGGCGAAGGAACTCGCTGAAGCAGGATATCAGGTTATCGATCTCGGTAAGGCAGCTGAGGTTATATACACTGAGGAGTCGATTGAGTGGATGATATTAGGAGCCCTCTAGAGCGCTCTCCAAGAGTGAGAGAGGTGACCTAGGCCTTTCCGTAGAGCGATGCGAGGTCCTGGAGCTGCACTTTGAGCGGAGGAAGTACTGCGTCACTTACGAGGCACTTGTTTACGGTCTCCGGAGTCTCAAACGGCTCTAGGGAGATTTCCTTCCCGTACACCTTGGCGACGATACGCAGAACATCGTGCTTACTCATGCATTCGGGAGAGGCAATCTGCGTAAGCCTCGGATAGGCATCCCAGTCGCGAATAAGCATGAGCGCCTGCTTTGCCCACTGAAGCGTCGTGATGCCGTTCCAGTAATGATTGCTATAGCCTCGTACCGTACCTTCGCTCGCGAGGAACCAGTCGAGGAGCGAAAGGGCGGTGCCGCTCTCGTGCCCGATTATCGAGGTCCGTATGATCTTCGTATGGGATCCGTGTTCCTCGATCCATGCAGATGCCTTTGCCTTGCTTCTGCCGTACGCATCAGCTGCATCGCGCGACGCATCCTTCTCATACCGCTCGCCAGGAGGAATGGTTCCGAGGAACTCGCAATCCGTGGAGGGGTGGATCACGCGGCTCCCGACGCTGTCGAGGAACAGGGGAAGGGCTACGTTCAGCGTTTCGTAGTCGGAGGCCGTCCCACCTTTCTGCGGAATCTTGCCGATTGCATTAACGATATAGTCCGCACTGGAACCGAGGACGGCTTCCTTAAACGCTTCGTCGGGCCATCGCGCGCTCGTGGTCACGCATTCTATATCAGCATACGAATCGAGGTGCCTGAAGACCGCATCCCCGAGCATGCCCCGATGTCCAAGAATGAGTACTCGAGTCATGATGGCTTGAAGTAATCGTGATCCTTAAGAAGGGTTCGGAGATCTTCCTTTGAAATGACACAGTCTTCGGACGAGAGTCCGTTCTTCGGAAGCCTGCCTTCATGGTACACGTTCCGATAGTGGAGGAGGTATTTTTTGTTGGCTTCATCGTACGTCGCGCGCTCCATCTCATACGGAGAGATCATCTGCTCATGGGTCTTCTCTGAGATACGAGGCACGCCGAGCTGCCAAGTGAGACTGAACTCCTCTTGGTATATCTCAAAGAGGTCCTTCACCTTGAAGGCAGGGAGATCAGGGACGATATTGAAGCCAGTCTTCTCGAGTGCATACTCTATGCAGTCGATCGCCTCTTCAATATCGATCATGAATCGCGTCATGTCCTCGGAGTAGAGGGTGAGAGGGTACTGCTTGCCGATCGAATCCCAGATGAGTGGGATGATAGAGCCAGTAGAGTTAAGGACATTGCCGTAGATCACGGAGGTAAGCCGACACGACTCCTCCTCTGCATTGAGCGTGAATGCCTCTCCCGCCACGAACTTCATGGCGCCGTACAGCGTCGTAGCGCAACGACTCTTGTCGGTCGAAATAAATGCCGCGGCTTTGAGCCCGTTATCGATAGCTGCCTTGCGGGAGTTCATTGCACCGTGGATGATGACCTGCAACGCCTCTTCCACATTCTGATCCACCGCCTCGATCTGCTTGAGTGAAGCCGCGAATATGCCGATAGTGTGTCCCGCCACGGAGCGGTGCAAGAGCTCGGCGTTTCGAATGTCGCCGATGATGCAGCGCACCCTTGGGAAACGCTTTTTAAGGTAGTAATGCTTCGATTCGTCGCGACTGAAGATCGTGATGTCGTTGTGCTCGTAAAAGCGCTTCACCAGGTTCCTTCCCAGATATCCCGCGCCGCCGGTAATGAATATCTTCTCGCCTTTGATCATGTATGGAGTATATAACCCGCTTGTTTGAATAATAGTAGCACCGATTCCCCGGGGGACCACCTAATTGACATCCCATACTCTACTGGTGAAAAGAAATCACATCGCCTTGGGTATTCATTGTTATACTCAAGCCACAATGACTACCCGTCGCGTAACTGTCGTAACTGTTGTGTTTGGGGACCGGTGGGACCTTCTTCGTCAGGTTGCAGATTCTCTACTCCCAGATCCTCTCGCCACCACGTTTGTCATTGTAGATAACGGCTGCACGGACCGAGAGTTAATGGATGCTTACGCAGCCAACCACCCGGATCGAGTAGTGGTGCTGAGACAGGAAGAGAATATTGGCTACTCGGGTGCGATACGCAAAGGTCTCGAGTACGCGCGTACTACCGACTGCGACCGCGTGTTCGTGCTCGACGACGACTCGGTCCCTGAGCCGGGAGCCATAGGCCGCCTGTATGAGAACCTGGCGTTTTTCCCGGAGCCCGAGAAGATTGTTCTCGCAGGCAACCGCATCGACGTGGCTGACAACGCAAAGGTCTTCAATCGGTTGCCGTCAAAAACCCTGATGCCTAAAGGTACGCTTTTCGAAGTGTTCTCATTTAGGAAGTTCGTATCGCTCGTGCGGCTCCTCCTCAGAATACCGAAGCCGGCTGGAGACCCGTATCTTCCTATGGTCCCGCTCGAAGCACTCGTAACCGGCGGGTCGTTCATTCCTATCGGTGCTATCCGCACGACCGAGCTTCCTGACCCTGAGCTCTTCCTGTATGGCGAGGATCTTGAGTTCTCCTGGCGTATGCGGCGGAACGGATACTCCTGCTACGTGTGTGCACAGCCGGTGATACGTGATATCGATCTCACATTCTCAAAAGAGGGGGATCATATCTTTGACCTTTTCGAGTCTAAGTTTAGGGACTACAAGGTGTATTTCCGCATCCGGAACGCAGTCATCATATCTCGTAGGAACACTATCCAGGCGCCTCCGGTGCTTTTAGCGAATGTGCTTATCTGGACGGCAGGTCTCATTGCCATCGGTTTCTTCGCGAAGGGCCTCTCAAAAACGTTCTTTAAGAGGGCGCGAATCATACTCCGTGCGGTGCGCGACGGCTACGGCTCGGAACGTACGCCCCCGCCGTTTATCGAGATACCGGGACGGAAGCGCGCTTAGGTATGCACATCCTTCCAAAGCGGAGCGCCATATAGACGAAGAGGGCGAGGTTCCAGAGGTTTCGAGATCCAATCTCGCGCGTAAGACGCGCGTACAGCCCGAGCCTAGAGCGGAACGATGCGCGCTCATGCGTGACGCCCCCTGGCAGATACCCTTCCGAATATGTTCCCGGAAAGGGTAGGTACGTGAACCGGGGACATGCTCTCGCTATCTGCGAGAAGAAAAACCACTCCTCGCCATTCTTTGCCGAAGAAGGGAAGACGCATGCCAGCGCGTGCACCGAGTTGATGCAATGCGTCGCATCTCCGCTGAATCTCTTCGTTATGAGGTACTCGCGATAATAGGAGACCTCGGAACAGCCCGTGCGGTTCTTCGTGAGCCGTGTACCGCTAGAGAGGACCCGGTCTGACACAAGCCAGCCATATGGTCGTTCTGAGAGCGTTCTTGCAAACTGCTCAAGGCAGTCGCTATCGAGCCAGTCATCGTCATCAAGGAGAATGATGTACCCTTTAAATCCTGAATTTCGCAGGTGCGCGAGTGCAGCATTGAGGGATGCGTTCTTTCCTTCGTTCTCGGTGTTGCGTATATATGTGATTCTTTTATCTTCAGCGACGGATCGTTCGAAATCGCCATAGGGAATCTCTGGTGAATCGTTCACGCATACGAGTTTCCATTCTGGATAGGATTGCGCGCGAATGCTCTCAAGGGCCCTTATGGCGAGCGCTTCGCGAGCGTGAGTAGGCATGAGCACGGCGAATCGGACGGGTAGCATAGTGTGATATCGTGCGAAAAGCATACCACTTCATGCAACATGCCATGAGCCACCTTACCCATATTTGGAAGAACCGACTGTCTAAATTCAGGGACAACCCAGGAGGCATTTGGCCGTTTCTTAAGAAGCGGCTCTACTACAACTTCGTTGCGGACCGCTATCTCGGCGCGTACAAGGATTTCCAATATTTGAATTACGAAGAGACTATCGACACTGCGATTCGCGAGAACAGGTCTGTTGTGCGTTTCGGTGACGAGCTCTTTGACATGCTCCAGGGCATTGGCTTGTACTTCGGGAACTGGCGCCAGCGCTATCATCCCGAGCTCGCAGGCCGGCTCAAGGAAATCATCTCGTCGGAAGACGAGCGTCTCCTTATCTGTTTCAATCCGGAGCTCATACTCAAGACTAGAAAGGAATTCCGCGACATGGGTATCCCTGAGCAGTATCAGTTCTGGACGAACTCGAAGATGTTCCTGAGGAAGTATTATCACCCACACATTGTGTATGGCAGCGCGCTCTCGTTTCATACCCGCTATAATCCTGATCTGGATTTCGAGAAGCTCGGACGTTACTTCGCCACTAAGGATGTGATCATTGTTACTTCGGATACGGCTCGGTTCGAGGGACTCTCTCTCGGTAAAAGCACTGCGTTCATAGAGGCGCCTGCGAGCGATGCCTGGGACCGGTACGCAGAGATCTATCAGGAGATAGTCCGTCGCATTAAGGCGGGACATCTCTACACGAAAGACGTGCTCGTCATGGTCTCCATGGGAAGCGCTGCCAAGGTGCTTGTCTACGATCTTACGAAGGCCGGATATGTGGCATGGGATACGGGCCAGTTCTTCGACTTAGCCTCAAAGAGGATCAATGCGCTCGGGGGCAGGTCAGCTTCCTAGTGGGTTCCCAGGAAGATCAACAGCGAGTCTCGAGTCTCCCTTTTGAGGGGTCGAAGACCGTCGGACGAAGAGAATAAATAGAGGCACGAGACTGTAGGAGAGCACTGTTGCATACGCCGCGCCGAGGATTCCGTATGCCGGTATCCAAAGTAGGTTGCAGACGATATTCACGGTCATGGGCACGAGCGCCGAAAGGACCAACACAAGTCGCTTGTTCTTTGTGGTGAGATAGGTGTGGACGAGGATACTGAGCGAGGTACCAACGAACGACCATATATAGACTTGGAGCACGGGTATCGTGGCTGCGAATTCAGGGCCGTACAGGAGTGGCACGACAAACGGCGCGAGGAGCATCACGAACATGGAGATTCCTACGGGAATAGCGACGAATAGCCAGCTTATGCGGAGCATCCTTCTTTCGAATACGCGCTCGTCAGACCGGTGCGCGTTTACAATGGCGGGAAAGAGGGCTGATGCGATCGCGCCAGGAATGAAATTCCAGAGATCCGTAAGTCGTACCGCCGCATCATAAATGCCCACAGCCTCTGCATCAATAAAATGCTTGATAAATACCTGGTCGATGCGGGCATAGATAACTGTGAACGCGCTCAGGAACATAATCGGAAGCGAGTCAGCGAGCAGGCGCCGTGCGAGCGTCGGCTCCCATACCCAGTCCCTGAGGCGGTTATGGAAGCGCGTCCGATAGAGGTATACGTACATGACCGCATAAAGCGCCGGTTCAAGAAGGAGAATGAGTGCGAGGTATATCACTCCTTCTCCGGCGAGCATAACGCACACCTTGAGTATATTGAGCACTATCGTGGCCAGTATCGAGATGAGCGTTGGATACTTTGATTCGGCTCGCGCAAGAAATGCAAAAGAGATCACCTGGAATGGAACAAGAATGAAGGTACCAGCAAGTATGAGAATAAGAATGCGTGAGACGTCATCCGCGGCGACAGTCGCAGCAAGCACTCCCGCAACGACAGCAGTCAGGATCCCGGCGCCCATTCGCAGCACGAACGAAGTGCCGAGAAGCTGCGAGCGCTTCTCAGGCTCCTTGATGAGTTCACGGAAGAGGATGGTATCAAGCCCAAGTGGCGCCAAGAACCCAACCAGTCCTACAACGCTGAGCGCATAACTTATCTGCCCATAGTTTTCAGGTCCGAGGTTCCGAGCGATAAACAGGGTCGCTAGGAAGGAGATGCCGAGTGTAAGCATCCTCCCGCCTAGGAGCCAAGTGGCATTCTTGAAGTATCTTCGAAAACCCTGGTGTATCCAGGCCAGGCGCAGGAGCGCGAGGGGTCGAGCGAGGATGGGGAGACGGCTCATGAGATGGGTAAATCGTAGCATCTTGGAAAGGGGTATTGGATATAACCTCGTTGCCCAGGGATTCGTGGCAGAAATCGGAAATCGAGTAGTATACTGGCCGCATCATGAAAGACGCCGCCCGATGGACCGCTTTGCTAGCCTTGTTCGCGATCCCGTTCCTACCCTTATATGTATCGAATGAACTTTTCTTCCCGTTCATTACCGGGAAGAACTTCGCGTTCAGGATTCTCGTTGAAATCGCTTTCGTAGCGTATGGATTCCTCGCGCTTGTAGACAGACGGTATCGTCCGAAGTATTCGCATGTGTTGGCGGCATTCGGCGGGCTCGTTGCTTGGACAGCTGTTGCGAACATGCTCGGCGTGCTCCCGATGAAAGCGTTCTGGAGTAACTTCGAGCGCATGGACGGGTGGGTGACTCTGGTGCATCTCTTCCTATTCTTCGTCGTGGCGGGCGCAGTGCTTTCGGTTGAGCGGCTGTGGCGGCGCTGGTGGCTCTTCTTTGTATCTGTTGCGGCGGTAGTGTGTCTTTACGGACTGGTGCAGCTTGGGGGCGGTGCGGAAATCCACCAGGGAGGCGTGCGTCTCACTGGAACGCTCGGTAACGCTATCTACCTCGCGGTGTACCTCATGTTTGCGATATTCATTTCGTGCTGGCTTGCGGTCCGCTCTAAAGGCTGGCTTCGCTGGTCGCTTATCGGTTTTATAGCACTCGCGTTCGTCATCATGTTCTTCACCGGATCGCGCGGTCCGCTCGTCGGCCTCATTGCAGGCACCATCTCCGGCGCGGGACTGTGGCTCTTCCTCGCTCGTAAGGAGTGGGGTAAAGGCGCTGCAGCGACCGGCATCAAGATTGCGCTCGGAAGCGTCGCTGCGCTCGTGCTTGCAGGCGGACTGCTGTTTTCGCTCAAGGATAGCGACACCGTTACCGGAAACCCGTTCCTTTCGCGTGCAGCATCCCTCTTCTCAGTGGGAAGCGAGCTCGAAGTTCGCGAAAAGCTCTGGGGAATCGCGTTCAAGGGTGTAGCGGAGGATCCGATTACCGGCTGGGGTCAGGAAGGGTTCAATCAGGTCTTCAACAAGTATTACGATCCTTCGCTCTACGATCAGGAGGCGTGGTTCGATCGTGCGCACAACATGTACATCGACTGGTTCGTTGCAGGCGGTATCCCTGCCGGGCTCCTATTCCTTGCGCTTCTCGGCCTCGGATTCACCGCGCTCGTACGCCTCCCGGGGGCGTCCCGTGCGGAGCGAGTATTCCTTGTTTCTGCATTCGTAGCATATGCAGTTCAGGCGATCGTAGTGTTCGACAATCTCTTTAGCTACGTACCGCTCATGATGCTCCTTGCGATGGCACATGCGCAGTCGGGCAGGAATGTCCGCGCACTCAGTAATGCACCTGAAATGGATGCTGAGAGTACCCGGGGTTATGCAGTCGCGAGTGCGGGGGCTATCATCCTTATCGCCATCATTTGGACGGTGAATGTGTCAGGAATTCAAGCCGCCAATCATCTCGTCTATGCGCTTTCCTCAGGTCAGAGCGCCACATCGAGCCTTGCTCGATTCGAGGAAGCGCTCGCGGCAGACTCTTTCGCGTCACAAGAGATCCGAGAACAATTCTCTTCAGCCGCCACATCGCTTAGTGAGAACGAAGCCATACCGGAGCAGATTCGTAAGGAATTTCTCGTTCGTGCAGCGGAAGAGATGAATAAAGAGGTAGCTTCGTCTCCTAACGATGCGCGTTTGCGTGTACAGTACGCTTCGCTTCTCAAAGCAGCAGGGGACATAGAAGGAGCGCTAACACAGTATCAAGCGGCGCTCGCGCTTTCTCCGAAGAAGCAGGCAATCTATGTGACGCGCGGATTCATGTTCCACGACCTTGGCGATAATGAGTCAGCTCAGCGTGACTTCATATATGCATATGAGCTCGATCCTTCTTTCCCGTCGCTCAATACCAGTATCGCTGCCGGCTTAATAATCACAGGCGACGTGGCTAAAGGTAAGGAGATAGCCATGGAGGTATTCAGTACGACTACACCTGACGATGATTCGTTGTTCCTAGCATACTACCGGACAAAGGCATGGAACGACCTTATCGCGGTGGCGCGTGCAGGAGTTCTTGCGCGCAGCAACGAGCCTGAGGCGCACTACAGACTTGCGCAGGCGTATGCTGCTGCAGGTCGTATGGCAGAAGCGCGCGCACAGATCGTACAGACAGTAAAGTCATTCCCTGCGACGCGTGAGCTTGGAGAAGCGCTCATGCAAGAGATCTTCGGCCAGGCACGATGATGCCCAAGGAACAGATCCTGTTCGCAGGACTCACTACGCTTCGGGTAGGAGGCCCGATTCATGATCTGTTCGAGTGCACGTCCGAGAATGAGGTTCTGAACGCGATTACGTTTGCACAAGCAAAGCACCTTCCGTGGAGAGTGCTCGGCGAGGGAAGTAACGTCCTGGCCTCAGACGAAGGGTTTGAAGGAGTCGTGATACTCATGCGTATTCCCGGCATGACGTTTACTGAAGAAGAATCCTTCTCGCTAGTTACCGCTGGTGCGGGCGTGCACTGGGATACGCTCGTCGAAGAGTGCGCGCAACGGGGACTGTGGGGCCTTGAGAACCTTGCAGGAATCCCTGGAACCGTTGGCGCCTCTCCAGTCCAGAATATTGGTGCGTATGGTAGCGAAGTTAAGGACACCATTCATTCCGTAAGAGTCTTGAATACGCGCAGTAATGCTATTGAGGACATGGATAACGCTTCATGCGGCTTCGGATATAGAGATAGTCTGCTCAAGAGAGACTCAGCACTCATTATCCTAAGCGTCACCTTCAAGCTTTCAAGAAACAGTGCGCCAAGCCTCTCATATAAGGATCTTGCAGCACGTGCATCAGAAGGAGAGGACCTGTCTACTCCTGCGAAAATCGCAGCGGCAGTGCGCTCGATTCGCGCGCAGAAGTTTCCGGATTTGCATGAGTACGGTACGGCGGGCTCCTTCTTTAAGAATCCAACCATTAGTACTGAAGCATACGAAAAGCTCGCATCAGAATACAAAGGGCTGCCAGGATTCCCGAACGCTGAAGGCGTGAAAATACCGCTCGCATTCGTGCTCGACAAAATTCTTAACCTTAGAGGATACCGAGAAGGAAATGTTTCTCTCTTTGAGCGTCAGCCGCTCGTACTTGTCGCAGACCATGGTGCAACGCAGGAGGAGATCGATGCATTCGCGAATGAGATTGCACAACGTGTCTTTGACGCAACGAACATCACTACCGAAAGAGAAGTACGAACGTTTCCATAAAAGTTTTTTTCTAAAAATTAATTTTTATTTTTAAAACTTATCCACATATAAAAATATTTCTTACACAAAAAATATTTTTCAGACGCATACTTATCACTAACACGCATGTGTAAGAAATTTTCGTAAGAAAGATTCTTATCGTGCGGGTCGAAGATATCAGTCATAGCAAAACACTCGAGACCTATGGCAGCAAAGAAGAAGACCGTTCGCAAGGCAGCTAAGAAGTCGGTAAAGAAGGCAGCTCCTAAGAAGAAGACTGCAAAGAAGACCGTCAAGAAGGCAGCTAAGCGTCCGGCAGCAAAGAAGAAGGCTGCGAAGAAGGCTCCTGCGAAGCGCAAGACCGCGCGCCGCAAGTAGCCCCTCTTCGACCCTCTTATGCAAAGCCTCCCGTACGGGAGGCTTTTGCGGTATAGTGGCCGATACCTATATATAGTTATTCCTATGCCTACTTTCCTCGGTAAACTCTTCTCCAAGAACCAGTCCCAGGGCTTCGTGAAAGCCGCTGCACCGGTTGTTCAGGCCGCCGCTGCCCTCTCTGACGAGCTTGAGGCGCTTAGCGACCAGGCGCTTAAAGAGCGATTTCTCGCCATAAGGAGCCGTGTAGCGGGCGTTCCTGAGGAGACTAAGGATATCGCTGAGACCTTCGCGCTCGTGCGCGAATCAGCACGCCGCACGCTCGGGGAGCGTCATTACGACGTACAGCTCATCGGCGGACTCGCGCTCGGAAAGGGAAAGATCGCCGAGATGCGCACGGGAGAGGGAAAGACGCTCGTGGCGACGCTTCCAGTATCGCTGTTCGCGCTTGCCGGTAAGGGCGTGCACGTCGTCACCGTAAACGACTACCTCGCACGTCGTGACGCAGCTTGGATGGGGCAGGTGTATGCAGCGCTTGGCCTTTCGGTTGGTGCCGTAACGTCGCAGGGTGCGTACCTCTATGACGCGTCTCATGTTGAGTCTGAGGAAGATAAGGAGCGAGACGCTGAAGGATCGTTCCGCGTGTTCTATGACTACCTGCGTCCGGTATCGAAGCAGGAAGCATACGCCGCAGACATCACGTACGCGACCAATAATGAGCTTGGATTCGATTATCTGCGTGACAATACCGCATACGACGTATCGCAGCTCTCACAGCGCGGCCATCACTACGCTATCATCGACGAGATCGACTCGATACTCATCGACGAGGCGCGCACGCCGCTCATCATTTCTGGCCCCGCAGGCGACGCCGAAGGTCTGTACGAGCGCTTCGCAGGGATCGCCCGCTCGCTTGTCGAAGGAGAAGACTACACGGTCGATGAGAAGCAGCGCGCTGTGCAGGTGACCGAAGAGGGTATCCGTAAGGCAGAAGAGGCACTCCATATCGAGAACCTCTACGCAGAGGGTGGCATGAAGTACGCGCACCATCTTGATACCGCAGTGCGAGCGAAGGCTCTCTTTAAGAAGGACAAGGAATACGTCATTCGCGATAACGGGATCGTGATCGTTGACGAGTTCACGGGGCGCCTGCAGCCAGGACGTCGCTGGAGCGAGGGTCTGCACCAAGCCATCGAGGCTAAAGAGGGCGTGCCGATTCAGAAGGAGACGCGTACGTACGCATCCGTAACGTTCCAAAATTATTTCCGCATGTACGACCGCATTGCGGGCATGACCGGTACGGGTCTTTCCTCTGAGGAGGAGTTCTTCACGGTGTACGGGCTTGAGGTGGTGCAGGTGCCTACCCATCGCCCGATACAGCGCCGTGACTACGACGATCTCATCTTCCAGAACGTGCCGGGCAAGTACAAAGCGCTTGCCGCGCATGCCAAGGAGATGCACGAGAAGGGCCAGCCGATCCTCATCGGTACGGTCTCTATCGAGGACAACGAGGTAGTGAGCGAGGCGCTTACTCAGGCGGGCATTCCGCATGAGGTATTGAACGCAAAGAACCATGAGCGCGAGGGCGAGATTATCGCGAACGCGGGGCGCAGGGGCGCCGTAACGGTCGCTACAAACCTCGCAGGTCGCGGCGTCGACATCAAGCTCGGGGGCGCGATTGCTACCCCAGAGGAGCGCGAAGAAGTTCGCTCGCTCGGTGGACTCGCCGTGCTCGGTACCGAGCGCCATGAAGCCCGTCGTATCGATGACCAGCTCCGTGGCCGCTCTGGCCGTCAGGGCGATCCGGGAGAGACGCGATTCTACGTGTCGCTCGACGACAAGCTCATGCGCGTCTTCGCATCCGACATGGTGAAGAACGTCATGGGTACGTTCAAGATCCCGGAGGACGAGCCAATACAGAGCTCGCTCATTACGAAGTCGCTTGAGACCGCTCAGCGCCGTATCGAGGGCTTTAACTTTGATGCGCGAAAGCAGGTACTCTCGTACGACGATGTGCTGAACTCCCAGCGACTCGCGGTCTATCGCGAGCGCATGACGGCGCTCATGGGCACCGATGAGGAGATCGAAGCCCTGGTACGCGATGCTCTTAATGGAGACGCGGAGGCGGTCGCTGCGTATGAAGCCAAGCGCGAAGAATACGGACCTGAGGTTTTCGCGACGCTCCTCCGACGCATTGTCCTTCAGGTGACTGATACGCTCTGGCTCGAGCACCTTGAGACCATGGACTACCTGCGACGCTCCGTATCGCTTCGCGCGTACGGACAGCGCGACCCGCTTATCGAGTATCGAAAGGAGGGACTCGCGAGGTTCCAGGCGATGCAGGCAGCGGTACGCGCTGCGATCGTTGAAGCTATCCCGCGCATCCGTCCGGCAGATGACGCGCGTATCCGTGCCGAGGAAGAGAAGACCCGAAGGCAGCTCGTAGCGGCATCCGAAGGGGGCGATGCATCAGTCACAAAGGAGCCGGTCTTGAACGGAAAGGAGTACGGCCGGAATGACGAAGTGACTATCCGCAAGGGAGACGAGACGCAGACGCTCAAGTACAAGAAAGCGGAGCCGCTGCTCGAGGAAGGGTGGACCATCGTGTCCTAAGGAAAAGCCGCCACGAGGGCGGCTTTTCTCTTTGTTCATAAGAACCTCGATACTAGATAAAGTCAACGTTCCGTGATACGGTGACTCTAATGGCATTTATCGATGAGATGCAGGTACACGCGGTCGCCGGAAAGGGTGGCAACGGTGTCGTGCGCTGGCTCCACCTCAAGGGCAAGGAGCGCGGCGGCCCTTCTGGAGGCGACGGGGGTCGTGGCGGCGATATTATCGTTGAGGGGGTTCATGACCTCGCGATCCTCGCTGCATACCGGTACACCAAGCGCATCGCTGCCGAGAACGGAGGTGACGGCGAGGGTAACGATCGGCACGGCAAGGACGGCGAACCCTACGTTCTCAAGCTTCCGGTAGGGAGCTCGGTCACGGTCTCCTCGACCGGTGAGACCTACGAGATCCTCGAGGCTGGACAATGCTTTACGGTCCTTAAAGGAGGGTCCGGAGGGTTCGGTAACGCGCACTTCAAAGGGTCTACAAACCAGAATCCTAAGCAGGTTACCTACGGCCGGAACGGCCAGAGTGGGGATATCCGGGTGAGTCTCAAGCTTATCGCAGACGCAGGCCTGATCGGCTTCCCGAACGCCGGAAAGTCATCCCTCCTTAACGAACTTACCCGCTCCCGGTCTCGGGTGGGTGCCTATCCCTTCACCACGCTCGATCCGCATTTGGGAGACTTCTACGGCCGTATCTTGGCCGATATTCCAGGGCTTATTGAGGGCGCCTCGGAAGGGCGAGGTCTCGGTTCTCGGTTCCTCAAGCACATAGAACGTACGAGATTCCTTGTGCATCTCGTCTCGGCTGAGCAAGAAGACGTGGTTTCTTCGTATAGGGCCATACGGAAAGAGCTTGAGGCGTTCGGACACGAGCTTTCCGAGAAAGAGGAGCTCGTGGTGCTCTCGAAGACTGATGTGCTGAGCCCTAGTGAGGTTTTAGAGCGGGTTTCTGCCCTGGAGGCTGTAGCGGGGAAGGGGGTGCTCACCCTTACGATCCTCGACGACACCTCGGTTAAGGCCTTCGCGGATGAGCTTACCAAGCGCCTTTCGGCACCGGTTTCCTAGCTGGCGGGCGGGAAGCCTGGCGTGCTAGCATTTCCTTTATGAGCGCGTACCGCCCGACCATAGGACTTGAGATCCATGCAGAACTCGCCACAGCGACTAAGATGTTCTGTGTCTGTAAGAATGATCCTGAAGAGGCTCGCGCGAACGCGAATGTCTGTCCGGTGTGCATGGCGCACCCAGGCACACTTCCGGTCCCGAACCGGGAGGCAGTACGCCAGGTGCTTCGGGTCGGTGCGGCGATTGGCGGCTCGCTCGCGGACTTCAGCGAATTCGATCGCAAGAGCTACTTCTATCCGGACATACCGAAGGGATATCAGATAAGTCAGTTTGAGCACCCACTCGTGCTCGGAGGAACGCTTGCAGGTGTGGCAGTAACACGCATCCATCTTGAAGAAGACACCGCGCGATCTTCTCATGAGGATGGTGTGAGTCTCGTAGATTTCAATCGCGCAGGCGTTCCGCTTATGGAGCTCGTTACGGAACCGGTCATCCATGATGCTGAGACCGCAGGTACGTTCGCACGCGAGCTTCAGCTCCTGCTCCGCACTCTCGGCGCGTCACACGCAAACCTCGAGAAAGGAGAGATGCGCATCGAGGCGAACATCTCTGTCTCCAAGGATGAGTCGTTCGGCACGAAGGTCGAGGTGAAGAACCTCAACTCGTTCCGCTCGGTCGAGCGCGCCATCGCCTTCGAAGTCGAGCGACAATCAAAGCTTCTCGATGAGGGAGGTGTAGTTGTACAGGAGACGCGAGGATGGGATGAGAACGGACAGCGCACCTTCTCGCAGCGCCTCAAAGAGGGCAGTGCCGACTACCGGTACTTCCCGGAGCCGGACATCCCGAAGCTCCTCCTTTCTGAAGAGGCAGAGCTTTCCGCTGATGCGATACGAGCGTCACTGCCGGAGCTTCCATGGCAGCGCCGTGAGCGGTATACGAGTCTCGGACTCAAGGTCACGGACGCTGTCTATCTTTCTGATACGAATGCACGATCAGAATTCTTCGATGCGGTCCTCACTGAACTCGGATCGAAGCAAGATGATATTCTGCTCGCCGCAAACTACCTCATTTCAGATGCTGCCGGATGGTATGCAAAAAACGGAAAGCCTGAATACGAAGGTCTCTCATCTTCAAGCTTCTCGAGTCTCATACGCCTGGTCTCGGACCAGAAGCTATCTTCAAGGGGGGCGAAGGATGTTCTTGCCCTGATGCTTGAATCTGGAGGAGATCCGGAAACCCTTGCTCGCGAGCACGGGCTCCTGCAGGTCAGTGACGAAGGAGCGCTTAGGGGGGTAGTAAAGCAGGTAATCGCTGAAAACGAAGCCGCTGTACTTGAGTTCAAGGGCGGCAAAGAGGCGTCCCTCCAGTTCCTGATTGGCATGTCCATGAAAGCCACCAAGGGTGCTGGTAACCCAGCGTCACTGAAGGCACTTCTCCTGGAAGAACTCGCGTAAGGATAAGATAGGGAAAAGGCCGGTTTGAAACCGGCCTTTTCTGTTATCAGAACTTCCTTCCAAGTACTGTTTATAAGCTATGTTAACCGAGGCAAGAAAGCTATATAGTATATGCATGGATGAGATAACTATTGGTGACAAGGTCTATATCTCGTCAAAGCGCGCCGCAAAAATTACTGGTTATGCGAAGGACTATGTCGGCCAGCTTTGTCGTGAGGGCAGGGTTGAAGCGCGACTGGTAGGCCGAAACTGGTATGTCCTGGAATCTGCGATCCGTGAGCACCGCTTCGGTTCTGCGCATGAATCCAGCAATGTAGCAGCTAGCTCTGAGGAGGTTCCTGTTGAGGATAGGGCAAATACGTGGCAGAAACCTACATATATACCTGAAAATCCTTTGATGGTGCCAGAACTTGCCCAGAAGCCTGTTCAAGAGCCAGTTTCAAGCCCTGCGATAGCTGATATGCAGTCTGCTTGGAGGGAGTGGTTCTCCGATAAGAAGACAGTTGATGCGCTTCCTGACGGATCTGAAGACTTTAAGGACGAATATCTCCCTGTAGTGCTTGAAAGTGCCGAGCCTGTAGAGATAAGAGAAGAGGAAACCGTAACCCTGCAAAGAATAGAGTCTCCAGTTGAGGCAAAAAAGCCTGAAAGCAGTGAGGAAAGTGAGGTTGAGATTCACAAATCCTACGCCTCTAGGGAGACGGGAGAGCTGGTACCGCATACCAGCATTCCTGTAGTCGACCTAACACCTAAGAGCCAGGGTAGAAGCAGGCCTGTAAAGCCACTAAATCCGGCAGCAACCGCTAAAAAACCTTCGGGCAGTGGTGTAACCCGAGCGCTCCTGATTGTTCTCGCTTCGGTAGCAGTGCTAGTAGCTGTTGTAGGAACCGGTAATGCCGACAGATACATTGGCACTACTAGTACCGATTCAGGACCACAGAAAGCGATTCTGGACTTTCTCGGAGGAAAGAGTAGCTATAAAAGTACCCTATAAAATATAGATATCTCGTCTCGTATCAAAGAGATTAGATAAAACGTATAGAACACCCTCAACTTATGTTGAGGGTGTTCTATCAATTTAGATCAGCTAAATAAAGGCTAACCACTAGCAAATATGTACAAAAAGTCATTCTGTAGGAATTAATACTCCGTAGACGGTCTCTTAATAACTGGCAAAAAATTAGAGATTAAGAGCAATTAACGAGCCCTACATACCTATATATAGATATGTAGGGCTCGTACAAATTAAACTTCTGCGCGCAATTACTAATAAATACTTAGTTAGTCCGAATAACCGATACGCTCCTATATATAATTGTCTACTTACACACGAAACTAGTTCTGGTAGGAATTTTGTATCCCTTCTGTTGCAAGGGAGTTGAATCTAAGGGTGGTAATTCTCTTGGATTTGAGTTTAGTGTCTATGCTGCGATGAATTTTTTCGTAATCAGTAGTAATGGATCTTGTTGGCAATTTTTTTCATGATGAGTGCCTGAAGAATATCCACAAAGAAACATACTAATTAAAAGAAATATCAAGGTAAACTGTAGTTAATTCGGATATCCGACCTACTGCACCTTGAACAAACTTCTTCAAGAAAAATTAATTTCTACGAAAGACGCCTCTGCTCTTTCTGGATACACTTCCGACTATCTTTCACGGCTATGTCGCGAAGGAAAGATTGATGGCACGCAGGTCGGAAGAACATGGCTTGTAGATCGTGATTCGCTTGAGAAGTTTATTGCAACGCAGATTGATCGAAAGGCTGAGCTTGCAGAATCGCTTGCACGCGAGCGCGAGCGCGAGTATCGCTTGAGCAACACGAAATCCATCTCGATGACTCGTTCGATGGAGCGGGGAACGCGGGATGCGGTCAACTCTGTGGTTGCAGCGTTTGCAAAGGCACGGCTGCCTCACGGTATGCCGGCATTCTCAGGGACTGCTGTTGCTATGGCACTTACCGCAATCGTACTTGCTGGTAGCGCAGCAGCCGCAGGATCTGGAGTGGTCGCGCGCATGGGTGCCGGTCTTCTCGCGGCAGCGCTCGAGGCTCGAGTCCAGGTACTTGAAGGAGCACACTCACTTGCGATTGATTCATTAGCGCATCGAGAGACGCTTGCAGAGACAGCGCGCGAAGACCTTGCGCTTGATGAGAATGCATTTGCAAACGTGCAGAGCATAAAGCTTGAAGAAGTGTCTTCGGCACTTACGCTAGCGATGCGCGACGTGCATGCCCCCGTAGCCCCAACGCAGATTGCATACGAGCGCGCAGAAGAAATCTCTGCTACCTATGCGAGCGATACTACGTTTGCAGAAAGCGCAAAGGCAATTGGATCGGCAGTACAGAATCCTAACGTTACAGCCTCTGTTGTGGCTGATGGTCTTATGCGCACCTACGCATCGGTTGGTGCGCTTGCGCTCCGCGACATTGAGACGACGCTAAGCGCACATGAGGATGCGGTCACTGCAGCAGGCGAAGGATTGTTCGCGCTAAGCACCGGCATGCGCGATGGTGCACGTACGCTACCGCTTGCGGTAGGAAGTGCTTTCATAAGAGCGAGCGACGCGTCATTGAGTCTCTACGAACAGGGTGTCTATGGGTTCGCAGCGCTCTCCCAGGATGTCCCGCATACTCTCGTTGCTGCAGCGCTCGATACTGGCTCCATGGTTGGGGGACTCACACAGCTTGCGGTCACAGCTGCCCCTCGAGCGTATGAAGATGGGATGATTTCATTCAGTGAGGAGACCTCGCAGCTTGGAATGCGCATATCTGAAGGATCCTTTGCGCTCGGGGCCAATTCACACGGTCTCGTTTCAGGCCTCTTGATCGCTGAAGACCGCGCAATCGCAGGATTCATGCGCTCTGCTAGCGATACGGTTGCTCTAGCTCCCGCAGGTACCGGAAGCGCTTCAGCACAGCAGGGAATCGATCTGGTACCAAGCGCCATAACGAACGAAGTGCTGGGAATCGTAGGCAATATCGCGCTCTCGATCGAGAACCTGGAGGGAGACATGCTTACCGCGTCTCCGCTCGCGTCTCTTAACCTCGACGCATTCGTTCCAGGATTCCTCAAGAATGTGACCGCGGTGCTTGCTCGCGCATTTGATAGCGCGCTCCATGGAATCCTCGGACCGCTCGCGGGCTTCTTTGGCGCAGGCGAAGAGGCGGGCATCGCGATCATTCCTGGAGACGGTGCGAACATCCCGGGTCCTGGTGACCGCGGCTCGAGTGAGGCTTCGATCGTGTACAACGGGCCGGTAACAATCATCCGTAATGAGTATCCTTCCGTAACCTACGGAGGTGTACCTCAGGCATACGTCGATGAACGATTCGACTTCCTCCGTCGCACGCTCTACAACCGCATCGAAGACGTTGCTGATGACGATGATGTCGGCATCACGACGCTCGACGGCCAGACCGGCAATGACATGTTGCTTAATAATCCGACGATCGTCGGAGGGACCATCACCGACAGCGAACTCGATGTCGCAACCTCGACCGTAACCGGCTCGTTCACCGTAAACGGGAACGCATCGATCACCGGCGACCTCACTGCTACGAATGCAACCACGACGAATTTCTACGCGACTGCCGGCTCCTTCGCCTCGGCGACCATCGATGTGCTTACCGCGCCGTCTGCGACCATAGCGAATCTCATCGTCACGAACAGCACCACCACGAACGCGACGTCGACCAATCTCTACGTTTCCAATCTCGCAGGCCTCGTAGCGACGATTACCGATGCGTTCTTTACGAACGTCACCGCATCGCTCGCGACGCTCACGAACGCGGTCGTAACGACGCTCACCGCTACGAATGCGACACTCACGAACGCCACGTCGACCAACGCGACCACCACCGGGTCGCTCGCGCTTACGTACGTGACCCCGTCACGCCTCCTGTCCGTAGACGCGTTCGGGAAAGTCGTCGCGACCAATCTCGCGTCATGGGTAACCGGCTCAGCGAACCAGATCACGGTGACGGATACGGGCGCAGGCGGCATCCAGCTCTCGCTCCCGTCAGTACTCGTCTTCGGCACATCCTCTCCGACCACGCTTGCCGGAAACGGCGCTACCAGCACCTTCGGCGGCGGCATCTACGCGCCGCGCATCGAGGCGGGAGAGTACATCGCAGGCCCGTACGTCCTCGCCACCTCGACCACCGCAACCTCGGCGTTCTCAGGCAACATAGCGATCGGTCGGAACGCCACGATCGGTACCAGCGCGTCCGATTCGCTCGTCGTGAATGCGACCGTCGGCTCTAACTTCGTCCCGTCTCTTAATAACGCGTACGATCTTGGCTCCGCCGCGAATAACTGGCGCCGTATCTACGTAGATGAAGTGGTAGCGAACAACCTCTCCGCAGCGTCCACCTCGATCGCAGGGACGGTATCGAGCGACTTCTCCATAAACTCTGATAACGCTTCGAACGATACGGAGGACATGAGCCTCACGTTCAATCGCGGCGTCGCGTCCCCGAACGCTATCCTCGCGTGGAACAGCACGACGAAGCGCTTCGAGTTCAACATGCCGGTCTTCTCCGCAAACGGCATCTTCACAAACGCGACCACGAGTAACCTAGCCGTTACGAACTTCACGCTCGGCGGTTCCACCTTTACCTCGCTCCTCGGATCAGGACTCTCGAACGTTGGGGGCGCACTTACCGCAGACCTCGGCGCGCTCGACGACACGTTCTTCAGGCAGGACGGGAACTCTTTCGGCGCTACCGCAATCCTTGGCACGAACGACAATAACAATCTCGCGTTTGAGACGAACGGGTCCACGAAGATGACCCTCCTTGCCAACGGCTACCTCGGTATCGGCACCACCTCTCCGACGACCCCGCTTTACGTCTCGAGCGACTTCCCGCGCATCACCATCGACAGGAATACGAACAACAGCGGCAACTCGCTCATACTCTTCAACCAGGAGTCCGTACTCAAGGCCGGGATAGGAATCGCCGGAGGAACCAACGGCGTGATTGCTGGAAGCGTATCCGGAGACCTCGTCGCGCGCACTCAGGGAGGGAACATGTACTTCTCGAACGATGGCACGGGAGCGACCTCGCAGCTCTCGATTATCAATAACGGGAACGTCGGTATCGGTACCGTGACGCCATCGACGCTCTTGCATCTTCATACGGCCGGCGGAGGTGACGCACCTCGCCTTAAGTTCACGAACGGCACCACCGGCACGACCGCGACAGACGGCGCGTTCGTGGGCATCTCGAACACCTCGCAGCTCGATGTGTGGAACTTCGAGAGCAATTCCTTGCGGTTTGCCACAGCGAACACCCTGCGGATGGTAATCGATGCTACGGGAAATGTAGGAGTAGGAACCTCGTCTCCAGCTTTCGCGGCGATATCAGCCCGGTATCTGGCGGTTGACGGGTCAAGTCTCGGAGCGGATATTCCTGGTGCGGTCGGTGCCGGAGGCAACATCACAGGAACTACGAATAACATCGGCCAGTTTGCGTTCTACAACAACGCGCTTTCAACCGCAGAGAAGCGCAACGCGACGATTGTAGGAACGAACGACGGGGCGCTCAATAGCGGTCTCATCAGATTCTTCACGGCGAATGCGGGCACGCTAGGCGAACGCATGCGCATCACGTCAACCGGCAACATCGGTATCGGCACCACAACTCCGGATCGAATGCTCTCTGTGGCGGGTACGGGACTCTTCACCGGCCTCACGACCTTCCTCTCCGGCTTTGACATCGGAGGCTCGACGTTCACGTCGCTTCTCGGGAGCGGCCTCACTAACGTAGGCGGCGCGCTTACGCTTGACCGCACGGGAGACTGGACCGGAACATTCGATGGACAGGAGGGGTCGTACTATCTTGCGCGCGCGAACCATACCGGTACGCAGCTAGCGTCTACCATCTCTGATTTCGCAAGCACCGCGCGCGGACTCTTCAGCTCGACCGCGACGGGCCTTACCTATACTTCAGGCACGGGCGTCTTTTCTCTGACATCAGGCTACGAGATTCCGCTGACCGCTTCAACTACCAATTGGAACACCTTCTATAACACCCCTTCGACCCGCATCACCGCAGGTTCTGGCCTTGCATGGGCAGGCAACACGCTCTCAGCAGACCTTAATACCCTCGACGACACGTTCTTCAGGCAAGACGGCAATTCCTTCGGAACGACCGCAACGCTTGGTACGAATGACAGCAATGCGCTCGCACTTGAGACCAATGGATCAACCCGGCTCACCATCACGTCCTCAGGGAACGTCGGTATCGGAACGAGCTCGCCGACGCATGCACTGTCCGTAAACGGAAATGCCTATATACAAGGAGGAATCGGAAGCGGCATCGAGCCGGCTTCAGTGCCGGGCATACTCTTGCTTAACCGCACGGGCGGCGATCCGGCCATAGTGTTCTACGAGAATGGTTCCCAGGTCGGACAGCTGCGCGGAGACGGCACCAACAACAAGATCCAGTTCAGTAACGCGCTCGCAACCCGCTTCCCGTTCACTCTTGATCTGACGACAGAGAACATCGGTATCGGCACCACAACTCCGGAGGGCCGCCTTACGCTTGTGGCGAGCTCGACAGGAGACTCGCTTGTCATCGCAAGCTCGACCGGCGCTCGGCAGCTTACGGTCAATACGAATGGCTCCCTAATCTTCTCTTCAAGCGGGCAGTCCTACAAGCAGGTTACGGGCGTAGATGAGGACGGGCCTTCGATCTTCCTTAACCGCACGCTCGGCAATGAAGCCACGGCAAACGAGCACGGCATCATAGACCGCAACACCTTCACGCGCGCGACCAAGGCCTATAACTCGTACGACTCACAGCCGTACTTTACGGGTACGAACGACTACGATCACTACGCAGGATTCCAAGCCCGGGGCGCGATGAACTCGACCGGCACGCTCAGCCGTTATCACGGCTTCGCATCGACGCCGAATGTCGCCGCTGGTACGGTGACGAACCTGTACGGCTACAGCGTCTACGACGCGGTCGGTGCCGGAACGGTGACGAACAACTACGGCCTCCACGTACAGAACCTTACGAAGGGAACGAATAACTTCGCGATATACACCGACGGAACTACAAAGTCCTATTTCGGCGGAAACGTCGGCATCGGTACCACATCTCCAGCGTCACTACTCCACGTCTCTTCTAACACATCTACGAGTTTTACCGTCGAGCGCGATAGCGTTACTGATCCTGGAAAGATCCAGCTCATTACTGAATCGGCAGAGAACAGCATTTACTCGAGAACTAACACAACAGCCGCAAAGAACTTGCGATTTGTAATCGGTACTGCCGAGCGAATGCGCATCGATACGTTAGGCAATGTCGGTATCGGAACGACGTCGCCATCCCGACTGCTCTCCGTTGGTGATGACGGAACATACTCCGCGTACTTCTCCGGTCGCGTGGGTATCGGAACGACATCGCCTACCCGCGGTCTAGTTCTTACTTCTGCAACAACGGTTAACGCAGCCCTCCAGCTTGCTTATACGGCCTCAGGCGGACGCACCTGGGACATCAATCCGTTCCGAAACGGCGTGAGCAATGCCGGATTCGAGATTTACGATGTCACCGCAGGAGCGAGCCGCATTGCGATTGACGCGTCAGGGAACGTAGGTATCGGCACTACATCTCCTTCTGCGAAGCTTGATGTGTACGGGAACGCAATCCTTTCATCGGCAGGCTCTACCCTCAGTTTCGTTAAGAGCGGCGCAGGAGAGACGCCTGCAATCCTCTTTACGCACTCGACGAATGCCGGCGGCTCCCGCATAGTCTCGAGCGGCTCGAACGCGCAGGCGCTGATCATCGATCTTGATCAAGATGCAACCTCAAATTTCGATGCATTCAGCATCAGGGCGAACAATACGAGCACGCGATTCCACATTGATAATGCGGGGAATGTCGGTATCGGCACCACATCTCCATTCGCCAAGCTTCATGTATATGGCGGCGCATCAGGAGTTACTACGCCTTCTGCTACCGCAGACGATTTCGTTGTTGAAGGCAGCTCGACGAGCCAGAACGGCTTTTCGCTCCTCGGTCCCGACAGCGCGTACGCTTACCAAGTATTCGGTTCTCCCTCAGACAGCTTTGGCGCGTTCTCGCGGTGGAACTTTAATAATAAGCTTTTTGAAATAGGAACCGCAGATGACACCGGTGCCGCAGACCTTGCCTTCGTGACCGGAAACTCTTCCGAGAAAATGCGCATTCTTGATAATGGGAATGTCGGTATCGGCACAACCACGCCAGGGCAGCTGCTCCATGTATATGGCGGAACGAACCCGGCTATCCGCGTTACCGGAAGCGGCAACACGAGCGCGTACATGGACATTGCAACCGATGGAACCGGCACGGCTCAGACGCGATACATAACAGGGAATACGGCACGGTGGGCCGTAGGTGTCGACCCGGCAGCGAATAACAATTTCGTGTTCGCGAATAGCTCCGCTGTTACGAGCGGTCAAAGGATGGTGCTTACGACTTCTGGAAATCTCGGTATCGGCACTGTCGCGCCGCAGACGGCACTTTCTTTCGCGACAACGTCTGCCGCATCCGGCATAACGCTCTATCAGACAGCTGACGAGACGACGAATTACGCGCGGGGACGCATGTACTACAACGGAAGCGTGTTTACGCTTCGCACGGAAAAGGCAGGATCAGGAGCCGATACGCCGCTCAGTATCTACCCATCAAACGGCATCGCGAATATCTACTTCTCAACATTAGGCACAGATGGAAATACCGGCTTCGTGCAGATCGGCGCTGCCAATAACACACAGAACCGCATCAGCGTGCATCTCGGTGTCGGCTCGCACGGCGCTTCTGTAGGAACGCAGACACAGGTCGCTATCCAGCCTACGATTGCGCAGGCTGGAACTGCGAACTACATTGCGCTCTCCATCAAGCCGACCGAATCATCGCTCGGATCCGGAAGCAGCTATCTGTTCCAGGCGGGGACCGCAGCCAATCCTGGGATGTTTAACATCACGAATGCTGGAAACGTGGGTATTGGAAACTCGAATCCTGGCTCGCTTCTGAATGTTTCTACCGATACGGTCGGCGCAGCAGCTTTCATGGTCAATACTGTAACGGGGGGCCAGGCACGATGGCAGATTACAGCGGCAGGTTCGCCAACAACCTCGCGCTTCATAATGTCTGCGCGAGACAGCTCGAACAACACTGCTGTGTCCATCGATCCAACGGGAACAACCTATTTCAATACTGGAGGCAATTTCGGTATTGGCACTTCCAGCCCGTCACGCAAGCTTACGGTTGAAGGCGACGCATCTGTCTTGTTCCGCCTCGATCGAACCACGACGGTTAACAGCTATAATACGATTCAATTCAACAGCCCTTGGACAGGTGGAAGCTACACAGCACAGATAGGAACGAAGGCAGAAAGTACGTATGCCAATAGCTACACGTACATCTCGGCTGATAATACGAACATTCACCTCGCGGTAACCACTGCGGGTAACGTGGGCATCGGCACCGTCAGTCCAACCGACAAGCTTGCGGTGCTCGGAGACACGAATGGATACATAAACGCTCGCGTACGCAATGATAATGCCGGATCTTCAGCGTATGCGATGATCGGCATCAATGCTTCAGGCAACTCCTGGGGCATGCGCATGGGGTCTGCAGCAAACAACAGCAACAGGCTTGATTTCGTCTCAGACGCCTTCGGTACGCCTGTAGAAAGGTTGAGCATCACGACAGCAGGAAACGTCGGTATAGGTACCACGACTCCTACCGCACTGTTCCAGGTAGGAAGCGCGACTCAACGCGGCTTCAAAGTGTATGGAAATAATAGTCCTTATGGGACGGTGCTCGCCGGTGATGCTGGTGGTTGGGCGTTTGGGTATAATTTTGAAGGTAATGCAGGAGCAGCTCTCGGTGGATTCGGAGCGTTAGGGAACTCAAATAGCCTGGACAGTTACTATATCGGTACGTTCGCGAATCAGAGGATGACTATCCTTAGCGGGGGTAATGTCGGTATCGGGACTACAAGCCCGTACGCTGGACTCACGATTGCCCGCGGAGGCGGTACTGCAGCATTTGCCGACACAATCCTTTCGCTAAACAGCTCATCGAATGTTGAGCGATTCAGATTCTCCGGAGACGGTTCGATGCAGTGGGGAACAGGTGCGGCAAACGGCATCCTTTCTTGGGATACAAATCTCGCGATAGTGGGGGGAAGCGCAGGGAACGCCCTTTCTCTACGTGCGAACAATGCAGACGTTGTCCGCATAACAACTGCAGGCAACGTCGGCATCGGCAACTCGGCGCCAACCACACCACTTGATACGCAGGGCATAATCACGACGCGCTCCGCGGCAGCGGATACGCCGGGCGCGCCAACCGAAAGCATTCGCATGTCGCTTACGGGATATTCGCCAACAGACAGATATAGGAATTCGATATTCAACTCGGTATCGACCATCCCCGCTTCTTCGGTAATGCAGTTCAGGGTTAATAATGGTGATACGACGCAGGCGACGGTAATGACGCTGCTGGGCAATGGAAACGTAGGCGTCGGCATCACGAATCCAAGCTACCGATTCACCGTTCAGGATACGACGACAGACGGTATCGCAGGACGATTCTCTCAGTCAGGAACGGGCACGCCCTTTGGTGTCTACTCGTCAGCAACAGGCGCGGGAACGCAGAACGTTGCCGGCTACTTCCAGACAAGCGGCGCAACTACGAATATCGGCGTAAGTGCTGACGTTGCGTCAGGCGCGAACAACTACGCCTTCTACGCAGCCAATACTGCAAAATCGTACTTCGCAGGCAACGTCGGCATCGGCGTTACGAGTCCCGCAAGCCAACTCACGGTTGGAAAGACAACCGGAGGTGTCATATCGATCACGACCGCAGGAACCGCGGGTACCACCGCCTCGCCGCTTCCGGCGACCCTCAACTTCGTTGGGTACGGAGAAGTCACCAAGGGCGCTATCAGCGTGCAGGACCGAACCGGAAACGTCCTCGGAGGATGGATGAAGTTCCAGACCGCCGACAGCTCTGACGTGCTTCAGGACCGAGTAATGATAGATAGGGCGGGCAACTTCGGTATCAATACGATGACGCCGCAGGCAACGCTCGTGGTGGGCGGCGCGCAGAGCGGCAATGCAGGCCTCGAGATCGTTCCAGGCTCCGGCATCGTCGCGCAGTCGTACAACCGAAACACAAGCGCGTATGCAAGCCTCAGCTTCGACGCGTCAGCAATCGCATTCCGCCCGAGCGGCTCGACCATGCTTACGGTCAACGGCGCAGGAGCTGCGGTGGGAACCGCGAGCGTCTCTGACCGCTTCGTCGTGGAGGTCGCGACCAATAAGCGTCTCGGTGTAGAAGAGATCACGAGCTCGGCAATCAGCGACTTCTCGACGGGCGGCGCGAGCATCCAGTTCTCGCGCGCGAGCGATGGGGCAGATAACCTGACCGGTATATTCACCTACAACAATTCCGGAAACACGAGCATTAACCTCGCCATGGCAGCACGCAGCGACTTGGTGTTCGCAGCTGGCGGAGGCGCAGCGTACACGAACTCTCCAGAGCGCATGCGCATAACGAGTTCCGGTAACGTCGGTATCGCTACGTCCACTCCTGGCCAGGCGCTCACGGTTGCAGGAAGCACGTACATAACCGGAGGTCTTGGCATCGGTAACGTCAACACGACTGCAGGCTCGCTCCTCACCACCTCGCACATAACGATGGGAACGCTCTCGCAGTTCTCTGCTGCAGGCGGCTCAGCACTCACGTCGCCAGCAAACGGCGTATGGCGCGTAACCAACAACGCAGGAACCGACTTCAGTCGCTTCCAGTTCGGCGGAGGCACTTCAGCATTCCCGTCTATCAAGCGCAATGGCGCAGGTCTCGACTTCCGCCTGGCGGATGATTCCGGATATGCGACCACGACCCATCAGGGCGGTCTCTTCCTTGGAAATGTCGGTGTGGGAACCACGACGCCAGGGTACAGGCTTAGTGTTGGAGGCGATATCAATTTTACCGGCAGCCTTTATCAGAACGGCGTCGCGTTCGGCGGCTCGTCACAGTGGACGACGAGCGGAAGTAACATCTACTACAACACTGGCAATGTCTCGATTGGTACGACCACAACGTCATCCACAACGAAGCTCTTCGTGGTAGGTCCGAACACTGGTACTGTCGCATTCTCGGTTGGCGATAGGTTTAGGGTTGATGGCCTAGGAAATCTTTTCTGGGGCCAAACCGCAGGAACTGTTAGCGGCATTCTTTCATCTGCTGCGAATGGTGACGTAACGATGGGTTCTCAGTTTGCTAATAGAGACTTGTACATTCAGACAAGTGCATTTAACGCTATCCAAATCTACGGAGGTGTTACCGGCACGCTAGGAAACATCAAGCTTGGCGCATATGGAGCGGGTACACTCCAGACAGACGGTGCCGGAAACGTCACTGCTTCATCGGATGAGCGCCTCAAGGATATTCAAGGCAATTTCTCGAGAGGGCTTGCAGATCTCATGGCCATAAATCCGATTAATTACCGATGGAACGCAGCTTCAGGGTTCGATACTGAAGGCATGTACAGCGGATTCTCAGCACAGAACGTCAAAGATTCTATCCCTGAAGCGGTAGGAACAGATCCGAGGGGATATCTGACGTTGTCGGATCGACCAATACTTGCTGCTACCGTGAACGCAGTGAAGGAGCTCAATGTCCGCACGCTTTCACTCGCACCAGCGGCTCAGAACCAGGAAGCACACTCGCTCGCGGTATCCGCAGACGCGTCCGTAGCAGGCCTCCTCACGGTCTCCGGCACCGGCTCATTCCTCGGTACCGTAGAAGCAGCGTCATTCCTGACGACTGCAGACGCAGGACTTCCTGAGAACGTGCTCACGGCAGGTCAGGCAGACCTCTACAAGATGGCGCGCTTCGCCATCTCAGAGATCAAGGACCTCAAGGAGCGCACGGACCTCCTTGCGGTACGCATCGACGACATCGAGACCCGTGTTGCCGCGCTCGAGGCACAGGGACAGAGCGCCTCCTCGACCATGGCCGGGGCCGTTGGCCTCACGGCAAGTTCCCTCAAGAGCGCGCTCGAATCCTTCGGTATCTTCATCGAGAACGGCATCGCGCAGTTCAATACGCTCGTATTCCGACAGCTCGCGGTTGCCAAGGACGAAGCGGGCGACTCTTCCGCAGGCAGCGTAACCATCCTCGCGGGCAACACCGTGACGCAGGTGCAGAACCCGTACGTGCTCCCGACCTCAAAGGTATTCGTCACCTTCACGAGCCCGGTGGTTGGCGCGTGGTACATCAGCCACAAGGAAGCAGGCAGCTTCCGCGTGACGCTCGCCGAGTCCCAGCCTTCTGACGTCTCCTTCGACTACTTCATCCTCCAGACCGAAGGCCAGCTCGCAAGCCCGGGCGCCGCAGGACCGAGTCAGCAGAACCAGGTCCCGACGCCGGCACCGCAGCCGTTCCAGCCGGTGTTCCCGCAGGACGGGGGAACCACGACGCCAGCAACCTCAGGCGACACCACGCCGCCATCCATCTCGCTTAACGGAAGCGCCGCTATCGAAGTAGGGCAGGGAGGCTCTTGGAACGATCAGGGCGCAACAGCTTCAGACGACGTTGACGGCGACCTCTCGAGCCATATTCAGGTATCAGGCTCCGTTGATACGGCAACGCCTGGCCTCTACACCGTCACGTACTCCGTATCGGACGCTGCGGGTAATCAGGCGAACGTATCACGCATCGTGACGGTTACTGCAGCGCCACAGGCACCAGCACCAGCTCCAGCTCCGGCTCCGGTGCCTACACCGACTCCGGAACCAGCTCCGGCTCCAGCACCTGAACCTGCTCCAGCTCCGGAACCAGCACCGGCACCCTCCGTATAGCGAAGGGTAGGGATGGTAGACTTTATCCATATTCAGGTATCAAACGTACATCTATGGCCATTCGGGTAGCGATTAACGGTTTCGGGCGCATCGGCAGGGCATTCGTCCGGCAGACATGGGATAACCCGGAGATAGAGCTCGTGGCCATTAACGATCTCGGTTCCGCAGAGAATCTCGCGTATCTCCTCAAGTTCGATACGGTATACGGCCGAGCGCCGTTCCCGGTCTTGTGGAAGGAAGGCGCGCTCTCGATCAACGAGAAGGAGGTCCGTTTCCTCTCAGAGAAGGACCCCGCGCTCCTTCCCTGGAAGGATATGCAGGTAGACGTAGTAGTCGAGGCGACCGGGTTCTTCACGGACTATGAGAAAGCGAACGCGCACGTTACCGCAGGCGCCCGCCGCGTCGTCATCACGGGACCGGTGAAGGAAGAGCATCCCTTGGGCGCGACCATCCTCATGGGGCTCGACGAATCAAAGCTCGCTACCTGCCCGATAACGAGTAACGCCTCCTGCACTACCAACTCCGCGTCTCCGGTGATCGCCATCCTCGACGAGGCGCTCGGCATCGAGAAGGCCGTGCTCTCGACCACGCACGCCTACACCGCGAGCCAGTCCATCGTGGACGGTCCGTCCAAGAAGGACCTCAAGGAGGGCAGGGCAGCGGCGCAGAACATCGTGCCGACCTCTACCGGCGCTGCGGTCGCGGTAACGAAGGCATACCCGTCGCTTTCCGGGAAGTTCGACGGCATCTCGCTTCGCGTTCCGGTTCCGGCAGGCTCCATCGCGGACATAACCTTCATCGCCAAGCGCCCGACAACCGCGGAAGAAGTGAACGACATCCTCCGGAAGGCGGCTGAGCTCCCGCGCTGGCAGGGCATCTTCCGGGCTTCGGACGAGGAGTACGTCTCGAGCGACATCGTGGGCGAGCACGCCGCTTCCATCGCGGACCTCGGCATGACGCGCGTCGTGGACGGGAACCTCGTGAAGGTGCTCGCGTGGTACGACAACGAGGCCGGATATACGGCGACCCTGGTGCAGCACGTGCTCAAGGCAGGCGCGGCGTAAAACTCACACATTGACGCAGATACCACGCGCTATGCGCGTGGTATCGTCTTATTATATGGAACCCGTATCTCAAGCCGACCCTACCGAGCCTCGCACGAGAAGAGTCTTTATCATAATCTCCACCGTAGCGGTGCTCGCTGTCATAGTCGCAGGAGCGGCATACATGGCCTTCAATCCAAAAGAGAAGGAGGTCACGCTCATACGGAACTTCGCGTGTGCGGACGGTTCGCGGTATCTCGTGATCGACAATACGGACAAGATTACCGTGTCCGGTCAGGAATTCGCCCGCGCCGGAGAGTCAGTGCCAGCTCGATACGAAAACGGCACGGATATAGCATTCGTGCTTAGCGAAGACACACTCGCAGTCGTTAACAATAAGACTGAGGAGTCCATCGCGACCTGCACAGCCCAGGCGGCTGAAGTTGATTTCGTAAAGGAGCAATAACGGAGCATATGAAAACCACACTATTCGCAAGAATCATCTCAGCTTCCTCAGCGCTTGCTCTGGCGACTCTCATTTTCTTCATGGCAGCTACGAATGCGCTTGCCTGCGGGATGACCTGTAATGGGGACTACTTCGCTGCTGGTACGCCCGGAGCAGTTGCAGAGACGGGCAGGTACGACACGGCGGTGTGCATGGGGTCTGTCTCGATAGAAGAATGTCCTGGCGGAACCGATTATGGAGGCGGGGGCGGAGGTGGTGGTGGCGGAGGCGGCAGCTATGTCGACCTTACCGCAAGCGACATAACACCGGTCATCACGACTAGCGGCGAAGCACAGACATACTACGCAACCGTCTATAACGGCCCGACGATCGCAGGGAACACTACGACCCTGTTCCAGCGGACCGAGAATCCCGGTGACGTGAGCGCGCCAGTGGTGAGTATGGTCGCGACAGCGAGCATGAACCCATACTCAGCGCGCACCTTGTCGGCAAGCTATACCCGTACGGGCGGTTCGTTCTACATGCGCGCATGCGCAGACGCGAACAATCAGATCGCCGAGATCAACGAGAATAACAACTGCGGTCCGTGGACGCTCATAACCGTCATGCCTTCTGCGCAGCAGGCGGATCTCGTCGCAGGAAGCGTGAGCGTCTCGAACGCGGTCCAAGGCGCGGCTGCGACCCTGAGCGCGAGCGCGTCGAATATCGGTGCTGGCGCGTCCGATAGCTTCCCGCTCTTGTTCCAGATCTCAGAGACCGGAGCACGCACTAACAGCGCGTACCTCGGGGGACTCGGTTCCGGCGCTTCTGCGGGCGGTACCGGCTCGTACAAGTTCCCGGATTTCGGGGTGTACAACGTGCGAGCCTGCGCGAACTTCGACACGGCCTGGAATCCGGTCGCGGCCGAATCGAGCACCGCGAACAACTGCGGTCCGTGGACCGAGGTCACGGTCTCGCCCGTGGTAACGCCGGCGCTCTCGTGCTCCGTATCGGCGACATCGGTAGCGGTTGGCGGATCGGTCACCTATAGCGCGAACCCGTCAGGAGGCGCCTCTGGTCCCTACACCTGGACCGCGTCTGACGGCGGGAGCTACGGAACCGGCTCGACCGCATCCCGATCCTTCAGCGCTCCCGGCACGTACGCGATGAACGTCGATACGTCCTCGACCGCGGTATCCTACTGCCCGAACGTGAGCGTCGTATCGACCGCATGTAGCGCTGCGACAACTGATCTCTCCATAACCGCGACCCCGTCACGCGTGCGTGCGGGACAGACCTCGACCATCTCCTGGACCGCGTCCGGCGTGAACGGCGAAGGCGCAAGCTGCACCGTCTCGGGCCCTGGCGTCTCCTGGACCTCAAGCGTAACGGCAGCGCCGCAGTGTTCCGCAGGCGGATCCTCAAGCGCTACGATCGCGACCCAGAGCACCTACACCATCACGTGCGCCGGCCAGTCCGAGAGCGTCGTGGTGAACGTGATTCCGCAGATCATCGAGTTCTAGTCCATGCCCAAGGTATATATCGCGAGCGATCATACGGGATTCCTGCTCAAGGGAGAGCTCGTGACGTATCTCACCGAGACGCTCCTCTACGAGGTTGAGGATCTCGGTGCGCACGAACTCAATCCCGAAGATGATTATCCTGACCTCATAACGCCATGCGCGAAGAAGGTCGTAGGCACGCCTGACGCGCTCGGCATCGTGATCGGCGGATCAGGGCAAGGGGAAGCGGTTGCAGCGAACCGGGTCCCGGGCGTGCGCGCCGCGCTCTTCTACGGCGAGGCGCGGGCCGTAGGCGCTATCGACGCTGAAGGCGCCCCTGCGCTCGACGGCTACGATATCGTGCGCCTTGCGCGCGTGCACAACGATGCGAACGTACTTTCGCTTGCAGCGCGCTTCGTGGATACCGACACTGCTAAGGAGGCGGTGCGCATTTTCGTCTCGACGGCGTTCTCAGGCGTCGAGCGGCACCTGCGACGCATCAGAAAGCTCGGGTAGGAGCGCGCTATACTAGGGTGCATGGGAATCATAGTCCCGGCCATACTTCCGGTATCGCGCGAGGACCTCGAGCAGAAGCTCGATATTCTTGACGGTGTCTGCGAAGAGGTGCAGGTAGATATCGTGGACGGCGTCTATGCCGGTCCTGCGACCTGGCCCTATACCCGGGACGCGTCAGAACCGTCACGCATGCTCGCGGATGGGGAATTCCTCCCGAAAGCCGGTCGCTTCAGGATTGAAATCGATCTCATGAGCGGAGACCCGGAGTCTGTGGCGGGAACCTGGATCGGGCTCGGCGCTGCGCGTCTTACGATCCACGCGGAGAGCACGCGGTACCTGCCGCGCTTCCTTGCGAGCACCCGCTCCCTGTACGGGCATGACAAGGAGTTCGAATCCGACCTGCTGTCGCTCGGCCTTGCTATTGGCGCAGAGACCGACCTCTCGCTGATCGAGCCCTATATCGACAAGATCGATTACGTGCAGTTCATGGGCATCCGTACCATAGGCAGGCAGGGCGAGCCGTTCGATATGCGCACGATCGCGAAGGTCCGGGCATTCCGGAAGAAGTACCCGAAGACGCCGGTGCAGGTGGACGGAGGCGTGACGCTCAAGAACGCCGCAGAGCTCCTTGATGCGGGTGTGGCGCGCCTTGTCGTGGGCTCTGCGATCTGGCGCGCAGAGAATCCACTCGACGCGTATCGCGCGCTCGACGCCCTCACCGAGCAGCATGGGCTCTATGCATAGCATCCGCGGATTCACTCTTATCGAGCTTCTCGTAGTGATAGCCATCATCGGCGTGCTCTCGTCGGTAGTACTCGCAAGCCTCAGTCAGGCGCGCATCAAAGCACGCGACACGTCCCGGATATCGCAGCTCGCGGAGATCCGGAAAGCGCTCGAGCTCTATTATCTCGATAAGGGCTACTATCCGGCATCTAACTGCGGCTGGGACTGCAACGGATACCGCTACAGCTACGACAGCTCATGGAATGCGCTCGCGAGCGACCTTGCTCCGTACATGAGTACGTTGCCGCGCGATCCCGTGAATACCGGCTGCACGCCGTGGAGTGCGAATTGCTTCTCATACGCGTACGGGAACGTAGGACGCAGCACCTATGCGCCGCAGTACGATCTCACCGCCCAGCTCGAAGACCCCTTGAGCGCGTACCGCTGCACAGCTCGCGGTTACCGGTTCTATTTCAATAATCAGGGCTGGTGCAGTGCATCTGGGGGATCCTATTCGGATCAGATTTACGAAGCGTCGCCATAAGCTGTATGTCTAACGTCGTATTTAACGAAGAACAGACGCCAACGAGACAGGTCGTGAACCGGGATCCGCTCTTCGTGCGCCTCCTTATCAAGTACCAGATAGTAAAGACTCCCAAAGCGGCGGAATACGTGCTTATCGCAGCGATCGTTCTCGCATGTATCGCGGCCGTCATCGTGTTCCCGAAGGGAAGGCCTGATCCGGGAACCAATATCCCGGTCGCAGGACCCATGGACACCCGTATGCGCTAGAGACGCGCGGTATACTGGAAGGTAATGGCGCTTACCGATACCGACGTACGCATGCTCGAAGAGAAGGCGGAAGCTATCCGCGAGACGATACTCGACATGCTCGTCCAGGCAGGAAGCGGACACACCGCAGGTCCGCTCGGCATGAGCGACCTCTTCGCCGCGCTCTACTTCAGGGTCCTTAGGTACGATCCGAAGAATCCGGATTGGGACGAGCGGGACTATCTCGTCCTCAGTAACGGGCACACCGCGCCGGTGCGCTATGCGGCGATGGCGCATGCAGGCTATTTCCCGATAGAGGAATGCCTCACGCTCCGAAAGTTCGGGTCGCGCCTCCAAGGACACCCGGAGCGCACGAAGCTTCCGGGACTGGAGACTACGTCCGGACCTCTCGGTTCAGGACTCTCCCAGGCGGCAGGCATGGCACTCGCGCTTTCCATGGACCGGAAGAAGAATCGCGTGTTCTGTATGATGTCAGACGGCGAGCAGCAGGAGGGGAATACCTGGGAAGCGGTACTGTTCGCATCCAAGTACGGGCTCGGGAACCTCACGGCCATCATGGACCGCAATTTCATCCAGATAGACGGCATGACGGAAGATGTGATGCCGCTCGATTCGCTCAAGGCGAAATACGAATCCTTCGGATGGGAGGTGCTCGAGATCGACGGGCACAACATGAAAGCTATCGTGGACGCCTGCGAGGAAGCGAAAGCTATCGTTGAGAAGCCGACCTTGATCATCGCGCGCACGATTCCAGGGAAGGGCGTACCTGAGATCGAGTACGATTATAAGTGGCATGGAAAGCCGCCTACCAAGGAAGAGGCAGCTCGGTTCATGAAAGAGCTACGCAGCGGTGCGGGGAGGGTACCACACGAATATGCTTAACAAGAACGTAAGACTCTCAGACAAGATTTTCTCGAAGGATATTGAGCGAGCTCCGACGCGCGACGGATTCGGGCGCGGCACGGTTGCAGCAGGGAAGAAGGATGAGAACGTCGTGGTGCTGTGCGCCGATCTTAAGGAATCGACGCGCGCGGAATGGTTCGAGAAGGAGTTTCCGGACCGCTTCATCGAGGTGGGAGTAGCGGAGCAGAACCTCGCGACCGCCGCCGCAGGCATGGCAGCGATCGGGAAGCGCCCGTTCATCGCAAGCTACGCCGCGTTCAGTCCGGGCCGCAACTACGAGCAGATCCGCACGACCATCGCGCTCAACGAGCAGCCGGTAGTGGTGTGCGGCATGCACGCGGGCGTGTCGGTTGGTCCTGACGGCGCGACGCACCAGATGCTCGAGGACATCGGGCTCATGCGCATGCTTCCGGGCATGTCTGTCATCGTGCCGGGGGACGCGGTAGAGGCGCAGAAGGCAGTCGAATACGCGGCTGTCGCAAGTCATCCTACCTACATACGCTTCGGCAGGTCTCCGGTTCCGACCTTCACTACCTCAGAGACCCCGTTTGCATACAGCAAGGCGATCTCGGTGTGGGAGAGCGACAAGCCGAAGGTAGCGCTCATGGCGACCGGCGCGCTCACCTACGAAGCGCTCGTTGCGGCAAAGGCGCTCGCGGCTGACGGCATCGAGGTCTCGGTGCTGCACGTGCCATTCGTTAAGCCGCTTGACGAGGAAGCGGTGCTTGCGGCGGCAAAGCGCGCAGGCCGGGTCATTACGATCGAGGAGCATCAGGCAGCGGGCGGGTTCGGCAGCGCCGTTGCGGAATTCCTTTCAGGCGCGTATCCGGTGCCGGTCATGCGTCTCGGCGTCCAGGATCAGTTCGGACAGTCCGGCGAACCGCAGGAACTCCTTTCGCACTACGGCCTCACGGCTCCGGAGATAACCGCTGCGGTGCGCAAGTCGCTCGGGGTATACTGATGCCTATGAAAGGCAAGAAGCTCTCAGGATACGCGATCGCTTTCATCTTCTTTATGCTCGGGGTAGCAGCAACCCTGATCATCCTTACGGCAGCGAACCGCGCGGAATCGATGCATGAGGATTACGATTCCATAAACCCCGCAGACCTGAACGCGGACTTCGGACGATAGAGGAAAGGCCCCGTACGGGGCCTTTCGCGTTAGGGTGTAGTGAGCCTATACGAATCAGGTGCGGTCCTGAGGTATTCCTCGAGCGCCTCGCGCGTGAGTAGGCCTTCCTGGCCGCCGATCTTCTGTACGACCGACATGGAATTCACGGGTCCCCACAGGAGCGCCTCCTCAAGCGGCTTCCCGAGCGTGAGCGCGGCCGTCACGGTCGAGGCGAACGAATCCCCGGCGCCCGTGCGCTCGAACGGCTCGCGGGTATCCGGATACATAGGTACGAAGTACTGCTGCTCGCCGTTAAACGCATATGCGCCTGCGCGGCCGTCCGTAATGATCACGGTCTTCGGTCCGAGCGCGCGGATGCCTGAAAGGAGCGCTGACATCTCGGGCGTTCCGGAAAGGCCGAGGATGCGCGCCGCCTCCTCCTTGTTGCAGAAGAAGAGATCCGTGCGGGCGTAGATGCGCGAAAGGCGCTCGGTGCCCATGGCCATCTGGAAGGTGCCTGGCTGGAATACGAGACGCATGTCCGGACGCTCCTCAGCGAAATCAGCGATCGCCTCGTAGTACGAGTCCGGTACTTCGCCGAGCGAGGAGAGGTACAGCGTTTTCACGTCCGGCAGGTCGTTCGGGAAATAGTAGGCATAGGTCTCATGCTTCACGAGGATGGTGCGCTCGCTCTCGAACCACAGCACGTAGTGGTAGTTGGTCTTCTTGCCTTCCTGGAGCGCCACGTAGCTCGTGTCTACGCCGTTGCCGCGCAGGCTTAAGAGGATCTCTTCGCCGTACTGGTCCTTTCCGGTGTTCGAGATGAGGGAGCTCGAAAGGCCGAGGCGCGCGGCAGATACGGAGGCGTTCGCGGAATTGCCGACGCCTGAGACCTTCGTGGAGGATTCGAATGGGATCTTATCCCCGAAGCGCATGCAGATCTCGCAGCTCCCGTCCTGGATGTTGCAGTTCGTGCGTGCGTCCTTGAGGCGGATAAAGTCGTCGATGACGGTGTCGCCGATGGCGAGGAAGTCGATCCCTCCCTTGGGAGTGCGTGAGAATAGCTTCATGCGCCGATACTAACACGTAGCCAAACCATGCCCTGATGGCTGGGGGCTATACTGGGACCATGACTGATCTCTCTGGTATCGCGCGTTCCTTAGTCGCTCCCGGCAAGGGGATCCTCGCCGCAGACGAGGGCAACGAGACTGCGGACAAGAAGCGCCTTGAAGCGTTCGGCATCGCGACCGGTCCTGAGATGCGCAGGAAATTCCGTGATCTTCTCCTTGCAACGCCGGGCATCGAGCAGTACCTCACGGGCGTCATCCTCTATAAGGAAACGCTGGAGCAGGAAAGTCTCGAGGGAATCCCGTTCCCGAAGCTCCTCCTTGAAAAGGGCATCGCTCCCGGCATCAAGGTGGACGAGGGCCTCGATCCGCTTGAGGGAAGCCCGGACGAGACGATTACGAAAGGGCTCCTCGGGCTGCCCGAGCGGCTTCTCGAATACCGCGAGCGACACCAGACGAGCTTCACGAAGTGGCGAGCGGCGATCCGTATCAGCGGAGATCGCCTCCCGACGAAGAAGGCGTTGCTTGAGAATGCGAAGCGTCTGGCGTCGTACGCGTGCGAAGTGCAGAGGGCGGGTATGGTGCCTATGCTCGAGCCTGAGGTACTGCTCGAAGGGAATCACAGCCGCCTTCGCGCGCGCAAGGTGATCGAGGAATCAATGACCATGCTCTTCGATACACTGAACGAACAGTGCGCGGATATCTCCGGCGTCATCGTGAAGACTTCCATGGCGCTCTCAGGAAGCGGGACCGGCAGGACCGATACGCCGGAAGAGGTTGCTGAGGATACGCTCTGCGCTTTGATGGCGACGGTACCAGCAGACGTTGGCGGCATCGTGTTCCTCTCGGGAGGTCAGTCGCCGGACCAGGCGACCGAGAACCTGCGTGCTATAACGACGCTCGCAAAGAAACTCAAGGCGCCGTGGCCGCTCACGTTCAGCTACGCCCGCGCGTTCCAAGAGGAGGCGCTCCAAATATGGAAGGGGAAGGACGAGAACGTGGAAGCCGCCCGGGATGCATTCGTGGCGCGCCTCAAGAAGGCTTCAGACGCGCTGCTATAATTTGAGGTATGGACGTTAAGTTTGATGAGACTTCGTACGCTCCTCGGACGACCCAGGCTGCGCGTACCTCTGTTATGACGAGCCTCGTTATGAAGGCAGGTCTTGCAAAGGACGAGAAGGAGGCTAACCATGTGTTCTTATGGATAATCGGCCTATGCCTGCTCATACCCGCCGGCCTTTGGCTCGTTCCAGCACTCATACCCGATCCCGAGGTTCAACCCATAGTCTTGCCGAAATGATGAACCACAGCCGCGGCTTCACCCTCATCGAGCTTCTCGTAGTGATTGCCATCATCGGCGTACTTTCCTCGGTGGTGCTCGCGTCCCTTAATACCGCGCGCACGAAATCTCGCGATGCTGCACGCGTGGCTACCATGAAGCAGATCCAGAACGCACTCGCGCTGTATCACCTCGACCGTGGATATTATCCTACGATTACGGAGAACGAGTGTGGAGGAACAGAAGGATTCACCACGAGCAACAACAATTTCATGCAGTCCCTGGTATCAGGCGGGTATCTGCCTGCGTATCCCATCGATCCAGGGAACCTGAGCTGTGGTATGCAGTACTACCAGAGCGGCAATAATGCCTACTATCTGTTCTACCGGCTCGAGGCTGGTCCTGTACCGTCTGCTACTGGCTGCAACCAGCCCCCGACCTGGTACTGCATAGCCGGTGGTTAGGACCGCACTGCATCTTGCCACTGCGCCGTATTTCAGGCATACTCCAGGAACTATGCAGCACAACCTTACCGTTTCCCCGCGCGATATCGTCGGGAAGAGTTCCGGCAAGCTCGCTGACGAGGGCCTTATCCCGGCCGTCGTCTACGGGCCGAAGCAGGAGGCTCTCTCCATTTCCGTTCCGCTCCTCCCGTTCGAGGCAGTGCTCCGCCATGGCGGCGAGAGCGCGCTCATCGAGCTTTCAGGCCTCTCGAAGCCGATGCAGGTCCTCGTGCACGATCTTGATCGCGACCCAGTAACGCACGTGCCGCGCCACGTCGACTTCTACGCGGTCGAGAAGGGCGCCAAGGTGCAGGTCATGGTGCCGCTGTCGTTCGTAGGCGAGTCCATGGCGATGAAGCAGGGCGCGAACCTCGTGAAGGTGCTTCACGAGGTTGAGGTCGAGTGCGATCCTTCGAAGATTCCGGCTGAGATCGAGGTGGACATCACGGCGCTCGCGGCCGAGGGCGACCAGATCCACATCTCCGACATCAAGGCTCCTTCTGGCGTTACTATCCTTACGTCAGGCGAGGAGGTGGCTGCGATCGCCCAGGCGGTCGAGGAAGAGTCCGAGGAGGGCGCTGCGCTCGATATGGACGCAATCGAGGTAGAGAAGAAGGGCAAGGAAGAGGAAGGCGCGTAAGCCTGAACGCTTCATGTTCCCGGAGAAGCCCGCACGGTAAGTGCGGGCTTCTCCATTTCGTCTTCTGGTATACTACTAGTCCCAATGAAGCGAATCGTTGTCGTACTTTCCGTGTTCGCGCTCTTGGTCGCCGGTCCCGCCGCGATCCTCGCGCAGGAACTAACTGCGAGCGAGCGCGCCGAGCTCGAGCGGCAGCTCGCGGACCTCGAGCGCGAGATGCAGAAGACACAGGCTACGATCGACAATCTTTCCGCACAGGGCGCTTCGCTCCAGCGCGATATCGCCATCCTCGACGGAGAGATCAAGCGCGCGCGCCTCAAGGTGCAGACCGCAGAAGCCGAGATCCGTGCGCTCGCGGCAGGCATCGTGGTGCACACGCGCACCATAGGAACGCTTAGCGAGAAGATGGTGCGCGAACGGGACTCGCTCGCGCAGATCCTGCGCAAGACCGATGCGATCGACGACTACACGCTCGTCGAAGCGGTGCTTTCAGGCGCCGAGATCTCTGATTTCTTCAGCGACCTCGATACGTTCGCCTCGATCAAGCAGGCGATGCGCACCTCCTTCGAGGAGCTCCGGGCTACGAAGGCGGAAACGCAGGAAGAGCGATCGGGTCTCGAGAGCCAGAAGACCGATCAGGAGATCCTCAGGTCTGCGCTCGTGCTCGCGCAGCGCGAGGTAGAGGCGAAGGAAGCCGAGAAGAAGAAGCTCCTGGCTGAGACGAAGGGGCAGGAGAGCCTGTACCGCGGCCTCAAGTCCTCGCAGGAACAGACTGCGGCGCAGATCCGCGCGAAACTGTTCCCGCTGCGCGATACCTCGGGCATCCAGTTCGGAGATGCGGTGCGCTATGCGCAGACCGCGAGCGCGCGTACCGGAGTGCGCCCGGCGCTCATCCTCGCGATCCTTTCGCAGGAAAGCGATCTCGGAAAGAACGTAGGACAGTGTCTCATCACGGATCTTGCAACCGGAGACGGAAAGGGCAAGAACACCGGTACGCCGTTCCCGGGAACCATGAAGGCGCCGCGCGACACGGTTCCGTTCGAGCGTCTCATGAAGGCCGCAGGCCGCGATCCTCTGAATACGCCGGTCTCATGTCCGCTTCCGGGCGGCTACGGCGGCGCGATGGGTCCGACCCAGTTCATCCCAAGCACCTGGGAGATGTACGAAGGACGCATCAAGGCCGCGCTTGGCGTGTCTGCGGCAGATCCGTGGAATGCGTCCCATGCGGTTATGGCTACCGCGCTCTATCTCGCTGATGTGGGTGCAGGAGGCGGAACCTATCTCGCGGAGCACACGGCAGCCGCCAAGTACTACGCAGGAGGGAACTGGGCCTCGAGCGGCCAGGGATACGGCAACAGCGTGATGAGCAAGGCCGCAGCGTTCCAGAAGGACATCGACTTCCTCGAGGCGAATTAGTCTCACTGTATCAACACGACTCCAGGGGAAGGAGTTGGAAGGTGCTACCCTATATTTGTATATGAACGCCACACTCAAGACGCTCCTCCTCAGCTTGTTTATCGGTATCGGAATCGCAGGATTCTTCCTTGCGCCCCAGCCCGCGAACGCAGCCGCATGTAATTTCAGCAACACGAACATACGAATCGCGTGGACTCCGAGTTCTCCCTATGACATGCAGGGAGGAACAAGCAGCTACTCCTATTCTCCCGGCACCACGGTAGCGAGATCCTACGGAGAACTGAGCCTCAACCCTCAAACACCGAGGAACTGGACGGTGTCGGTGAACGTGACGAATAACGGGGTCACAAAGACATTGAGCACGTCAGAGTGTAACTGGGCGTATATCAACGGTCCGTGTTACACCCAGACAGGGGATCAGGATATCGGAGGTGCGACCTTCAATATGTTTTTCGAGGTGCAGTCTTATATAAAGGCTGAGATTACCTGTACGCCATCGCCTGAAGTAACGCCAGACCTTATCGGACAGGTCGGTGGCGCTCGTACCGTACAGGCGGAGCAGCCGGTTACCCTTTATGGAGCGATCGCGAATAGTGGCGGAAACGCCGGAGCATTCGAGAACATCATCCAGGTATGCGACCAGAGCTGCTTCACGCTTAACCGAATACTCTCAGCGACCACGCTGTCGTCACTCGCTGCAGGGAGCTCTGCGGCCATATCCGCAACATTTACACCGGCCGCAACTCCTGGCGTCACGGACTACATGTATCGAGTGTGCGCGAACACGCGTGTTACTACGAGCAAGGGATCAAGCACCTGGAGCAACCCTGCTACTGAATCCAATTATGCGAACAACTGTAGCGGGTGGCAGTCCCTCACGATCCAGCAAGCGCCGGTGCCGCCGACCGCAAACCTGACACTGACACCAGCGTCCATTGCTTACGGGGGCGCATCCATCCTGCAGTGGGGCTCGACGAATGCCACGTCCTGCACCGGTACCAACTTCTCGACGGGAGGGGCGACTTCGGGAAGTGTGTCCGTAACGGCGACGCAGAACACAACCTACACCGTGACGTGTACGGGCGCTGCGGGAAGCGCGTCCGATTCCGAGCTTCTTAGCGTCGGCGCACAGCCGCAGCCAGACCTGGTCGCAGGTACGGTGACTGCGGGAAGCCCGCAGGCAGGCGTCTCCGCGACACTTTCAGCGGATGTTACCAACGTCGGTCCTGCAACCTCAGGCTCGTTCCCGATCCTCTTCCAAGTGTCCGAGACCGGCGCGCTCGCGCAAAGCGGGTATCTTGCGGCGCTCGGCTCCGGAGCCTCCCGAAGCGGGTCTGCGTCCTACACGTTCCCTGCGGCCGGAACCTACCAGGTCCGAGCATGCGCTAACTACAATACGAGCTGGACAGCAATTACGACTGAGTCGAATTATGCGAACAATTGCGGACCGTGGACTACCATAACCGTTTCTTCTGCGCCGCAGCCGCCAGCCCTCTCCTGCAGCGTATCGCCAACGTCGGTTGCCCTGGGAGGATCGGTCACGTATAGGGCGAATCCGTCCGGCGGCGCATCAGGTCCCTATACCTGGGTTGCAGCAGATGGCGGTAGCTATGGCACGGGCGCAACCGTAACCCGAACCTTCACGGCTTCGGGAACCTACGCCATGAACGTGGATACGTCCTCGACCGCGAGATCCTACTGTCCGAACGTGACGGTGACGTCGAACGCATGCAGCGGGGCAAGCACGAATCTCACGATAACCGCGACCCCTGAGCGCGTTCGGGCGGGGCAGTCATCGACCATAACCTGGAACGCTACTGGAGTGAATGGAGAGAGTGCCACCTGCACGGTCTCAGGTCCGGGCATATCCTGGAGCTCTCCGGTATCCGCAGCGCCGCAGTGTTCCGTAGGTGGCTCAGCATCCGCAACGATTGCCTCTCAGAGCACCTACACCCTCACCTGCGGCGGGGTCTCCGAGAACGTCGTGGTGAACGTGATCCCGAAGATTATCGAGTTCTAGGCCTCCATACCAGGCTTTACGGAGCGCTCCGGCATTGCTGCCGGGGCGCTCCTCTGGTATAGTCCCTCTGACATGAAGAAAGACACGCATCCGAAAGACTACCGACAGGTCCTTTTTGAGGACATGTCTTCTGGCGCCCAGTTCCTCGTTGGGTCCACCATCCGCACGTCCGAGACCGGCACCTACGAGGGCAAGGAATACCCGAAGTACGTGATCGAGATCTCGAGCCAGTCCCACCCGTTCTACACCGGCGAGGACCGCTCGCTCGACAAGACCGGACGCGTGGAGCGCTTCAAGCAGCGCGCAGCGAAGAAGCAGTAGAGAGGGGAGGAAGAAGGCGCGGGGCCCTATGGTCCCGCGCCTCTCCCGTTACGCTATACTCAGAGACACATGATCGACTACTCGCCCGAGTTCAAGCAGAACCATCAGACCGCATATCTTGCGGAGGAGTATGAGCGGTTGTCGCGCGAGAAGACGGAAGCACTTGAGGCGGCCGGCGAGGACGCGGTGCTTCGCGAGATGGCTGCAGAAGACGAAGCGCGCATCGAGGCACGCCAGAAGGACATCCTCCTTGAGATCGAGAAGATCCTCGACAAGGAGAAGGAAGAGGCTGCAGCAGCCAAAGCGATCGTGCTTGAGTTCCGCGCAGGCGCAGGCGGCGACGAGGCGAACCTCTTCGCGCAGGAGCTCCGCGATATGTATATGAAGTACGCGGAAGGGAAGCGCTGGCGCGTGCGCAGCATCGACGACCTCACGCTCGAGATCGAGAGCGCGGAAGCCTATGAGGCGCTCCGGTACGAGACCGGCGTACATCGCGTGCAGCGCGTTCCGGTTACGGAGAAGTCCGGACGCATCCATACCTCTACCGCGTCCGTTGCGGCGCTCCCGATCCGGCAGAAGCCGGTGGTTACGATTAATCCGTCCGACATCGAGATGGAGTTCACCCGCTCAGGAGGTGCCGGAGGCCAGAACGTGAACAAGGTGGAGACGGCGGTCCGTCTCATCCATACGCCGTCGGGTATCGATGTGCGCTCATCCAGCGAGCGCAGCCAGCTTGCGAACCGCGAGAAGGCCATGGCAATCCTCGCCGCGAAGCTCGAGGCGCTTGCTATAGAGAAGGAGGCGTCCGAGCATGCGGCGCTCCGATCCGGCCAGATCGGCACCGGGGACCGCTCGGAGAAGATCCGGACCTACAACTTCCTCCAGGATCGCGTGACTGACCATCGTCTCAAGGAATCCTGGCACAACCTCCCGAAGATCCTCCAGGGCGGGATTGACCCTATCGTGGGGGCTCTCCAGGCGGCTGCCGAGAGCGGGGGTATCGGGGCGGCCGAGGATGGCGATTGATAGGAAAAAGGCCTTGTGGTAAGCTAGCGAAATCATGACTGAAGTATCACAGACCGCCATGAGCGGCCCTGGCGTTGAGCGTCTATTCGGCGCCGGCGCTCATTTTGCGCAGGTGAAGAGCCGTCGCCATCCGACCATGCGTCCGTTCGTGCTCGGCGCGAAGTCCAATGTCGAGATCTTCGACCTTAAGAAGACCGATGAGCAGCTCGCGAAGGCGAAGTCCGTAATGGCAGCGCTCGCACGCGATGGCAAGGTAGTCCTCGTCGTCGGCGGCAAGCGCGAGGCTCAGGACGGCGTAAAGGCAATCGGCAAGCGCCTCGGCGTTCCGTTCGTCGCCGGCCGCTGGCTCGGCGGTACGCTCACGAACTTCACGGAGATCAAGAAGCGCATCGATCGCCTTGCTGACCTTTCTCAGAAGCGTGACAACGGCGAGCTCGCAAAGCTCTACACGAAGCTCGAGCGCATCCGCATCGACCGCGAGATCGAGAAGCTCACGACCCGCCTTTCCGGCCTTACCTCGCTCCAGCGCCGCCCGGACGCGATGGTTATCGTCGATACCCGCCATGAGGCGCATGCGTCCCGCGAGGCACGCGCGCTCGGCATCCCGGTCATCGGCGTGATGAGCTCTGACTGCGACCTTAAGGACGCGACCTACCCGGTGGTAGTGAACGACGCATCCCGCGACACCATCGCGCTCGTGCTCGACGAGCTCGCGTCTGCGTACGAGTCAGGCCTCAAGGGCTAGTCTCCGTTTTCGCTCCGGTTCCTCTTACTTACATTCAATAGCGCTTCATACCTATGGACATCTCTCTCGATACCGTTAAGGTCCTCCGCGACAAGACCGGCGTTTCCATCATGCAGTGCCGCAAGGCGCTCGAGGAGGCCGAGGGCGACATGGACAAGGCCGAGGTTATCCTGAAGAAGCGCTCCGGCGCGGCTGCCGACAAGAAGGCGGACCGCGAGCTCGGCGCAGGCGCTATCGGCACCTACGTCCATGACGGCGTGGTGGGCGCGATGGTCCTCCTTTCGTCCGAGACCGACTTCGTATCGAAGAACGAGGAGTTCGGCGATCTCGCGCGCGCTATCGCGATGCACGTCGCCGCAACCAATCCGGTCTTCCTCTCGTCTGACGAGATCTCTGAGGATAAGAAGGCAGCAGCCATGTCCATCTTCCAGGAGGAGGTGAAGGACAAACCGGCAGAGATGCAGGAGAAGATTCTCGAGGGCAAGATGGCGTCCTACTTCAAGGACCAGGTGCTCCTCGAGCAGTCCTACATCCGCGACGACTCGAAGACCGTCCGCGACCTCCTCAACGAGGCTTCGCAGAAGTTCGGCGAGCGCGTCGAGATCTCCAAGTTCGCGCGCTTCTCAGCTCGCTAGCCGAAGGCCGGGAGACCGGCCTTCTCGCGTATCATGATTTACCTCATCTTCATCGGCGTCTCAGCCCTTCTTCTCGGAGGTTTCTTCCTCCTCATCGCGGTTGAGAGGAATAGCGGAAACCGCGTTCTAGGCTCCTTCCGCGCGAAGCTTGATCGCAAGGTCTCGCGGACCGCGTTCATAGCGACGCATGTCGACTGGGGCGCGTTTGCACGGCACCTTGCGGGAACGGCGCTCGAGCGCGTGCTGCATGATATCGCGCATACCATCCTCCAGATGGTCCGCGCAACCGAGAGGATCCTCACGAGGGCTGTGAAGACGCTCCGGGAGCGCCGCGGCATGCCGGTTGCAGAAGAGGATAGCCAGGACGCGGCGAGCCCGCTCGCTCGAAGTCTCGACCGTGTGCGCACGGCGCTCAGGAGTGCGCGTAAGGCGCCGAGGAACAAGGCATAAGAGAAAGCGAGGACCCGGAACGGGCCCTCGCTCGTTTCTTGCTTCACGAAGGGAAGAGAAGCGAGAGGTCGCGGAGTGCCTCACGCTCGTTGATAGGGCGGTGCACGGCGTTCTCCCACCAAGGCGCGTCTCCCATGCGCTCTTCTGACGCGCCGCTTGCGAACCGCGCGCGCAGGGTGTGCGGGCGACAGCGACGGGGATCGCTATCATCTCCCACGACCTCAAGGAGCCGGTCGATGCTCGCAACCTCAAGGAGAAGCGCGATGCCGTCCATGCCGCAGAGTCGCGCGGCTATGGCGTCCCGCGCGCTCTGGTCCATGTGGTCGTAGAGCGCGTGCACGAGCGCTTTTGTGTAGGTGATACGCTTCTCGCGAATAATCGAGACTCCCTCATTCTTAAGCGCAGCGACAATCTCGTCACGGCGCCCAGTCGCCTTAGGCTTGATGATGCAGCACGCACGCATGGCTTCCTCCTAACGAACCAAGGTCCAGTGAGAATATAGGAAGCGGTTGATAGGAGTTTCCTGGATTAAACATAAAGTTTCCGGTATCGTAGCGTAATCGCCGGGATAGCTCAGTTGGTAGAGCAACGGTTTTGTAAACCGTAGGTCGCGAGTTCAAGCCTCGCTCCCGGCTCAGGCAAGAGAAAAGCGCCCGAGGGAATCCTCGGGCGCTTTTCTCATTCATTACTCCTACTCTTCGCCTTCAGCGTCTGTCGAGCTCGCCATCTCAAACAGCTCCTCAGGGAAGCGTTCCTCGAACGTCTCGAGGTCCTCGAATCCGTACGAACGCTCGCCCTCGATAACGAAGGCAGGGAAGCGTTCGTCGATCTTCTCGACCGCGATAAGCGTCTTGAGGGCTCCGAGGTCGAGATTGTAGTCGAACGAGTAGACGCGGAGCCCCGGGTACGTCTGGCGGAGGTAGGAGAGCGCGTAGCTGGCGCGGTCACAGCTCTCGCAGGCGCCCGGCTCGTTGGAGTAGAAGTAGAGCGCGGTCACCGGCTCCACATCGCAGGTGTCCGCGATGCGCTTCGTGAGGAGGTAGTCGCGGATCTGAAGCAGCGTGTACTGCTTCTTGATGCGGATAACCTCAGGGTTGTCGCTTCCGAGACGCGATTCGGTAGCGCCGAGACGATCGCCGAGGAGCGATACCTCCTGTGTGAGGTCCGTACCGACCGAGAGATCCTCGCACGGCGCGTCCTCGAGTAGGGCGAACTGCGTCTCGATGGAGAGGGTGTCGGTGGCGAGCTGCGCCTGGATGGCGTCGAGTTCGGCGATGCGCTGGCGATCGAGATGATTGATCGCGGCGACGATGGTGCCGAAGATGGCGACAGTAATCGCGAGGGCGAGCAAGGCGTTTCGGGTAGCGAGAGGCATGGTACGGGATTAGATATAAGAGCTAGCGCCAGGCACGGCGCTTGCCGGTAAGCACATCATACATGGAACGCATGAGCCAGAACGGGGCGATGAAGGCGTAGATGAACGTGTATCCCACGATGCCGAGCGCCACCTTCGCCGGCGTGTTCGAGACGTGGCGGCCGATAAGGACGAGGGAGATCGAAAGGACGCCCACCACCACGCTCGCAAGGAGTATGAACGTGACGGGCACGTAGAACCAGTCGAGCGCGACGCGGGGCGTAAGGGTGTAGGCAAGCGGGATGCCGCTCGCAAGCGAGAGCGAGCGGTACACGCCCTGCGCGAGCGCAAGGAGCGCCACGAAGAAGAGGAACGCGCCGCCTACGATAGCCACGAAACCCAAGGGGAGGACCATGAGGCCGAGCGTGCCGTACTTCGGGTTGCCAACGAGGTCCCGATAATCGGTCATCACGTTCCGTAGGAAGCCGGTGGTCCAGCGGGTGCGCTGCTTGATGAGCTTCGGCACCGAGCGAGGAACCTTCGTGTAGACCCGGGCGCGCGGCGCGTTCTCGATCTCATAGCCTGCGCGCTGCATGCGGAGCGCCATCTCCATGTCCTCGGCCTGATGCGCGTGGCGGAAGCCGCCGATCTCCTCGATCACGGAGCGGCGGTAGAAGGAGAACGGGCCCGGGGTTACGTAGATGCCGTTCACGGCAGAAAGGGCATGGCGCGCGGCGATCCCGATGATGTACTCGGCGTTCTGCATCTGCTCGAGCAGGTTCTTCGGCTGGAACACCGACATGGCCGGGGTGGCAGCCGCCACCTTCGGGCTGTCGAAGGAGCCGATGATCTCGCGGAGCGCGTCAGGCGCTACGAACGAATCGGCGTCGAGGCATCCTACGAACTCGGCGTCCTTCGCGTGCTCGATGCCGAGATTGATCGCGGTGTGCTTCCCGCCGTTCTCCTTATGAATGACGGTTATCTGCGGATTCCCCACATACGCGTCCATAACTTCCTTCGTGTTATCGGTAGAGCCGTCGTTCACGAGGATGATCTCGAGCCTGTCTTTCGGATAGTCGAGCGCGAGAAGCGAGTTCACGGTCCCGCCGATGGTGTCCTGCTCGTTCCAGCAGGGAACGATGATCGCCACCTTGGGCGTGTTCGTCGCGGCAGCGCGGAGCCGGCGCTCCTTGGCCGGTTGCGAGAGGAAGGTTAGAAGCATGAAGACCTCAAAATAGAGGCCGAGGAACACGAACGGGTAGGCGAGTACCTCGAGGTTCATAGATGCCAGAGCGTTCTCGTAAGCATAGCAAATACGCCTGTTTTTTCTAGGTTTCCGCTGTATACTGCGGAAGACATGGATTCGGGACGCTTGCATCCGCTCTCAGCAGACATTCGCCAGATCGCGGCGATATTCGCGCGCATGGGATTCGGGATCGCCTACGGCCCTGAGCTCGAGGACGAGCATCATAACTTCGATGCACTGCGCATGCCTGCGGATCATCCGGCACGCGACATGCAGGATACGTTCTGGACGAAGGAAGAGACGCCTCGTGCGCCACGCACGCATACCACGTCAGTTACGATCCGCTGCCTCGAAGAGATGGCGAAGAGCGGACAGTCCGAAGCGCGCATGATTGCTCCTGCGAAGGTGTTTAGAAACGAGGCGACCGACGCGACGCATGAGGCGCAGTTCTATCAGCTCGACGGGTTCGCCGTAGGACCGAAGGGAACGGTTACGCTCGCGCACTTGAAGGGAACGTTCGACTATTTCTATCGCCAGTATCTCGGCGAGGACGCGAAGGTGCGCTTCCGTCCGAGCTTCTTCCCGTTCGTCGAGCCGGGCGTCGAGATCGACGTGTGGTACGAGGTTCCCGGCAAGAAGGGCAGGTGGCTCGAGACCGGTGGCGCAGGCATGCTCCATCCTGAAGTCATCAGGAACGCTGGCCTCGATCCTGATAAGATCGCTGGCTTTGCGTTTGGGGGCGGTATTGAGCGACTTCTTATGGTGAAGTACGGCATCCCGGACGTGCGCGCCTTCCATAACGGCGATATCCGCTTCACATACGGGTTCGATCCCGCATAGCATATGAGGATATCCAAGAAATGGCTCCAGCAATACTTTGACTCAGCGCTCCCAGACACGGAGGCGCTTTCGGACGCGCTCACGTTCCATGTCGCAGAGATTGAAGAGGCTACGAGTGACATGCTCGATGTTAAGGCGCTTCCGGACCGGGCGGCGTACCTCATGTCGCACCGCGGTGTTGCGCTTGAGCTCGGGGCAGCGCTCGGAATGCCTCTCAAGTCTGATCCGCTCCGAAAGGAGCTTCCGGTGTTCCCTGAAACCGACGAGCTCTCGGTCTCGCTCGATGCGGAAGGCAAATGCAATCGCTACATGGGCGCCCTCGTGAAGGGCGTGAAGGTCGGCCCGTCCCCGGCATGGCTCAAGGAGGCGCTTGAGTCCGTAGGACAGCGCTCCATCAACAACGTCGTGGACGCTACGAACTACGTGATGCTCAATATCGGGCAGCCGCTCCATGCGTTCGACGCGAAGAAGCTCTCCGTGCGCGACGGCAAGTACGCCATCGCTGTCCGCATCGCTACCGAAGGAGAGGCGTTCACGTCGCTTACGGGAGAGGAGTACGCGCTTCCGGAGGGAACGCTTGTAATTGTCGACGGCAACAATGACGCGGTGCTCGGTGTGGCCGGTGTGAAAGGCGGGAAGGAAGCGCAGGTGGATGAGCGTACTACTGACCTTGTCATCGAAGCGGCGAACTTCGACGGCACGCAGGTGCGCCGCACCGCGCAGAAACTGAAGCTCTTCACCGATGCGTCTTCGCGCTTCCAGAATCGTCCATCTCCTGCACTCGCCGCCTACGGCATGCGCGACGTGCTCGCGCTCATAACGGATATCGCAGGCGGCACGGTAGCGGGCGTCACGGATATCTATCCAAATCCTGAGGAGCCTCAAACGGTGTCGGCCTCTTTGCTTGAGGTGAACGCGGTGCTCGGCACGTCACTTTCCATGGACGAGGTGCGTGCAGCGCTCACGCGCCTCTCGTTCTCCTTCGAGGAAGTCGAGGACCGATTCATCGTCCTCGTGCCGTTCGAGCGTCGGGACCTTTCTATACCTGAAGACCTGATCGAAGAGATAGGCCGTACGATCGGATACGACTCCATTGCTGGTGTGCAGCTCCCGGTATCAGCAGGCGAGCCGGAGCAGGCACGCTATCGCGGCATCGAGCGCGTGAAGGACTTCCTTATCGAGCGCGGCTACGCAGAAGTGTCCACGCCGTCGTTCGCAGGAGAGGGTGAGGTCCTGCTCGCGAATCCGCTCCAGGAGGAGAAGCCGTACCTGCGCGCTTCGCTCATCGAGAACGTAAAGGATGCGCTTACGCGCGCCGCTCAGCTCGCGCCGCGCGTGATAGGGCCGGAGCAGTTTGTGCGGCTCTTTGAGGTGGGGAACGTATTCACGGCGAAGGGAGAGCATCTCGTCCTTTCGGTGGGTGCAGTGCCGCTTTCAGGAAAGCCTGCTAAGGCAGCGGAGCTCCTTCAGCAGGACGTACTCGCGCTCTCGCAGGATCTTGTCGGCGCTCCGCTAACGCCGCGCTACAGCCTCGACGGGCAGGTCATGGAGTTCGATCTCGGTGCGCTCAATCTCGAGAAGCTCGGGGAGGACTATGCGCCGAAGACGGTACGCTTAGGAGCGTTCCGTCCGTATTCCCAGTATCCGTTCGCGCTCCGCGATATCGCGGTGTGGACGCCTGAAGGAACGACCGAGAGCGAAGTGGCGAACGCCATCGTGAAGGATGCCGGAGCATTCCTCGTGCGTCTCGACTGCTTCGACCGCTTCGAGAAGGAAGGCAGGACCTCCTACGCGTTCCGCCTCGTGTTCGAGTCTATGGAGCGCACCCTCGCTGATACGGATCTCGATCCTGCTATGCAGCGGGTTACCGACGGCCTGAACGCGAGAGATGGCTGGGAAGTGCGCTAAATAAGCCATATTAGTCACATAGATTCCGGGTCTGGACTCGGGATTTGTGCTATACTAGAGCTAACGATATGGCTAAGGCAGGGGAGGAAAAACCTAAGAAAGCGGCTGCTCCTGCGGCCGCTAAGGCGTCAAAGGAAAAGGCATACGACGCGTCCTCGATCTCCGTGCTCGAGGGTCTCGAACCGGTCAGGAAGCGTCCGGGAATGTACATCGGTACTACGGGTCCCGATGGTCTCCATCACCTCATCTGGGAGATTTTCGACAACTCGCGCGACGAGGCCATGGGCGGGTTCGCGGACGATATCGAAGTCGCGCTTCTTCCGGGCGGCTACGTGCGCGTCGTGGATAACGGTCGCGGTATCCCGGTAGGTATACACCCGAAGACGAAGGTCTCGGCGCTCGAGACGATCATGACGACGCTCCATGCGGGCGGCAAGTTCGGCGGCGAGGAATCAGGATACAAGGTCTCGGGCGGTCTCCACGGCGTGGGTGCGTCCGTAGTGAACGCGCTCTCGACCCACACGAAGGTCATCGTCCACAAGGACGGCGGCATCCACATGCAGGAGTACGAGATCGGCAAGGCCAAGGCGAAGGTCAAGCAGATCGGGAAGAGCGACAAGCACGGCACCATCGTCATGTTCCGCCCAGACGAGTCGATCTTCAAGGATGGCATCAACTGGAACTGGGAGAAGATTGTCGCGCACCTGCGCCAGCAGGCCTACCTCGTGAAGGGCACGCGCATCACGGTCATCGACGCGCGCGAGGTCACGGTTCTCAATGCCGAGGATGCGTATTACCTCCGCCATGAGGACATCGATTGTCCTTCCATGTCCTTCTTCTTCGAGGGAGGCCTCCGTTCCCTCATCGGTTTCTATAACAAGCATCAGACCCCAGTACACAAGAACGTCTTCTACGTAGATGCGGCGGAAGGGGACGTACAGGTCGAGGTGGCGTTCCAGTACGTCGACGACATCTCGCCGCGCCTTATGGCGTTCGCGAATAACATCTACAACCCGGAGCACGGCACGCACGTAACGGGATTCAAGACCGCGCTTACGCGTACCCTGAACTCATACGGCCGCTCGGCAGGCATCCTCAAGGAGAGCGAGGAGAACCTCACGGGTGACGACGTGCTCGAGGGTATCACCGCGGTGGTGTCCGTGAAGATGCCGGAGATCCAGTTCGAGGGCCAGACCAAGGGCAAGCTTGGTTCGGTAGAGGCTACGGGCGCGACCGCGTCCGTGTTCGGTACCGCGCTCGCGATGTTCCTCGAGGAGAATCCAGACGACGGGAAGGCGATCGTGAACAAGGGCATCCTCGCCCTTAAGGCGCGCAAGGCCGCCAAGGCCGCGAAGGATTCCGTGCTCCGCAAGGGCGCGCTCGACGGCATGACCCTTCCCGGCAAGCTCGCGGACTGCCAGACCAAGGATGCTGCCGAATCAGAGCTCTTCATCGTAGAGGGAGACTCCGCAGGCGGCACCGCTAAGACCGGGCGTGATCGCCGCACTCAGGCCATCCTTCCGCTTCGTGGAAAGATCCTCAACATCGAGCGCGCACGCCTCGATAAGATGCTCGCGTCCGAGCAGATCAAGAACCTCGTGGTCGCTATGGGCACTGCCATCGGCGACATCTTCGACCTCGGCAAGCTCCGCTACCACAAGATCATCATCGCGACCGATGCCGACGTGGACGGCGCGCATATCCGCACGCTTCTCCTCACGCTCTTGTACCGTCACTTCCGCCCCGTTATTGATGGCGGTTTCATCTACATCGCGCAGCCGCCTCTCTACAAGATAAAGAAGGGCAAGGAGACGTTCTACGCATACTCGGACGAGGAGAAGTTCCAGCTCCTCGGGGACGACGCGGCGACAGCGGTAGAGGAAGCGGACGAGGAGCAGGGAACTGACGAAGGGGAAGAAGGAGCGCCGGAGGAAGAGGTAACCACTAAGAAGGGCGCGAAGGTCTCCATTCAGCGGTACAAGGGTCTCGGCGAGATGAACGCTTCAGAGCTCTGGGAGACTACCATGGACCCGGCCAATCGCATCCTCAAGCGCGTTACGGTTGAAGACGGTGCTGAGGCGGATCGCATCTTCGACGTTCTCATGGGTACCGATGTGCCGAGCCGCAAGTCGTTCATCCAGTCGAACGCGAAGCTCGCGCGACTCGACGTGTAGGCGACACAAGGAAAAGCCCTCGCTCATAGGAGCGAGGGCTTTTCTGTAAGGAGAAGGGAAACGACGTCCTAGTCCTCGATGTCGACGGTGACCGAACGGTCGTTGTTGCTCTCGTTCGACTCGCGTACGTCATCATCCTGATCAACCGTGATCTCGATGCGGCGGTTGTTACCTTCGCGCGTCTGGTCGAAGCCCATCACGTACTCGATGCGCTCGCCCGGACGAAGAGACTGCTGCGTCTTCGAGCTGTAGGTGTAGCCGCGGGTCGTCGGGAGCTCGGCCTCGAAGTCGAAGCGTCCTGATACGTTGGTGCCGCGGTTTGCGATCGTGAACTTCACGGCGCCACGCTCGCCATCCGGAACGCGGCTCGATGCGCGGAAGGAGCTCGTGTTCGAGGATGAGAGGTAGCCGGTCTGGACATTCTCGATGACGAGGTCCGGAAGGCCGTAGTAATTGGTAGATGCCGGGACCTGGACCGGGATGACGGTCGTGGTCGGAGTGCCTGGACGAGGATTGGTCGTCACGGTGCCTCCCGTAGCCGGGGTGGTGGTAGGCGTCGAGGTGGCAACCTCAGCGTCGTCACCGAACGGTACGGTCTCGGTCGGAGGCACGACCACGAGGTCGGTGTCTCCCTCGTCAGAAGGGAAGACCTGGGACGAGAGGTATACCGCTGCGGAGCCTACGCGAGAGAGCGCAGCCGGAACGAAGGTCGCCGCGTAGATAGCGAGCGCCATGCCGATAAGGATAAGCACGATGAAGCCGACGATCGCGAGCGCGTTCACCGCCGCCTGGCGGGAACCCGAACGGGTCGTTGTACGGATGGTTGTCGTTTCCATATGTCACCCTATATACCACAGCCTATATTTTCTGTCAAATCTCTGGTCTGGCAGGACCAGGAGCCTTCAGCATACCTTCAGGTACCTGACGGTAGGGTGAGGGAAGCCCTTCGCCTCCCTGGACCCAGTCAGGCTTGACAAATACTAGTTAGAATGTAATATAGCCAAGTCCAGGTATGACAGCGATACAGAACACCGTCAAGTTCGTACGCGCCTCAGGGCGCGCATGGTCCAGGAAGTGGAGCTTCCTGGGCGTATTCCTTGCGGTCTTCTTCGTATCGTTCTCGACGCTCGCCGCGTTCGATCTCGTGCCTGAGACACCGGAAAAGGTCGCAGAGACCGATGTCCCGGCTCGTGCACTTTCCGCATCGGTTGCACTTGCCGCTCCGGAGAACGCTACGCGCGTTGCGATCGAGAAGATCGATCTGGACGTCGTAGTCAAGAACCCTACGTCCACGAACGTGGCGGTGCTCGACGAGGCGCTCCTTACGGGCGCGGTCCGGTACCCGACCTCGGCGAAGCTCGGCGAGGAAGGCAATGTCATCCTCTTCGGGCACTCGAGCTACCTTCCGATCGTGAACAACGAGGCGTTCAAGGCGTTCAACGAGATCCAGCACCTCGAGAAGGGAGACCGCATCACGGTATACGGCGAGACCGCCGCGTTCGTGTACGCCGTATCCGACGTCGCGTCTGCAGACGCTGAGGAAGCGGCGATCCCGCTTACGGCTAAGGGTCACACCCTCACGCTCGCTACGTGCGATTCGTTCGGAAAGAAGACCGCCCGCTTCATCGTGACGGCGGAGCTCGTGGAGACCTACCCGCTCGGAAGCTAGCGCTTCTGGTCGGATAGGTCGCTATCAGCGACTTGGGCGGCTGCGAGAGCAGAGAGGCCCATTGTTCCAAAGTTGCCCCCGACTTCGGGGTCAGCGAAACAACAGGAGAGTTAGATGAAGAAACTGGCATTGTTCGCCGTCTTCCTCGCTTCCCTCGCGCTGTCCTCCTTCATGGGGGCGAGCGAGGCGAAAGCGGTGGAGCCGGCCGGCCACTCCTTCTGCAGGGACGGAGTCGGGCCTTTGCCGCAGTTCGCGATCAAGATGGATCGCGCGCTCGCGGCCGACCCGGAAGGGAAGCGGGTGAAGCTCCAGGGCTGCTATGCGACCCCCGAGCACTTCCTGATCGCCTTCCAGGAAGCCGATCCGGAAGCGGGTCTCACCAGCGTCAGTCAGCTCCCGGCCTACATCCGGAAGCTGGTGCCGACTGAGGTCGACCGCACGATCGAGTACCGTTCGTCGTGCATCCACGACCGCCCGAACGGCGGGACCGCCGTGGTCATGAGCTGCGTCACCCGACAGGTGCGGCGCGGAGAAGTGATCTACAGCAACCCCGATACGGGAAAGCGGGTCCTGTGGAGCGACTGCGCCAATCCCGGATTCGCCGAGAGTCTGGACATCGTCGTCGATGCGCCGCGGTGCATCGAGGTCCGGTTCCCGTCCATGAAGGGACTGCCGCCCCCGCGGCAGGGTCAGGTCGCGATCCGCGGCGCCTACATCGGCCCGCGTGCGCTTCCGGGCAGGTGCCACGCGCTCCTGCTCGCGGGCGAACAGGATCGCCGGCACGACTTCCCGGAGGAGTGCCCCATGACCTCCTATCGCGTGATCGACGGCCGTAGGGTCCAGATCATCTGCGACTGGAGAGAAGTCGAGGGCAACTCGAGCCGGATCATGGGTCAGCGGGTCGAGGTGCAGAACGTCAGCTACAGCTTCTACGCAAGGGAGGACGGGACCAACAGCTGGTTCCTGCCGCCTGAGGCGCTCGAGGGCCTGCCCTCGATCTGCTGGGAGCTGCCGGACGGCACCATCGTCACGCTGAGCGTCGGCCGCGACTCGTTCGTGAACGGCGTCGCCATCATCACGGAGGAGGATGTTCGCCGGGCCATGCGCTAAGGGCCAGTGCGTGCGGGGGTCTTCGGACCCCCGCACGTCGCCTCTTCTTCTTACTCTTCTTTTTTGTACGCTGCGGCTGCAGCAGGGCGTTATTTCTTATCACCATTACTGAGAACACTATGGAAAGCATCATCGCGAAAAGCGGATACGTGAAGTCTCGACCGATCATGATCGGTGTGTTCGCCGTGCTCATCACGCTCGTAAGCGGTATGGCACT